>JAUNKF010000008.1 GCA_030532895.1 Lautropia sp. | reverse complement strand
AGCAGAACTACCGCTCGCACGCGAACATCCTCGATTCGGCCAACCACCTGATCCGCCAGAACATGCGCCGTCTTGGCAAGGAGCTGTGGACGGAGGCAGGTGAAGGCGAGCCGGTGCGCATCTTCGAGGCGCTCACCGATGGTGAAGAGGCCCAGTGGCTGCTGGAGGAAATCCGTGCACTGGTGGCCGAGGGGATGATGCGATCCGAGATCGCCATTCTCTATCGATCCAATGCCCAGTCACGTATCCTGGAGCACACGCTGTTTTCAGCAGGTGTGCCGTACAAGGTCTACGGGGGCTTGCGATTTTTCGAGCGGGCCGAGGTCAAGCACGCGCTGGCCTATCTGCGCCTGATCGAGAACCCGGATGATGACAGCGCCTTTTTGCGGGTGGTGAACTTCCCCACGCGAGGCATCGGTGCCCGCACGCTCGAAAACCTGCAGGATGCAGCCCGCGCCCAAGGGGTGAGTCTCTACCGGGCCGCGCCGAGCCTGAGCGGCAGTGCTGGTGCCAAGCTGATGCACTTCATCGGGCTGATCGAGCAGATGCGCAAGCAGGGGGCGGTCGTGCCATTGCCCGAGAGTGTGGATGACGTGATCCATCGCAGCGGCCTGATTCAGCACTATGAAAACGAGCGCGAGGGTCAGGAGCGCATCGAGAACCTGAAGGAGCTGGTGAACGCGGCCACGGCCTTTCTGGCCGAGGGGGGCATCGATGCGACGACGCCGGCCAGCGTGGGGTTGAGTGGTGCAGCCCCCGGTTTGGCCGCCGCTGAGGGCTCGGCTCAACTCACGCTGGACGAGGCGACGGCGGCGCCCGTCGTGGTTCAGGTCTCGCCGCTGGCGGCTTTCCTCGCCCACGCTTCGCTCGAATCGGGCGATGCGCAGGCTGATGATGGCGTGGATGCCGTGCAGATGATGACCGTGCATGCGGCCAAGGGCCTGGAGTTTGCCACCGTCTTCGTCACGGGTCTGGAAGAGGGGCTGTTCCCCCATGAGAACTCGGCCACCGAGGTGGACGGGCTGGAGGAAGAGCGCCGGCTGATGTACGTGGCGATGACGCGCGCCCGCCAGCGGCTGTACCTGTCGCTCGCGCAGATGCGGATGTTGCATGGCCAGACCCGCTACAACATGCGCTCCCGCTTTCTGGGCGAGCTGCCGGAGCGTGCCCTCAAATGGTTGAGCGCTTCACCGGCCGGCACGGGCCACGATCGTGTCGGACATCAGGGGGGCTATGGGGCCGAGTGGGATGAGGGGGGGCATGGTGGCGGCAGGCGCCAGGGGAGCGCATCCGGTCATGGTGGGCACGGTGGTGGTGCTTACGGGGGGCATGGCGGTGGCGGCTATGGTGGCCGCGGCGGGGCGTCGGCACATCATGGCTCGCGTTCACTGACCGGTGCCATGCACGCACGCAGTCGTCAGGCGGGCTGGAGCCGCCCGGCTGACAAGGGCATTCCGAGTAGCAGCTCGCCGGGCACGATGGCGGGGCGGGACGCCCGCTACAAGGTGGGGCAGACCCTGCGGCATGCCCGCTTTGGCGAGGGGGTCGTGCTCGGCATCGAAGGCAATGGCGATGATGCCCGCATCCAGATCCGCTTTGCGCAGCATGGCACCAAATGGCTGGCGCTGTCGGTTGCCAAGCTTGATCCCGTCTAGAGCGTGTTATGAACTTATTCGTCCCCGCGAAAGCCCCTTCTAGCGCCGATCAGGCGTCGGGCGTTGCGTCCGGGCCATCGGCCGTGGGCAGCGCCTGATGCTGGCGCTGATCGACCTTGATCGTGTCCAGATAACAGGCCCAGTACGAGCAGCCCAGCGCACAGATCACGAGCGGCTGCAGCAAGAAGATCAGCATCGATTGCAGGCCGAAGTCGCCGCCGGCGCCCAGTATCCCTGCCAGCAGCTGCATCAGGATGGCCAGCACCACGGTCAGCCCGAACAGGCTCAGCCCGTAGCAGAGGAAGGCGAGCAGGTTTCGCCACACGGCCACGCAGCTGAAGACGACGCTCTTCATCAGGGGCAGCCCGTGCAGGCCGGCAAAGACCGGGGCATACCACAGAAAGAGGTAGAAGGGCAGCGACATCAGGGCCGAGAGGAAGAGCGATTGCAGCACCGGCCCGAACAGCTCGGCCATCGCTTGCTGGTCACGGGGCATGCCACCCGCCTTGTTGATGGCAGTGGCCAGACGTTCCAGCTCGGCCGTGAGATTCGACAGATAGCCCACCAGCAGGTCGAAGCCGAGCGAGATCAGGCCCAGGATCAGCACGGTTTGCAGCGCCTTGCCCCCACGTGCCCAGCGGATGAAGGAGTCGAAGCTGAAACGGGCCGCCGTCTGGCTGTGGGCTGAGGGCAGTGTGCCCGTGGTGTTGCCCGCCACTGGCCCAAGCGCCCGGATGTTGGGTGCCAGCTGACGCATCACGCCCATGAACCCCACGATCAGCACGGGGATCAGCAGTTTGGTCAGCACGAGGCCGGCGATGCCCAGCATCGGGAAAAGGTCGAGGAGGGTTTTCAGCAGCAGCGCGAGCAGCAGCAAGGGCAGCGGCGCCAGCGCGAACAGCTTGAAGCCACCGCGTACCCACTGCCAGCCGTGCGAGGCCGGTACGTTATGAACCTGGATACCACTCATGGGTGAATCGTTCTTGAAGCTCAAAAGGGGCTGCCACTGCCTTCGCGGCGGGCCAGCAGGATGCGTTTGAAATGCTCGGGATCCTTCGGCTGCAGCACGGCAGCTTCTCGTGGCAGCAACAGGTCGTAGAGGCGTGAGAGCCAGAAACGCAGCGCTGCCGCCCGCAATGCCATCTCCCAACCATAGCGTTCGGTCGTCTCGAAGCGGCGCACGCTCTGGTAGCCCTCCAGCAGGGCCATCATCCGTGCCGGGTCGAGCGAGACCTGATCGTCGGCCAGACACCAGTCGTTGCAGACGATGGCCAGATCGAAGATCCAGGTGCCTTGGCAGGCAAAGTAGAAGTCGATGACGCCGGGCGTGTCCACGGTGGGGAAGAGCACGTTGTCGCGGAAGCAGTCGGCGTGAATGGCCGAGGCCGGCAGCAGTGACCAGCCCGGTGTGCTCATCCAGGCTTGCTGGGCGGCCAGCTCGTCTTGTGCGAGCGCCAGGCTGTCGGCCGGCAGCAAGGGGGCCAGTTCCTCGATGGCAGTGGGCCACCAGCCGGCACCCCGCACATTTTCCGGGGCATCGCCAAAGTCCTTGGCCGCGATGTGCATGCGGGCCATGAGCTGGCCGATGGCATGACAGTAGGGCGCGCTCGTGTCTTCCACCGACTGGCCCGAGAGGCGGCTCACCAACGTGGCGGGCTTGTCCTTCAATGGACTCCAGAGCGCGCCATCACGGTTGGCCAGTGGCTCAGGGCAGGTGATGCCACGCTGCGCCAGGTGCTTCATCAGCTTCAGATGAAAGGGCAGGCGTTCGGGCGGCAGGCGCTCGACCAAGGTCAGCACCCATCGGCCCTTGCTGGTATCGACAAAGTAGTTGGTGTTTTCGATGCCGGAGGCAATGGCCTCGGCAGACAGCAGTGTGCCGGCATCATACTGTGCCAGCCACTGTTCGATTTCCTGGGGTTCGACGACGGTAAAGACAGCCATGACAGAGCCGCGGATTGGGATGGCTGCATTCTAGAGCGTTACAGCTTGGTGTGCGTCCCGTACCGCTTTCGGGATCGCAACGGGGATGGAGGGATATGACAGGACGATCTGGCTCTGTGGCGCAAGCAAGCATCGCAATGCCGCCAGCTTGCGCCTTGTGGGTCAGTCGGGGCGTGGCTGCTATGTCATGCCCGACACGGGACGGTCGTTTGTCAGAGTTGCAGGTTCAGCGTCCGGTCATCGGTGGCGGCATAAAAGCCACGGTGCTGGTAAAAATCGAAGATGGCGTTCACCACGTCGTCCGGGTCGTCGATCACACGGATCAGATCCATGTCGTCGGGCGAGACCGTGCCCTCGGCCACCAGCGTGTTGTGCATCCAGTCGAGCAGCCCTTGCCAGAAGCTGGCCCCCACCAGGATGACGGGAATGCGCCGGGCCACTCGAGTCTGGATCAGCGTCAGCACCTCCATCAGCTCATCCATCGTGCCCCAGCCACCGGGGACGGCCACGAAGGCGGCTGCGTATTTGGCAAAAGCCACCTTGCGAGTGAAGAAGTGCCGGAAATGCAGCGACACATCCTGGTAAGGGTTGTCGTGCTGCTCCATCGGCAGCTCCATGTTTAGCCCCACCGAGGGGGATTCACCGGCATGGGCGCCCTTGTTGGCCGCTTCCATCAGCCCCGGCCCGCCGCCCGAGAGGATGGCAAAGCCGGCATCCGAGAGCTTGCGGGCGAGGATTTCGGTCTCCCGATACCACGGGTGACCTTCCTTGATGCGGGCGCTGCCGAAGATCGAGACGGCCGGGCGGATGTCGGCCAGCGCTTCGGTCGTTTCGACGAACTCTGCGATAATGCCCAACACGTGCCAGGACTCCTTTGCCTTGATGGCCGTCGAGCGGTCGCTGGGGTGGATGCCACTGAGTTTCGGCGAGTGCCGCGTGGTTTTCAGGGGTGTGTTGGTCATGAGTCCTTTGCCTTGCTGGTGGCGGGTGTCCCGTGTCGAACGTTGCCGAATGCCTTGGAACCGATGGATTGTCGGTCAATCCTCGACGTGGCCTGCCTGGATACCCGGTGGCGTTGCGAGGATTTGCCGCGATCCCGTCGATGGTCGGGGCGCACAGGGGCGGGCAAACCCAAGGCACGTTCAGCCGCGTCGGGCGCACGGGATCATTGCCGTGCCTGAACGCTGATGCTTTGTTTGGCCGTGAGCGTATCAAAAAACACGCGGCTGACCAGGCGTTGTCCCGCCGTAGTCTTGTCCTGAGCACACTTTTTGCCGATGTCTGACAAAACCCTGTTGCTGGTCGACGGATCCAGCTATCTGTTCCGTGCCTATCATGCCCTGCCCGACCTCAGAAACAAGGCGGGGGAACCGACCGGCGCCATTCACGGGATGGTCGGCATGTTGCGTCGCTTGCGAGACGACACCCGTTTGCATGGGGGGGCATCGTTGGGCGCCGTCATCTTCGATGCGCCGGGTCGCACCTTCCGTGACGATCTCTACGAACATTACAAGGCCAACCGGGGCGAAACCCCCGAGGCGCTGATTTCGCAGATTGCCCCCATCCACCAGCTGACGAGGGCACTGGGCTGGCCGCTCATCGTCGTGCCCGGCATCGAGGCTGATGACGTGATCGGCACACTCGCCACCCAGGCTGCCGCAGAGGGCATGCGCACCGTCATCTCGACCGGTGACAAGGATCTGGCCCAGCTCGTCGACACGCAGACCGTGCTCGTCAACACGATGACCCGAGAAGGCGTGCCGCCCACCATCATGGATGAGACCGGGGTAAGGGAGAAGTTCGGGGTCGATCCGGCCCAGATCATCGATTTCCTGAGTCTCACGGGCGACACGGTCGACAACGTGCCTGGCGTGGACAAGGTGGGGCCGAAAACCGCCGCCAAATGGCTGAACCAATACGGTTCGCTTGACGAGATCATGCGTCGTGCCGACGAGATCGGTGGCAAGGTGGGTGAAAACCTCCGCGCCGCGCTCGACTGGTTGCCCAAGGGGCGCGAGCTGGTCACGGTGCTGCGCGATGCCGACCTCAGCCAGTGGGTGGAATCGGTCTCTGCCCTGAAATTGCAGCCCGAGCACGACGAACAACTGCAGAAGCTCTTCGAGCGCTGGGAGCTGCGCACCTTCGCCCGCCGGTTGGCCGAGCGTCAGCGCAGTGCGGCTGGTGCCGCTGGCCTTTCGGGTGTGGCGGCGGGGGCCACATCTGGGGCGGCAGGTGGCTTTGGTGGGCAAGGTGCTGGTGCTTCGATTGGCCAGGGGGCTGGTGTCGCTGCCGGGGTTGCCCGCAGTGCAGGCGGGCAGGGCGATGGCTCGTTCGCCGAAGGCAGTGGATCAGGTGCTCAGCCAGGGGCCGCAGCCGGTCGTGGCGCCGCCGGCGCGGGCGGACTCGATCCGGTAGCGGCCATGCACGCCGTGGCAGGTGCCAGCCCGCTTGCCGTGCGCACGCCGATGCCGGCGGGTGGCCTGGTGGCCGAGCAGGTCAGCACGCCGGCCGCCCTGGCCGCCCTGGTTGAAAAGCTCGATGCCGCCCCGCTCGTGGCGCTGGATACCGAAACCACGGCGCTTGATCCGATGAAGGCACGGCTCGTGGGGCTGTCGCTCGCGATCACGCCGTGGCAGGGCTATTACATGCCGGTGGGGCACAGCTACGCGGGGGCGCCCGAACAGTTGTCGCTCGACACGGTGCTGGCGGCGCTCAAACCCTGGCTGGAGAGCGAAGCCCATTTGAAGGTGGGGCAGAACCTGAAGTACGACATGCACGTGCTCGCCAACGAGGGCGTCACGCTCAAGGGGGTGGCCGATGACACGATGCTCGAATCCTATGTGCTGGAGGCGCATCGCACCCACGGCATGGATGCGCTGGCCGGCCGCCATCTCGATCGGCAGACCATCACCTATGAGGAAATCGCCGGCAAGGGCGCCAAGGCCATCGGTTTTGATCAGGTCGATGTGGAGACGGCCACCCGTTATGCCGCCGAAGATGCCGATGTCACGCTCCAATTGCATCAGGCCATGTGGCCGAACATCGAGGCCGATGAACGTCTGAAGCACATCTATCGGGATATCGAGATGCCCACGCTCCAGGTGCTCTACGCGATGGAACGCCACGGTGTGCTGGTGGACAGCCAGTTGCTGGCCGTCCAATCAGCCGAGCTGGCAGCCCAGATGCAGGCGCTTGAAGCCGAGGCCCACCAATTGGCGGGTCAGCCCTTCAACCTCGGCTCCACCAAACAGCTGGGCGAGATCCTCTTTGGCCAGCTGGGCTTGCCCGTCGTCAAGAAAACCCCGGCTGGCAAGCCCTCCACCGACGAGAGCGTGCTGGAAAAGCTCGCGCTCGATTACCCGTTGCCGAAGGTGCTACTGCAATGGCGTAGCCTCTCCAAGCTCAAGTCCACCTACACCGACAAGCTGCCCGACATGGTGAATCCGGCCACCGGCCGCATCCACACCACCTACTCGCAGGCCACGGCCATCACCGGGCGCTTGTCCTCGTCTGACCCCAACCTGCAAAACATCCCGGTGCGCACCGCCGAAGGCCGCCGCATCCGTGAAGCCTTCATCGCGCCACCGGGTCACCGGATGATGTCGGCGGACTACTCACAGATCGAGCTGCGCATCATGGCGCACATCTCGCAGGATGCCGGGCTGCTGAAAGCCTTTGCCGAGGGGCTGGATGTACACCGGGCCACGGCCGCCGAAGTCTTCGGCGTGCCGGTGGATGAGGTCAACAGCGAACAGCGCCGCTACGCCAAGGTCATCAACTTCGGGCTGATCTATGGCATGAGTGCCTTTGGTCTGGCTGCCAATCTCGGCATCGAGCGTGGTTCGGCTCAAGCCTACATCGACCGCTACTTTGCCCGCTATCCGGGCGTGGCCGCCTACATGGAGCGCACCCGTGCCGAGGCCCACGCCAAGGGCTATGTGGAGACGGTGTTCGGTCGCCGGCTGTGGCTGCCCGACATCCAGGCCACGCAGATGTCCCGCCGCCAGATGGCCGAGCGCGCGGCCATCAACGCGCCGATGCAGGGCACGGCCGCCGACCTGATCAAGCTCGCGATGATCGATGTGCACGATTGGCTCGCCCGCGAAGGGCTGGGCGCGCGCCTCGTCATGCAGGTGCATGACGAGCTGGTGCTTGAAGTGCCCGAGGCCGAAGTCGAGCGCCTGCGCACCGAGCTGCCCGCCCGCATGGCCGGCATCGCCCAGCTGTCCGTGCCGCTCCTGGCCGAAGTCGGCCTCGGTGCCAACTGGGAGCAGGCGCATTGAGGGGGGCATATGCGATCAGAGATCGAGGGGCTGAAGGGTGGCCTGATGGGGTGCTGGTGCGCCTGGGGTCAAGTAATCGTCAGGCAGGCCCGGCCTTGGCGGCCGAGCTGAGGCGTGTGGCTGAAGGCGTGATGTTCGATGAGATGCCAATGGCCGATTTGTCTTTGGATGATCTGGACATCGAGGCGGCACAGCGGCTGTTTGACAAGCGTCATGTACTGGATGAACAGGCGTTGTTGAGTCTGCGCTTGCTCGTGCGCGATCAAGGGCGTCTGGTGCCCACGAAGGGTGGCGTGCTGCTGTTCGGCCGGCACCGGGAGGCCCATTTCCCGGATGCCTGGGTGCAATGTGGCCGCTTTTGGGGCGAGGACAAGGCCCGGATCATCGACCACCAGGAGATTCATGCGAGTCTGCCGGATGCCGTGCGTCTGGTCATGGACTTTCTGAAGAAGCATGCCATGCGGGGGGCTGACTTCTCAGACATCCAGCGAAAGGATGTCTGGAACATCCCGTTGCTGATGCTGCGAGAAGTCGTCACCAATGCCTTGGTTCATGCGGATTACTCTCATCCGGGCGCGCCGATTCGGGTGGCCTTCTTCGATGACCGGATCGAGGTGGAGAATCCCGGCATCCTGGTGCCCGGCATGACGATCGAGGAAATGCGGCGTGGCGTGTCGAACCTGCGCAATCGTGTCATCGCCCGCGTGTTTCGAGAACTGGGACTGATCGAGCAGTGGGGCAGTGGCATACGGCGGATATTTCAAATTGAGGCCCAACCGGCATACACGCGATGTCGTGCGTCAGTTGCTGGCTGCGGGCGATGTGGTACACCCTGCCCGACAAGCCCAATAGCCGTTTTCAGCGCTATCTGCTCACCGAGCAGGGCAAAGCCCGTGTCATGAAGGCGCCAGGGGATCGAACGCCCTGATTCATCCGGTGCATGGCACGCATCAGGGGGCGACAGGGCTGACACAATTTCCTCAGAGGGTTGCATTTGTTCAACCAGCAGGGCGGCGGTGATCGGTTATTCTCTTTGGTTTGTCGTTACCTCTGGAATCACCTCCCCATGTCGGATCTGCTTGCCGCAACCCTGCTCGGCATCATCGAAGGACTCACCGAATTTCTGCCCATTTCCAGCACCGGCCACTTGCTGATCGCTCAGCATTGGCTGCCACGCCGCTCCGATTTCTTCAACATCGTCGTGCAGGCTGGGGCCATTCTGGCCATCACGCTCGTGTTCCGCCAGCGGATCTGGTCGCTCATCACGGGGCTGAATGATCCGAAGAACCGCGATTACGCCATCAAGGTGATTGCCGCCTTCATGGTGACGGCGCTGGTTGGCCTGCCGGTGCGCATGCTGGGCTGGGAGCTGCCCGAGACGGTCACGCCCATCGCCTGGGCCTTGATCATCGGTGGCGTCTGGATGATGTTTGCCGAGCACTACGCTGAAAAGCGTGGCGATGACAACACCCTGGTGACCTGGAAGGTGGTCGTGCTGGTGGGCCTTGCGCAAGTGGTGGCCGGCGTCTTCCCTGGCACCTCGCGATCTGCCGCCGCCATCTTCATGGCGATGCTGGCGGGTCTCTCGAACCGTACCGCCGCTGCCGAGTTCGTCTTCCTCGTGGGCATCCCCACCATGTTCGCCGCCAGCGCCTTTGCCTTCCTGGAGCTGTTCATGGATGGCAACCTGGCCAATGAGGACTGGGCTGGTGTCGGGGCAGGCTTCCTGGCCGCCACCATCACGGGCTTCATCGTCGTCCGCTGGCTGATGGGCTTCATCAAGAAGCACCGCTACACCGGCTTTGCCATCTACCGCATCCTGCTGGGCGCTGCCTTGCTGATCTGGTTGCCGGGGCAATAAGCCAGGCACTCGGAACAGCAAGTCATTCAGGAAGACGAGCCAGTCAGAAAGACTGGGCTGAAGACCTGATGGCAATCGGAAAGTTGAGGGCTGCCATGTGCAGCCCTCGTTGTTTTGGGGCCAGCGCGGGGACGAATAAGTTCATAACACGCTTTCTCGGTCTTCTGAGCCTAAAACACGTCACTTTCGTGGGGAGGGCGCATCAGTTGGGCGCCCTCAACCGTCTCGACGCTGAGGGTGCTCTGAGGGCCGACAAGGGGCCGCCCCGCACCGATCCGCATGGATAGCCGACCTTCCGTAGCAGGCGCTCATATCGGCCGACTCGATAGATAAAAACAACCGCAAAAATTCAAACAATCAATTTTGTAAATCAAGAAATTGGTTGTACCTTTAATGCTCTTTCTTCTGGCCAAGCGCCAGATCCTGGGCCTGTCCGGCTCGGGATGGTACGTCTGTCAGTAGTTCCGTCGGTGACAGGGGGGCTTTGCGGCGTTTCAAAGCCGGCGTTCAAGCCCGCATCATGACCCCGACCCGCGCAAGGCATGCTGCCTTCGCTCTTCAGGGCTGGCGCGATGTACCTGGGAAACCATCATCCATCCATCCGCTCATGGAGAGTGCGCGATATGACGAAAGCAGCAATCGGTTGCCCCGTACATGGCAGCAACACCGAAGAGGGCCAAAGCCCGATGGCCTGGTGGCCGAAGAGCCTGAACCTGGACATCCTGAGCCAGCACGACAAGAAGACCAACCCCCTGGGTGAGGACTTCAACTATGCTGAGGAATTCAAGAAGCTCGACCTCGCAGCCGTCAAGAAGGATCTGCACGAGCTGATGGTCACGAGCCAATGTTGGTGGCCGGCCGACTGGGGCAACTATGTGGGCCTCTTCGGCCGGATGACCTGGCACGCCGCCGGCTCCTACCGTTCGGCCGACGGCCGTGGCGGTGCCAACACCGGTAACCAGCGCTTTGCCCCGCTGAACAGCTGGCCCGACAACGCCAACCTCGACAAGGCCCGCCGTCTGCTGTGGCCGATCAAGAAGAAGTACGGCAACAAGCTGTCGTGGGCCGACCTGATGGTGCTGGCCGGCAACATCGGCTATGAATCTGCCGGTCTGAAAGTCTTCGGCTTCGGTGGCGGCCGTGAAGACATCTGGCATCCGGAAAAGGACGTGTACTGGGGCTCCGAGAAGGAGTGGCTGGCCAAGACCGGCTCCGAAGGCAACCGCTGGTCGGGCGATCGTGACCTGGAAAACCCGCTGGCCGCGGTGATGATGGGTCTGATCTACGTGAACCCGGAAGGCGTGGACGGCAACCCCGATCCGCTGCGCACCGCTCAGGACATGCGCATCACCTTCGCCCGCATGGGGATGAACGACGAAGAAACCGTGGCGCTGACCGCCGGTGGTCACACCGTGGGCAAGGCGCACGGTAACGGCAACGCCGCCAAGCTGGGTCCGGATCCGGAAGCTGCCCCGATCGATGATCAGGGCCTGGGCTGGATGAACCCCGAAGGCACCGGCAATGGCAAGTACACCGTCACCAGCGGCCTGGAAGGCGCCTGGACGACGCACCCCACCACCTGGGACAACGGTTTCTTCCACCTGCTCTTCAAATACGAGTGGGAGCTGAAGAAGAGTCCGGCCGGTGCTCACCAGTGGGAGCCGATCAACATCGAGGAAGCCGACATGCCGGTGGATGCGCACGATCCTTCGGTGCGCCGCAACCCGATCATGACGGATGCCGACATGGCCCTGAAGATCGACCCGGAATACCGCAAGATCTCCGAGCGTTTCCGTGATGATCAGGAAGCTTTCACCGACGCCTTTGCCCGCGCCTGGTTCAAGCTGACCCACCGCGACATGGGGCCGAAGAGCCGCTACCTCGGCCCGGACGTGCCGGCTGAAGACCTGATCTGGCAAGACCCGATCCCGGCTGGCAGCTTCGACCTGAGCGATGCCGACATCGCCGAGCTGAAGAAGCAGATCCTGGCGAGCGGCCTGTCGGTCTCCGAACTGGTTGCCACCGCCTGGGACAGCGCCCGTACTTTCCGGGGCTCCGACTTCCGGGGCGGCGCCAACGGTGCCCGCATCCGTCTGGCCCCGCAGAAGGACTGGATCGGCAACGAGCCTGAGCGTCTGCAAAAAGTGCTGAAGGTGCTCGAAGGCATCCAGGCGAGCTTTGGCAAGAAGGTCAGCATCGCCGACCTGATCGTGCTGGGTGGTACGGCTGCCGTCGAGAAGGCTGCTCATGACGCTGGCGTCAAGATCACCGTGCCGTTTGCACAGGGTCGTGGCGACGCGTTGCAAGAGCAGACCGATATCGAATCCTTCGAGGTACTGAAGCCGATCCATGACGGTTTCCGCAACTGGCAGGAAGCCCACTACGAGCCGCAGCCGGAAGAGCTGCTGCTGGATCGTGCCCAGCTGATGGGCCTGACCGCGCCCGAAATGACCGTGCTGATCGGCGGCATGCGCGTGCTGGGCGCCAACCACGGCGGCAGCAAGCATGGCGTCTTCACCGATCGCGTGGGCGTGCTGAGCAACGACTTCTTCGTGAACCTGGTCGACATGGCCAACACCTGGAAACCGACCGGCCGCAACAGCTACGACATCTGCGACCGCCAGACCGGCAACGTGAAGTGGACCGCCACCCGCGTCGACCTGGTCTTCGGCTCGAACTCGATCCTGCGTGCCTACGCCGAAGTCTACGCACAGGACGACGCCAAGGAGAAGTTCGTCAAGGACTTCGTGGCCGCCTGGGTGAAGGTGATGAACGCCGATCGCTTCGACTTGCAGAAGTGATCAGCTGATCGGTGCTCTGAACCGCCGCGCTTCCTGTCCGGACGTTTGTCCGGATGAGGGAAGCGCCCGGTTCCAGGTCTGACAACGGCAGTAAAAAAGAAGGGGCGCTTTGGCGCCCCTTTTGTCAGGATTCAGCCTCCAGCGCATGATCCTGCACGTTTACGTTTCTGATGTTGTAGCCCTCCTCCCACGGAGCAGGGCGCTCAAGGATGCGAACCATCTCTGGCACCACGGTTGGAGGTGCCTCGATGACGGCCATGAAGTCCTCAAACCCCTCGGGCGTCATCTGTATCATCACTTCGGCTCCCATCTGTGCTTTTGCGCAGCCTTGTCCCAGATTGCCCGATTGGCCGCCGTGGCCGGTGGCTCAGACTCGCCAAAGATCGCTCGCACCCAGTGCCCGTCCGTCGGGTTCGGGAAGATCACGAATTTCGTCCCATACAGCGCCCGATCGGCTTCCATCAAGCGGGTTCGCTCGTCCACGTCCTTCACATAATAGGCGCGCTTGAAGTCATTGAGGTTGTCACCCAGAAAGGTGATGACCTCGTATTTTTCAGCGATTTTCAGCTGCTCCGTCTCCTTGTTGGAGGTATCTCTCAGCACCACCAGGTGCTCACGATCCGCATAAGGAAAACCGGCCGCCCGCAGATTGGCCTCGGCATGCTGGTAGGTGTTTTCCCCCTGATCCCGGCTCGTCACGTAGAACACGGTCACATTATTTTGCTGGCAGAAATTGAGAAAATCCAGCGCCCCCGCCGTGGGCAGGAAGCGGTTTTCCGGCACCCAGCGATCCCAGACGCTGTCATCAAAAAAGTCGATGCCATGCTCGATCAGATGCCCCCAGTAATCCACCGGGCTGAGCACCGTGTCATCCACATCGGTGATCACGGCGAGCGGCTTGTCGCCGGGTTTACGGTTTTTCAGCGCCGCCTCCACCTGCATTCTCGCCAGATTGAAGCCCTGGTGATAAAGCGCCCGATATTCTGCCGCCGTCTGCTTCCAGGCCACTGCCATCGTCAGGATGTTGCCGCCTTGCTGATTGGCTGACTGCCTTGTCGCACGGTCGGTGGCTTCGACCTTCGTCGGGGCATCAGAGGCGTTGACCGGAGGATTGGTCGCGGCCAACACGGCCGAGGTTGAAGCGGCATACAGTGCAAGTGCTAGCCAGGTGGCTGTTGATGTCTTCATCGTGGGGGCTCCTTGGTTCTGGTTTATGACTGGGGAAATGGCAGGTAGTAGGCGCTTTTTGCTGGTTTCTTCGGAGAGCAGCTTGCAAGCCAACCGAATACTAGCGGATATCATCAAACATGATCCACTCATCCAGGGAGATAGCCATGTTCCCCATTCATGAGGATGAACAGCAGACAGAGGTGATGGCGTGCTTTGAACTCGTTCGCCCTGGCGCCAGGACGGATAAGTGTGTCACGCGCGCGAAAACCCTGGCCGAAACCTTTGCGGGAGGACACGCTGCAGCCGATGTTGACGATGCCTTTGATGTCGAACTGGACGAGATTCGTCAGCTGAGCAGGCAGGGATGTCGGGTTTTGGATGGGGGAGGTGAGGCAAGGGGCTGAGAAGGAGGACAACGCACGAACAAGGGATAACCCTAGGCCGGCTGCCCGGATGCAAGCTGCCTACAGCCAGATGGATACCTTATACTCCCCACAGCTCCGGGGTGCCCTGTGCTGAGATGGCTTTTTCCGTTGGGAGAAAGCCAGACCCGAGAACTTGAGACGGTTAACACCGACGTAAGGAGAGCGTGAGCCTGCCGCCTTGTGGTGCGCGGGCGCCCCATCCGACGTATCATCTGCCGGCCCAACGGCCCAACGGTGCCGCCGCTTGTCCTTTGGATGAAGGCGGGGCCACGGCAGGATGATCAGACGAGGGAGGGGGAGCAGGGCACAAGTCTTGTTGCCGCTGCACGATGCACGCCCGGAGCGTTTCACGATACCTCTGGAGACATCGTATGAACGCCCCGACCCGTCCTGACAGCCTGGCCTTTGCCGAACGCCTGGCCCGCTCGTGTGAGCCGCTGCCAGCTTCCACCAAGATCTATCAACCCGGTCAGATCCACGCCGACCTGCAGGTGCCCATGCGTGAGATTCTGCTGACCAATGGTGAGCGTGTCACCGTCTACGACACCTCCGGCCCTTACACCGACCCGAATGTCGCCATTGATGTGCGCAGCGGTTTGCCCACGCCGCGCGCGCCGTGGATCGAGGCGCGTGGCGATACCGAATGTTATGAAGGCCGTGCCCCGCAGGCGCTGGATGATGGCGTCAAGGGTGAGGTGCAGGATAACAGCCGCCAGCAGGAGCGCATTCAGGCGCTGCGCGAAGAGGCGGCTGCCTTGCAGCGCAAGCCCCGTCGGGCCAAGCCTGGCCAGAACGTCACGCAGATGCACTATGCACGTCGTGGCATCATCACGCCCGAGATGGAATATGTGGCCATCCGCGAAAACGGCCGTCGTGCGTGGATGGCCGAATACCTGAAGGATCAGGCCCGAGAAAAGCGTCTGGCCGGCAACAGCCTGGGCGCTGCCTTACCGCCGCTGATCACCCCTGAGTTCGTGCGGGATGAAGTCGCACGGGGCCGGGCCATCATCCCGGCCAACATCAACCACCCCGAAGTCGAGCCGATGGCCATCGGCCGTAACTTTCTCGTCAAGATCAATGCCAACATCGGCAATTCGGCTGTCACCTCCAGCATCGAGGAAGAGGTTGAAAAGCTCGTCTGGGCCATCCGCTGGGGCGCGGACAATGTGATGGATCTGTCCACGGGCCGAAACATCCACACCACGCGGGACTGGATCGTTCGAAATTCCCCGGTGCCTGTTGGTACGGTGCCTATCTATCAGGCATTGGAGAAGGTGGGCGGCGTGGCCGAAGACCTCACCTGGGAGATCTTCCGCGACACGCTGATCGAACAGGCCGAGCAGGGCGTTGATTACTTCACGATCCACGCCGGCATCCGCCTGCCTTTCGTGCCGATGACGGCCAACCGCGTCACCGGCATCGTCTCGCGCGGCGGCTCGATCATGGCCAAGTGGTGCATTGCCCACCATCGTGAAAGCTTCCTCTATGAGCATTTCGAGGAAATCTGCGAGATCATGAAAGCCTATGACGTGGCGTTCTCGCTGGGCGATGGCCTGCGGCCCGGTTGCGCGGCCGATGCCAACGACGAGGCACAGTTTGCCGAGCTGCGCACCTTGGGTGAACTTACGCAGATTGCCTGGAAGCACGACGTGCAGACGATGATCGAAGGTCCAGGCCATGTGCCGATGCACATGATTCAGGCCAACATGGATGAGCAGTTGAAGCACTGCCACGAGGCGCCGTTCTACACCCTTGGCCCGCTCACCATCGACATTTCGCCGGGATATGATCACATCGCCAGCGCCATCGGCGCTGCGATGATCGGCTGGATGGGTACCTCGATGCTCTGCTACGTCACCCCCAAGGAGCACCTGGGCCTGCCCAACCGTGACGACGTGAAAGCCGGCATCATCGCCTACAAGATCGCCGCCCACGCAGCCGACGTGGCCAAAGGGCACCCAGGCGCCCGTGCGCGGGATGATGCGCTCTCCAAGGCGCGCTTCGAGTTCCGCTGGGAAGACCAGTTCAACCTCTCGCTCGACCCGGACACGGCCCGCGCCTTCCATGATGAGACGCTGCCGAAGGATTCGGCCAAGGTCGCCCATTTCTGCTCGATGTGCGGGCCAAAATTCTGCTCGATGAAAATCACGCAGGAAGTGCGCGACTACGCGGCCACCCAGGGCGTCAGCGCGTCTGAAGCACTGGAAAAGGGCATGGCCGAAAAGTCGGCAGAGTTCCGCAGCAAAGGCGGCGAGGTCTACATCCCGCTGGTGCGCGAGCGCTGATCGTCTCTGATTGAGTGCTTGTTCTCCCTATCACCTGCTGTGGCAGGTGGTGGGGAATTAAGTGCGTGTTATATCCAGCAACAACGGGTAAAGGCGTCGCGTGGCGGCGTTCTTGTTTTCATGTACATGGAATTGGCCCATCAGAAACTCCGATGAGCGTCGCCAAAACAGCCATGCTCGCTAACGAGCTGGTTGTAGGCGTCAATGGCGGCGCGATTTTCTGCCAACCATGCAGCCTGCTCGCGTGTGGCTACCTGCTCGATCAGCGCTTGTTCCAGTGTGGCTGACAGATTGATCTTCAGGGCGCGGGCTTTGGCCAGCAAAGACGGATCAAGGCTGACGTTGACGGCCTTGCGTGGCGTGGGGGTTGACTGCGTATGTTTCATGCGCATCTTCCTTGTGCATGATGAATGTGCTTGCCTATTCTAAGCACTTGAGGCGCGTGAGACCAGCCCGTTGTGCGCTGCATCAGTACATCTCCACCCAGACATGTCGGGCACCACGCTTGGCGAGCAGTGCCCGGCAGTCGGCCACCATGCTGGATGCACCACACAGGTAGAAATCGGTGTCATCCGGCGTGAAAGACAGCGTGTTCAGTGCATCGGTAACGCGGCCGTGTAAGAGCGTTTCGCCTGAACCTGTGCCGTGCATCCGGCTGTAGCAGCGGATGATCGTGCCGGGCAACGGTGGGGCATCGGGTAGTTTGGTGGTCAGATCGTCCTCGGCTGTGCGGCAACCAAAGATCAAGGTTGCTTGTCTGAGCCCTGTTTCATTCAGGCTGGCGAGCATCGGCAGGAAGGGGGCCAGCCCTGTACCGGTGGCCACGAAGATTTTTCGGTGTGAATTTTCTGCCAGTGTGTATTGGCCCAAGGGCAATTCAACCTGGGTTGTGGTGCCGAGCGGTGCGTGTTCGATGAAGCGGGAGCCTTCGCCGCCTGTGCGGGTGCTGACGAGTAGCGTCAGGCGTGATTGATCCGGGTTGTTCGGGTCGGGCTGCAAACAGGCAATGGAATAATCCCGCCAATGATGTTGACCCACATGCAAGCGGGCAAATTGCCCTGCGGTGAAAGCATCGACGCGGCCTTGCAGTGAAAACTGAACCTGCCAGATCGACGCGGTAAGGGCAGCGCGGCTGATCAAGGTGGCGTGGTATTTGTTTTCTGACAGCAGCGCTGCTTGCTCCGGCAAGGTTGCCAGCTGACCCTTGTTGGTAGTCAGGTGGGGCGTCGATGATGCGGAAGCGTTCTGCTGCGCATCGTGCCCGGCATCGTTTGCTTGGGTTGGTGACTGGTTTGCCCTCCGGGGATCGGCTACGGTTGGTGTGACGATCGTTGATGAAGTAAGGGGTTCTGTCTGCCGTTTCGCAGCATCGTCACGAATGGCCTTCTGGATCATCGGATAGCCGCGCGCCGGCCCAAGCACCTGGCAGGCCGCCGCCATGCCACCCATCATCGCGCCCATGATGCCGAGCGTGCAGGCATCCTGGCCTGCCAGAAACAGGCCATCGATGGGTGTGCGTGCGCGGATGGGTTCGCCCAGAAAGCGCTCGGGGGTGGCGGGCAGGCCGTAAAACGCACCGTGGGCATGGCCTGTGTAGTGCTCGACGGTCAGCGGTGTGGAGAGTTCCTGATAGGTCACAGCCGCTCGCAGACCGGGTAGTACCTTGTCTGCCACGCTCAGCATCCCGTCGCTGATCGTCGTTTTCAGGGCTTCGTAAGCCTCACCGCGTTGCCGGTGGGTGGTGTTCGCCCAGCGCTCAAAAGCCTTGGGGTTGACGAAGGCGATGATTTCCACGGTATGTGCCTGGGTGTGGCCGGCCTTGATCGACGGAAAGGAGACGTAGAGATGACGTGCATGTCCATGCAGCAGGTCGTGCGTGGCGCTGTCGATATCGTCGTGACCCAGGCTCGTGTTGATCCAGATGTTTTCGCCTTCGATACCCAGCTGTCGCGGGTCGGTGTTGAGGCGCAGATAGAGCACCACCGCTGAAAGTCCGTGCCCCAAGGTTTGGATTTGTCGGCGCAAGGCAGCCGTGTGCTCGTCAATGGGGCCATCGGTGGGCAGCAAACGCTCATACGTGGGGCGCGCACCGATGGCCGAGATGATGACGGGCGCCTTGAAAAGCCGGGTCTGCGGTTTTGGCCCGCGATGGTCTGTCACCTGAACGCCGCAAGCCTGACCCTGCTCATTCAGGGCAATGGCCGTCACTTCCTGGCCCACCCGCACGGCACCACCGTGTTTCTCCAGTACCGTCTCGATTGTCCGGGCAATCTGAGCACTACCGCCGGCAGGAAACCAGGCGCCTTGCAGGTAATGGGTGACAATGGTCGCATGGAGGGCAAAAGGGCTGCGTGCGGGCGGCAGCCCATAATCGCCCCACTGAGTGCCGAGCAACGCGCGCAGGGCGGGCGACCGGATGTGCTGCTTCAAATAATCGCCCGTGGTTTGTGCCCCAAAACGCTGGTCAAACCGCCTCAACAACCGAAGCACGGGCACGAAGAAGCCCGGCACCATGTCCTGCATGAAATGCCAGCCTGCCCAGCGGGCAGCCCGACGCAAATCCCGAAAATACTTTTCGATGGCCGCGCGCTCATCAGGAAAAGCCTCGATCAGTGCTTGCTGATATCGGCCGGCGTCCGAAGGCACCCGAAAATCCATCCCCGGATACACGAAGCGCTCGAAGGCGTCCGGCATCGGATTCCATTGAAGCTTGCCCGCTGACAGGTAATCGAACAGCAAACGGTTGGGGCTGTGTTCACCCATCTGACCGATGTAATGCACCCCCACATCCCAACTGGCGCCATCGCGCCGGAAGCTGTGGGTCAAACCACCCGGTTCCAGATGTTTTTCCAGTACCAGCACCCGCTTGTGGGCCACCCTGGCCAGCAAGCCTGCGGCGGTCAGACCCCCGATGCCGGAGCCGATGACGATGATGTCGTAGTCGTTGGAGGTGGGCATGAGAGGTCTCCTGGCTGAGTGAGGAGGCGATGAATGTGCCTAGCCTACCATAAAATAGACAATGTCTAATAATATTGTGTATGAACCCCCAGCTGACATCGTTTGGTGTCATCTCGCACCACCCGGCATGATTAGGCGTCTCCTGGTGGCACTTGGCATGATCCGGCATGACCTGATTCCGCTTGATCTGGCTTGGTAGCCTGGAAGGCTGTGTGCAAGCGATGGCAGAATGTGGTTCTCATGGGGGCGAGTCAGTGCGTGACGTGCGCCAAGCGCCTGCGATACAGGCAGTCAACAACATGGACAGTGGACAGATGCCGGGTGAGCAGCGCAGGACAAGGGGCAGACCAAAGGCCGATGCAGGACGGGATTTGCGGGCCGAACTGCTCGACATCAGTCGCCGCTTGCTCGACACGGGCGGCCCATCGGCCTTGAGCATGCGTGAAGTGGCCAGGCAGGCTGGCTGCACCCATCAGGCCCCTTATCATCATTTTGAAAGCCGGGAGGCCATTCTGGCCGAGCTGGTTCGGTTGGGTTTTGAGGATCTTCGTCTTCGGCTCAAGGCGGTGCATGATCGCGCCGATCAGCTTGGTATCGAGGCGTTGCTCACGGCATCGGCCGACTGCTATCTGGCTTTTGCGTTGGCCAACCCTGGGGTCTTTCGCATCATGTTCCGGCCAGACATGTGTAACCCCGCTCATTTCCCGACCGTGGCCGAGACGGCTGATGGTGCTTATGCCGAGTTGTTGCGTTTGGCCCATTTGGTGCAGGCGTCCAGTCGTTCGGCTGACACGCCTGTGGATGAGGTTCTGGTCAACATCCTGTGGGCGCATGTACATGGCCTGGCCACCCTCCTGCTGGATGGGTCGCTGGCCGGCCGATATGCTGACGATACCAGCCGTCAAGCCATGATGGAGGCTGTGTCCCGGCGTTTTTCGGCCATGGTGATGGCGGCTCAATGGTGACGGCGGCTGACGGCAGCCCGTGACTACCTGCTAACCCAGGCATTCGCCCGTTCCGAGGATGTGACGTCCGCGTGGACTTGTTCAGCGTATCCTCAGGGTTGATCAAACACGCGCCAACGGCATGGCCTTGATATGCGTTTCGATCCGTTGGATGAGAGGCGTTGGCACGTCTGTTTTCAGAAAGACATCCTGCCAAGCGTCGTTCACTTGTCGGGCGGTGATCCTGACTGTTTCGAGCAGAGACGCCTGTGAATGATCGCTGAGGCCAATACGCGTGAACAGCCGGGCAAAGGTGTCGAGCGTGATGTTGGCAAATGCGCGCACGCCACTCAGGTTCAGGGCCATCGTCGTATCCTGCTGGCTGTAGGCCACGGTGGACACCAGATCATAGGCAGGTGCCAAGCGTGGGCGTTGAGGGTCATCATAAATCAGCGACCAGTTTTTCAGGTGAGCGTCTCCATTGCCCAGCAGGACGTTCAGCACCAGGCGTCGGCTCATCTCTTCAAGGTCTTTGATGCCTCCTGCATGGCGTAGCAGCGTGGCTGCAATCATGTCGTGATTGGCGCGGTTGTATTTCTGTGAGGGGCGCAGATTGAAGACCTGCGCAAAATCCTCGATATGCACGCGCTCGCCTTGATGGCGGTCGAAGCGCCGAATGGCATAAAAAGGCTCATCAGCCAGGTAGGAGGGAAGCGCCGGCAGACCATCGATTTTGTCAGCGGATACCAGGAAGACTTCGGGCACCTCGATGCCGACGGCACGCGCCGTGGCTATCATGGCAGCCTCCACCCGTGGCAGTGCCGGAAAATCAACCGAAGGTGGCTTCACGATGTAATCCCCCAAGGCACCGGCCGTGTGCAAGGTGTAACGCTGACCTTGCCGCAGCATCGAAAATTTCAGCTGCATGCCCCCGAGCGAGAAACGCAGCGCCGGGTCGTCTGTCATCGTCAATGACAGGGGAGCGTCGGTCGTGGTTGTTGGTGAGGTGAGGGTTGCCTGGGCAGACTTTGTTTCTCCCGACTTTTTGGCTGTTTGGTCTGACAACATGCTGGCGGAAGCCTCGGGCGCTGCGCTGGCGGCTAAGGCATGGTCGTGGTCTGGGTATGGGGCGTGCGTGCGGGATGCGGCCGAACCGTGTATGGCGGATGGGGCGGTGGTGTCGGTGTGAGGCGCGCTCTGTTCCGACAGCCTGTCGGCTGGCAGCAGCTCGATGGCGCCGGGCAGATCATGACCGAGCGCAGCCAGCAGCAGAAACTCCCGGTCTTCATGTACCTTCAATTGCCTGGCGATGCGGGCACGCAAGGCGCCTTCGGGCAGCAGGTTGGAAAAGAAGGGGGGCGCCTTCACATGCGCACTTCGGTGGCGCTCATCACGTAGCAGCGCCAATGTGTGCGCCTCGTTGCCGGGGCGGACCATCGACAGGGAGAGTACCGGGCGACTTGGCCCCAGATCGATGTAAGCCTCGCTGATGTCGAAACGGGTTCTTTCATTGGCATCATGGCTGAGATACCCGACCAATTGGCCGGCCAGCTGCACGGCCAGCTGCTGCGGCTGCTTCATTCCGGGTCTCGCAAAAAGTCCAGCTCTTCGAGCAGATCGAGTGCCGGTGGGCCGGGGGGTGAAAAGCGTTGTGGCTGGCGGTTGGGGTCTTGTTGCTGGCGGATGATGGATGCCTCGCCGGGCGTGACCAGAACCAGCTCAAGCCCCAGCGCAGCCGCGCAACTGATGAAGGTGTCGAGGTTCACATCCAGGCCATTCTCGATCTTCGAGACCGTGGCTTGCCGCATCTTGCTGACCCGGCTTTGAGACAGACCAGCAGCCTGCCGGGTACGACGCAGCTGCTGGCCCAGCAAGGCCAGCGTCTGAGGGTTACGGATGCGGGAGGTGGCGGGCATGAGGTTAGCGCTGGCCGTTGCAGGGCCGATGAGCGAGATGGAATGCTTCAAATAATACGCTTTAACGAATAAAATTGAAAGACTGATACTATAAATCGTATAACTTATCTGAAAAGGTCTGTGCTGGGCTCGCTATGGGTCATTCGCTGATGACGAGGCTTTCAGACGAGAAGGAGGTCGTTTTACGGCTGGGCTGGCAGCAGTTACGGTTCAGTAGCAGGATGGAAGGATTCAAAGGAGCGTTTCAGGTGCTGTGCCTGGAAGGTGTTTCCCGCCAGGCAGGCCCATCCTTGGCGCCTTTGAGCACGACAAATCAATCGACCTTGCAAGCTTCCAGGCGTGCCAGGTCGACCCGATAGACGGTGTAGCGCTTGTCACGCGAAGAGAACTCGGCGACGAAGGCATCCGGGCATGACTGTGTCAGGCCAACCAGCAGCTGAGAATACTCGGCCCAGGAGTAGTCGCCCGATGAGATGGCGTAGGCGGCCTTGAGGGATAGCAGGGCTTCACGCACCCATTGCTGCGTGGGTGTCGACTCGACTGTTGGCCTCCCGATGGGCACACGACCATAGAAGAACCCCCAGGTGTATTGGGTGGTGACCCATACCGGTAGCTGGTTGTCCACTACATGCTGGTGAAAGCGGGCCGCTTGAGGATGCTCCATCTGTACGGAAAAGCCGGTACGTTGGCCGTCCGAAATGTCCCGGTTTTCTTTTTGGGCTGTCCAGTGCAGTGCGCCTGCGGTGGCGATCACGATGGCAAGCGCCATGAGCCATGCCGGGAGGGCGGCCGAGGCCGAGCCGACACGCGGCCCAGAGGGCGGCGCAGAGGCTGAGGAAACGGAACCCCGAGCAGAATCCGGGAGCGAGTCCTCGATCTGGGTGGCTTGTTGTGTTGCTTTCGGGGTGGTCAGGGCGGTGGCGATCAGCATGCCTGAGAGCCACATGACATGCACGCCATGCCGATATTCATAGGAGCCGAGTGTGAACCAGATGCCAATGAAGGGCAGCAGGCCGAAGAGGACGATCCGCCACCAGACCGGGTTTTTCATCGACAGGACAACGGTCGCGCCGAATACCAGCAGGACTTCCGGCTTTTGCAGCAGGTATCTGTCGATCGACAGTAGCACGGTATCGAGAACCGTTCGATCACGGAAGGCGGCCAGCATGACGGCATCGTTGTCTGCCACGTCTGGCATCGAGAGCAAAAGCCACCCGGCCACGCCGGCCGCAGCCAGCAACACGACCATCAGCGAGGTTTTCGGCCACTGGCGCTCAAGCACCCTCCAGAGGGTGAGGCAGGGCAGGCAAAAACACGCCCAGATGACGCCGGGCTGTTTGATGGCAGCGGCCATGGCACCCAGCAACGCGGCAGCCACAAGCCACGGCAAGCTCGAAGGGGTCTGGTCGTATCTCAGCACGCATAGCAACGACACGGAAAGCGCCGCAATGGCCAGCGGATCCGCATAGCCCATGCGCAGCGTGTGCCAGGTGTCGATCAGCAGAAAAATCCAGAGCGCACCGATAAGCAGATCTTTCCAGAAGGGTTTGCGGCCGGCTGAAACGATGAAGAAGGTGGCCACGAGAATCCAGGTGGGTACAGCGGTTGCCAGGCGAGGCAGCAACTGGCTCTCGATGCCGTTCTGTGCGCCGTAGAATGAAGCTTGCCAGTATGAAAAAAGCTGGGGATAAGGTGCTCGGGTATAACTCAGATCATAGGGAACACCTTGCCAATGCTGGATGGCCCACAGGTTCCAGCTGTAAATCTCGTCATGGCGTGCCGAAGCCGTCGTGCCCTGAATGACGAAGGCCGTCATGGCAAGCACCACCAGCAGCACGCCTAGCAGGCGCCGGGCAAGGCTGATGTCCTTGGCCAGCAGAAACGATCGGCAAACCAGAAGTCAAAGCCGGGCATCTTGTGCGTGAAAGCGTGTCGTTTTGTGGCACCCTGGCTTTGACTTTCCCCCTTCGTTGGTCCTTCAGCAATCCGCGCTACGATCAGGACATGCAGATATCAAGGAGGAACGCTGCATGCGAGTAGGAGCCGTCGAGGGACAGACAGGCAAGTTGCTACGGATTCGAGGGCTGACACTTGTGCTGGCGGGCGTGCTGTCAGCGCCGGTTTGGGCTTCGTCTGCTGCTGAGGTTGTCGATCGTGACGCTGGGCAACAGACGACAGGGCAGAAACCCGCAAAAGGACGAGAATCGGCCGCTGAGCATCCGGCCCAGCGGGCCAAACCGAAAGACAGCCGCATCCGTTGGCGGTGGCATACGGTGGCCCGTGGCCTGCATCATCCGTGGGCCTTGGCCTTTTTGCCGGATGGCCGTTTTCTGGTCACGGAACGGCGCGGTACGATGCGGATCGTGCAGCCGGATGGCAAGCTGGAGGCTCCGCTCGGGGGCCTACCTGAGGTGTATGCCAAATTGCAGGGCGGTTTGCTTGACGTGGCTTTGCCCGATGATTTTGAGCAGACCCGGCAGGTGTATTTCTGTTTTGCCGAGGCATCGCCCAGCGGCTTCAACGGCACGGCGCTGGCGGTGGGGGAGTTGTCAAAGGATGATCGACGGCTCAACCGCGTGAAGGTGCTGTTCCGGCAGCAGCCGAAGGTGGGTAGCCAGTTGCATTTTGGTTGCCGCATCGTCTTTCAGGCAGGCAAGATTTTTCTCACGTTGGGCGAGCGCTTCAGCGAGATGCAGCAGGCGCAGAAGCTCGACAATCATCTGGGCAAGATCGTGCGCATCAACCGCGATGGCAGCGTGCCGAAAGACAATCCTTTCGTGAATCGCAAAGGCGCCTTGCCCGAGATCTGGAGTTATGGGCATCGCAATGCCCAGGGCGCAGCGCTTGGGCCGGATGGCCGGTTGTGGATACACGAACATGGCCCTCAGGGTGGTGATGAGATCAACGTGATCGAGCCGGGCGCCAATTACGGCTGGCCGGTGATCAGTTATGGCGAGCAATATGGCGGTGGGCCGATCGGCTCAGGCAAGTCTGCCATGCCGGGCATGAAGCAGCCGCTGTATTACTGGCTACCCTCCATGGCGCCCTCGGGGATGACGTTTGTGAAGGGGCGCACGCGATGTGGCCAGGATTGGGCCGGCAACCTGCTCGTGGGGGCGCTCAAATTCGGCTATGTTGCCCGCCTGACGTTGAGTGAAGACGGGCGTGTACTGGGTGAAGAGATGATTTCAGTCGATGAGCGCGTGCGTGATGTGCGCGAATCACCCGATGGCAACATCTACATCCTCACCGACAGTGCCGATGGCGGGCTGTTGCGTTTGCGGGCGCCTTGACGGCTCAAGCCTTTCATCCTCCATTCAGTTTTTCTGGATGTCTGGCACCCCTGGCATGAGGTGCCAAAAGCTACTCGTGCCAGCCGGCCCGCATCAGCGGATACAGCCCGCGAAAGCGGGCAAGGCGTTCGTCCAGCAGGCCGGTCTGTGTTGCGTCCGGCTCGAAGGTTTGCAAGGCTGCGGGCGGCGGGCAGACCTGGGCCAGTTCACCGCCGCCCGCCAGCCAGCCAAGCCGGGCAGCGCCCAGCGCGCCGCCCGTCTCGCCACCTGCCACCTTCATCAGAGCCACTTGCAGCACGTTGGCCAGCAACTGGCTCCACCAGTCGCTGCGGGCGCCGCCGCCGGTCAGGATCAGGCTGCTGGGGGGCATGAGCGTATCGAGTCCGTCACGAAGGCCGAAGCTCACGCCTTCCACCACGGCATAGGCCAGTGCAGCTGGCCCGTGCGAGGCATTCAGCCCGAACAGCACACCTTGGGCGTGGGCATCGTTGTGGGGGGAGCGTTCGCCCGACAGGTAGGGCAAGAAAAGCGGCGCCTGGTGGCGCTCGGTCTGCCTGCATTCGGCCGCAGCAGCCAGCAGGGCGGGCACGTCGGCAAAGCCGAAGACTGCAGCGGCCCAGCTCACGGCGCTGGCGGCCGAGAGCATCACCGACATCTGGTGCCATTGGCTGGGTAGTGCATGGCAGAATGCATGCACGGCCTGGTCGGGGTTCGGGGCGAAGCGATCGGTCACGACGAAGATGACGCCCGAGGTGCCCAGCGAGACGAAGCCCTGGCCGGGGTGGATTGCGCTGATCCCGATGGCACTCGCTGCGTTGTCGCCCCCGCCGCCCGCGATGACGACCTGATCGGCCATGCCCCAGCGGTGGGCCAGCTCGGGGCGCAGCCGGGCGCTCGCCTGGCTGCCCTCCACGAGCGAGGGCATCTGGTCGAGGCTTAGCCCCGTGGCGGCGAGCATGTCTTCCGACCACGCTCGTCGGCCCACGTCCAGCCACAATGTGCCGGCAGCGTCCGACATCTCGCTGACATGCTCTCCACTCAGTTTGAAGCGCAGCCAGTCCTTCGGCAGCAACACCTTGTGCACGCGGGCAAATAGCTCGGGTTCATGCTCACGAACCCACAGCAGCTTGGGGGCGGTGAAGCCGGGCATGGCGAGGTTGCCGGTGTGCGCGAGCAGCGCGGGGTGCGCCGCCAGTTGCTCGCATTCGGCACTGGCGCGCCCGTCATTCCAGAGGATGGCCGGTCGCAAGATGTCGCCTTGTTCATCGAGCAGCACTGCGCCGTGCATCTGGCCCGACAGGCCGATATCACGCACGTGTGCGAGTGCAGCCGAATGCGAGTTGACGAGTGTGCTCATCGCCCGTTGCAGGGCCTGCCACCAGTCGTCGGGGTTTTGCTCCGACCACAGCGGCTGGGGGCGGCTGATGGGCAGTGCCTCATGGGCCGTGCCGATGATCTGGTGGTCATCGTCCAGCAACAGCAGCTTCAGTTCCGAAGTGCCCAGATCGATACCGAGGTGCATGGCGAATGTCCTAATTGGTATTGAAGCGATAAGCCGCCTGACGACGAAATTCTGTCGGCGTCATGCCTTTCAAGGCCAGAAAGCGCCGGTTGAAGTTGGCCAGGTTGTTGTAGCCCACCAGAAAGCAGATGTCATTGACGGGGCGATTCGTTTGCATCAGCAGCCGGCAGGCATCGGTGATGCGAAGCTGGGCCAAAAAATCGGTGAGCGTGCTGCCCGCCAGTCGATGAAAGAGCCGGCTGAAACGGCTGGGGCTGATGCCGCATTCAGCCGCCAGCGCATCGAGCCGGACGGCGTGGGCCGGGTTCTGCGTGATCCGGTCGATGATGCCCTGCAACTGCTGCTCCAACGGATCATGCTCACGTCTGGGGGCCGAGAAAGCGGGCGACAGGAGCCGGTATTCCTGGCATTGCGCCAGATCGATCAGCATCATCATGAAAGCCATCACGCGCCGTGCACCGTGACTGGCTCGTACCGCATGCCAGTGAGCTTCGGCGGTGGTGGACATCCCGAAAAATTCGATGCCGTGTCGGGCGCGGTCGAGCAGCGTGCTGATTTCGCGAAACTCCGGTACATGATCCGCCATGTCCAGGAGGGGTTCGTGACGGAACTGGATGACCAGATCGCGCTTGGCCACCCCATCCGGGGGCACGTTGTCCGACACCCAGTTATGTGGCACTTGTGAGCCGCACAGCACCAGGTGCCCTGGTCGGAAGGAACCCACCCAGTTGCCCACGAAGGCCCGTCCCGAGGTGGCCGTGATCAGGTGCAGCTCGAACTCGTCATGAAAATGCCAGCGTGCAAGTGGTGTCGGGTAGCCATGTGCAAGGCAACGTATCCAGCAGCTGGGTTCGTGGATCTCGAAGCCCAGCTCCGGCGCGCGGTCACCCTCGTATTCGAGCACCGGCGAGCACTGACGATGATGGGCAGGGCGGGATCGGATGACGGACACGGACGTTTTCCTGGGCGGGAGTTGGTGGCGGCTTTTTAGCTCATGACGTTGCCGCCATCGACATTGAGGGTTTGCGCCGTAATATAGCGTGCCGCATCGCTTGCCAGAAAAACCGCCACATCCGCCACATCCCTGGGCTCACCCATCCGGCCCAGTGGCACGGCCAGCCCTACCTGTCGCTTTTTCTCGCCAATGGGCAGGTTTTCATAGCGGGCAAAGAGTGCATCCACGCCGGCCCACATCGGCGTGTCGACCACACCGGGCGAAATCGCGTTGACGCGAATGCCGTGAGGTGCCATTGCCAGTGCCGCGCTTTGCGTGTAGCTGATGACGGCGGCTTTCGTGGCACAGTAATGCGAGACGAGTGCTTCGCCCCGGCGCCCGGCCTGTGAGGCGAAATTGATCACCGAGGCGCCTTTCACACCGCTCTCGACCATTTGCGTGAGTGCGGCCTGCATCATGAAGAACATGCCTTTCACATTGACGGCAAAGAGCTTGTCGAAGGAGGCTTCATCGCTGTCAAGAAGCGGCGCCATGTCGAAAATGGCGGCATTGTTGATCAGCGTGTGCAAGGGGCCGAAGCGCGCGGTGGACGCAGCCAGCAACTGGTCGATGGACTCGCGCCGTGTGACATCGGCTGGCTGATAGAACAAGTGATCCGGGTATCGCGCCATCAAAGTCTGCACACCGCTACTCGGCTCGGTGGCCAGATCGGCCACGCTGCAACGCGCGCCGGCCTTCAGGCAGGCTTCGGCCGTGGCCAGCCCGATGCCCCCGCCTGCGCCGGTGATCAGCACATGGCGATCTTTCAAGACAGGTTGCGTGCTGGCATCCTGCGTGCCCGGTGTTGGGCTTGCGTGGCTGGTCATGGCTGTTGCCAAACCGTCATGGCTGGGAAGCTGATCCTGGGCGTTTGCCACACTGCCTTGCCGGGCGGCCGTCGCAGCGGCTGAGGGCTTGGCATGGGGGTTGTCTGCCGGAAGCAGCACCTCACGCTCGACCCGTGTCACCGCACGGCGCACGGCCTCGACGAGACGTGGGTCATCAGCCAGCTCGGCCCACAGGGCACGGTCGGCACAGAAGGCCGCCACCGGGTCTGCCGATTCGATCATCGCGCGGGCCACGGTCGGGTTCATGGCCTGGTCGTGATACTCGTAACCGAGCCTGCCGGCATGCCAGTCCTTCAAGAAGACGAGAAAGAGGGCGGGCAGCATCGCCACGGCTTCGATCGACTCACCACGGGCCAGCCGTTCACGAAGGGTGGGGGCGATGAAGCCCGGAATTTTCGAGAAGCCATCCATCGCCACCCGCTGGTTCGTATCCTGGATGGCAGCGTTGCCGAAGCGGTCGAGCACCAGATCCCGGTAGGCGGGCAGGTTCACCGGGTTGCCGGGGTCATCGAGGCAGGGGATCACGTCGCAGGTCACATAATCGTGTGCGATCTGGCGGATCTCGTCATCGAGCGTGCCCTCGTGAATGTAGCGATAACCGCGCAGCGTGCCCGCCCAGGCAATGCAGCTGTGGGTGGCATTGAGCACCCGGATCTTGGCTTCCTCATACGGATCGACCGAGCTGACCAGTTCGGCGCCTACCTTTTCCCAGGCCGGGCGGCCCGCTTTGAATCGGTCTTCGATCACCCATTGCAGATAGCGCTCGGCCGTGATCGGGCTGAGATCATCCTGGCCCGTGGCGGCTTTCACACGTGCCTTCAGTTCGGCCGGTGCCCGTGGCGTGATCCGGTCGACCATCGCGTTGGGACAGCTCACGTTCTGATCGATCCAGGCAAGCAGCGCCTCGTCGTTCAGCCGGCGCGCAAAGTCGCGCAGGCCGCCGAGAAAGCGGTCGCCGTTGTGCCGCAGGTTGTCGCAGTTGAGCAGCGTGATCGGGCCGGCACCGCTTGCAATGCGGGCGCGCAGCATGCTGACCAGGGCGCCATAGATCGTCTGTCCGCTCTGGCCCTCGGCTACCCGTGCCAGATCGGCACGCAGGTCATCGAAATTCGTGTCGAGCGTGCCATCGGCTGCCAGGTAATAACCAGCTTCGGTCACGGTGAAGGAAATGATGCGGGTGAGCGGCTCGGCTGCGCGGGCAATGGCCGTTTTCAGGTTGGCCTCCCACGGAATCACCTCGTCGATGGCCGTGATCCAGTCATGGCTGGTGTCGCCATCGGGGGCCACGGTTTCCAGCGTGTAATGGCCATGTTGTGCAGCCAGCGCATCGAGGGTGCTGTTCAGATCGGGTCGGATGTTGGTGCCGGCCAGAAGCCACGGCTCGGTGCCGCCCAGGTCTTTCAGCTTTTGCATGTATACCGCCTGGTGGGCACGATGGAAGGCGCCCAGACCCAGGTGCAGGATGCGACCGGCGGCATGAGAAGGCTGAGAGGCAAGATCGGTGGACATGGTGAGGGCTTCCTGAGGGAGAGGGTGGACATGGAGGGCTGCATCAGGCGTCTGGCTGGCAGGAAGTCGCGGGCTGTCAATTGGAAAGCCGCGTGCTGAACCGCGGCAGCGGATGTGCCCTGGTCATCAGCGGGCTGCCACGACGACCCTGCCGTGCGGGCACGTCAAGCCGCGGCTTCGATGCGCTGGCCGTTCTTGTCGAACAGATGCAACTGGTCGAGCGCGATGTCGAGGTGGACGGTGTCGCCGGGGTTGAAGCGCGATCGTTCGCTCTGGCGAACCACGAGCGGATGGTCGCCGGCCGTCACGTACAGGAGCGTGTCGGAACCCAGCGACTCCACCAGATCGAGTCGCACCGGCGTGCGCGAGGGCGAGGGCTGATCGGTAAGGCTCAGTGCTTCGGGCCGCATGCCGATGGCCCCATCGACCGGCAGCCGGGCCGCCACGGCCTGGCTCAGGATCGGTAGCGCACCCGCCGGCAGGATGTTCATCGGCGGCATGCCGATGAATTGCGCCACGAATCGATTGGCCGGCCGGTCGTACAACTCAAGCGGCGAACCGACCTGCTCGATGCGCCCGCCGTTGAGCACGACGACCCGGTCGGCCAGTGTCATCGCCTCCACCTGGTCATGTGTGACATAAATGGTGGTGGCGCCAAGGCTCTTGTGCAGTTTGTGGATTTCGACCCGTGTGTTGCCGCGCAGCGCTGCATCGAGGTTCGAGAGCGGCTCGTCGAAGAGGAAGACCTTGGGCGCCCGGACGATGGCTCGGCCGATCGCGACCCGTTGACGCTGGCCGCCGGACAGCTCTTTGGGTGTGTGCTGCAAATATTGTGTCAGGTTCAGCGTGCGGGCGGCTGCCTCCACTTTGTGCCGGATCACGTCCTTTGGTGTGCCGGCCAGCTTCAGCGCAAACGACATGTTGTCGTACACGCTCATGTGCGGGTACAGTGCATAGCTCTGGAACACCATGGCCAGATCGCGTTGGCCCGAGGGCACGCGCGTGATGTCCCGGCCATCGAGCGTCAGCGTGCCTTCCGAGACCGATTCCAGGCCGGCGATCAGTCGCAACAGCGTCGATTTGCCGCAGCCCGATGGCCCGACGAAAACGATGAACTCGCCTTTCTCGATGGGCAGGTCGATGCCCTTGATGATGTGGGCATCGTTGAAGCGCTTGTGAATGTTGCTGAGGTTCAGATAGGCCATGAGAGTTGTCCGGCAAAAATCATTTGACAGCACCGAAGGTCATGCCACGCACGAGTTGCTTCTGGCTGAACCAGCCAAAGACCACGATCGGGGCAATGGCCATCAGCGAGGCGGCCGACAGTCGTGCCCAGAACAGTCCTTCCGGGCTGGCATAGGAGGCGATCAGCGAGGCGAGCGTGCCGGCGTTGGCCGCCGTCAGGTTCAGCGCCCAGAAGGCTTCGTTCCACGACAGCACGAGGCAGAGCAGGCCGGTGGAGGCAAATCCGCCCAGCGTGAGCGGCAGCACCACGTGCCGGAACTCCGTCCACAGCGAGGCGCCGTCCATGCGGGCCGCTTCGAGAATTTCATGTGGCAGATCCTTGAAGGTGCTGTAGAGCATCCAGACCATGATCGGCAGGTTGATCAGCATGAAGATGAGGGTGAGCGTCAGCACGTTGTCGAGCATGTCCACGCGCTGGGCCAGCACGTAGATCGGCACGAGTGCGCCCACGGCCGGCATCATCTTCGTGGACATCATCCACATCAGCGTGCCACGGGTGCGGCGCGTGCGGAAGAAGGCCATCGAGTAGGCGGCCGGTGCGGCGATCAGCAGCCCGAGCACGGTCGACCCCAGGCTCGTGATCAAGGAGTTTCGAGCAAAGAGCAGGTAGTTGCTGCGTTGCTGAACGGCGCTGAAATGCTCCAGCGTCGGCTCGAAGACAAAGAGCGGTGGCACGGCAATGGCCTGAAGCTCGGTCTTGAAGGCCGTGAGCACGAGCCAGCCCAGCGGAAAGAAGAGCAGCAGTGCCACGGCCCAGGCCGCCAGCGTGCGTATCGTCAAAGACAGGCGTGAGGGTTCCATGAGGCTTTCAATCCAGGTTCTTGCCGATGACACGCAGCATGAATGCCGCCACGATGTTGGCCAGGATCACCGCAAACAGCGCCCCTGCCGAGGCCGAACCCACATCGAAGTTCAACAGCGCCTGCTTGTAGATCATGTAGGTGAGGTTCGTGCTTTCATTGCCTGGGCCACCTGCCGTCGTGATCGAAATCTCGGCAAACACGCCCAGCAGAAAGATCATCTCGATCATGATGACGACCGCAATGGGCCGGGCCAGGTGAGGTAGCGTCAGGTGATGAAAGCACTGGAAGGCATTGGCCCCATCCATCCGGGCGGCCTCCAGCTGCTCACGATCCATCGATTGCAGCGAGGTCATGAAGATCAGGCAGGCAAAGGGCAGCCACTGCCAGATCAGCATGATCGTGACCGAAAGGAGTGGGTAGTGCGTCATCCAGTCCACCGGTTCGGCGCCAAAGAATCGCCAGACGGCCGCCAGCACGCCGTAGATCGGATTCATCATCAGATGTTTCCAGAGCAGGGCGTTGACGGTGGGCATCACGAAAAAGGGCGAGATCAGCAGCACCCTCACGAGGCCCCGACCGGGAAATGGTTCGTTCACCAGGAGCGCGAGCAGAATGCCGCCCACCACGGTCACCACCACCACCGTGGATATCAGCCGCAGCGTGTTCATCACGGCCGGCCAGAAATCCGGGTCGGTGATGAAGAACTCGTAGTTTTCGAGGCCGACGAAACTCAGTTCGCCGGGCTGCATCAGGTTGTAGTCGACGAGCGAAAAGTAGATCGTCATCGCCAACGGCACCAGCATCCAGATCAGCAGGGCGCCGACGGCTGGTGTCAGCAGCAGGGTGGGCAGGCGTCTGTTCATGTCAGCGCTTCTTGTAGTAGCCGCCTTTCTTCATTTCCCGTTCGGCCAGCCGCTGGCTCGTGGCCAGTGCCTGATCCACCGTGGTCTTGCCGGCCAGGGCTGCACTGATCTGCTGGCCCACGGCCACGCCGATCACCTGAAACTCGGGAATGGCGGCAAACTGGATGCCGACATAGGGGGACTTTTCCAGCGTGCTGTCGTTCGGGTTCGCACTTTCGATGGCGGCCAGCTCGGGTTTGGCAAAGCGTGCGACCTTGATGAATTCGGGCGATTCGTAGGTGGATTTGCGCGTCCCGGTGGGCACCGACTGCCAGCCGGCTTCTTTCGCCACCAGCTGCACGTAGTCCTTCGAGGTGGCCCACTTCACGAAGGTCTGGGCCGCGTCGGATTTCTTCGAGCTGCTTGGCACGCCCAGCGCCCACGACCAGAGCCAGTTGGCGCCCTTGGGGGTGACGGCTACCGGTGCCTGCGTGAACTCGACCACATCGGCCACTTTGGACTGCTTCGGATCGGAGACGAAGGAGGCGGCAATCGAGGCATCCACCCACACGCCGCACTTGCCTTCGTTGAACAGGGCCAGGTTCTCGTTGAAGCTGTTGGCGCTCGCACCCGGCGGGCCGTAATGCTTCATCAGATCGACGTAGAAGCTGATGGCGTCTTTCCAGGGCTTCGTGTCGATCTGCGGCTTCCAGTCCATGTTGAACCACTGGCCACCATAGGTGTTCACCAGGGTGGACAGGAACGCCATGTTGTCGCCCCAACCCGGTTTGCCACGCAGGCAGATGCCATAGACGCCGTTGGCAGGATCATGGATTTTGGCCACGACATCCTTCACCTGATCCCAGCTTGGCCGTTCGTCCAGTTTCACGCCAGCCTTGTCCGTCAGATCCTTGCGGTACATGAGGAGTGAGCTTTCGCCGTAGAAAGGGGCAGCATGCAGCTTGTTCTCGTAGGAGAGGCCATCACGGATCGGTGTCAGCAGATCGGACTCGTCATAGGCTTCATCGACGGCAATGGGCTGCAGCCAGCCACGCTGTGACCAGAATGGGGTTTCATACATGCCGATGGTGACGACATCGAATTGGCCGCTCTTGGTGGCGACATCGGTGGCCACGCGCTGGCGCAGGGTGCCTTCCTCCAGCACCACCCATTTGACCTTGATGTCGGGGTACGCCTTCTCGAAGAAAGGCGTGAGCTTCTGCATCTCGATCATGTGGCCGTTGTTGACGGTGGCCACGACGATCTCGGTGGCGGCCAGCGTGGTGGTGCCGCTCAGTGCCATTGCCACGGCAAGGCTGGTTTTCAGCATCCGTTTCATGATGGGTACAGGTCTCCGGAGATTTGAAAAAAGGGGGCCGCCTCGCGCGTGAGGATGAAGGTATCCGTCAAGCGTCGTAGCGTTTGTCCGTTGCTTTTCTCCCATTGTGACGATACGAATCGTCAACACCGATATCCATTCGCGGATTGCTGGTACTTTATTTCACCCCCGAATTGGGGTTTGCCCGACATGACTGAACCGGTTGTGTCTGATGTTGTGGCGGCCGTGATATGCCGATACCTGGTTGGGGCGAGTCTGGCCGGGCAGGATGTATCAGTCGGACACATACCAAAAAAAACCGCCCTGGGGTGGGCGGTCGGGTTGAGAGGATCAGCCTGATGGGCTGTTGGGCGTTGTCAGTCGGCCAGCGGTTTGTTGGCCGTCTCACGTGAGGCAACCATTGCGATTAGTGCCACGGCCGCGGCGGCCACCAGGTACCAGGCCGGTGCGAGCTTGTTGCCCGTGACGTCGATCAACCAGGTGGCCACGAAAGGCGCAGTGCCGCCAAAGAGGGCATTGGCCACATTGAAACTGAAGGCAAAGCCGCTGTAGCGCACCGAGGTGGGGAATATCTCCGAGAGGAAACAGGGCAGCGTGCCATCGTTCATCGTCAGCATCGCGCCGAACGCCACTTGTACCAGCACCATGCCCACAAAACCGCCCATGCCCATGATCTTGAAGAGCGGCACCGTGGCGAGCATGAAGACGAGTGAGGCGAGAATCAGCATCGTCTTTCGGCCGAATCGGTCGGAGAGCGTGCCCATCATCAGGATGAACCCCACATAAGAGGCCAGTGCCACCGTGGTTGCCATGAATGCTTGCGTTTCGGTCACATCGAGGATGCTGTTCAGGTAGGTGGGCATGTAGCCCAGGATGATGTAGAAGCCGACCGCGTTCAGAATGGTGGCGCCAATGGCGATGCAAACCGCGCGACCGTGCTGCTTGAGGAGCACGGACACGGGCGCGTGTTCAACCGCATTGCTTTCCAGCGCCTTCTGAAACTGTGGCGAATCTTCGAGGTTGAGCCGGATGTAGCGGCCGATATAGCCCAGCGGTGCGGCCAACAGGAAGGGCAGGCGCCAGCCCCAGTCTTGAAGTGCTTCGGCACTGAGTAGTGCGTGCAAGCCGGCGGCGAACAGTGACCCGAGCAGCAACCCGGCTGCGGTGCTCGCTGGCACGATGCTCGCATACAGCCCACGCTTGTCATCGGGGGCATACTCGGCCAGGAACGTGGCCGCGCCCGCATATTCACCTGAGGCCGAAAAACCCTGCACCATCCGAAGCACCAGCAGGAGGGCTGGCGCCCATAGGCCAATCTGTGCAAAGGATGGCAGGAGGGCGATCAAAAACGTCGAAATCGACATGATGATGATCGACAGTGACAACGCCTGCTTGCGGCCGTGCTTGTCACCAAAATGCCCCCAGAAAATGCCGCCCAGTGGCCGCACGATGAAGGAAAGCGCAAACACCGCGAAAGTGGCCAGCAATCCCGAAGCGGGTGAGCTGTCGGGAAAAAAGACCAGTGTGATGACCGAGGCCAGGTAAATGTACGACGCGTAATCGAACCACTCGACGAAATTGCCGATGAAACTCGCCGCCGCCACGCGCTTGACGGTGCTGTCGCTGGTGGGGGGATGCGTGGTGTGTGCCCCCGCACTGAGGGTGGATGCGCTCATGGTGTGTCTCCTTGTCCGTGACCGGGCCATCCTCGCTTGCATGGGCAGGAAGGGTTGGTACGGCTGATCGTTCTGACTGTTTGGGTGCAGCTGGTATGGGGAAAGAGGCAATGGTCTGACAGCAAGTGCTGCTGACAAGCGTCAGTCCAACGTGTTACGCCTTTCGTCTGTGTCAATCCGAAGGGCCGGCGTGCGCATATGACGCATGGCGCCGATGAGGCACGGTGCTGAAGGTGCTCAATCGGTTGGGAACACCTCCCGGATCGAGCGGGTGATGCCGTCCACACACACGCGCAGGATCAGCTCGCCGAACTCGGCACGGGCCTTGCGCGCCGATGACAGGCAGCCGGATGGTGGTGTGAGAGAAGGATCCACCGGAAACAGCTCATAGGGCGGGAAGGTGGCAGGGGGGTGATCGGCCACCTTGTCCATGTCGACCAGATGGGGGTGCAGATGAAGCATCAGCGAGGTTTCGAGCACGCCGCCGTGCTCGACGGCCCAGCCAGGAAACTCGTCCTGATAAATCTCTCTGATCGTGCCCTCGTCGATATAGTCCCAATACGACAGGATCAGGCAGCGAACATCGTCAATGCCTTCCCAGCGCAGCTCCCGCAGGGCCAGATCGACGCCTTCGGTCAGAAAGGCGGCGTTCTCGAAATGGCCGTTCACGAACACGAGCTTGCGCACGCCGTGGCGGACAAATTCCTTCAGGATGTCCTTGACGACGGCGGTCATCGTCTGACCATCGAGGCTGGTGGTGCCCATCATGTGATTGCCGCCGCCACTTTTCTGCTGGGATTTGTAACCGTAGGTGACGGCGGGCGCCACCAGTCCATCGACACGTTCTGCCACACCTGTCGAGACGGCCGTGGGCAGCAGCACGTCCGGGTTCATGCTCATGTGCGGCCCGTGCTGCTCCAGCGAACCTACCGGAATGAATACCGGGCAGCCTTGTCTGACCTTGTCACCGTAGTCCGGCCAGGCCAGCTCGGAAATGAAGACACTGCTCATCTTTTTTGCTCCTCGCGAGGTTTTCAGGCTTGGGCCGAAGGGTGGGAGGCTTGGGTCTGGCTCTGGGCCGATATCACGCGGGGACCAAGTACCAGGTAGACGATGATCGTGACGATGATCGCGGGCAATGCTGCCGTCGTGTAGGCGGCGATGCTCTTCAGCCCATAGTTGAGCGTGTAATACACGCCCAGCCCGAGGATCATCGCGGTCCACCCGGCGCGATTCCAGTCTCCAAAGCGACTGGGGTGTTTGAACTCGTCCGGGAACAGGTCTGCATCGGCCACCTGGCGCTTGCGCAACAGGAAATAGTCGAGCACGACCAAGGTCCACATCGGGATGAAGATGCCGCCGATGATGCCGAGGAAGAATTCGAAGTACTCGACGAAATGCTCGAAAGCGAGCGGCAGGAAGCACATCACGAATTGCAGGATGGCAATGCCCAGCAGATAGCGCCTTGGCGAGGCGGTATGCGTGGCACCTACCAGCCCCATGCCCGCGCCATACAGCACGGTGACATTGGTGCTGACCGTGGCGAAGAACACCACGAGGAAAGCCACGGTGCCCAGGCCAAGCGAGGCAATCGTCGAGCTTGGGTCTGAGTTGTTCGGATCGAAAACACCGGTTTCGAGCACCACGCCGATGACGCCGATGGCGCCAACGAGCATGAACCAGCCTTGTCCCAGATTCACGCCGAGCCAGCTGCCGGCCGTGGCGGCTGTGGGGGTCTTGGAGAAGCGGCCGAAATCACCGATCATCGCCCAGCCCCAGCAAAAGCCAAAAGCCAGATCGAAATAGAAGGCAGGCGTGTTCTGTGCCTCCGGCATCCGAACCGACATGATCTTGGCGTAATCCCAGTGCTGAAGCACGACGAGGGTTTCCCAGATGCCCAGAATGATCAGCAGCACCACGGAAATCCATTCAAGGTATTTGATCGCCTTGTGGCCCACGACCACGATCAAACCCTGCACCAGGGCCGTGACCAGAATGCCGAACATCAGCGGGGTTTCATAGCCTTCGGTTCGATAGGCCGGGGTGCCCCACAGGTAATGAAAAACATGGGTGAGGGAGATGGCGGCGATGAAGGTGTTGACGCTGGGCCAGCCGATCATGCCGAAAAATTCCCCGATACCGGCGAGCCGGGAGCCTTTGACCCCGAGAGAGGGAATCGTGCAGGTGACGGTGGAGCCGCCATGTTTCCAGGCGATGTAGCCGATCATCGCCCACGGAATCATCATCAGGGGCAGATAGACGAAGCTGTATGTCCAGACGAAACTCAGGCCGAAAGCGGCTGCCATGCCGCCGAAGAACCAGGAGCCTGTGTTGACGCCTGAACCGAACCAGGTCACGACCTGGTCGAAAAATCCATACTCCCGCTTGTCATGCGGTATGCGCTGGACGCCGTATTCCATGACTTCCCCCTTTGATCTGGCTGGGTTTCAATGCCTGTGACGAGCCGTGGTCAACAGGCGCCAGGCAAACGTCCGATACAGTCCGGCCTGAGCTGACCCGTTCCTGCCCGTGCGACAGGAAAAGGCTCAGCCAAGGCCGACAGGGATGGGTGAAAAGCTGAGGTGACGGGGGGACGTTGCCATCTTTGGAAAAAACGGGCGGGCAGGATGAGGCAGGGCATCATCCATGCCCTCTCGCCGTTTCAGACTCAACGCCGAACGATGTTGTGCTCGGGCCCGTAGGGGAACTTCGTGATGTTTTCTGCCCCGTTTTCGGTCACGACGAGGATGTCGTGCTCACGGTAGCCACCGGCGCCTGGTTCGCCTTCGGGAATCATCAGCATCGGTTCCATGGAGACGACCATGTTCGGTTCGAGCACGGTCTCGATGTCTTCACGCAGCTCAAGCCCTGCTTCGCGACCGTAGTAGTGCGACAGCGTGCCGAACGAGTGCCCATAGCCGAAGGTACGGTACTTCAGCACGCCGTGCTTGTGGAAGATTTCGTTCAGCTCAGCCGCAATGTCGCAGCAGCGTGCCCCCGGCTTGATCAGTTTCAGACCGGCTTCATGCACTTCGACGTTGATGTCCCAGATGCGGCGGTGGGCTTCATCGCATTCTTCGGCAAAGAGCGTGCGCTCAAGCGCCGTGTAGTAGCCCGCGATCATCGGGAAGCAGTTGAGGCTCAGGATGTCGCCCCGCTCGATACGGCGTGAAGTCACGGGGTTGTGCGCTCCATCGGTGTTGATGCCTGACTGGAACCACGTCCAGGTGTCCATCAGCTCGGCATGCGGGAAGGTTTTGGCGATTTCGCGCACCATCGCCTGCGTGGCGGCCAGCGCCACCTCATATTCGGGCACGCCCACGGCGATGGCATCATGGCAGGCTTTGCCTCCGATGTCGGCAATGCGTGCGCCTTCCTTGATCAGCGCGATCTCTTCGGCCGATTTCACCATCCGCATCCGCATGCATGCCTTGCTGATGTCGACGAACTCGGCCTCGGGCAGCGCATCGCGCAGCTTCTGCATGTTCTCGACGCTCAGGTGATCGAACTCCACCCCGATACGGCGCTTACCTTTCATCAGGGTTTTTACAGCATGAAAGTAGTTGTCACGTTGCCAGTCGGTATACACGATGTTGTCGCCGAAGCTGCGACGCCACGGCTGGCCACCATCGATGTTTGCGCTGATGGTCGTGTGCCCGTCCTGGGTAATCACCAGGCCGTAGAATCGACCAAAGTGACAATACAGGAAATCAGCGTAATAGTTGATGTTGTGATAGGAGGAGAACAGCGCCGCTTCGATATCGTGCTCAGCCATGTACTGGCGCAGGACATCCGTCCGGCGCTGCATCTCTTCCTTCGAGAAGGTCGGCAACACAGCTTCACCATTCGGAATGTTCAACAGGCGCGTGTTGCGCATCTGTTCGGCCACGCTACCGGCGGTGGAAAAGCTGAAGGCATTGGCATTCATCGTCCTTGTCTCCTGTGATGCTGTGTTGTGGTGAGTGAAAGCTCATCTGGCAACAATCCTAAGGACAGCATGCGCGCTTGATTGTCCTGTTTCCGACGCTTATTGGCTCAGTCCCGAAGTCGTGGCGTGCCGCTGCTTGAGTGGCATGGCAGACCCATTATCGATATCCCTGAGAAACTTCGGGTTTTTCCTGGTGCCCGGCTTTTCGTTGATCAGTTTTGCTGCGGCCACCGAACCGCTCAGAATGGCCAATCTGGCCGCGGGTGAGGATCGTTACCGGTGGGGAAGCATCAGCGCGGATGGTTGCCCGGTTCGTTCATCGAGCGGGGTGGTGATCCAGCCCGACCATGCGGTGGAAGAGAAGGGCCTGGGTAGCGCTTTCGATGCGATCTTCGTTTGTGGTTCCAATCCGGTGCCGGCACGTATCGATGCCGGCGTGCTGCAATGGCTGAAGCGGATGGCCAGGGCCGGCGTGGCGTTGGGGGGGCTTTGCACGGGCAGCTATTGGCTGGCCAAGGCGGGGTTGCTCGATGGCTATCTGTGCACGCTGCACTGGGAGGATGCCGAGCGTTTTCTGAGTGATTTTCAGAAAACGATGGTGTCCTCGCGCATCTTCGAGATCGACCGCGATCGTTACACCTGCAGTGGCGGCGTGGCGCCGGTCGACCTGATGCTGAGCCTGATGGCGAGGGAACGAACGGGCAGGGCGCTGGCGGCATCGGTCGCGGAGTTGATGGTCTGTGACCGTATCCGTGATGCCAACGATGTCCAGCGGGTGCCGTTGCGCCAGAATCTGGGCACCGGACACCCGAAGCTGCTCGAAGCCGTATCGTTGATGGAAAGCAATCTGGAAGAGCCACTCAGCATGACGGAGCTGGCCCGGTATGTGCGGGTGTCAGGCCGACAGCTGGAGCGGCTCTTTGGTGAGCATCTGAAGGTCAAGCCCAGCGCCTATTACCTGATGCTGCGGCTCAAGCGCGCCAGACGCTTGTTGCTCACGTCCGAGATGCCGATCATCGATGTGGCGGCCGCTTGCGGCTTTCCATCGGTTTCGCATTTCACCCGACGGTATCGGGAATGCTTCGGGATATCCCCAGGGCGTGAACGCCGCGGCGACGTTGCCATCCCATCATCACGTCGGGATTGTTCAAGTCAGATGGTGGCGCATCCCGCAGAATGATCTGTCGAGCGCAGAGGAAAGCAGGGGCTTCATCATGTCATTGTCCGTTTTCGACATCTTCAAGATCGGCATCGGCCCGTCCAGCTCGCACACGGTGGGGCCGATGCGCGCAGGACGCCGCTTTGCGCGCGCGCTGGCGCAGCGTGGCTGGATCCGACGTGTGAAGCGGATCGAGGTCACCCTCTGTGGATCGCTGGCTGAAACCGGTTTCGGGCACCGAACCGACATGGGCATCCTGCTCGGATTGATGGGTGAACGACCTGACACGGTCGACCCGGAAGAGGCGCATGCTCTGGTGTTGGGCGTGGAGCATGATCGCAAGCTCCTGCTGTGGGGCGAAGAGCCGATGGCTTTCGAGCCGGAGCGGGATTTCATCTGGCAGATGAAGCCGATGCCCGAGCACCCGAACGGCATGCGCTTCAGAGCCTTCGATGAGGCGGGCGAGGTGCTGCTGGATGAGCGCTACCTGTCGGTGGGCGGCGGCTTCATCCAGGCGCTGGACAGCGTCGAGGTGGAGGATGAGCAGGCCCCGGCGGATCCTGAGCAGCCTCATCCGTTTTCGACGGCAGCCGAGCTGCTGGCCCGTTGTCGCGAAACGGGGTTGTCCATTGCCGAGCTGGTGATGGCCAATGAAGAAGCGCTTCGGCCAAGGGCAGACGTGCGGGCCGGCGTGCTGCACATCGCCCAGGTGATGAACGAGATCATCGACCGGGGCTGTGGGTTGCTCGGGCCGCTCGACAGCCTCGTGCTGCCAGGGGTGTTGAAAGTGCGCCGGCGCGCGCCGAAGCTCTATGAAAGTCTGGCAGCGAAGCCCGAGAGCGCCGAATCGTTGCTCGTGATGGATTGGGTGAACCTGTTTGCCATGGCGGTGAACGAAGAGAACGCCGCCTCGGGGCGCGTCGTGACGGCGCCCACCAACGGGGCCGCTGGTCTGTTGCCGGCCGTGTTACGCTACTACCAGCGTTTCGTGCCGGGGGCGGATGAGGATGGGGTGGTGGACTTCCTTCTCACGGCGGCGGCCATCGCCTTCCTGTTCAAGCGAAACGCCTCGATCTCGGGGGCTGAAGTGGGCTGCCAGGGCGAGGTGGGCACGGCCTGCTCGATGGCGGCCGCAGGGCTGGCAGCCGTGCTGGGTGGCACGATCGAGCAGGTGGAAAACGCGGCCGAAATCGGCATGGAGCACAACCTGGGCCTGACCTGTGACCCGGTGGGGGGCCTCGTGCAGATTCCGTGCATCGAGCGCAATGCGATGGGGGCGGTGAAGGCCATCAACGCAGCCCGCCTTGCCCTGCGCGGCGATGGCCAGCACCACGTCTCGCTCGACACCGTGATCGAAACGATGCGCCAGACCGGTGCCGACATGATGAGCACCTACAAGGAGACCTCACGCGGCGGGCTGGCGGTGAATGTGGTGGAGTGTTGAGGGCAGGCAGGGCCAAGTGAGAGCGGGGCCAGGAGCTTTCCCGAAGGGCTGGCCCAAAAACGCGGGCAGATGGGGTTGCCAGCTTGCGAAGACATCGAGCCTTGGCTAGGCGTTGAAATAACTCGACACTCGCTACCCGAGCTTGTATCGCCTTGAAAAGGCTTATGGGCTACGCGGGATCGCCGCTTAGTGAAGCGCTGGCCAATGACATCGAAATCGCTCTGCTAGGCGTTTCAGCCGTTTATCCAGTGTCCATAGCCACGTTTCTGGCGTGATGAGGGTGGATGCCAGCAAAGCGATGTCAACGGCACCGCAGCCGTGTCCGTACAGGTGCTCCCGTTCGATGAAGCCGAAAATCTCATCGGCGGTAGCTTCACGCGAGCTTTTTAGCTGACCGAGCAGGGCAAGTGTTCGTTGCCGGGGCGCAGGGGGAGTGCCACAAGCCAGCTCCAGCCGGATGAGTGGATGGATCAGGATCTGATCCTTTTCCAGCAGGTGTGATAGTTGTGCGTCGGGCGAACGAAAATGTGCGACCCAGACCGATGTATCCGCAAGGACTTTCATGGTTCTGAATCAGTCGGTCGATGGCAGGTTGAGGCAGCAGCTTCTCATGGGCGGCCAGATCGATGAGTTCAAGATCTCTTCATGATTGAGCGTCAGTCTTGGTCGGTCATGGGGGCCCGCCGAGGGATGTCTCGCATGTCTGGTTGGGTGCCCCCAAGCGCAGCCAGACGCTTGGCTGACTGCACCCTGATATAGGTCTTGACCGCTTCGCGGAACAATTCGGACTTGTCCATGTCAGGGTCGGAGAGCGAGAGAGCTTCCTGATACAACTGATCATCAAGGGTGATGGTGGTTCGCATGATTGCCATCGTCATCAGAGATGATGACATTTTATGATGAATCTGATGATCCATGCCAGGAAGCTTCATGCCTGAGGTTGATGGGGCTGAAAACGGGCCGCCTGCTGTTGCGCGCATGGCGCCCTGAAGATCTTGGGCCGTTGGCCGCTTTGAATGCTGATCCGAGCGTGATGGCTTGCTTGCCGGCATCACTTAACCAGCGCTCGCAGGCATTGATGAGGCGGCTTGACATGACGGAGGTCGGTTTTTTCGATCATCCTGCTTTGCCCGACGGGCATCGTCTGCGAGAGCATGTCTTGTTTCGCATAAAAAGGTAAATGGGATTGCCGATGGATATGTGGCGTTAAGCGCATATGGACAAAAAAAACCGGTGCAAGCACCGGCCAGAAGGAGATTGTCGTTTGGCGGGGCGTGATGTTGCCCCGTTCTGCTTTTTTGATACGCTGCCTTACAGATATTCCTCCATCGCATCCAGCAGCACGCGCGCGGTCGAGTCGGCGAAGCTGCGGCGCACGATGATTTCCCAGGCGTCGTTGGCAGCGTCCAGTGGGCGAAGCAGGACGCTGGCGCGGAAGTAGTGGCTTTGGGCGCACTGGCCGGGGCCGATGATGCTGGGATGCAGGTCGAGCGGGCAGCCTTTGGCGAGCACGGCGCGGGCTTTGGGGCCGCGCAGCTGCATCACGCTGTAGGCGCTCGATTGGTCGGTGGTGGCAAAGAACTGGCCGGCCAAAGCGCTGTCCACCTGCTGTTGCAGCGGGGCGCCGCCATCGGGCAGGGTGGCTTCAGAGCGGATCAGCCATTCATCGGGGCTGAGCCAGTAGGCGATGTGGGCGTCGTTCGTGGTGGTGGTGTTGGGCACGAGCGGCAGCTTCAGGCCGAGCGCCTGGCTGGCGGCCTGTACCAGCCCTTCCTGCTCCGGGTTGGCCCGCAGGTTGAGAATGGCTGGAAACAGGATTTCTTCCAGCTCGACCGTGGCCGGGTTGCCCCGTTTCATGGGCGTGCCCGGCGGGTTTTGCAGCGAAACCAGGGGGGTATCGTATTTATTCGACATGCTGTCTCTCCCCTTTGGGGTCGTAGAACACGGTGCTGGTGATGCGGGCCTGCGCGAACTGGCCATTGCCGAGAGCGACGGTGATTTCCTGATCCATCCGGTTGTGCCCGTCGATGACCACGGCCAGTGCGATCGAGCGCTTGAGGATCGGACTCATGTAGCTGGAGGTGACATGGCCTTGCAGCGCGGCGATCGAGGCGGTGGTCGGCTCGTTGAGCAACTGGGCGCCCTCGGGCAGCACCACATTGGGGTCGGTGGTGAGCAGGCCCACGAGCTGCTTGCGCCTGGGGCCGGCGGTGTGGCTTCGTGAGAGCGAGCGCTTGCCGAGGAAGTCCTTGCTGGCGGCGGCCATGCCTCCCATGCCGACATCGGCCGGGGTGAGCGAGCCGTCGGTGTCTTGTCCCACGATGATGTAGCCCTTCTCGGCGCGCAGTACGTGCATCGTTTCCGTGCCGTAGGGCGTGATGCCATATTTTTGGCCGGCCTGCATCAGCCGCTCCCAGACGTGGCGGCCCGCGTTGGCGGGGGTGTACACCTCATAAGAGAGTTCACCCGAGAAGCTCACGCGCAGCACGCGCGCAAAGACGCCATCGATCGTGCCTTCCTTGAAGCTCATGAAGGGGAAGGCTTCGTTCGAGAAGTCGATGCCTTCGCACACCTCTTCGAGCACCTTGCGCGCTTTTGGCCCGGCCACGGTGGCCACCGCATACTGATCGGTGACGGAGGTGAGATACACCTTCATGTCGGGCCATTCGGTTTGCAGCCAGCGTTCCATCCAGGCAAAGACGCGGGCTGCGCCGCTGGAGGTGGTGGTGAGCAGGAAGTGGTCGTCGGCCAGACGGATGTTGACACCGTCGTCCATGATCATGCCGTTCTCATCCAGCAGCAGACCGTAGCGGCAGCGGCCGGGCGCGAGCTTGGCCCAGGCGTTGATGTAGAGCAGGTTCAGGAACTTGACGGCATCCGGGCCACGCACGTCGATCTTGCCGAGCGTGGAGTAATCGAGCAGGCCCACGGCGTTGCGCACAGCCAGACATTCACGTGCCACCGCTGCATGGAGGTCTTCGCCACCCTGCGGGTAGTACCAGGCCCGTTTCCACTGGCCTACGTCCTCGAAGGGGGCCTTGTGCACGGCATGCCAGTCGTAGGTGCAGGTCTTGCGCACCGGCTCGAAGAAATCACCCAGCTCTCGGCCGGCAAAGGCGCCAAAGGTGACGGGGGTGAAATTCGGGCGGAAGGTGGTGGTGCCAGTCTGCTCGATGCTCTGGCCGAGGGTTTCGGCCAACACTGCCATGCCGTTGATGTTGCCGAGCTTGCCCTGATCGGTGCCAAAGCCCATGGCGGTGTAGCGCTTGACGTGCTCGACGTTGCGATAGCCTTCACGCACGGCAAGCTGGATGTCGGAGACGGCCACATCGTTCTGGTAGTCGATGAACTGCTTGGCACCCCGGTCGGCTGCCGAGCCACGCATGGCTTGCCAGAGCGGCAGAATCGGTGCTTCGTGACAGGCTTCGGCCTGATAACGGGGGGCGCTGCCAGGCAGGGCGGGCGAGGACGCAGCCTGCCGAGCACCGTTTTGGGCGACAGCCGTGGCATCGGTTTTGTCACCATCGGTCTGAGCACCAGCACCAGCACCAGTACGGCTGGCGGGCAGTGGATACTCGGCCACGAAGCCGGGTTTCAGCGCACGCTGGCGCGCGGCGAGCGCAGCGGCGTGGCCGGCCTGGCTGCCGCCGTCGAGCGCCTGTTGCAGCAGGAAGTCGCCATTGGCTGCGCCCACGCTGGCCTGGGCCTGTACGACCACATCGGGCACGAAGCAGGCGCGCTCGGTGCACCACCGTGGTTTGCCTTGAGACTGGGCAAAGAGGTGCAGCACCGGGTTCCAGCCGCCCGACATGGCGAGCAGATCGCATTCGAGCTGGGTGCCACGGCTCGTGCCACGGTCGTCCGGTGCACGCAGCACGACGCCGGAAATGTGGTTCTTGCCGATGGCCTCCACCACCATCATCTGGCGCAGGATGCTGATGCCAGCGGCCTGGGCCGCCTGTGGCAGCGTGCCGTCGCTGTTGGGACGTGGATCGACGACCGTCACCTGGGCGCCCATCTCATGCAGGTCGAGGGCCGTGCGGTAGGCGCTGTCGTTGTTGGTGAAGACGACGGCGCGCCGGCCCGGCAGTACGCCGAAGCGGTGGATGTAGGCCGACACCGACGAGGCCGTCATGATGCCGGGCAGGTCGTTGTTGCCAAAGACGAGCGGGCGCTCGTGGGCGCCGGTGGCCAGTACCACTTGCCGGGCACGGATCTTCCAGAGGCGCTCACGCACGGTGCCCTTGCGCTCGGCCAGTGGCAGGTGGTCGGTGTGCTTCTGGCAGACGGTGACGAGGTTGCTGTCGTGGTAGCCGAAGGCCGTGCTGCGCGTGAGCACCTGCACCTCGGGCAGGGCGGCGAGCTTGTCAGCCATCTGCGCAGCCCAGTCGGCAGCGGCCAGGCCATCGATGGTTTCACGCGACCACAGGAGGCTGCCGCCCAGCTCGGGCTGGTTGTCGACGAGGATGACGCGGGCACCGGCTTCACCGGCAGCCACGGCGGCGGCGAGGCCAGCCGGGCCGGCCCCGATCACGAGCACGTCGCAGTGGGCGAAGGTTTTTTCGTAGCGATCCGGGTCTTTCTCGGTGGGCACCACGCCCAAGCCGGCCGCATCGCGGATGCGCTCTTCATAGTGCCCCCACCAGCTCTTGGGCCACATGAAGGTCTTGTAGTAGAAGCCGGCCGGGATGAAGCGGGCAAAATTGCCGAGAAAGGCCATCCGGTCGCGCTCGATGTCGGGCTTGGCGTTGACGCTGGTGGCGTTCAGGCCGTCGTACAGCTCGACTTCGGTGGCGCGGGCATTGGGCACCGTCCACGCGCCGGTTTCCAGTTGCACCAGCGCATTGGGCTCTTCGACGCCGGCACTCAGGATTCCACGGGGACGGTGATACTTGAAGCTGCGTGCCACGAAATGCACGCCATTGGCCAGCAGGGCCGAGGCGAGTGTGTCGCCCTCATAACCCTGATAGCTCTTGCCATTGAACGTGAAGCGCAAACCCTTGTTGCGCTGGATGCGGCCGCCCTTGGGCAACCGGGAAGATTGACTGGTGCTCATGCGCCCCCCTGTGGTGCCTGGTTGGCCGGGGCAGCTGGCGATGCGGCCGGCTGCCGGGATGATGATGTGTTGTCGCTCGATGCGGCGGCCGTGTTGGCCGGCGATGCTTCGGTGCCGGCTGTCACTGCCGCAGCAGCCGAGGGGGAGGCAGCGGGCGTGGGCGCTGCCTCGCTGCCTTCATCGGCCGTGACGAGACGACGGCTCTTCATCGGCGTGACCGACAGGAACTCATAGGTTTGCGTATCCCGTTCGGCCTCGAACCATCTGCGGCAACCGTGGGTATGCACCCATTGCTCCTTGAAGACGCCACGGGTGTTTTTGCGCATGAAGACGTAATCGCCCCATTGCTCGTCGGACAGCCAGGTGCCCTTGTCCTTGTTGGCGGCATCGATCGGGCGAACGATGCCCGCCTCACCGCCGTAATTGAATTCGCTCTCGGCGCGTTCACCGCACCAGGGGCAGTGGATCAGCAACATGGTGGTGTCCTTTGTCAGTGGGCAACCGCGGCAGCGCCGTGCTCGTCGATCAGGTGGCCGGAGTGGAATCGGTCGATCGAGAAGGGGGCGTTGAGCGGGTGCGGCTCGTCCTTGGCGATGGTGTGGGCAAAGACCCAGCCTGAACCGGGGGTGGCCTTGAAGCCGCCGGTGCCCCAGCCGCAGTTGAAGTACAGTCCCTTCACACTCGTCTTGGAGATGATCGGGCAGGCGTCCGGGCAGACATCGACGATGCCGCCCCACTGGCGGTTCATCCGCACGCGGCTGAGGAAGGGGAACATCTCGACGATGGCCTGCAGCGTGTGCTCGATGCTCTGGAAGCTGCCGCGCTGGCCATAGCCGATGTACTGGTCGATGCCGGCGCCGATCACCAGATCGCCCTTGTCGGACTGGCTGATGTAGGCGTGGATGGCGTTCGACATGATGACCGTGTTGATCGTGGGCTTGACCGGCTCGGACACGAGCGCCTGCAGCGGGTGGCTTTCAACCGGTAGCCGGATGCCGGCCATGTCGGCCAGCACGCTGGAATTGCCGGCCACGACGATGCCGAGTTTTTTGGTGCGGATGAAGCCCTTGCCGGTCTCCACCCCTTCGATGGCGCCATCCTTGCGGCGGATGGCCGTGACGGGGCAGTTCTCGATGATGTGAACGCCCAGCTGGTCAGCCGCACGGGCAAAACCCCAGGCAACCGCATCGTGACGGGCGACGCCGGCACGCGGCTGGTAAGAGGCGCCCAGCACCGGGTAGCGGGTGTTCAGGTTGATGCCGGGCACCTTCTCGGCAATCTGCTCGGGCGTGAGCCATTCGGCATCCACACCGTTGTAGCGGTTGGCGTTGATGCGCCGTTGGGTGTCGCGCACTTCCTGCAGGTTGTGCGCGAGATTCATCACGCCGCGCTGGCTGAACATGACGTTGTAGTTCAGGTCCTGCGACAGTCCTTCCCACAGTTGCATGGCCTTTTCATAGAGCTGGGCGGATTCGTCCCACAGGTAGTTGGAGCGCACGATGGTGGTGTTGCGTGCGGTGTTGCCACCACCGAGCCAGCCTTTCTCCAACACGGCGATGTTGCGCAGGCCGTGTTCCTTGGCCAGGTAGTAGGCGGTGGCCAGCCCGTGTCCACCCGCGCCGACGATGACCACATCGTATTCCTGCTTCGGCTCGGGGCTGCGCCAGGCGCGCGGCCATTGTTCGTTGTACTTCAGGCCGTTACGGATCAGGCTGAAGATCGAGTAGCGGTTGCCCATGTTGTTCTCACCAGGTGTTGTCTGCCGACAGGATTCTGAGCGGCAGTACATCAGAAAGCCGGGGGCCGGCGCTAGAATTTTAGCGACATCGGCATGGAAGAATCCTGCGGCGCCGCTGGCAGGGCTTTCCCGGCCTGTCGGCCTTGTGTTCGGCAGGATCCGCTCCCTGGCTGGGGGGGAGGCGTGCGGGCAAAGGACAGGCGCACAAGGCGGCGTGGGCTTGTCGGCAGACCCGCTGGATCAACCTGGCTGTCAAAACCGTTCGGCCACTTCAGCTTTGCAAGCTACCGTGGTTCGATGTTGCTTTCTCCCGTGTCATCAGGGGCAGCATGCTGGCCGAGCAGTTCATCCGGCAGCTGGGTGCGGGCGCGCCAGGCGCTGGGGGGCACGCCGAAAGTGACCCGAAACTCGCGCCCGAGGTGCGAGGCATCGGCAAAGCCGCAGCTCATCGCGATGTCGGCAATGGAGCGGCGCGAGTGACCGAGCAGCCAGGCGGCGGTGCGCAGACGCAGGCTGCGGGCGTAGCGGTGGGGCGTGGTGTCGGTGTGTTCCTTGAAGAGCCGCTCCAGCTGACGCACGGAGATGTTGAGCCGCATCGCCAGCTCCTGCAGGGAGAGTTGGCGCCCGACGTGCTGCTCCATCAGCAGCATGGCGCGCCGCACGATCGGGTGTGAGGCCGGACATTCGCCAGGCGGCAGGGGCTGGGCGGCATTGGCACGGTCGGCATCATCCACCAGCAGGATGCGCAGCGCCTTTTGCACGATGGCCGGTTCGATGTGTCGGCGCAGGATCTCGGCAGCCACGTCGATGGCGGCTCTGCCCCCGGAGCAGGTGATACGACGCCGGTCGATGGTGTACAGCCGGTCGGCCACGATCAGGTTGGGGTCGGCCGAGGGAAACTGTTCCAGAAAATCCCAGTAATGAAACCAGCTCACGCAGACCCGGTGCTCAGCCATGACGCCGGCCTGCATCATCGCAAAGGCGCCGGTACACAGCCCCACGAGCGTCACCTTGGCCCGTGCCGCTTCACGAATGAAGGCCAGCAGTGCGGGGCTGAGTGGCGGTCTCGTGTGCAAGAGGCCACCCACCACCACGAGGTAATCGAAGCGGGCCGGATCGCCCAGCGTTTCGGCTGGCAGCACCTGCACGCCGGTGCTGGAACGCACGGGCGTGAGCTTCTCGTCGATGACCTGCCAGGTGCAGCGCAAGGGGCGGCTGTGGTCGCCGTCATCGCCCGCCAGGCGCAGCACGTCGATCATGCCTGAGAAGGCGGTGAGCGTGAAATGCGAGAGCAGGATGAAACCAAAGCGGATGGGGCGGACATCGGACATGGGGGTTTTCCCGGTTGATGAATCTTCGATGGGCATGTCGTTTTTATTCTAGTCATTAGCGTGCTTGTCGTGTGAAGCTGATGGTTGACCTGTTGCGATGGGTGTGCAGGCTTGCCTGTCGTTCAGACGCCCAGGTGCCCAGTGTTTTGTCGCGGACGACCGTGTGGTTGCCGGCACGCAGCGGCCTGTTGGTGGCTGTTGGGACGGGATCAGTTCATTTAGCGGGAGAAGAACAAGATGACAGGAACAGTCATGACAGCAGAAGACAATCGTGTGCAGCAGGCCGGTGGCCCGTATTGCCTGACGGTGGCGTGCCCGAGCCGGGCGGGTCAGGTGGCGGCCATCACGGCTTTTCTGGAAAAGCATCAGGGCTACATCCAGGAGTTTTCGGTGTACGACGATCCGGGCGGGCGGTTTTTCGTGCGTTGCGTCTTCACGGTGAAGACCTTGCCCGATGGCTTGGACGGCATGCGTGAGGCGTTCGTACCGGTGGCTGAGGCTTTCGACATGACGGCCAATTTCTATGACATGAGTGTGCCGCCGAAGGTGCTGATCATGGTCTCGAAGCTGGAGCATTGTCTGGCCGACTTGCTCTTCCGGGTACGGATGAAAGAGCTGAACATGGAAGTGGTGGCCATCGGCTCGAACCATCCTGATCTGAAGAATCATGCCGATGCTGCCGGCATCCCGTATCACCACCTGCCGGTGAGCAACGCCAACCGGGCCGAGCAGGAGGCGAGCATCCTCAAGCTGATGGCGGACACGAATGCGGAGCTGCTGGTGCTGGCACGCTACATGCAGATCCTGAGTGATGGCACGAGCCGGGCGCTGGCCGGCCGGGCCATCAACATCCACCATTCCTTCCTGCCCGGCTTCAAGGGAGCCAAGCCTTACCACCAGGCGTATGAGCGTGGCGTGAAGATCATCGGCGCCACGGCCCACTTCGTGACGGAGGATCTGGACGAGGGGCCGATCATCGAGCAGTCGGTGCACCATGTGGATCACACCTACAGTCCGGAAGATCTGCTGGCGCTGGGCCGCAACATGGAAAGCCACGCGCTTGCCCGCGCCGTTCGCTATTTTGTGGAACGGCGGGTGTTCCTGAATCAGCAGCGGACGGTGATCTTGCGCTGATCGTTCGCTCTGGCTGTGGGGCTGGGGCTTTGGGGCTTGGGCCGAAGGGCTGCCCCAAATCGCGTGCTGCTGGCGTTGACACGCTTCTGAAGGCATCGAGCCTTGGTAGTGCGTGGCGACTATTGGCTACCTTACTTTCAGGTCAGGCGTCTTTTTGAAGGGACTGGCTCAGCGCAGCGACTGGGCTGCGGCATCTTGAAGGCAGCGGGTGAGGGGCTTCAACTGGCTGGCGGCACTACGGTTCACCTGCCAGTAGAGCGGTACATCGGTGGGGCTGTTGGGGCGCAGTTCCACGAGTGCGCCCGAGGCCAGATGGTCTTGCACGAGATGCTCGGGGTTCATGCCCCAGCCCATGCCAAGCAGGGCGGCTTCGACGAAGGCGGTGGATGAGGGCAGCCAGTGGGTGGGGGGGCTGAGGTTCTGATGACCCGTTTGGGTCTGCATCCAGCGCTGTTGCAGCGTGTCCTTGCGGTTGAAGGTGAGGGTGGGCGCCGTTGCCAACCGCTCGGCATCGACGATGCCTCCGGGAAACTGCTTTGCCATGAAGGCTGGGCTGGCCGTGGCGTGATAGCGCAGGATGCCGAGCGGGTGAACCTGGCAGCCCGTGGCTTCGGTGTCGGTGGCCGTGATGGCGGCGTCCACTTCGCCCCGTGTGAGCCAATCCATCGAGACGTGCTGATCCTCCAGCACGATGTCGAGCAGGCAGCCGGTTTGCTCGCTGAAACGCGCCAGTGCCGGCATGCACCAGGTGGCCAGACTGTCGGCATTGATCACGATGCGGGCGCGGGCGGGCGGCGCCTGATGCGACGTTTTGAAGAGCGCGGGGTAATCGGCCTCCAGGCCGGCTTCGAGCAGCCGGACGCGCTCCATGTGCCGGCGGAGATGCCGTCCGGCTTCCGTGGGCAGGCAGGGTGTGCCCCGAATGATCAACGGTGTGCCGAGCCGCTGCTCCAGGGATTTGACGCGATGCGAGACGGCCGAGGGCGTCAGATGCAGGCGGCTGGCCGCCCGCTCGAAGGAACCTTCTTCGATGATGGCCGCCACGGCCGCCAGTCCGGTGTAGTCGAGCATGGGTTTGTGATTGAAGCTGGTTGCAAGGGGCACGAACCGTGCTGCGCGCTTGTGCATGAATTTTCTTCATCTTCGATGAAGATTGTTCAGTTTCCTTCATGTGGAAGGGACTATAGCATCACGATGTTGATACGTTAGCCACACGTTGGAGGGCGGTGCGTGAGGGGATGGTTGATTGCCAGCCCGCGATGTGTTGCCGCCCAAGCTTCTGACAACGGGGTAGCGGCCAGCTTTGCTGGCGTGGGTAGTTGGCATGTCATGGCGTGCCGGGTGATACGGGTTGGTTGTCATCCGTGGCGTCTCGATGCTCAGGCTACGGGCGTATTTATAGGGGATTTAATCGGAGGGGAAACGGTGATCAGCGTGTACGGGGCGCAGGGTAGGGGGCGGATGATGATGTTGGCAGGAGGCGCGCGATGAGTGAAGCGCTGTTGACGGGCTTCAGCGTGGGGCTGAGCCTGATTCTGGCGATCGGGTCGCAAAATGCCTTCGTGTTGCGGCAGGGGATTCGGGGCGAGCATGTGGCCATCGTCTGTCTGGCCTGTGCGTTGTCGGATGCGGTCTTGATTTCTGCCGGCGTGTTCGGTTTCAAACAGATTGGTGCGCATGCCGATTGGCTGGTGCCCCTGTTCCGCTATGCCGGCGCGGCCTTTTTGCTGGTGTATGGCGCGCTGCGATTCTGGGCTGCCTGGACGGGAGCGGCGGCGCTGGCGCCGGCCGAGGGCGGCAAGACGGCGCTGTGGCCGGTGCTGGCCACCTGTCTGGCGCTCACCTGGTTGAACCCGCACGTTTATCTGGATACGGTCATCCTGCTGGGCGCAATCTCGACCCGTTTTCCGGGCCTTGAGGCACAGTTTGCCCTTGGTGCCACCAGTGCCTCGTTCCTGTTCTTCTTTGCGCTGGGTTACGGGGCCACGCTGCTGCGGCCGCTCTTTGCCAAGCCAGCTGCCTGGCGGCTCTTGGATGTGCTGGTGGGCGTGGTGATGTGGGTGATTGCCTGGCGGTTGGTGGTTGAGTGATCAGGGGTTAGGTCGGAGGCTGTTCACGCGACGGGAGGAAGTTTTCGGGTACGGCTGATGGATCTTGGCCTGCCAAAAACTCATCCCATGATTGCCAGTTGCGCTTTTCTGAGAGGATCACCTCATCAGTCAGTGGGTCACGACGGATGTAGACCTCGTTACCTTCAAAGTGAAACCCGGTGGGAAGGATGAGGACCTGATTATCGCCGTCATTAAACAATTTTGCTTTTTGCATGTGATTGGCTGTCGATGAATGATTCAGGTGCCGCAATAGGTCTGGTAGCCTTTCGTGTTTTGTGGAACAACCTGATAGGCGCGGACATCAGCGTCATAGTCGAAGGGGCGTTGCAGCACGGCCAGCAGTGCGTTGAAGGGTTGCAGGTTGGCGGATTCGGCTTCTTCCAGGGCGGCTTCCACCAGCGCATTGCGGGGAATCACGACGGGGTTGAGCGATTGCATCAGGGCCGCAGCTTCCTGGCGGCTTTGGGGCTGTTGATCGAGACGTGCTCGCCAACGGGCTTGCCAGGCTTCAAATGATTTGGCATCAAACAGTTCTTCAGTGCCTTCAAGATGACTGCCGTCCCGGCCCATGATGTCGAGCGTGAGGCGCACGAAGGTGTTGGTGTAGTCGGCCGAATAGGCGTGCATTTGTTGCAACAGGTCGGCTACGAGCAGTTGATCGGCCTCGGAGATTTCCTTGTCTGTGCTGTCGTGCTTTGTACCCGTGCCATCTTTCATGGCCGATGCGGCGGCTTCGTCGTTTGCTTGCTCGTTTGAAGCTTTATCGTTGATGTTGAGGCTTCGTGCTTGCTCGGAACCGTCGGCTGGCAGCGGGAAGAGTCCTAATTTTTGGGCCATGCCTTGCAGGTAGGTGGCCTCGAAGCGCTCCCCGAAGTTGTCCAGCGCGTCATGGGCGAGGCGGATGGCTTCGTCTTCGTTGCTACTGAAGAGCGGCAGCAGGGTTTCGGCAAAGCGCGTCAGGTTCCACAGCGCGATGGGGGGCTGATTGTCGTAGCGATAGCGGCCCTGGTGGTCGATGGAGCTGAACACCGTTTCGGGGTCATAGGTGTCCATGAAGGCGCAGGGGCCGTAGTCGATGGTTTCACCCGAGATGCTCATGTTGTCGGTGTTCATCACGCCGTGGATGAAGCCGACCCATTGCCAGCGGGCAACCAGCGCGATCTGGCGCTCGACCACTTTTTGCAGCAGTTGGTGATAGGGGTTCGGGGCGGTGACAGGGGCTGTGGCGCTTTGGTTGGCCGTTTCGGGCGGTGGATTCCGTATCTCCGGATAATGCCGATCGATGGTGTAGTCGGCCAGCGCTTTCAGGGTGTTCGGCTCGCGCAGCGCGGCGGCAAACTGGAAGGTGGCCACGCGGAGGTGGCTTTGTGCGGTGCGCGTGAGCACGGCACCGGTGAGCGGGCTGCTGCGGTAGATCTCTTCGCCCGTGGTGACGACGGCCAGGCTGCGGGTAGTGGGGATGCCCAGCGCGTGCATTGCCTCGCTGATCAGATATTCACGCAGCATCGGGCCGAGTGCGGCCTTGCCATCGCCCCGGCGTGAATAGGGGGTCTTGCCATTGCCCTTCAACTGGATGTCGACACGATGGCCAGCGGGCGTGATCTGCTCGCCGATCAGCGTGGCACGGCCGTCTCCCAGCATGGCGAAATGCCCGAATTGATGCCCCGCATAGGCTTGCGACAGCGGCTGCGCACCCTCGGGAAAGCGGTTGCCTGAGAACAGCTCGGCTGCCTCCTGGGCGAAGGCGGGATGATGGGTGAGGTCTTGGCTGTCAGCAGCCTGTGCCTTTGTGGGGGTGATATCCCTTTTGTCGGCATCCGCATCGCCCAACAGCCCCAGTTCACCTGCCAGCGGCTGATTGAAGAGCAGCAGCTGCGGGTTGGGAAAGCTCGCCACGCGTCCATCAGAAAAGAGCTTGGGCGGCAGCGTGCGATAGGTGTGGGCGAGGTTCCAGTGCAGGGGGGCGGGGTTCATCCGGGCGGCTCCGGTGGGGGGGGATGAGTAGCAGATGCGGGGGTGGGGGCAGGTTTTCAAGGTGGGGTCAAGTTGTCATGGCTGACCAAGGGCCGCCGGCTGGCCATTGGTCAGAATAATCTGCATCAATGGCTGCCGCTGTGATGGCGGGAGCCAGGAAGGCTCGAAGGCAGGTGATGACGGTATTCAGCGGAGGCGCTTCAAGTTGGTTTTTCGTCAGAAAGGCGCGCCATTGTGTTTGTTTTACCGGGTCTTGCGAGAAGTTGTCTGTGAGTCCGAAGGGGGCGATGGCGGGGAGTCTGGTTTTACGCCGTTTGAAGGTTGCCTGAATGGCTGTTTTCAGGATGTTTCCGTCAAACTCGGCATGCTGTGACAAGAACCATAGATCGAAATAGTCTTTCATTCGGGTATTGGCGATGCCCAGTGTGCTCAATGCTTCGAGTTTTTCTGCGACGACGGTGTAGCGTGGGTAGACACGCAACTTTGGTGCTGGAAATTCCGAAAGGATGACGGGAAATTGGTGAACTTCTGGTTCTGGTGTGACTGCATCGCCAAAACCCATGTCAATCTGCATGGGGCAACGCGCGCCATCAATGAGTCCCAACAAGGTGACACGCATACCTGTGTAATTGGCTTCTTTCCGAATCCGGGTGGAACGTACGGTATCTGTTAGAAAGGACACGCCGTCTTCTGCGTTGATGGAGCAGATCTCTTTGAAAACGTCTGCAAGGTGGGTCAGCTCGGAGGAGCCGAAACCAAGAAAGTCAGCATCCCGTGTTGGCCGGTGTGGGATGTCAAACCACAAATCGAATAACAGCGCACCCTTCAGCAAGAACTGATTGGCGTGACGCGAGATACTGATGCGGTACAGCAAGCGTTCAAGAGCATAGCGCGTTAGAACCAAATTGAAGTCTTGCTGGGTCTGGCGAGCGTGGGACAGAAGGCGAGCGCGTACTGAGGCTGCTGTATTTCGCTGGTTCATGGCAGGCTTTCCATATATGGACGCATGACATTGGCAACTCGGCATAGCGTGGCATGGTGCCAGAGCTTGTCCATGTTCAGGCGTTTGGCGCGCCAGGCTTCTTGCAGTGCTTCGATGGCGACATCCAGTCCGATCTTGTTTCGGAGTTTGAAGCAGTCCGCCACGGTGCGTTCGATACTGGTCACACGAACGGTGATGCCATCAATTTGATGCTCTTCAACGCCTTCTGTCATGGCAGTGTCTGAAAAGCGAATGATGCGTAGGGGGGGATAGTCCATTCTCGGCGCACGGGCCTTGTTCGGAATCCCGAGCCACGTCTCGAATGGCGCTTGTGTGGTGAGGTCGTGTACCCGTAGTGCAGAGAGGAGGCAGACGACGGCTTTGGGGTACTTGCAGGCTACTTCAGCCAGGACGCCATGTTCGGAGATGTGTCGGTCAGGGTAGGCATACAGCCCACGACCAATGCGAATGAGCTGGCCTTGCCTGACCAGTCGTGTCAGGGCAACGCTGGGCAGACCGTGTGCATGAAGATCGCGGGGGCGCAGGAGACCTTGGTGCTTGGTCAGCGCCAGAACGGCGTGATGAGCGTTTTCCATGAACGCATCATGTTGTATTTTGCAGGTAGTTGTCAATATTTACCGACAAAATGCAACCTAAGGGTTTGGGCGGCGGGGGCGAGATGGGGGGGCCGATAGGTAAAGAGCATAAGAGTCGGCCCTACTGAGCACAGTTTGTGCCGGCCATTTTCCTGCCGTTCACGCTCAAGGCTTCGTCAAGATCTTCCTCAGGAAGAAGACGGCTCATGGTTGCCGGGCTGCTTGACTTCCCCCACCAACCACTCCCGAAACGCCGTGAGTGCAGGCCGCTCGGCTTTGCGCTCGGGCACGATCAGGTAGTAGGCGCGTGAGCTGGGCAGGCTTTGGGGGCAGGGGCTGATGAGGCTGCCGTTGGCCAGCTCCTGCTGGATGAGAAAGGGGGGAATCAGGGCGACGCCAAGGCGTTCGATGGCGGCCTGGGCCAGCATGGAGAAGAGTTCCAGTCGCATGCCGGCCATGTCGTGGGGCACCTGGATGCCGGCGGCATTGAACCACTGGCGCCAGGCGTAGGGGCGGGTGCTTTGTTGCAGGCGGGGCAGTTGGGCGATGTCTTCGGGGGTCATCGTCGGCTTGGCGCCGGGTAGCAAGGGGCTGCACACGGGCACGGGGTATTCGTGCATCAGGTAGTGGGCTTCGGTGCCGGGCCAGCCGGCATCGCCGAAGTAGATGGCGGCATCGAACTCGGTCTGGTCGAAGAGGAAGGGCCGGGTCTGGGTGTTCATGTTGACGACCACGTCCGGGTTCTTCTGCTGGAAGTCCGCGAGCCGTGGCAGCAGCCAGCGCGTGGCAAAGGTGGGGACGACGGCCAGCTCCAGCACGCTGGCGGCGCCGTGGTGGGCCATGACGGCGAGGGTGTCGTGTTCGAGGGCATCGAGCCGGGGCGCGATCTGGCGGCTGTAGCTGAGGCCGGCTTCGGTCAGCTGTACGCCACGGCGGGTACGCCTGAAGAGTGGCACGCCCAGCAAATCCTCCAGGGTGGTGATCTGTCGGCACACGGCGCTTTGGGTGAGCGACAGCTCTTCGGCGGCGCGGGTGAAGCTTTCGTGCCGGGCAGCGGCTTCAAAAGCCAGCAGGGCGGTGGTGCTGGGGATCTTCTTTCGCATGGGGGCGGCGGTTTCGGAGTTCCAAAAACGCACAGATTACTGCATAAATGTCGGTTGAGTGTGATCCTCGTGTTGTTTAGGATGCGGGGCAACAGGATGGTTCATGACACATCAACAGTATTGATTAGGAGATATTTTCATGGCGTCGACGAAGGCAAGCTTCAGCTGGGATGATCCGCTGCTCTTGGATCTGCAACTGACGGACACCGAACGGATGGTGCGTGACAGCGCCCGTGCTTACTGCCAGGACAAGCTGTTGCCACGCGTGCAGGAAGCCTTCCGCCATGAGAAGACCGATCCGGCCATCTTCCGGGAGATGGGTGAGCTGGGCCTGTTGGGCCCGACCATTCCTGAGCAATATGGCGGCTCGGCGCTCAACTATGTCTGCTACGGCCTGATCGCGCGCGAAGTGGAGCGGGTGGATTCGGGTTATCGCTCGATGATGAGCGTGCAAAGCTCGCTGGTGATGGTGCCGATCAACGAGTTTGGCACGGAGGAACAGAAGCAGAAGTACCTGCCGAAGCTGGCCACGGGCGAGTGGATCGGCTGCTTTGGTCTCACCGAGCCGAACCACGGTTCCGACCCTGGCAGCATGGTGACGCGCGCGCGCAAGGTGGAGGGCGGCTACAGCCTCTCGGGCGCCAAAACCTGGATCACGAACAGCCCCTTTGCCGATGTGTTCGTGGTGTGGGCGAAGGATGATGAAGGCAAGATTCGTGGCTTCATCCTGGAGAAGGGCTGGAAAGGGCTGTCGGCCCCGGCCATTCATGGCAAGGTGGGTCTGCGCGCCTCGATCACGGGTGAGATCGTGATGGATGAGGTGTTCGTGCCGGAAGAAAACGCCTTCCCCGACATTCGTGGCCTGAAAGGCCCGTTCACCTGCCTGAACTCGGCACGTTATGGCATCGCCTGGGGTGCGCTGGGTGCGGCGGAAGCCTGCTATGAGGCAGCCCGCCAGTACACGATGGATCGCAAGCAGTTTGGCCGGCCGCTGGCAGCCAACCAGTTGATCCAGAAGAAGCTGGCCGACATGCTGACCGAGATCACGCTGGGCCTGCAAACGGTGCTGCGCGTGGGCCGGATGAAGGATGAGGGCATCGCCCCGGTCGAGATCACCTCGATCATCAAGCGCAACTCCTGCGGCAAGGCGCTCGACATCGCCCGGATGGCGCGCGACATGCTGGGCGGCAACGGCATTTCGGACGAATACCCGGTGGCACGCCATCTGGTGAACCTGGAGGTGGTGAACACCTACGAGGGCACGCATGACATCCATGCGCTGATCCTGGGCCGTGCCATCACGGGCATTCCGGCGTTTGCCAACTGATGGCTATCTGAAGGTTGCCTGAGTGGATGGCAGCCTCAGGCACCGGACAGGCACCCGAAGCGGGGTGCTTGTCCGTGCGTGTCTGCTTGGCCTGATTCTGTTTGATTCCTTGGTGATCCCTTGGCTTGGGGAGGTGTTGTCATGTCGGGTGCGTTGTCGCATGTTCGGGTGCTGGATCTGTCGCGGGTATTGGCTGGGCCTTGGGCCGGGCAGATGCTGGCCGACATGGGCGCAGACGTGATCAAGGTGGAGCGTCCGGGCAGCGGCGATGACACGCGCGGCTGGGGGCCGCCGTGGTTGAAGGACGATCAAGGGGCCGAGACCTCGGTGGCGGCCTATTACCTGTGCGCCAACCGGAACAAGCGCTCGATCACCATCGACATGACGAAGCCTGAAGGGCAGGCGCTGATTCGGCGTCTGGCGGCCGAATCGGACGTGGTGCTGGAAAACTTCAAGGTGGGCGGGCTGAAGCAGTACGGCCTGGATTACGAGAGCCTGAAGGCGGTGAACCCGCGGTTGGTGTATTGCTCGATCACCGGTTTTGGGCAGGATGGCCCCTATGCGTCTCGCGCGGGTTATGACTTCCTGATTCAGGGGCTGGGCGGTCTGATGAGCGTGACGGGCCGGCCTGATGGGGAGGAGGGCGGCGGCCCGATGAAGGTGGGGGTGGCGCTGGTGGACATCCTGACCGGGCTGTACGCGACGAATGCGGTGCTGGGCGCGCTGGCCTGGCGCGAGCGCAGTGGCGAAGGCCAGCATATCGACATGGCGCTGCTGGATGTGCAGGTGGCCTGTCTGGCCAATCAGGCCATGAATTATCTGGCCACAAATAACAACCCGAAGCGGCTGGGCAATTCCCACCCGAACATCGTGCCTTATCAGGATTTTCCGACGGCCGATGGCTACATGATTCTGGCCATCGGCAATGATGGGCAGTTTGCCCGCTTCTGTGAGGTGGCGGGTGCCCCTGAGCTGGCGGCCGATGCGCGCTTTGCCACGAACCGCGCGCGCGTGGAAAACCGGGCGGTGCTGGTGCCGATGCTGAAGAAGCTGACGGTGGCGCGCAACACGGCGGACTGGATTCAGGCGCTGGAGGCGAAGGCGGTGCCGTGTGGGCCGATCAACACGCTGGCCGACGTGTTTGCCGATCCGCAGGTGCAGGCGCGCGGGATGCAGGTGACGATGCCGCATCCGGTGGCGGGGCAGGTGCCGTTGGTGGCGAGTCCGATGCGGTTTTCAGCCACGCCGGTGGATTATCGGTTGGCGCCGCCGATGTTGGGGGAGCATACGGAGGAGATTCTGGCCGGGACGCTCGGGATGTCGGGGGATGAGATTGCTCGGTTGAGGGAAGTCGGGGCCATTTGAAGGCGGTTGTTTCGGCGCTTCGAGTCCGGGGCTTCGAGTGGGGCCGCCGTACCGGGTACATACCTCGTCACAACCTGGCGGTAATGGATTCCTCGGCATGCACCCGGTACGGCGGCTATGGCTTGTCTGGGTTCCGTAGCTTCGAGGGCTTCGCTTCGGGTGGGGCCGGGCTACCCGATATCCCCCTCCTCACAACCTTGCGGTGGGATTCGTCGGGGGACATCGGGTATCCCGGCTTTTGCATGTGTGGGGACGGTAGCTTCGGGGTCGTGGCTTCGAGAGGGGCCGGCATACGCAGTATCCACGTCCTCACCACCTTGCGGCAATGGATTCGTCCGCGGACATCGGGTATCCCGGCTGTGGCATGCGTGAGAGCAGTAGCTTCGGGTGTGTAGGGCTTTGGTTTCTTAGTGGTTGACCAGACTGGCCACGTGCTCGGCGATGGCGAGTGAGGCCGTGAGGCCAGGGGATTCGATGCCATAGAGGTGGATGAGGCCGGGGACGCCGTGGGCGGTGGGGCCGTCGATGCGGAAGTCGGCGTCGGGTTGGCCGGGGCCGACGATCTTGGGGCGGATGCCGGCGTAGCCGGGTTGGAGGCGGTTGGGGTCGAGTTGGGGCCACCAGCGTTGGATGGCCTGGACGAAGCGTTCTTTGCGGGCGGGGTTGACGGTGTAGTCGGGGTGATCGATCCATTCGACATCGGGGCCGAATTTGGCTTGGCCGCCGAGGTCGAGGGTGAGGTGCACGCCGAGGCCACCGGCTTCGGGGATGGGGTAGATGAGGCGGGAGAAGGGGGTCTTGCCGGTGTGGCTGAAGTAGATGCCGCGGGCGTAATGGGGTTGCGGGGCCTGGGCGGTGGCGGCTGAGCGGATTTGTCGGCCGAGCAGGGGGGCATCGAGGCCGGCGGCATTGATGACCCAGCGGGCTTTGAGCGTCGTGCTGGTGGGCGGAGGATGTCCCTGGCGTTGCGTGGGCGTGTCGTGAGGAAGAAGGCTGGCCGGGGCGTGGTTGCCTTCGGGGTTGCTGCGCCCGGTGCCTGGAAGCGGTGAGGTACGTGGGGCGAGCAGCTGGGCTTCGTGGTCGCTAATGTGCAGGATGATGCCGTCATCGGTGGCCTGGCCGCCCAGCACGGGGCTGGCAAGGGCGAGCATGGCGCCGTGGCGTTCGGCGTCACCGAGAAGCGAGAGCATCAGGCTGTGGCTGTCGACGATGCCGGTATTGGGCGAGAGCAGGGCGCTGTGGCCAGCCAGCTCGGGTTCGAGTTCGCGTAATTGGGCGGTGTCGATGGTTTGCAGTTCAGGCACCCCATTGGTGCGGGCGCGTTCGGCGATGGCGTCGAGGGCTGGCGCCTGATCCGGGTGGGTGGCGACGATGAGCTTGCCGCAGCGGGCGTGGGGCACGGCGTGCTCGGTGCACCAGTTGTAGAGTTTGTGCCTGCCTTCGACGCAGAGGCGGGCTTTGAGTGAGCCGGGTGGGTAGTAAAGGCCGGCGTGGATCACCTCGCTGTTGCGCGAGCTGATGCCGGTGCCGAAGGCGGTTTCAGCTTCGATGACGAGGACTTCTCGGCCGGCGCGGGCCAGGCTGCTGGCGCAGGCCAGACCCACGACACCGGCGCCGATGATGATGACATCGGTGCTATCCATGTTCAGGCGCGTTCATTGCTTTGTGTGGTCACGGGGGCCAGTATAGAGCGGCGTGCGTGAGGGCTTGGGCTGCTTCGTCAGCCCAGCCAGCCGTAGATGAGGGCGGCGAGGACGGCGCCCACGAGGTGGTAGCCGCTGATGAGGGTGGCGAAGAGAAAGGGGCGGGGGATGCGGGGGGTGAGCGCGTTGTTGAAGGAGAGGGCGCCCAGATAGCCGATGCCGACCACAAGGCCCAGGAGCAGGGTGTCGATGAAGCCCTCGATGGCGAAGGCTTCGATGAAGAGGGCCGTGGTCAGCACGACGAGGCCGCAGCTGAAGAGGGGCACCAGGTAGTAGCGGGCTGCCCATTTCTGGTTGGGGGCGCGCGCCAGGCCGGTGGCGACATCATAGTGGTGGCCGAAGAGCGGGGTGAACCACAGCGCACCCAGCATGTAGTAAGCCAGTGTGGCGACGAGAATGGGGATGGTATGAATCGCCTGAAAGGCTTTCAGCATGGCGCTTCTCCGTCTGGCAGGCGTGCTGGCATGGCATGATCAGGGGTGTGGATGTTCGTGTGGCGATGGCCACACCCAGATGATGAACAGGGCCTGTGGCTGCATGCGCTTCCTGAACGATGGATGCTGCCTGATGAATGGGTAGGGGGCGTCATCAGCGCCGGGATGCCTGCCTGGTTGGCTTGAGTCGTTTTCAGGATAGCCCTGGTAGCGAAGGCTGGCAAGCTCGGGTTGTCCACGGGGTTTTGTGCAATGCAATAGGAAGGGCGCTGGTGGCGGGTGATAATTCGGCTATCCGTTTTTTGATTGCAGGAGATCCTGATGAAAACCCTGATTCGTCGCAGCGTCATGGGCGCTGCCTTGCTGGCTGCCTCCACCGCTGTTTCGGCAGCTACCTTCGTCAACGTGCTGACGGGCGGCACGAGTGGTGTCTACTATCCGTTGGGGGTGACCCTGTCGCAGGTGTACCGTGAGGGCATTCCCGACAGCAAGGTACAGGTGCAGGCCACGAAGGCATCGGCCGAAAACCTGAATCTGCTGCAATCCGGTCGGGGGGAGATCGGCTTTTCGCTGGCGGATTCGGTGTCGGATGCCTGGGCCGGCAAGGCCGAGGCCGGTTTCAAGAAGCCGCTGGACAGGTTGCGCGCGATCGCCTCGATTTATCCGAACTACATCCAGATCGTGGCACTGGCCGATGCCAACATCAAGTCGCTGGATGATTTGAAGGGCAAGCGCATTTCGGTGGGGGCACCGCGCTCGGGCACCGAAATCAATGCGCGTGCCATCCTGAAGGCGGCGGGCTTGTCGTACAAGGATTTTTCCAAGGTCGAGTATCTGCCCTTTGGTGAGTCGGTGGAGCTGATGAAGAACCGGCAGATCGATGTGACGCTCCAGTCGGCCGGTTTGGGCGTGGCGGCGCTGCGTGATCTGTCGTCGGCCGTGAAGGTGAATTTCGTGCCGGTGCCGGCCGAGGTGGTGGCGAAGGTGGGCGATGACGCCTATCGGGCGGCGACGCTGCCGGCCAACACCTATGAGGGGCAGGCAGCCGATGTGCCGACGGTGTCGATCAACAACCTGCTGGTGACGCATCAGAAGGTGTCGGACGAGGTGGCCTATCTGATGACGAAGGGGCTGTTCGAGAATCTGGAGCGGATGGGCAATTCGCACTCGGCCGGGCGCCAGATCAAGCTGGAGACGGCGATCGAGGGGCTGCCGATTCCGCTGCATCCGGGGGCTGAGAAGTTCTATCGTGAAAAAGGGGTGCTGAAGTAAGCCGATCCTGGCTGACGGGATTCTGCCCTGGACGAGGTCATGTGCCGGGGCAGAAAACCCTTGTCGTCTTCTCCTTCGTCATCGAACCATCATGAATGCCTCCGTCGAATCGCCTGCCGCCGAGGCGGGCAAGCGCATGTTGCGCGTCGTGTTCTACAGCGCGATCGTGTTTTCGGTCTTTCAGCTGATCACCTCGGCCTTCAGCCCGCTCTCCAGCACGGTGGTGCGGGCGGTGCATGTGGGCTTTCTGTTGCTGCTCACTTTCCTGCTCTATCCGATTCGGGGCGGGCAGGGCAAGACCAGCGTGTTCACGAAGCTGATCGGCTTCGCTGCCCTGCTGTTGTCGGGCTATCACTGGGTTTATGAGGCGGATCTGGTCGAGCGTGCAGGCGAGCTGACGCAGGAAGACATGGTGGTTGGCATCGTGACACTGGTGCTGGTGTTCGAGGCGGCGCGTCGGGTGATGGGGCTGGCCTTGCCGCTGATCTGTCTGGGCTTTTTGTCGTATGCGCTCTTTGGCGAATATCTGCCCGGCGATCTGGCGCACCGGGGCTATGACCTGGATCAGGTGATCGGCCAGTTGTCCTTTGGTACGGAAGGCATTTATGGCACGCCGACTTATGTGTCGTCGTCCTACATCTTTCTGTTCATCCTGTTTGGTGCTTTCCTGGAGCAGGCAGGGATGATCGACCTGTTCACGAATTTTGCGCTGGGCACGGTGGGGCACACGAAGGGTGGACCGGCCAAGGTGTCGGTGGTGTCGTCGGGGCTGATGGGCACGATCAACGGCTCGGGCGTGGCCAATGTGGTGACGACCGGGCAGTTCACCATTCCGCTGATGAAGCAGTTTGGCTATCGGTCGGCTTTTGCCGGGGCGGTGGAGGCCACCAGTTCGATGGGTGGGCAGATCATGCCGCCGGTGATGGGGGCGGTGGCCTTCATCATGGCTGAGACGATCGATGTGCCGTATGTGGAGATTGCGAAGGCCGCTGCCATTCCAGCCTTTCTGTATTTCTTCACCGTGTTCTGGATGGTGCATCTGGAGGCAGGGCGTGCAGGGCTGAAGGGGCTGCCGAAAGAAGAGTGCCCTGATCCCTGGGCGGCCATCCGTGCGCGCTGGTATCTGCTGTTGCCGTTGGCCGGCTTGGTGTACCTGCTCTTTGCGGGCTTCACGCCAATGTTTGCCGGGCTGTTCGGTCTGGCGTTGACGGTGATCCTGCTCTTCGGTAGCAGCTTTGCCCGGCATCTGAACGGCACCTCGTTGCGGCTGCTGTTCTGGATCGCGCTGGGGCTGGCCTGTTCGGCGTTTGCGAAGGTGGGCATCGTCGCGGTGGTGGCGACGGTGGCCGTGCTGGCGGTGTTGCTGGCACCGCGCGCCGATGGGCGTAGCACGCTCAAACTGGCGGTGACGGCGCTGGTCGAGGGGGCGCTGCATGCGTTGCCGGTGGGGGTGGCCTGTGCGCTGGTCGGCGTGATCATCGGTTCGCTGACGTTGACCGGTGGTGCCACGGCCTTCGCCGGCTACATCATCCAGGTGGGGGGAGACAGTCTGTTCGTGTCGCTGCTGTTGACGATGCTGACCTGTCTGGTGCTGGGCATGGGGATTCCGACGATCCCGAACTACATCATCACCAGCTCGATTGCGGCGCCGGCGCTCTTGGAGCTGGGGGTGCCGCTGATCGTGTCGCACATGTTCGTGTTCTATTTCGGCATCATGGCTGATCTGACGCCGCCGGTGGCGCTGGCCGCTTTTGCAGCGGCACCGATTGCGAAGGAGACCGGACTGAAGATCGGCATACGGGCGGTGCAGATTGCCATCGCCGGGTTCGTGGTGCCGTACATGGCGGTGTATGCGCCGGCGCTGATGCTTCAGGGCGATCAGGGTATCGATGCGACCTTGTATGTGTTCTTCAAGGCGCTGCTGGCGGTGATGCTGTGGGGCGTGGCGGTGGTGGGGTATTTTCGCTCACCGTTGAACGTGGTCGAGCGGGTGCTGGCTTTCGTGGCGGCGGCTCTGTTGGTGGTGGCGTGGCCGTTGACCGATGAGATCGGGTTTGGAGTGGCGGCGCTGGTGTTGGGGTGGCATGTTTGGCGATCCCGGTCGGTTCAGTCGCTGACTACTTGAAGTTGAGGCTTCGGGTTTTTAGAAAAGCTTCGGGAGGGGCCGGGCTACCCGATATTCCCCTCCTCACAACCTTGCGGTAATGGATTCGTCGGGGGACATCGGGTATCCCGGCCGTTGCATGCGTGGAGGCTGCTGCTTCGGGGGTTTGGCTTCGGGTGGGGGCGCCGTACTGGGTACATATCTCGTCACAACCTGGGGCTGGGCGGCATTTGTTTGTTGGGAGGGGTGTCGGGATGTTGGGGGTTTGTCTGGCCAATGGGGTGGGGGCGGTGTCGGTGGCGGTGAGTGGGTTCACGTTGGGGTGGACGCATTCGATCGAGAAGGTGCGCTGGGAGGAGCGTTGGCGGGTGGTGGCCGATGGGTTGGTGTTGGAGGCGGTCGCGGTGCGGGGCTTTGGGGCGGGGATGGAGCCGCCGGCCGAGGCCGTGCTGAAGGATGGGGTCTGGCGGTGGTCACCGCGGACGAAGCATGCGGTGTTGCGGCTGACGCGTTCGGGCTTTACGGATGACTATGACTGGTGTGGGGCGGATGGGGCAGGCTGTCGGCCGCTGGCGGGGCTGCTCGCGTCGGATGGGGCGGTGACGGAGGTGCGGCCTTGTGAGGTGCCGGAGCGGGGTCGGTGAATGCGTGCGATGTTGCCCAGTGCTTCACATCGTCGGGGGCTGCGGGTTTGTCGGTGTGTTGGCATCCAGGGGGGATGACGTGCTGCATGGTTGGAGAGGTTTGTGCATAGAAGAAGAGCAAGAAGCGCACGGATAGGTCGGTTGTCTGATGAGAGCTGAGTCCATTGATGAGGTGAGGGCGGTTGGCGTGGGATGTGTGCTGTGTTGTCGTGTTGCCCTGATTGAGTGGGGATGTCACTGGATTTGAAGTGCTTTGACGGTCGGAATGCTTGGCGTCTGTCACAATTTCGGCTGTTTGGTTTTCTGTGAGAAGGGGAGAGTTCGTGATGGTTCGGATGGGTGAAGGGCTGGTGCGCGGCGGTTGGCGAGCCAAGGTGTTGGCGGCGTCGATGTCGGTGGGGCTGGGTCTGGCGGCGCTGGGCGGGGCCGTGGTGCCGATGAGTGCGCAGGCGCTGGATCTGTCGTCGCTCACGCAGGCCGATGCGACGGCGGGTGTGAAGGCGGCGTTGCAGAAAGGGGCGGATGCGGCCATCAGCTCGTTGGGCAAGTCCAATGGCTTCATGGGCAATCCGGCGGTGAAGATTCCGTTGCCGGATGCGATGAAGCAGGCGAAGAAGGTGATGAAGCTGATGGGCAAGGACAAGGAGTTCGATGCGCTGGAGACGGGCATGAACCGGGCGGCCGAGGTGGCGGTTCATGATGCGAAGCCCTTGCTGGCCAATGCGATCAAGGAGATGTCGGTGACGGATGCGAAGAAGATCCTCTCAGGCGGGGATGATTCGGTCACGTCCTTTTTCCGCGACAAGACGCAGACGGACATGTTCAACAAGTTTCTGCCTATCGTCACGCAGTACGTGAACAAGCTGGGGCTGACGAAGCAGTACAACTCACTGGCCGGCCAGGCAGCCAAGTTCGGGTTGGTGAAGGAGGAGGACGCCAACATCGAGAACTATGTGACGAACAAGGCAATGGATGGTCTGTACAAGATGATCGCTGCCGAAGAGAAGGCGATTCGTGCCGATCCGGTGGGTACGGGGTCGGCCATTCTGAAGAAGGTGTTTTCCCGGTAATCGGGTCGGACGCCGGCGTGGGGATGAATCAGCGCATGACGCCCGCCAGTGGTCCGCGCGGCGATGGGGCATGAGGGGACGCTGATGCCGACCAGGAGCGGCAGCCGGTGCCCTGGGTGTGTCGGGCACGGTGCGCCGGATGATGCGGGCTCAGGGGTATTGCCGCCAGTCAGGATGGGTGTCAGGGGGCAAGCGGCTTTCCATCGGTTGAAGGCTGCCGCCGGGAGGGCTACAGCAGCGGCTGTTGGCGCTTCGGCGTAAAAACCACACATCCATGTCATTGACCCCGGCGGGTCTGCACAGGGAACGGCCGCGGGTGCTTTTCAGAGGGAAGGGTCCGGGGCTGCCACCGTCAGGCTTGCCATCAACCCAGATCGAGATCGTTCCCATGAAGAAGGCCGCCTGGCTGGCATTGAGTCTGATGCTGGCTGCTCCCATTGCTCACGCGCAAATCTACAAGTGCACCGGTGGCGGCAAGACCTCATTTCAGTCGATGCCGTGTTCGATGGACGTGGGGATGACGCCGGCGACGCTGAATGCGCGTGACACACAGCAATATCCGTGGTCGGGGCTTCGGGCCGGCATGAGTGTGGACGAGGTGCGGCTTCTGGTGCCGGGTGCCACGGCGGTGAAGCCGGGCAGTCGGCTGTCGAATGGTGCGGAGGCGAAGCTTCAGAAACCCGTGACGGTGGGCGGTGTCCAGTTCAACGCCAAGTATTATTTTCTGAAAGGGCGTTATTACCAGGTGAATGTTGGCCGTGATGTGACGGCTTATGGCAATGCCGAGGTTCGGGTGGATTATGAGAAGGTCGAGCCGATGATGTTGCGCGTGTTTGGTAAGCCGGATTCTCAGACGCCGCCGGGATTGACGAATCAGGGCATGAAGGGCCGGGTTGAATGGGAAGGCGAGCAGAATTTCCGGGCCTGGGCCGCAATCATTCCGGTGACGCCCCATCAGGCGACGATGACCTTTGGGCACCGGCCTGCCGGGGTACCAGCTTTCAAGGCGGCGGTGCGTTGATCGTGACGCTTGCGGCGTGCTGTCATGCGCCCCGTGGTTGTTGGGCATGGCGAGGGGCATGCCTGATGGTTGATGGGCACGCTGAGGCGGGGCGCGTCCAGCGTGCACGGCACGCGTGTGGGTGTGGCAGATGATCGTTTCAGTGGCCCGATGGCGAGCGGATCGTACTGCCGTTCACAGACAGCGGCGGGCAAGGCTCTACAATAAAGGCAGTTCAAAAAGGAGACCTTCATGAAGAGTCTGGGTGAGTTCATCGTCGAGAAGCAGGCGGAATATCCGCAGGCACGCGGCAGTCTGAGCGGCATTCTGTCTGCTTTGCGTCTGGCCGCGAAAGTCATCAACCGGGACATCAACCGTGCCGGCCTGGTGGCGGACATTCTGGGTGGCGTGGGCACCGAAAACGTGCAGGGCGAGCAGCAGATGAAGCTCGACGTTCACGCCAACAAGACGATCAACGCGGCCTTTTTTGCGCGAGACGATGTGGCGGGCTTTGCCTCGGAAGAGGAAGAGAGCTTCATCGCTTTCGACAGCGAGAAGAACCGCAATGCGAAATACATCGTGCTGACCGATCCGCTGGACGGTTCATCCAATGTGGATGTCAACGTGTCGGTCGGGACGATTTTCTCGATTTATCGCCGGGTGACGCCGGAAGGCACGCCGGTGACGCTGGAAGACTTCCTGCAGCCGGGCAGCGCCCAGGTGGCGGCCGGTTATGTGGTGTATGGCTCGTCGACGATGCTCGTTTATACCACTGGCAATGGGGTGAACGGCTTCACCTATGATCCGTCGATCGGTGTCTTTGCGCTGTCGCACGAGAACATCCGCATCCCTGAAGATGGCAAGATCTACTCGGTGAACGAAGGCCAGTACCTGAAGTTCCCGCAAGGGGTGAAGCAGTACATCAAGTATTGCCAGGAAGACAACCCGGCCGAGGGACGGCCGTTTACCTCGCGCTATATCGGCTCGCTGGTGGCGGACTTCCATCGCAACATGATGAAGGGCGGCATCTACATGTATCCGCAGGGCAGCAACTACCCGGATGGCAAGCTGCGGCTGCTGTATGAGTGCAACCCGATCGCCTTCCTCACCGAGCAGGCTGGTGGCATGGCCACCGACGGCAAGCAGCGGATTCTCGATATCCAGCCGACCAAGCTGCATCAGCGCAGCCCCTTCTTTGCCGGCTCGAAGAAGATGATGGAGAAGGTTCACGAGTTCATCGAGAAGAACCCGGAATAGTCTTCAGCATGCGGTTTTCGGGCCAGTCCTTCGGCCTGGCCCCTTCGCCCCTCCGGGTGTGCGTGACAGGCTTTTAAGCCAGTACGGCTTTCAGCTTGTCCACGTCGGCCCGGATCGTGGCCTCGGTGGCTGCATCGGGCTTGCCGTCCTTGAAGTGCTCATAGTATTGGGGGATGCTGGTGGCCCCCACGATGCTGGCGCCCTGGAACGGCAGGGCCATCTCCAGATAGCCGAGTGCGGTCTTGGCGCCACGGGCGCCACCTGAGGTCGAAAAGAGCAGTACCGGGCGCTCGTTGAAGAGCTTGGTCTTACGCGACATGGCCACGCGGGTGCCCCAGTCGTAGAGGTTCTTGAAGGCCGCGGGAATGGCGCTGTTGTGTTCGGGACAGGTCAGCACGATGGCGTCGTGGCTGTGGATCAGATCCAGAAAGTCCTGCGCAGGCTGCGGGTAGGCCGTTTGTTCACGTTCCAGATCCTGGCTGAAGAGTGGCAGCTCGACATCGCGGGTGCTGCGGCGGGTGAGGGCGTGGCCGGCGAGCATCGGCTCGATGGCGTCGAGGATGCTGGCGTGAATGGAGGTGCTGCTGTTGCTGGCGTTGAAAAGCAGAATATTGGACATGATCGATCAGTCAGGAAGGAGGCGCGTCAAGCGCCCGGAGCGTGGATGGCTGTTCGTTCCCACGAAAGCCCCTTGCGCGTGTAAACACTTCAGGCTGCCGGCTGGCGTTGTGTGCCGGCATGTGCTGACCCGTGGAACCGGGACACGGGCGCCACAGTATGAGGCAGATGTGGGCCTGGTGGTGTGATTCTTCCAGGCCGCGTGGGGGCATGGCTTGGCCGAGCTGGCCAGGGGGCCTGGCATGATGCCAAGGCGTGGCGCGTGTGTCAGCCCCGTGCCACGGGTCGGGCGGGGTCATGGATCCAGCCGCTCCAGGCAGGCGGATAGAGTTGGCTGCCGGAGAGCCCCGCGATTTCCATCGACAGCATGTTGTGGTTGGCCGTGATGCCTGAGCCGCACTGATGCACGACCTGCTCGGGCGGGCGACCTTCCAGCAGGCTTTCCCATTCATCCCGTAAGACCTGGGCGGGCTTGAAGCGGCCATCCGGGCGCAGGTTGCGGCTCAAGGGGCGGTTCAGCGCCCGAGGGATGTGGCCGGCAATCGGATCGAGTGGTTCGTGCTCGCCGGTGAACCGTTCGGTGGCGCGGGCATCGATGACCTGCACTTCATCCTTGGCGAGGGCCGCCACGAGTTCTTCGGTGCTGAGCATGCGCACGAGGGGGGCACGTTGGCTGAGCTGGGCTGGTTTGGGCGTGGGTACGTCGGTGCTGACCGGGTAGCCTGCTTTTTGCCAGGCTGGAAAGCCGCCATCGAGCACGGCTACCTTGGCATGGCCCAGCCAACGGGCCAGCATCCAGAGCCGCCCGGCCATCGCGCCGCCCTGATCGTCATAGACGACGAGCTGCCGTTCATCCGACAGGCCGAGGTCTGCCAGGCGCTTGTGCAGCACCTCGCGTTTGGGGAGCGGATGCCGGCCCTGGGCCGGGTTGCTGGGGCCGGTCAGATCTTCGTCCATCGAGAGGAAGTGCGCCGAAGGAATGTGCGCTTCGGTATAGGCGCGTCGGCCGGCTTTGGGGTCGGTCAGCTGGTGACGACAATCGACCACGGTACAGTGGTCGATGGCGGTGGCAAGTTCTTCGGCGGAGATCAGGGTGGTCCAGCTCATCAGCTCCTCCTGTGAGAGAGCCTCTCACGGGTGGTTGGTACGAGAAACCCGCCTGGGAGCCACTGAGATGGCTCTGGCGGGTTATCTGTTCTGCGCCTCTGACGGCGCCATGTTCATGCATGCATCGATTCATCCGCACGGAAGCGGCGCCGGGGTGTGCATGGCATGCGCTGGCAGACGCCACGAGAAGGCGTGTCGCTGGCGGGGCCATGTTGGCCGCCAGGATGCTGCATGGGCATGGTGCGTATCCGTGCAAGGATTCACCCCGAGCGCCGCGCTACGGGTGATGCATCACATACACGACAATGTTAAATCATGTTTGGCTTCTAATCATCCCCGTGTTGGCATTTGGTTGGGGGGCGGGCAGTCGTTGTCACCCACGTCGCCCATCTCGCGCCGAAGAAATTCGTGGAAGTGCTGCATGCCATCCTCCATCGGGCTTTGATAGGGGCCGGTCTGGTTTTCTCCACGTTCGAGCAGCGCCCGACGGCCGGCGTCCATCCGCACGCCGATTTCGTCGTCTTCGATGGCAGTTTCCATGTAGGCGGCGCGCTCGGCCTCGACGAACTCGCGCTCGAACCAGACGATTTCCTCCGGGTAGTAGAACTCGACGATGTTGGTGGTGTGACGTGGGCCTCGGGGAATGAGTGAGGAGATCACGAGCACGTTGGGATACCACTCCACCATCAGGTTCGGATAGTAGGTGAGCCAGATGGCGCCGTACTTGGGCAGGCGGCCGCCGTTGAAGCGGAGCACTTCCTCATGCCACTTGCGGTAGACGGGTGAGCCGGGTTTTTTCAGATCGCGATGCAGGCCCACGGTCTGCACCGACCACCAGTCGCCAAATTCCCACTTCAGGTCGCCACAGTCGACGAAGTGGCCAAGGCCGGGGTGGAAGGGTTCGACGTGGTAGTCCTCCAGATAGACCTCGATGAAGGTCTTCCAGTTGTACTCGCACTCGTGAACCTCGACGTGATCCAGACGGTAACCGGAGAAGTCCAGCTCTGCCGCACAGCTCATGTTCTGCAGATCGGCCAGGATGTTGCGCGGACTCTCGAAGAGCAGCCCCTGCCAGTCTTGTAGCGGGTAGGTGGGCAGGTTCAGGCAGGGTTGCTGCTCGAAGTGAGGGGCACCCATCAACTCGCCTTTGAGATCATAGGTCCAGCGGTGCAAGGGACAGACGATCTGCTCGGCATTGCCCGAGCCTTTGAGCATGATCGCCTGACGGTGTCGACAGACGTTGGACAGCAGCTCGATGCGGCCTTGGGGGTGTTCGGCACTGGGGCGCTGGTTGACGAGCACGCGGCCTTCACGCTCGCCAAGCAGCGTGTGATAGTCGCCGGGTTCGGGCACCATCAGCCGGTGCCCGCGATAGCCTGGCCCTTGGTCGAAGAGCTGGGTGAGTTCGCGTTTGTAGAGTGCTTCGTCGAAATAGGCGGTGACCGGCAACTGGGTTGCGGGCCGCTGGAGATGTGCAAGGCGCCCGATATCCACCATGATGGACTCTGAGTTTTCCTCCGACCGGAAATTGGAGTTAAAGCGGGATATCTTACCGGCAAAGGGGGAGAGGCCCAACCGTTTTCTGCTTTTCGTCACTGGGTTTCTGTGAGGCGGCCGGTGGCATGTGAGCCAGGGCGCGCGGCATTGGGGAAATGCGGGCTAGAATGCCGGGTTGAACGAATGGCCGGTGTCATGCGGTGTCTTGAGGTGATGCGATGAGTCGATCCGCCACAGCGGGAAAGACTGCAGGAAAGAACGAGTCTCTGCCAGAGAGCTTCGAGGAGGCGATGACCGAGCTGGAGTCGCTGGTGGAGCAGATGGAAACCGGGCGGCTGCCGCTGGAGGCGTCGCTGGCGGCGTACAAGCGGGGGAGTGCGCTCGTACGCCACTGTCGGGACAAGCTCGCGGACGTGACGCAGCAGGTCGAGGTGTTGGAGGCGGGTTTGCTGGCCCCTTACCGGGGCCGGGAGGGCGAGGTGCTCACATCGGGCCCGATGGGCGGCGCCGGCTCGGGCGAGCGGGAGCTTGAGGATGAATGAGAACGAGCGGTTGGGCACGGCGGGCCTGACGACGGGCGCCAAGGTGGCGGCGCCGTTGCCGCTGCAGGTGTGGATGCAGGCTCGGGGCGCGCATGTCGAGTGTGCCCTGGAGAAAGTTCTGCCGGCGTCGCCATCGGGCCTTGCACCGGGCATGGCGCCCGACGTGTTGCATGAGGGGATGCGATATGCCGTGTTGGGCGGCGGCAAGCGGGTTCGCCCGCTGCTGGTCTATGCGGCAGGTGAGCTGGTGGATGCCGATCCGGCCGTGCTCGATGGGGCGGCCTGTGCGGTGGAGCTGATCCATGCCTATTCGCTGGTGCATGACGACATGCCGGCGATGGACAATGACGACATGCGTCGGGGCCGGCCGACGGTACACAAGCAGTTTGGCGAGGCCACCGCCATGTTGGTGGGCGATGCGCTTCAGGCGCTCGCTTTCGAGGCGCTGGTGGCGCCGATGCTCGGACAGGCCGGGCAGGCTGCCGGGCTGCCGGTGGCGCGGATGGTGGCTGGGCTGGCCGTGGCGGCCGGGGCTGCCGGCATGGCGGGTGGACAGGCCCTCGACATGGCCGGCGTGGGGCACCGGCTCACGCGTGAGCAGCTCGAACGCATGCATCAATTGAAGACCGGGGCGATGCTTTCGGTGTCCACGGAGCTGGGGTTGCTGGCCGGCGGCGACCCCTCGCCGGCGCTGGCCGAGGCGATGGCCCGTTATGGTCGGGTGATCGGACTGGCGTTCCAGGTGGTGGATGACATCCTGGATGTGACGGCTGATTCGGCCACGTTGGGCAAGACGGCGGGCAAGGATGAGGCGCAGGACAAGCCCACCTATGTCTCGATACTGGGGCTGGATGAAGCGAGAGCGCTGGCCCTGTCGCTACGCGCAGAGGCGCATGCCGCGTTGGACGGTCTTGGTGCGAAGGCCGATCGTCTCAGGCAGCTTGCCGATTTCATCGTTGACCGTTTTCACTGATTGATGGATAAACGCTTGGGGCTGTCTGGCAGACGGCGCCGACGGTTGATTCTTCTGATTGTCTAGACTTCCATGACCGATAACCACAACGCCCAGGATGACAGCCTGCTTTGCCAGATCGACAGCCCGGAAGCGCTGCGACAGCTGGACAGGGAGCAGTTGCCGCAGTTGGCCGACCAGTTGCGTCAGTTCATTCTGGCGTCGGTATCCCGTACCGGCGGCCATCTGTCCTCCAACCTGGGCACGGTCGAGCTGACGATCGCGTTGCACTATGTGTTCAATACGCCCAGGGATCGTCTCGTCTGGGATGTGGGGCATCAGTCCTACCCGCACAAGATCCTGACCGGGCGGCGCGAGCGGATGGCCACGCTGCGTCAGTACGAAGGCTTGTCGGGTTTTCCGAAGCGCGACGAGAGCGAGCACGACACGTTTGGCACGGCGCATTCTTCCACCTCGATTTCGGCCGCCCTTGGCATGGCGGTGGCCTCCCGTAACCTGGGTGAAGGCACGGGGCCGGATCGCCGGCGTCATGTGGCCATCATCGGTGATGGGGCGATGAGTGCGGGCATGGCCTTCGAGGCGTTGAACAATGCGGGGGTCACGCCCGATATCGATCTGCTCGTGATCCTCAACGACAACGACATGTCGATTTCGCCAGCCGTGGGCGCGATGAACCGCTATCTGGCCCGCATCCTGTCGGCGCATCCGTTGGTGAAGGCCCGTGATGTGGCACGTCAGATGTTGTCGGTGATGCCTCCGGTGCTGGCGTTGGCGCGGCGCTTCGAGGAGCATGCCAAGGGCATGTTCGTGCCGGCCACGCTTTTCGAGGAGCTGGGCTTCACCTATTTTGGCCCGATCGATGGCCATGATCTGGATGCGCTGGTGCCTACGCTGCAGAACTTGCGGGACATGGCCGGGCCGGTCTTTCTGCACGTGGTGACCAAGAAGGGCCAGGGCTACAAACTGGCCGAGGCTGACCCGGTGCTGTACCACGGCCCTGGCAAGTTCGACCCGGCCGAGGGCATCAAGGCACCGACCACACCGGCCAAGCCGACCTATACGCAAGTGTTCTCGGATTGGGTCTGCGACATGGCCGAAGCGGAGCCGCGTCTGGTGGCCGTCACCCCCGCCATGCGTGAAGGCTCGGGGCTGGTGGCCTTTGAGAAGCGCTTTCCCACCCGGTATTTCGATGTGGGCATTGCCGAGCAGCATGCCGTCACCTTTGCGGCGGGCATGGCCTGTGAGGGGCTGATTCCGGTGGTGGCGATCTATTCCACCTTCTTGCAGCGGGCCTATGACCAGTTGCTGCATGATGTGGCGTTGCAGAACCTGCCGATGGTGTTCGCACTGGATCGCAGCGGCCTGGTGGGGGCCGATGGGGCGACCCATGCCGGTGTGTACGACTATGCTTTCCTGCGCTGTGTGCCGAACATGGTGGTGATGGCGCCGGCCGACGAGAATGAATGCCGGCAGATGCTGTACTCGGCGGTGAAATACCACGCGCCGGTGGCAGTTCGCTATCCGAGGGGTACGGGGCCGGGCGTGGCGGTCGAGAAGACGATGACCGAGCTGCCGCTGGGCAAGGCCGAGATCCGCCGCCGCCGTCAGGGCGAAGGCTCGCCACGCATCGCCATTCTGGCCTTTGGCTCGATGCTGACGCCGGCGTTGGCCGCTGGCGAGGCGCTGGATGCCACCGTCGTGAACATGCGTTTCGTGAAGCCGCTGGATGTCGGGATGCTGAAATCACTGGCGAAGGATCATGATGCCTTCGTCACGGTGGAGGAGCATGTGGTGATGGGCGGGGCCGGCAGTGCCTGCAACGAGGCACTGGCAGCCGAAGGGCTGACGCAACCTGTGCTGAACCTCGGGCTGCCTGATCGCTACATCGATCATGGTGATCATGCGCAGCTGCTCCGACTTGAAGGATTGGACGGTGCGGGCATCGAGGCGAGCATCCGCGAACGTTTTTTGGCGGCCTAGTACTGGCATTACCGGCATTGGGTGGCCGTCTGAATCCCGGTGGCTTCGGCGTTGTTTCTCAGGTACAAAAAAAGAACCCCAACACATGCGGCAGCAGGTCTTGGGGCGAAGAGAGGAGACTAAGGAGACTGAGACGATCGACGATCTTTGCAACATTTGTCGGGAAGAATCGTTGATGTCGGGTGTTATTGTCGCATAGCCTTACACTGGATTGCCGACCGTTGGTCGGCTGATAGGCGCCGTTCGTTGGCTGGATGCAACGTAAATGTGTTTTATGTCACGCTTGACACAATTTTTACGTGGCAAATCTCTTTCGAGCATGTTAGGCGCTTTTTTCGGCCTGCTTCACCGGTGACGCAGTTTGCCTGCACGTGCGCGCTGGATCAGGTTCAGACAGGCCCAGGCGCCTTCCCGTGTCCATTGGCCCGCCTTGATTTGCTCGATGATCTGCGTCGGGCTGAGGCGCATGGCTTCTTCGGTTTCGCCATCAGGAAAGCTTGGGATGAAGGTGGCCGGCACCTGCAGGTCGAACACGTGCATGCGCTCCCGGTTCAGGACGGGGGCCACGCCGTCGTGTTCGACAGCGCTGGAGTCCATGATGCCGCTGGGCAGGGCGCGCCGGCTCAGCGACAGCGGTAGCCCTGCCTCTTCGGCCGCTTCTCGGAGCAGGGTTTCGAGCGGCGTTTCGTCACCGGCCATGCCGCCAGCCACGAGTGAATCGAGCAGCCCCGGATCGACGGCCTTGTGCGCGGCGCGGCGGGCGGCCCAGAGCTGAAGTCCGGCACTGGCATCCCAGGTGAAGACGTTCACCTGCACGGTACGCAGCAACAGCCCCAGGGGGCGCAGCAGCGCGCGTTCGACCCGGAAGAGGGGGGCGTCGGCCTGTGGCCCGAAGATGGTGACGACTTCGTTGCGCCAGCCCGGCAGCTGACCATCGGCGTTCAGGCGGGCGGCCCAGCCCTGAAGACGGTGGTTGAAGGCATCGGGGCTGCTCGGCTCGCGGCCGGCGCGCCGGTCGGTGGCCTGCATGCGTACATGGGTGTGACCTGCTTGCCGCTCAAGCCCGAACAGATGCGGATCGAGGCGTTGAATCCACTGGGGGTGCACGGCACCGATCCGGTGCGTGTGAAACCAGAGCGGCGCAAAGCCGGCCGGCACGTCATCGGCGCCAAGGCTGGCATCGAGCAGTGCTTTGGCCGTATGGATACGCACGTGGTGCCGTGTGGCGGTTGGGGCAGGGGGACGTGGGCTGTCCATGATCGATGGGCAGGTAAGACGCTGGTCAGGCGCGTGCCGGACATCTGCGCACTGTAGGTCAGTCGCGGAAGTTGTTCATCACGAGTGGCAGTTCGGGCACGCCGCTCTTGATCAGGCCGATGGCCGTTTGCAGGTCGTCGCGCTTGTTGCCGCTGACGCGCACGGTATCGCCCTGAATCGAAGCGCTGACCTTCATCTTCGAGTCTTTCAGGAGCTTGACGATTTTCTTGGCGACGTCGGTGGGTACACCGTGGCGAACGGTGATCTGCTGCTTCAGCTTGTCGCCCGAGATTTTTTCAGGTTTGCCGTCGTCGAGGTAGCGCACATCGACGTTGCGCTTGGCCAGTTTGGCCACCAGCACGTCGCGTACCTGACCGAGTTTGAAATCGTCATCGGCGAAGGTGGTCATCACCTTGTCTTTCAGCTCGATGCGGGCGTCCGATCCCTTGAAATCGAAACGGTTGCTGATTTCCTTGTTGGCCTGGTCGATGGCATTGCGGATTTCGACCATGTCGGCTTCACATACGACATCGAAAGAGGGCATGAAAGCGTCTCCTGGCGTGGCAGATCGTTGAGAGAGAAGTGGGAGGGCTGCCATCCATCTGGATGGCGGATTCTGGTGAAAAGTGCGTGTCAGGGCCTGTTCCACATGACCGCTGAGGCTTCGCGGCGGCGGTTGACGGCATGACACGCTCGATGGATTCCGCTATTGTGCCAGCGTTCGCCAGGCTCGCGGGGTATGGGCGCATGAGCCGGCCGCAGGCAGTGTAGGATACGTGCTTGGTCGCATTGCCCAAGGAGGGCCGAAGAAAGATGTCAGCTCAAGGCAGTCAGCAATCCGTCGCCGGGGCCGAGGCTTCGTCAGCGCTGGAACAGCTTCGCCGCTTCACCACGGTGGTGGCGGATACGGGCGATTTCCATGCCATGAAAGCCTTTCAGCCGCAGGACGCCACGACCAATCCTTCGCTGATCTTGAAGGCGGTGAAAAAGCCTGAGTACGCCGGGTTGATGCAGGCGGTGAAGGCTGCACATCCGCAGGCCGATGTCTCGACGCTGGCTGATCATCTGTTGGTGGCTTTCGGACAGGAGATTCTGCAGATCATTCCTGGCAGGGTCTCCACCGAGGTGGATGCACGCCTGTCCTTTGACCGACAGGGCACCATCGACAAGGCCAAGCGCCTGATCGCGCTGTATGAGGCCGCCGGTATCGATCGGCAGCGGGTGCTGATCAAGATCGCCGCCACCTGGGAGGGCATTGCCGCGGCCGAGGCGCTGGAGCGCGATGGCATCCATTGCAACCTGACGCTGCTCTTCGGTTTTCCGCAGGCGGTGGCCTGTGCCGATGCGGGCGTGCAGCTGATCAGCCCCTTCGTGGGGCGCATCTATGACTGGTATCGCAAGCGCGATGGCCGGGATTTTGAGCCGCATGAGGATCCGGGTGTGCTGTCGGTCAGGCGCATCTTTGATTACTACAAGCGCTTCGGCTATCAGACCGAGGTGATGGGGGCAAGTTTCCGGCATGTGGGCCAGATTCTGGCGTTGGCCGGCTGTGATCTGCTCACGATCAGCCCTGAGCTGCTGGCCCAGCTGGCCGAGCGCCAACAGCCCGTCGATCGTCAGCTCGATCCGGCCGTGGCCGCGCAGCTTGATCTGTCACGCATCCGGCTTGACGAGATCCGTTTTCGCACGGCATTGAACGAGGACGCGATGGCCACCGAGAAGCTGGCCGAGGGCATCCGGGCCTTCGTGGCCGATGCCAGGGCGCTCGATGCCTTGCTGGCTGGTGCATCGTGAAGACGCGGTTTGCTGGGCGACGGGCGTTGCATGGGTGGCCGGCGGCTGCCGGGGGCATCGACCCTGTTGCCGTGACGCGGCTTGTGCCCGTGGCGAGGCCACGGCTGGGCGCATGGCTGACGGCCTGTGTGCTGTCGCTGGCGCTGGCCGGCTGTGCGTCAGGCATCGGGGGGAGGCAGCCGGGTGCCTCGCGGGGCGAGGCGGATGGCAGCTCGGCAGGGCGCGCCGGGGCGGAGGCGGACGCGGCAACTGCGATTCTGTCCGGCCCGGCACAGGCGGCCGATGATGCCGGGGCGCCGCCGGTTGCGCTGGGTAATGGTGCGCATCCGGCCTCCAGCCTGCCGGCCCAGCCGGGGATCAACGCGGGGATGGGGCATGGTGCCTCGGCCCATGTGTCGGTGCAGGAAGCGTCGGACGCGGTCAGTGAATCGGTCACCGATGAGCCGGGCCTGAGTTTCTGCCGGCGCTTCTTCGAGGCGCTGGAGCGGCGGGTGACCACCTGGCAGGTGGCCGATGTGGGGCAGCATCGGCTGCTGGCTTATCCCTTTTTGCGCACCAACCGTTTTCTGGCCTCGTTCGCCGATGATTTCCGGGCTGAGCTGGACGGGCGTGAGGACGCTGCTGCCCTGGCCGATCTGGCGGCCAGCTCGGCCTTCACGACGTGGGTGGAGCGGATGCGTGCGCTCGATGCAAGCGTTCGGGTGCTGGAGCTGGCGCGGATGCCGGATGAGGCTTATCCGGTGTATCAGCAGGTGGGGCGTGATGATGCGGTGAAGGTGGTGCAGCGTTGCAGTGAGATCCTGGCCTCGGCCTTGGGGGCACAGGATGTGCCGCCGCTGCTTCGTGCCGCCTCGGTGCCGGATGAGTACAGCCGCACGCTGCGTGCCTTGGGGCTGTACCCGTTGACGGGTATCGGTGTGGCCTCGTCAATCCGCAATTGGGAGTCGCATCAACAGGCGGTGTTCCGTGAGCAGCGCCAAGCGGCCACCTTTTCGGGAAAGGCCGCTTTTCAGCGTTATCGGCCGGCCGATGGCTTGAGCGCGACCGAAGGCCCGCGTCAGGCGGCCGAGGTGATGGCGACGGTGCCGCGGGACGCACTGGGCATCCCCCGTTTTTCGTATCAGCAGCAGCAGACCTTGTTATCGGCTTTTGCACCGGTGTATGACGTGGCCACGATCAATGATTCCGACCGGATCGGGCGGCTGCATTGGATCGATCTGACCGGGCTGGTGTATCAGCATGAGGCGCACGACTGGCTGGACGTGGATACCAGCGTCCCGGTGGTGTATGCGCGGGTGGATTTCACCCGTTTCGAGAACCAGGTGCTGCCGCAGCTCGTCTACACGATCTGGTTCAGCGATCGACCGAAGGAAAGTCGCAGTGACCTGTTGAGCGGCCGGCTCGACGGCCTGGTCTGGCGGGTTACGCTGGATCGGGACGGTGCGCCGTTGCTTTTCGATTCGATTCAGCCGAGTGGACGTTTTGCGATGTACTTTCCATCATCGCGGCTGACGCTCAACGAGGCGGCCAGGCAGGGCGAGCAAGGGTTGACGGCACTGGCTTATTCCCCCATTGCGGGCAGCATCGAGCAGTGGCTGGGCATGGAGAACCCGGCCTCGTTGTCGCTGCGCATCAGTAGCCGCACCCATCAGTTGGTGGGCGTGGCTCCGGCCGGCACGGTCTGGGGCAAGCCGCTGATCGAAAACCAGCCTTATCGACTGCTGCCCGAGGACGAATTGCGGGCCTTGCCGAAGTCTCGGGGCGGGGCGCGCAGCATCTATGACCTGCATGGCCAGATTGCCGGAACCGAACGCAATGGCCGCTGGCTGCTCTGGGCGATGGGGGTCTCGAACCTGGGTTCGATGCGCCAGCCGGGGCGCCAGCCGACTTCGTTGATCGGCCGCAGCCATTTCGACGAGGCGCGGCTGCTGGATCGGCGGTATCGGCGGGTGAAACACTAGTACTAGTTATCGCTTTTGCAGCAAGACACCACTCTCGATGTGGTGTGTGAACGGAAACTGGTCGAAGAGCGCGAAGCGGGTGGCGCGGTGCGTTGCCAGGAGCACGTCGAGGTTGTCGCGCAGCGTCTCGGGGTTGCAGGAGATGTAGAGGATGGTGTCGAAGCGTTGAAGCAGTTTCAGCGTCTCGGCATCCACGCCGGCGCGCGGTGGGTCGACAAGCACGGTGCCGAAATCGTAATCGGCCAGCGTGATGCCGGCCTCTTGCAGGCGGCGGAAGCGGCGTTGGCCTTCCCAGGCTTCGGTAAATTCTTCAGCCGATAGCCGTGCGATCTTGACGTTGTGGCTCTGGTTGGCCTCGATGTTCCATTGGGCGGCGGCCACGGAAGTTTTGGAAATCTCGGTGCCGAGCACCTGCCGGAAGTGGCGGGCCAGGGGGAGCGTGAAATTGCCGTTGCCGCAATAGAGTTCGAGCAGGTCGCGCTGCCTGCTGTGGGCATGGGCTTTGTCGGCTGGAGAGAGGCCCGCGGCCGTGTCTGGCGGATTGCCCTGCGCTGTGTCAGCCTGTTCTGCCGATGCCGATGCCGATGCCGATGCGGATGTGTCTGCTGCCAGCGTACCAACGGCCGAGCAGGCCCAGCCGATCATTTTCTGGCAAACCTCGGCATTGGGCTGGGTGAAGGCACCTTCGGGCTGGCGGTAGACGAAGCGCGTGCTGCCGAGGGGCGCATGGGATGTTGGTGAGGCCGGGGGCGCAGCGGATGATGGGGGGGCATCGAGTCGGGGCGTGCCGGTGGTCATCGAATCGACGGGGGCACCGGCGGGGGCCGGTGTGAGGCCGTCCGTGAGGGGCGCTGTTGCCAGTATGGGAATGTCGAGCTGCTCGGTGACATGATCCCGGTCGAGCACGATTTTTTGCCCCTTCGAGCGTCCGATGAGGGCGATGCCAAGTGTGGCTTGCAGGGCGCGGGCGGCCTCTTCCCAGGCATCATCCAGCTTGCGGTGGTAGATCATCGTCACCAGCATGTCGCCCGAGCGCGTGGACAGAAACTCCACCTGATACCAGCGCTGGCGCAGCACGGGGCTGGCCGAGACCTCGGCCATCAGCCGGGGCATCAGCGCGTTGATGTCACGGCTTGCCGTGGGGAACTGATCCACCCGGCGCAGGCTGCGTGTATTGGCTTTCTGCCCCGGCTCGAACATCGCATAGAACATCTCGTCGCCTTCGTGCCAGACGCGAAACTCGGCGCGCATCCGGTAGTGTTCCGGTGGCGAATCGAAGACTTCAAGCGCGGGCATGTGCAGACCGGCAAAGCGCTGCTTCAGGTAGGCCACCTTGTCGTCGAGCTGTTGCTGATAATTCTTCATGTTCACTGCATGCCGGTGCTGCCAAAGCCGCCGGTGCCGCGGGCCGTTTCGGTGCCGAAGTCGTCGACGAACTGCAGGCCCACCTGCACGACGGGCTGGAACATCAGTTGGGCGATGCGTTCACCCGGCTTGATCTCGAAAGCCGTGTCACTGTCATTGGCGAGGATCACGCCGATCTCACCGTGGTAGTCGGCGTCGATCACGCCAATGCCCTGGGCCACGCGGATGCCGTGCTTGAGCGACAGCCCCGAGCGCGAGGCGATGATGGCGACGAGACCGGGATCCATCATGTTGATCGCGATGCCGGTCTTGACGAGGGTACGGGCGCCGGGCGCCAGCGTGACGGGCGCATCGAGGCAGGCGCGGAGATCCATCGCGGCCGAGCCGTCGGTGGCGTAGGTGGGCGGCTCGATCTGGCCGCTCTTGAGGAGGGGACTGAGGATTTTGGCTTCGATGCGTCGGCGCATGTTGGGGGTTTTCGTGTGTGCCGCGGCGGGGCGGCGTGTTGTTGGGACTGTCATCCGATGCCGGGCAGGGCACCGGATGGAGGAAGAACAGGGTTGATGAGGAGCGGGCGCTAAGGCATTAAGGCGGGCGGCGTGATTTGTGTTTGCCGATTCATTCCGGGCATGAGACGCTCTACGAGCCACGAGCCACGAGCCTCGGCTATCGCGTTGGCGTGGCATTGGCCGCCAAGCGCTGGGCGATCTCCTGCACGAGCTGTTGGGCAAGTGCCGTCTTGCTGCCGCGGGGCAGGAAGCGCGCGCCTTTTTCATCCACGAGCAGCAGCTCGTTTTCATCGCCGTGAAAGGCGGCGGGGGCCTGGTTGGCCACCAAGAGCGGGATGCCCTTGCGCTGGCGCTTCTCGGTGGCGTGGCGGATAAGGTCGTGTGACTCGGCCGCGAAGCCGACGCAGAAGGGGGCATCCAGACGACGGGCGACCGTGGCGAGGATGTCGGGGTTCTCGACCATCGGGATGGCCGGAATGTCGGCGGCAAGACTGTCTGCCGAGGCATGCTTCTTCAGCTTCTGGTCGGCGGCAGTGGCCGGGCGCCAGTCGGCCACGGCGGCCACGGCGATGAAGCAGTCGATGGAGGAGGCCGTCTGGCGCTGTGCCTGGGCCGGAGGGAGGACGGGAGATGCGGGGCTTGCGCTGCCCGTTGGCCGTTGTTCGATACTGCCCAGCATATCTGGTGCATCTGGCATATCCCGCGCATCCTGCGCACGGTGTTCGTCCAGCACCGATTCGACGGCGGCCAGCATCTGAAGCGCGCTGTTCACGGGGATGAGGCGCACGCCGGGGGGCGGTGTCTGTGCGGTGGGGCCGCTCACGAGCGTGACCTCGGCGCCGGCGTGGGCGCAGGCGCGGGCGAGTGCGTAGCCCATCTTGCCGGAGGAGAGGTTGGTGATGCCGCGCACCGGGTCGATGGCTTCATAGGTGGGGCCGGCCGTGAGCAGCACCCGCTTGCCCTGCAAGACTTTGGGGGAGAAGAAGGCGGTGAGGGCTTCGACCAGATCGAGTGGTTCCAGCATGCGGCCATCGCCCACTTCACCGCAGGCTTGCTCGCCGGCGCCGGGGCCGAGGATCTCGATGCCATCGGCCTGGAGTTGTGCGATGTTGCGCTGGTTGGCGGGGTTTTGCCACATCTGCCGGTTCATGGCCGGGGCGAGCAGCAGTGGCACATCACGGGCAGCACAGAGGGTGGTGAGCAGGTCGTCGCAGTGGCCATGCGTGAGCTTGGCCAGAAAGTCGGCCGTGGCGGGGGCCACGAGGATCGCATCCACTTGGCGGCCCAGGTCGATATGGGCCATGCCATCGCCCAGCCGCTCGTCGAAGGTGTCGGTGTAGACGGCTTTGCCGGAGAGCGCCTGAAAGGTGGCAGGGCCGACGAAGGTGGTGGCCGCGCGGGTCATCACGACCTGTACGTCGGCACCCGCGCGCTGAAGATCGCGCACGAGCTGGGCTGCCTTGTAAGCGGCGATGCCGCCCGTGACGCCGAGTGCGATCTTGCGGCCTGTGAGTGGTGCGGCTGGCAGTGTGATGTCGGGGCTGCTTTGCCCTGGTGCGCGAGACGAGGGGAGACTGGATTCACTCATGCTTTGCATCCGCGTTGTGTGCCACGGCCCCTGTTCAGGGGGCTGGCGGTCAGGCTCAAACTGTGGTTGGCCAGGGCGATGCTGCTGACCCTTGTTGGATCCTTTGGCTGGCAGGCGACGCGCCAGCGTGTGAGGCAGACCCAGCGGGGTTTTGGCAGGGACGACATACGTGCATGACTTGCAGAGAAGTCAGGCTGTTTTCCGGCGCCGCAGCAGTGGCAGCAGTTCTTCGCCGATCATCAGGATGGCGCCCAGCGTGATGGCGGCATCGGCCAGGTTGAAAGCCGGAAAATGCCAGCTGCCCGTCTGGTAGAAGAGCAGAAAATCGGTGACGTGGCCGAGTAGCAGCCGGTCGATCAGGTTGCCGATGGCGCCGCCCAGGATCAGCCCGAGCGAGAGGCTGAACACCTTGCGCCCCCGGCTCGTGTGCAGCAGGTAGAGGAAAAAGCCGGAGGCAACGATGGCAATCAGCGCGAAGAACCAGCGTTGCCAGCCGTCATGGCCGGCCAGAAAGCTGAAGGCCGCGCCGGGGTTGTAGAGCAGCGTCAGGTCGAAAAAGCCGGGGATGATGGGCAGCCGTTCGGCGTACTCGAAATGATCGATGACCAGATATTTGCTGACCTGGTCGAGCACGATGACGACAAGCGCCAGCATCAGATAGGGGCGGATGGACGCACGTGGCCCGCTGGCAGGCGGTATCGGATGCCCGATGCCGGGTACTTCGGGGGCCGGCCCGCGCCCGTTTGCAGACACGGCAGAGGGCTGCACGGGTTGCGTGGCGGGCGTGCCGTTGGCAGCCGCTTCGACCGTGGGGCTGGCGGGGCGTTGACCGGGGGCTACAGCTGTCATCGTCTTCAGGCGTGGTGGCGGGGTTCACCCTCGCCGAACAGGTTGGATTCGCAACGGCCGCACAGCCCCGGATGTTCGGCGTGCTGGCCGACATCGGCGCGCCAGTGCCAGCAGCGCTCGCATTTCTGGTGCGTGCTGGCGGTGGCCTGGATGTCGACCGTTTGCTCATCACTGCCGGCAGGCGCGGCGTGCAGACGCGCGCCCGAGGTGATCAGTACGAAACGCAGGTCGTCACCGAGGGTGGCCAGTGCCGCGTGGATGGGGCCGGTCGCCGTCAGATCGACTTCGGCTTGCAAGGAGGAGCCGATCTCGCCCCGCTCGCGCAAGGCTTCGAGGTCTCGCAACACCTGGGCACGGACGTCGCGGATCAGCGCCCAGCGGGCGTCCAGCGCGGCCTGATCGGGCAGCGCCGGGAAAACATGGAAGACTTCGCTCTGGATCGTGCTGCCCGGTTCTTGGCATTTGGCCGGGGCGAACACGCGCCAGGCTTCATCGGCCGTGAACGAGAGGATGGGCGCCATCAGCTTCAGGAGCGCATCGGTGATGTGCCAGAGCGCAGTCTGTGCGCTGCGGCGGGGCAGGCCATCGAGTTTGGTCGTGTAGAGCCGGTCTTTCAGGATGTCGAGGTAGAAGGCGCCGAGGTCTTCGGAGCAGAAATTCTGCAAGCCCGACACCACCGGGTGGAACTCGTACTTCAGATAATGCGCCACCATCCGCGCCTGGAAGCGCTGCGTCATCGACAGTGCATAGCGGTCGATGTCGAAGAGTTGATCCACCGGGACGGCATCCTTGTCGATGTCGAAATCCGAGACGTTGGCCAGCAGGAAGCGCAGCGTGTTGCGGATGCGGCGGTACGATTCGACCACGCGCTTCAGGATCTCGTCCGAGACCGTGATTTCGCCCGAATAATCGCTGCTGGCCGTCCAGAGTCGCAGGATTTCGGCGCCGAGCTTGTCGGCCACGTCCTGTGGATCGACACCGTTACCGAGCGACTTGCTCATCTTGCGGCCCTGGCCATCGACGACCATGCCGTGCGTGAGCAATGCCTTGTAAGGTGGCTCACCATTCATCATGCAGGAGGTCAGCAGCGATGAATGGAACCAGCCGCGGTGCTGGTCGGAGCCTTCCAGATAAAGATCGGCCGGGAAAACGGAATCCTCGGCATGCGAGCCGCGCAGCACGGTCTGGTGCGTGGTGCCGGAATCGAACCAGACATCCAGCGTGTCCTTGCCCTTTTCATATTGGTCGGCCTCATCGCCGAGCAGGTCTTTCGGTTCGATCGTCTGCCAGATTTCGATGCCATGCTGTTCGACCAGATCGGCCACTTTCTCCAGCAGTGCGGGCGTGTCCGGGTGCAGCTCGCCCGTTTCCTTGTGCAGGAAGAAGGCCATCGGCACGCCCCATTGGCGCTGGCGCGACAGCGTCCAGTCGGGGCGGTTGGCGATCATCGCGTGCAGGCGGGCCTTGCCCCAGGCCGGGTAGAAGGCGGTCTGCTCGATGCCGGCCAGCGCGCGCTCGCGCAGCGTGGCGCCTTCCTTGGGGGCCAGATCCATGCCGGCAAACCACTGGTTGGTGGCGCGCAGGATCAGTGGCGTCTTGTGGCGCCAGCAGTGCATGTAGCTGTGCGAGAGCTTTTCGGCATGCAGCAGCGTGCCGTTGGCGCGCATGTGCTCGATGATCTTCGGGTTCGCGTCCCAGATCGACAGGCCGCCGAAGAGCGGCAGGCTGCTTGCGTAGACGCCATTGCCCATCACGGGGTTGATGATCTCGTCATCGTGCCGGCCGTGGGCGCGGAAGGTCTGAAAGTCTTCCACACCGTGGGCGGGGGCCGAATGCACGAGACCGGTGCCGGTGTCGGTGGTGACGTAATCGGCCAGATACACGGGCGAGAGCCGGTCGTAGAAGGGGTGCTTGAAGCGGATGTTGCCGAGGGCTTCCCCTTTGGTCTTGGCAATCACCGTGCCTGTGAGACCATAGCGTTCCAGCTGCGGGGCCACGCGCTCGGCAGCGAGGATCAGCAGCATCGGTTTGCCGTCGCGCTCGGTTTGTACCAGGGCGTATTCCACCTCGGGGTGCAGGTTCAGCGCCTGGTTGGCGGGCAAGGTCCAGGGGGTGGTCGTCCAGATCACGGCATAGCCTTCGCCGGCCGGCAGCTCGGGCAGGCCGAAGGCCGTGGCCAGCGCCGCACGGTCGTCGAAGGGAAAGCCCACATCGACGGCCGGATCCTTGCGGTCGGCATATTCCACTTCGGCTTCGGCCAGTGCCGAGCCGCAATCGAAGCACCAGTTGACGGGCTTTAGCCCACGGAAGACGAAACCTGCGCGCATGATCCTGGCGAGCGCGCGGATTTCCTCGGCTTCGCTCGCGGGCGCCATCGTCAGGTACGGCCGCTGCCAGTCACCCAGCACGCCCAGCCGCTTGAAGTCGACCATCTGCTTCTTGACCTGTTCACCGGCGTAGGCGCGGCATTTGGCCTGCACGTCGGCGGTGGGCAGATTCTTGCCGAACTGCTTTTCGATCTGGTGCTCGATTGGCATGCCGTGGCAATCCCAGCCGGGCACGTAGCGGGCATCGAAGCCGGCGAGGTTGCGCGACTTGATGATGATGTCCTTCAGCACCTTGTTGACGGCGTGGCCGATGTGGATGACCCCATTGGCGTAGGGCGGCCCATCGTGCAGGAGGAAGATCGGCCGGCCCTTGGCCACCGCACGGATGCGCTGGTAGGTGCCTTCGTCTTCCCAGCGCTTGACCCAGCCCGGTTCCTGCTTCGGCAGGTTGCCGCGCATCGGGAACGGGGTATCGGGCAGATTCAGGGTTTTGCGGTAGCCGGCGGGGTTTTCGTTACCGGTGGATTCGTTCGACTTGGCCATCAGCGTTGGGTACTTTGTTGAAAATAGGCCCGTGCGGCCTCGGCGTCAGCGTGAATCTGACGGGTCAATGTGTCTATGTCCGGAAAATCCTGCTCGTCACGCAGCTTGTGCAGGAACTCGACCTGCACGAGTTTGCCATAGGCATTGCCCTGCCAGTCGAGCAGATGCACTTCGAGCAGGTAGGCGCCACCTTGCTCGATGGCGGGACGGGTGCCGAAGTTGGCCACCCCTGGCAGCGGTCGTGCGGCCAGCCCGTGCACCTGCACGACGAAGACGCCTTGCAGCGCCGGCCGCCCATGGGGAAAGCGCAGGTTCAGCGTGGGAAAGCCGATGCGGCTGCCCAGCTTTCGGCCGTGGCAGACCCGTCCGCTCAGTTGGTAGGGCCGGCCCAGCATGCTGGCCGCCCAGCCGAAGTCGGACAGGGCCAGTGCCTCGCGCACGAGCGAGCTGGAAATTCGCACGCCGTTGTCTTCGATGGTGGGCATGGCATGAACGTCGATGCCATGCTGTTTGCCCATTGCCTTCAGCGAGGCAAAATCGCCTTGACGGCGTGCGCCATAGCGGAAATCGGTGCCGATCCGGATATGGCGCGCCTTCAGTCCATTGGCCAGGATCTGGCTCACGAAGTCTTCCGCGCTGCACTGGGCAAAGGCCGGGTTGAAGCGGGCCAGGCACAGCTGATCCACGCCAAGTGACTGCAGCATCGCCAGCCGGTCGCGCAGCGTCGAGATGCGCACGGGCTGGACGGGGGCGGGTTGCCCTCGCGATTCGGCCAGCCGACAGAAATGCTCACGCGGGTGCGGCTCGAAGCTCAGCACCGTGGCCGGCAGGCCGGCGGCGCGCGCATCGTCCACGAGCTGGCGCACCAGCGCCTGATGGCCAAGATGGACGCCATCGAAATTGCCGATCGTCAGCGCGCAGGGGGCAAGCCGGGAAGGCGGGTAGGGGGAGCGGAATATTTTCACCGGGCGATTATAAGGAAGCGCCCCGGATAAGAGAATGCCGGCTGATAACATCCGCCTTTTGCCGTGGGGTCGATTCTGATGTCTGTATCTGCTGTGGCGCGCGTCGTCATCCTGATTTCCGGTCGCGGCTCGAACATGATGGCGTTGGTGGAGGCCATCGAACGCGATCGATTGCCGGTCGAGGTGGCCGGTGTCATCAGCAACCGGCCCGAGGCGGCCGGACTGGCCTGGGCAGCCGGGCGGGGCATTCCCACGCAGGTCGTGAACCATCGGGACTTTGCCGACCGTGCCGCTTTCGATCAGGCGCTGGGCGATGCCATCGATGGCTTCGTGCCGCCGGCCGACAGGCCGCTCGTGTTGCTGGCCGGTTTCATGCGGGTGTTGACCGCAGGCTTCGTCACGCGCTTCGGGCCGCGGCTCGTCAACATCCATCCCTCGCTGTTGCCAGCCCATCCGGGCTTGCACACCCATCGGGCCGCGCTGGCCGATGGGGCCATCCTGCATGGTGCCACCGTGCATCTGGTCACGCCCGAGGTCGATGTCGGCCCGATCATCGCACAGGCCGTGGTGCCGGTGCTGCCCGGCGATACGGAAGAGGCGCTGGCCGAGCGCGTGCTGATGATGGAGCATCAGCTCTTTCCGATGGCGCTCGACTGGCTGGCCCGTGGTCGCATCACGCTCGACGAGGGGCAGCGGGTGTTGCTGGATGGTGAGGCGCAGCCGGCGCGCCGGGTGCTGTTGCATCCGTTGTTGGCGTGAACGAAAGGAGAGCATGATGTCGTCTGCAACCGTGGCGGGGGCCTGGGTGCCCAGTGAACGGCTGATCGGGCTGGCGGCCGAGGCGTTGGCGGATTTGTTCCCGGCTGATGCGGCCAGGGCCGGGCAGGTGTTTGCGGCGCCGTTGGGCGTGGCCGGTGATGGTGAGCAGGTGCCGCTCGAGTTGGTGGCGGCTTCGGTGGGCGCGCGCGCGATGGCGACTGATGGGGCTGAGCGGTTGCCGTTGGCCCCGGCCGATTGGTCGGGGCTGAATCCGGCCGATCAGCGGCTCGCGGTCTGGCTACGCCGTCATCCCTCGCTCGGGGCGCGTGAGCGGCGGTGGCTTTCGGATCGGATCTATGATGTGTTGCGCCACGGTCGTGCGTATGAATGCTGGTTGAGGCAGGCGTTTGATGTGGCTGGAGGGGTGGAGGGGGATACCCGGTTGCATGTGGCCCGTGCGTTGATCGAGCTGTCGGCGGCCAATACGGCGGGCGGAGCTTCGGACAGCGGGGTGAGCTTGTCTGCGGATCAGTATCGGGCCTGGTTGTCGGCCCAGCCATCGGCGCTGCGTGACAGCTTGCCCGACTGGTTGTGGGCTGGGCTGGTCGAGACGCATGGGCAGGTGACGGCGGGGCAGTTGGCCGAGGTGCTGGTGCAGCCGGCTGCCATCGAGATTCGTACCAACCTGCTGAAAGGCAAGGCGCAGACGCTCAAAGCCCGGCTGGCCGAGGCGGGCGTCGAGGCCGATGAGGTGCCGGGATCCAATACGGCGCTTCGCCTGAAGGGGCGACCGGCCTTGAGCCGTTCACCGCTCTTCGAGGCCGGCTGGTTTGAATGGCAGGATGTGGGCAGCCAGCAGATTGCCGAGTTATGCGCCGCCCGTCGGGGTGAGCGGGTGGTGGATTTCTGCGCCGGCGCTGGCGGCAAGACCTTGGCTTTGGCCGCGCGGATGCGCAATCAGGGGCAGGTGCTGGCCTTCGACACGGAGGAGGCGCGGCTGTCGAAGCTGGCGCCGCGACTGACTCGGGCCGGGATTTCGATCGTCACGAGCATGCGGCTCGACGGTTGTGACGACCCGCGGCTTGCCCGCTATCAACGCTGGGCTGATCTGGTGCTGGTGGATGCGCCGTGTAGTGGCAGCGGTACTTTCCGCCGGCATCCGGATCTGAAATGGCGGCTGAAGCCTGAGGATGTCGGGCATTATCAGGCGTTGCAACGCCAGATCCTCCAAGCGGCCGTGCGGCTCGTGCGTCCGGGCGGGCGGCTCGTGTATGCGACGTGCAGCCTGCTGGATCAGGAAAACGGCCAGCAGATGGCCTGGTTCGGTCAGTGGCTGGCCGGCCAGGGCGGTGCACTGGCGCGCATGGCGCAGCACGGCAGCCAATACTGGCTGCCCGACTCGGCCGGCGGGGACGCCTTTTTCATGAGTGAGTGGCGTCTGCCGAAATAGCATGCCTCGTGTGCTGATCAGTCTGTCAGCACCGGTGCAGCCAAAAAGAAGACCCATGAATCCGGCCTGCGATCAGGCGAATGCATGGGTCATGGTGGGCGCAGATCAGCAGACAGCCGATGATCTGCGCAAAGCAGGATGGATCAAGTCGGCGAGGAGCTGTGCCAACACCAGATGGCCAGCGCCTCCCACCGTCAGATCACTTGATCTTGGTTTCCTTGTATTCGACGTGCTTGCGGGCAACCGGATCGAACTTCTTGATCAGCATCTTTTCCGGCTGGTTACGCTTGTTCTTCGTGGTGGTGTAGAAATGACCGGTACCGGCGGTCGATTCCAGTTTGATCTTGTCACGCATGGTGCTTCTCCTGGGGGGTCTTCTGTCGGCCGATCAGGCTTTACTTGCCGGCGTTCATCTCGGCCAGCACGGCGTCGATGCCCACTTTGTCGATCTTGCGCAGACCAGCTGCCGTCAGGCGCAGACGCACATAGCGCTGCTCGCTTTCAACCCACAACCGGCGTTGCTGCAAGTTGGGCAGGAAGCGACGTTTGGTCTTGTTGTTTGCGTGGGAGACGTTGTTCCCAACCATCGGGCCCTTGCCCGTAACTTGGCAGACTTTTGCCATGATGCAGTTCCTGTCCTGTTTGGCACGCGGCTGGTTGCTCGCCAAGGCGAATGGCCTTGAATCGGCAGAAGGGCGTTTGCAGTAGCCGGGCTTGATAAACGCCCCGCCACCGACTGGCCCCTCTTTGGCTCAAAGCCGGGCCACGTTCAAAGTGTCTAGAGATTGGCGAAGGGCTTCGTCACTTTCACCGGCAAGGCTGGCCACAACGGCAACCTGCTTGATTAAATCGATGACAAAGCCTACTAAAGCCGCACATTATAACCCGTCAATCATCAGGGAACAAGTCGGGTATGAGGGGGCGTCGTGGTGCAGCCCCCATCGGGGAGGATGAGGGACACCAGACGCTGCACCCCCTCTCTATTGGTGGGGAATGACGCGGGGGAAGTGCCGTGCATGACCCGAGCCGGGGGGCACGACACGGCTCAAAGCATGCCGTTCTGGGCAAAGGAATACTGCTGTGGCCCGGCCACGATGATGTGATCCAGCACCTGGATGTCGAGCTGGCTCAGGGCGTTTTGCAGCGTGCGGGTGAGGTGCTTGTCGGCCACGCTGGGTTCGGCGAGGCCCGAGGGATGGTTGTGTGCCAGAATGACGGCCGTGGCGTTCAGTTCCAGCGCACGTTTGGCCACTTCGCGTGGATAGACGGTGGTCTGGTTCACGGTGCCCTTGAACAATTCTTCGGCGCGGATCAGCCGATGTTGGCTGTTGACGAAGAGCACCGCAAAAATCTCGCGACCGCGATCTCGTAACAGCAGGCTCAGGTATTCCTCGACGGCGCCGGGGGTGTTCAGCATGGGCAGGGCTGTCAGATTTTCCAGCGAGGCGCGCCTGGCCAACTCCATGATGGCGGCCAGCGTGGTGGCACGGGCTGGCCCCAAACCGGGCAGGCGTACCAGCTGGCCGGCTTCCATCGAGAGCAGCGCCCCGAGCGAACCGGTGTCGGCCAGCAGTTGCGAGGCCAGCGTGATGGCTGACTGGCCCTGGTTGCCGGTACGCAGCAGGATCGCCAGCAGTTCGGCGTTCGATAATGCGCCGGCGCCCCCGCTCATCAGCCGTTCACGTGGCCGTTCGGCCTCGGGCAGTGCTTTCAGGCCCGTCGGGCGGCGGGAACCGTGGATGTCCGGGGGAAGCGGGAAGGCCGAGGGGAAGACCGAGTCGAACGCATTTGACCCGTCCTCCCATACAATCGGTGTCCCTGCCGGCAATGGCTGGCGTTCTTTCACTGATGTTCTGATGGCAGCCTGTTGGCTGAATGCCCATGTCCGTTTCTGATGTGTCTTCATCACGTGCTGTGTCCGAAGGATCGTCGCTCACGCCAGCCAAGGTGGGGCCAGCGTCGTTTCTGACCTTGCACTACCGGGTCAGTCTGGCTGAAAACGGGGCGGACGTGATCAATACCTTCGAGGGTAAGCCGGCAACCCTGCAGTTGGGTATCGGCCAGATGGCCGAAGCGCTCGAAAATCGGCTGATTGGCTTAAGCGATGGGGATCATCAGGTCTTCGATCTGCCCGAAGGCGAGGCATTCGGGCAGCGCAATCCCGAGCTGGTTCAGCGCGTTTCCAAAGCCATGCTGGACCGTGAAAGCCGGGCGGGTGAGGCAGGCACCTATGAACCGGGCGATCTGGTGGAATTTCCGACGCCCGACGGGGGCCGTTTTGCCGGCGTGCTGAAGTCGGTCGACGACAGCGGCGCCGTGTTCGATTTCAATCATCCGCTGGCAGGCAAGGCGGTGCGTTTTGAAGTGAAGATTCTGGGTGTGTTGTGACGATGAAGGTAAATACCGAAGATTTGACGCAGATCGATGTGGGCGCCAAGGGGTTGGCCGCAGCCGCCGAGCTGGCACCCGATGACGAGGCCATCCTGCTGGCGCAGCCCAGAGGCTTTTGTGCGGGGGTGGATCGGGCCATCACCATCGTCGAGCGGGCGCTGGAGTTGCACGGTGCGCCCATCTACGTTCGCCATGAGATCGTGCATAACGACTACGTGGTGTCGGGCCTGCGGGACAAGGGGGCCGTCTTCGTGGACGAGCTGCACGAGGTGCCTGATGGCGCCATCGTCATCTTCTCGGCGCATGGCGTCTCGCGTGCGGTTCGCCAGGAGGCTGAGGGGCGGGGCTTGCAGGTCTTCGATGCGACCTGTCCGCTGGTGACGAAGGTGCATATGGAAGTGGCCAAGATGCGCAAGGAGGGCCACCACGTCATCATGATCGGCCATGCCGGCCACCCCGAGGTGGAGGGCACGATGGGGCAGGCCGACGATGGCATCTACCTCGTCGAAAAACCCGAGGACGTGGCCACGCTGAGTGTGCCCGAGGGTGTGACGCTGGCCTATGTGACGCAGACCACCTTGTCGGTGGATGATTGCCGCACCGTCATCGAGGCGCTGCGGGCGCGTTTTCCCGAAATTGCTGAGCCGAAGAAGCAGGACATCTGCTATGCCACCCAAAACCGGCAGGATGCGATCAAGTTCATGGCGCCGCAGTGTGATTTGGTGCTGATCGTGGGCAGCCCCTCCAGCTCGAACAGCAACCGTCTGCGCGAAGTGGCTGAGCGCCACGGCTGCGAGGCCAAGCTGATCGGCGGCGCCCATCAGCTCGACCCGGCCTGGCTTGAAGGCAAAAAGCGGGTTGGCATCAGCGCGGGGGCCTCGGCGCCCGAAATCCTCGTGCAGGAGCTGGTGGCGCGTCTGAAGGCGCTGGGCGTGAAGACGGTGCGCCCGCTCGATGGTGTGGAGGAAGGCATCGCCTTCCCATTGCCGAAGGGGTTGTCGGCCAAGTCGGCAGCCTGAAAGATCACCTACCGGCAGAAAAAGATCTTCTTTCTGGATTTTGTCATCGCACTGGTCTTGCCGGTGCTGACCGTGACGGCCGCCATCACCACGACCATGCTGGGCGATTGAGGGGCGGGCTGCACGGGATGCATGGGGGTATTACACACGCTACAGGGTGATCTGCCCCGCCAGATAGGTCACAGCCTGCCCGGCGATCAGCACCCGTTCACCCGCCAGCTCGCCGCGTAACAGGCCGCCTCGGGCTGACAGTTGGGCGGCCATCAGCGTCGTCTTGCCGAGTCGTTCGGCCCAGTAGGGGATCAGCGTGCAATGTGCCGAGCCTGTCACCGGGTCTTCGGGCATCGGGCTGCCGGGGAGGAAGAATCTTGATACGAAGTCGGATGCTTCTTCACCGGGTGCCGTCACGATGAGGCCATGGGCACCGCCGGGCAGTTGCTGCAACAGCGCAATGTTCGGACGTATCGCTTGCACGGCCGCTTCGTCTGGCAACACCAGTACCCAGTCACGGGATTGCAGGGTCTGCACCACCTGATCGGCTGCCAGCCCCAGTGCCGCTAGCACGGCCGCTGGCGCCTGGGCCGGAAAGGGCGGGCGGGACGGAAAATCGAGCGTGATCCAGTGCTCATCCACCATTACCCGCAGCTCGCCGCTGCGTGAGCTGAAATGGATCGTCGCGAGCCCCGGACTCAGGTGGCGGCCGAGCACATGGGCAGCGGCGAGCGTGGCATGGCCGCACAAATCCATCTCGACGCCATCGGGCGTGAACCAGCGGATCTCGAAACGATCACCACCCCCCACGAAAAAGGCTGTTTCGGGCAGCGCATTTTCCATTGCGATGGCCCTTAGCGTGGCATCTGGCAGCCAGCGCGGCAGCGGGCAGACGGCGGCCGGATTGCCGCCGAATACCGTGCTGGTGAAGGCATCCACCTGGTAAATCGGCAAGCGAGTGCGGAAGCGGCTGAGGATGTCGTCGAAGTCGGTCATGCTGGGAGCGAAGGGGAGGGGGAAGGGAAGCTGGCTGTCAAGGTCTTTTGAGAATGATCAACGCATGTCCGGCGCTGACTCGGGTGAGCCGTTGTGCTGGCCTGGTGTCTCTCCGGCACAAGAGGCATCGAAGAACTCGCCAGAATTTGTCAGAAGCCTGACAAAATTCGTCAACGGTGAGCTTTCATCCATCGGCCGCCAGACCGCTTCCGTCACCAGCGGCGGGCCGGGGTCGGCCAGTGGAATGAAGACGACTTCATCCCGGTGGCGGGCATTGGCATTGGGCACGTGCAGGGTGAGGCCGAGGCCGGCCGCCACCATGCCGATGATGCAGTCGGTGTTGTAGGCTTCCTGCACGATGTGCGGGATGAAGCCGGCCGTGAGGAAGAGCCTGTCCACATGGCGGCGAAACTGGCGCCAGAGGGCGGGTTCGCCAAACACCCAGGTTTCGTGGGCCAGGTCAGGCAGGTTCAGGCGGGATTGGCTGGCCAGCGGGTGAGCGGTGGGCAGGCACACGCCCAGGTGCTCGGACTGGATCGGGTGGTGCCGAAAGCCCTGGCTCGCCACCGGCTGGGTCAGAAAGCCGATGTCGAGCCGGCCGGCCTCCAGCATCTCCATCTGCTGCTCGGTGGCCGCATATTGCAAGGACAGGGCGATGTCGGGAAAGCGTGCCCGGAACACCCGCAGTAGCGCTGGCAGGCGGCCGGCGATGGCGAAATCGGTGTAGCCGATGTGCAGCACCCCGCGTAATCCCTGATGGGCCTGCTGTGCCCTGAAGCTTGCCTGTTCGAGTTGTCGTGCCAGCTCGGCGCAGGGGGCCAGAAAGGCCCGGCCGGCTGCCGTCAGGTTCACTTCCCGGTTGTTGCGTGTGAGTAGCGGCACGCCGAGCTGGTGCTCCAGAGCCTGGATGCCGCGGCTGAGCGCTGGTTGGGCGATGTTCAGCAGCTCGGCGGCACGATGGAAGTTTCGGGTCTCCGCCACGGCCATGAACTGCCGGACATGTTTCAGTTCTATTTTCATTGATGCCGCGGTGATATCGCACGATAACGAATGAGCATTGGCCAGATGGCCTGTCAGCCCGTAGCGTATGCAGTGTAGAAAAAACGACGACGGGTGTCACCCGGCGTGCCAACAGGAGGAGACGAACCGTGGCACAGACTTTTCATGGCGTGATCGCGTTTGCATTGCTGGCCTTGATGTTGGGGGTGGGCGCCGTGTTGCGCCGCCAGGTGGGCTGGCTGCAGCGTGGTCTGGTGCCGGCCAGTATCGTGGGCGGCTTGATTGGATGGGTACTGGTCAGCGTGGGTGCCTTTCCTGGCTATGGGCCGAAGGATTTCGTGGCATTGACCTTTCATGCCTTCACGCTGAGCTTCATGTCCTTGTGTCTGGCGGGCGGCGAGCAGCAGTCCGATAACCTCGGCATCGTCAAGGGCGGCCTGTGGCTCACGCTTGTCTGGACGGTGAGTCTGGGCGCACAGGCCGTGATGGGCTACGGCGTGGTGATGGCCTACAACGGGGTGGGCGGCGGCGAGCTGTCGCCGCTGCTGGGGGCGATGGTTACCCACGGCTTCACGCAGGGGCCGGGGCAGGCGCTGACTTACGGCAACCTCTGGGAGCAGGAATATGGGCTGGCCGATGCGGCGCAGGTCGGGCTGATCTACGCCTCGCTCGGCTTTCTGGTGGCTTTCGTGATGGGCGTGCCGTTGGCGCGTTGGCTGATCCGTCGTCGTGCAGGTGGTAGCGCCAAGGTCGATGGCATGCTGGAGGAATCCTTCCTGCGCGGCTTCTACCCGGAGGGCAAGCGCCCGTCGACGGGGGCGATGGTGACGCATCCGGCCAATCTCGACAGCTTGGCCTGGCACTTGGGCCTGTTGGGGCTGGCCTACATTCTCACGCACCTGTGGCTCAATTTCATCGGCCCCATCGCGGCCTCGTGGGATCTGGGGGGCGTGAAGCTGGGCGTGCTCTTCAACCACAATCTGTTCTTCATCCACGGGCTGGTGGTCTGCGTGCTGATGCGTGCCGTCATGAACCGGATGGGCTGGGGTGGGCTGGTCGATGATCGCAGCATGCAGATGGTGACCGGCACCTCGGTGGATTTCATGGTCGTGGGCACGCTGATGAGCATCCAGTTTGCCGTGCTGAAGGCGCTTTTGGTGCCGATCACGCTGGTGACGGTGGCCATCACGTTGCTGACGCTCTTTGGCTGTGTGTGGGTGGCGCGGCGCAGTGGGCAATATGGGGACGAGCGGGCCGTGACGATGTTCGGCTGCTGCTGCGGCTCCACCGGTAGTGGTTTGCTGCTCTTGCGGATTCTCGACCCGAACTACAACAGCACGGTGCCGCGGGAGCTGGCCTTCTACAACATCGCGATCGTGGTGGTGAATTTTCATTTGCTGTATCTGTTTGCGCCGGTGGCGCCATCGCTCGGCGTGGGCACCTACATGCTGGCCTTTGGGGGCACGGCGTTCCTGGCTTTGCTGGCCATTCCGCTGATGAGCCGGATCATGCAGCACAAGGCAGGGCAGCAGAACGGCTAAGGGCCAGCGAAGACTTTGGAGACATGCATGACGATCACCGTTTTTGAAGCCAAGCGGATCTGGACGATGGATCCTTCCCTGCCAGAAGCCACGCACATTGCCGTGCGCGATGGCCGGGTGTTGGGCCTGGGGACGCTTGCCGACTTGCAGGATCTGGGGCCGCACCGGCTGGATCGACGCTTTGCCGGCCAGGTGATCCTGCCGGGTTTCGTCGAAGGCCATAGCCATGCGCTCGAAGGGGCGATGTGGCGATATCGTTATGCCGGCTATTTTCCGCGTCATGATCCGGACGGGCGAGCGTGGCCGGGCGTGCGTTCGCTGGCGCAGTTGGCCGGTGTGCTGCGCGAGGCGGCGGCTGATGTTCCGGCCGACAAGCCGGTCATCGTCTGGGGCTTCGATCCGGTCTATTTCGAGGGTGAGCGGCTCGATCGGCGCCTGCTCGACGAGGCGCTGCCCGATCGGCCAGTGGTGGTGCTGCATGCCAGTCTGCATGTGCTCACGGTCAACAGCCGCAGTCTGGCCGTCTGTGGGCTGACAGGTTGTACCGACGTGCATGGGGTGATGCTGGGCGAGGATGGTCAGCCCAACGGTGAGATGCAGGAAATGAGCGCCATGCAGGCCGTGTTCGACGGGCTGGGCTTTTCGCTCTTTCATGAAGTGGGCAGCGAGGCCACGCTGCAGGCTTATGGCAGGGCGGCGCAACGCGTGGGGATCACGACGATCACCGATCTGTACAGCCCGCTCGATGAGGCGGCGCTCTCGGCCCTGACGGCGGTGACGGGGCAGGATGACTATCCGGTTCGGCTCGTGCCGGCCATGAGCATTCTGGGGCGCCCGGTGGCTGATGGGGTCGAACGGCTCAACGAGGCACGTTCGGTGGCCAATGAGCGTCTGCATTTCGGGCCGGTGAAGCTGATGACCGATGGCTCGATCCAGGGCTTTACGGCGCGGATGCTGTGGCCGGGCTATCACAACGGTCAGCCCAATGGCCTGTGGAATGCGCCGCCCGAGGTGTTGCGCCAGCATGTTCTCGATTATCACCAGGCTGGCGTGCAGTTGCACATCCATGTCAACGGGGATGAGGCCGTCGAATTGATGCTCGACGCGGTCGAAGAGGCGCAGATGCTGTGGCCTCGACCTGATCATCGCCACACCCTGCAGCACGCACAGTTCATTCATCAGGCGCAGATGCGGCGGGCGGTCAAGCTTGGCGTGTGCCTGAATCTCTTCGCCAATCATCTGTACTACTGGGGGGACGTGCATCGGCAGCAGACGCTCGGGCACACGCGTAGCCGGCGGCTCGAGCCGCTGGCCTCGGCACTGGCTCATGGCATGGCACTGGCCATGCACTCGGATGCGCCCGTCACGCCGTTGGGGCCGTTGTTCACGGCCTGGTGTGCCTGCAACCGCCTCAGCGCGAGCGGGGCGGACATGGGTCGCCATGAGGCGATCACGGTGGCGCAGGCGTTATCGCTGCAAACGCTGGGGGCCGCCTACACCTTGCGGCTCGATCACCGGGTGGGCAGCCTCGAAGTGGGCAAGTTTGCCGATATGGTGGTGCTGGATCAGGATCCGATGAGTTTGCCGCCTGAAGCGCTGAAAGATGTACGCGTGCTCGCGACCGTGTTGGGCGGGAAAGTCCATGATTGCCCGGCCTGATCCGGCACCCGCCTGCATCCCGGTGACGCTGCTGACGGGCTTTCTGGGGGCAGGCAAGACGTCTTGGCTCAACCAGCAGCTGGCGGCGGGCCGCTTGCCGGCCAACAGCCTGATTCTTGTCAACGATTTTGGGCGTTTACAGATCGATGCCTCGTTGATCGTGGCGCAGGATGAGCAGATCATCCGGCTGGCCGACGGCTGCATCTGCTGCACGCTGGGTGACAACCTGGCTGCGCAATTGAGCGACATCGCCCGGCGCGAGGTGCGGCCAGCGGCTTTGTATATCGAAGGCAGCGGGGTGGCCGACCCGCGCCGTCTGCAGGCGGCTGTGCGGCTGAACCGCCACTTCAGCTTGGCCGAGTGCCTGTGTGTCGTGGATGCCAGCGCGGCCGAACGCTTGAGCCGGGAGGCCGATACGGCCGGGTTGTGGCGTGCACAGATCCAGGCGGCTAGCCGCGTGATCATCAATCGGCAGCCTGTCACCGGCCTGCCGGCGGTGTTGCAGCAGGTGTTGGGCATGAGCGCGGCCCCTGCCGAGGCGGTGCCGTTGACGCCGCCTGCTTCGCTTGAGCTGCATCGGATGACATCGCCTGCCCATGAGCCAGCAACGATGGTGGCGGCGTCCCCGCTTCATGGGGGGGGCGGCACGCGTGAACCGGGGCCCACTGGCTCAGCCAGGCGTATCGGGGATGAGGCGCAATCGGCCGTTGCAGATGCGAAAGACCATCTGCTGGCGATGGCTGGCAGGCAGCCCGGCACACGAAGTGAGCTGTTTGCCGGCGGGTACCGGATGCAGGGCACCTGGCAGGGGTTGAGCTTCAGCCAGCAGGGGGCACTGGAACCGGCGGCACTGGAAGCCGTGCTGGCGCAGTATGCCGATGTGGTGTTGCGTGCGAAGGGCTGGCTTCGTTGCGAGCCGGATGGGCGCTGGCAGGTGTTCCAGTTCACGCCAGGGCAGCCCCGTTGGCTGCCGTCCTCCCACCGTCCTGAAGCCGGGCAGCTCGCCTGCGTGGGCCGCCCTGGCAGCCGCCTGCGGCAGTGTGTGGCGGCTCTGCTTGCACTCGGTCTGGGGGTGTCAAAGCCGTGACGGACGCTGCTGCAGCATCAGGTTCAGCAGGATGGCGCCAAAGGTGGCGGTGCCGATGCCGCCCAGCGAGAAGCGGCCAAATTCCAGCGTGAAGTCGCCGGCGCCGAGGATCAGCGTGACGGCGGCCACGATCAGGTTGCGGTTGTCGCTGAAATCCACGCGGTGATCGACCCAGAATTTGGCACCGGCCACGGTGATCAGGCCAAAGACCACGATCGAGACGCCGCCGATGACGGCGGGCGGGATCGTGGCGATCAGCGCGCCAAATTTCGGTGAGAAGCCGAGCACGATGGCGACCAGGGCGGCGATGATGAAGACCAGCGTCGAGTAGACGCGCGTGACGGCCATGACGCCGATGTTTTCGGCATAGGTCGTGACGCCAGTGCCACCTGCCGATGCCGAGACCATCGTGGCCACCCCGTCGCCGAGGAAGGCGCGGCCGATGTGGCGATCGAGGTTGCGGCCCGTCATGGCCGAGACGGCCTTGATGTGCCCGAGGTTTTCGGCCACCAGCACGAGCGCCACCGGGGCGATCAGCAGGATCGCTTCACCCTGGAAGGTGGGCGTGGTGAACTGGGGCAGGCCGATCCAGGCGGCGTTGGCCACCGAACTGAAGTCGATCGGCTGACCCAGGCCCAGCCCATTCGTGAGGATCAGATAGAGCAGGTAAGCGAAGAGCAGTCCCACGAGGATCAGCAGTTTTTGCAGCGCGCCGCGCGTGAAGACGGCCACGGCCCCCACGCTCAGCACGGTGGCCAGCGCCATCCACCGATCGAAGTGGCTGGCACTCACGCCTTTCACGGCCACGGGGGCGAGGTTCAGGCCGATCACGGCGATGACGGCGCCTGTCACCACGGGGGGCATCAGCCGCTCGATCCAGCCGGTGCCGGTACTCATCACGATGAGGCCGATGAGGGAATAGAGCAGGCCACAGGCGATGATGCCGCCCAGGGCGGGGGCCAGGTTGGTGTTCGGGCCGGTGCCTGCGTAGGCGGTGGCGGCGATCACCACGCTGATGAAGGCAAAGCTTGAACCCAGGTAGCTTGGCACCTTGCCGCGCACGATGACGAAGAAGATCAACGTGCCGACGCCGGACATCAGGATGGCGATGTTCGGGTCGAAACCCATCAGGAGCGGGGCCAGCACCGTGGCGCCGAACATGGCCACGACGTGCTGAAGCCCCATCGCGATCATTTGCGGCCAGGGCAGGCGCTCGTCGGGGCCGATCGTGCCGTGGGTTTTGAGTGTCCAGCGGGCGGGCCGCTGTTCGGGGCCGGGTGTCGTCATGGTGGCGTATCCTCAGATGCGGGAGAGAGGCGTCAGCTTGGAAGCTCAGCGCGTGTCTCGGGGCCGAAGGCATGGGCAGGTTCAACAGACCGGGCACCCACGGTGATGGGGGCCGGTGTGGCAGGGGTGATGCCTGCGGGCCTGCATGCCAATTGGCCTGTCGCCAGGCTGTGGGCTGATGTCCGGCGACATTTTGCACCATATGGGACGGCCTGGCTGTGGACGATGGTGGCTTTGGGGGCATGAATGCGCTGACAGGCCGGTGTGTTCATCGCGGCAATGCTTGCCATTGCGCGGGCTGATGATCAGGGGCATGCGCGCTTGGCTGCTTGCGCTTTGTGAGACCATGTAGACCCGTCATGGCGCGTTATGCACCAATTCGTCCCCGCTGGGTGTTCTGGGCATGCATGACACGCGCCTGAGTCATTCACCGTTTTGACGATCCCATGAAGCTGACCGTGATGTCCCGCCATTACTGCAGTCTGTGCCAGAAGATGATCGAGGCGCTCGCGCCCTGGCAGGCGCAACACGGTTTTGCGCTGGACGTGGTGGACGTGGACAGTGACCCGGCGCTCGAAGCACGCTACAACGAGCTGGTGCCGGTGCTGATGCACGGTGAGGAGGAAATCTGCCACTGGCATCTGGACGAGGCGGCGTTGCAGGCTTTTTTGGCCAGATAAGCAGTCTGGCTGCTGGTTCTATGTTCCTTTGCCGAGGAGTGTCCTGATGTCCGATCTGGCGACATTTCTGTCGGGTCAGCCGATACTGGCCCTGTTCTTGACGATCGCCTTGGGGCATTGGGTGGGTTCGATCAGCGTGAAGGGGTTTGCGCTGGGGTCGGGGGCCGTGCTCTTCGTGGGGCTGGCGATGGGCGCGTTCGTGCCGAAGGCCGCCATGCCCTCCATCGTCGGCTCACTGGGCCTTCTGATGTTCCTCTACGGCGTGGGCCTGGCCTATGGGGCGCAGTTTTTCAATGGCCTGAGCAGCCCGGTCGGCTTGAAGGCCAATGCGGCCTCGGTGGTTGGTGTGCTGCTGACGGCTGCGCTGATGATGGGCCTGGTCTGGCTGTTGCCCGAGCAATTGAAGCTGCCCGAAATGTTGGGCGTGTTCTCCGGGGCGGGCACCAGCACCTCCGCCTTGCAGGCCGCGATGGCGCTCACCGGCAACACCTTGCCCGCCACCGGTTATTCGGTGGCTTACCCTTTTGGGGTGGCCATTCCGATCCTGATCATCGGGATGTACAACGCCTGGTTCAAGCCCAAGTTTTCGCCCCAGGAGCGGATCTCGCTGCGGATGTATGCGGTGCGCATCGAGAACCCCTATGTGGTGGGCAAGACGCTGGCCGAGCTGGACAGCTGGCTGCCCGATGGCGTGGGCGCTGCGGCGGCCTATCGGGATGGGGTGGCGCATTCGGCCGAAGTCCACGGCGCACTTCAACTGGGTGATGTCGTGCTGATCACCGGCGTGGATACCGCGCAGATGACCGAGGCCGAGAAGATGCTGGGCGTGCATGTGGGTGATGCCTTCCGGCGCAGTCATGGTGATCTGGATTATCTGCGCCTCTTCGTCTCCAACCCGAAGCTGGCCGGCAAGACCATCCGGCAGGTGAAGCAGATGCTGAACTTCGAGGCCGCCATCCTCCATGTGCGTCGGGTGGACGAAGACATCAGCGTCAATGCCGATTCACACCTGGAGATGGGTGATCAGATCGGCATCCTCTCGCATATCGACAACATCCCTGAGCTGCGCCGCATCTTTGGTGATTCGGTGCGGGCCGGCGGTGAAATCAGCTTCATGGCCATCGGCCTGGGCGTGTCGATCGGCCTGATGGTGGGCGCCATCCCGCTCAGCATCCCCGGCGTGGGCCGCTTCACGCTCGGCTTTGCCGGACTGCTGCTCGTGGCGCTCTGGCTCGGCAAGGTGCGCAAGACCGGCCAGCTCTTCTGGACGATGCCGGTGCCGGCCAACATCGCGCTGCGAAACTTTGGTCTCTCGCTCTTTCTGGCACAGGTGGGCATGGCTTCCGGCGAGACCTTCGTGCAGACCGTGACCCAAAGCGGCTTGTATCTGCTGATGGGCATCCTGCTCGTGTCGGTACTGACGCTTTCGGTGCTGATCCTCACCGTCTATGTCTTCAGGATTCCTTTCGATCTGGCCGCCGGCGTCGTGTCGGGCGCCACCGGCAACCCCGCCATCATCGCCTTCACCAGCCGCACGCTTGGCACCGACAAGAGCGACATCGGCTACGCGATGATCTTCCCCTCGATGACGATCCTGAAGATCGTCGTGATTCATGTGGTGGGGGCGCTTGGGGGGCTGGGGTAGGGGCCGTTTGCGGGGTAAGGGCGGGGCCTGTTCTGTAAAAAAGAAACGCCCCTGATGGGGCGTCTGGCCGGAGAGGCTATCTCCAGGGGGTTAGTCGTCAGGGATGACCAAACCAAAAAGGCAACCCGAAGGCTGCCTTTCTGATGAAACCTGGTGCCGGTGAAGAGAGTCGAACTCCCGACCTTCGCATTACGAATGCGCTGCTCTACCAACTGAGCTACACCGGCTGAAGCAGGCATTATAGCGGTAAACTCGCTGTTTGTGGAAGTGTTGTCGTTGCGCCACAAAATGCCTGCAACGGGAGCTGGCTGACGGGCTTGGGCGGGAGCCGTGCAGACCTCTTCCTTGCATGGCAGTCAACCAGTGAAACGAGTCATGCCGGCGCGTCGTGGTGAAAGCGTCGCTGGACAAGCGTCGTGGGCACTGCCGTGAGGACGAATCGGCACGGGATGCGCGACAAACGCGGGATGGGCTACCGCTCGATCGCCAGAAAGGCCGCCAGAAAGTCCTGCACCGTCGGGTACTTGAGCCGAAAACCCAGCTCCTCCTTGAGCCGCCGGTTGGCAATGCGGCGGGATTCGCGCATGAAGCTCATCCGGTTGGGGGTGAGTTCCTGCTCCAGCTGGGCGCGGCTCTTGCGCGGGGGACGGGGCAGGCCGGTGTGATCGGCCACGAGGTCGAAGTAGTCGCCCATTGGCAGCTGGGTGTCATCCACGGCGTTGATGATGCGCTGGCTGGGGCCGCGGGTGATGTGGGTGGCGATGAGGCGGGCGAGGTCATCGGCGTGGATGTGGTTGGTGATCACGTCGTCTTCGGGCAGCAGGGCTGGCACGCCGGCCTTGAGCCGTTCGATGGGCAGGCGGTCGGCTGCATAGATGCCGGGCACGCGCAGGATCAGGCTCTTGAGTATGGGGGTGCCGAGGCCGGCAGGCTGCCGGGTGTGCCAGCCTTGTTTGCGGGTGCGTTGGCCAGCGGGTTGCAGCCCTCGGGCCTGGTAGCGAAGCTGTTGTTCGGCATCGAGCCGGCGGCGGGCGCGATCGGTTTCGGTCAAGGGGTAGGTGGTTTCATCCACCCAGCCGCCACGCTGGTTGCCATAGATGCCGGTGGTGCTGATGTAGACGAGGCGCTTGGGTGCCATGCCAAAGGTGGGGCGGCGCGTGCGGCCGGCGAGGCCGCCGATCACGCCCACGACATCGCCCCGGTGGTGACGGACGCGGGGCGTGGCCAGGCGACGGCTGAGTGGTTGGCGCGGGCCTTTGCGCCCGCCCGTGGCTGGCTTGCCTGCCTGTGCATGCGCGAAGGCGCGCAGCCAGGAGCGGGTCAGGTTGTCAGAGGGCTTCATGATGGGTTTGAGCCAGCTGTGGCGGGGCGGCACCCCACTGTTGCCGGGGCTGAATGAAATCATTCCATTGCCCGGTGGCGGTGCCGCATGCACGATGTGCGTGGCCCAGCGGGCCAACTGTTTCTGTCGCTGGTTGGGGGCAGGGCTTGAGAATCGCAGGCGGGGGCACAGGCCGTAGCGGTTGGTCTTCACGGATGTGCTGATGGCCCCCTGGAGCAACAAAGCCCGAGCGCCCGAGTCGCGTATGGCGTCGAGCGTTGGCTGGCTTCGGGCCAGCCCGATGATGTGCCAGCGCCCGTGCAGAAGCCGTGCCACCCGTTGTCCGATGTCGCCACAGCCGATGATCAACAGCCGAGGGCGTCGAAAGCCTCGGGGGCGTGGGCGATAATGACGGGTTGGATGTGATTGGACGATGGAACCAGCCTTCAGACGGCGATTTGTCATGACTTTCAATGTAACGATCGAACCAAGCGGCAAGCAGTTCAGTGTGGATGCCGATGCCAGCATTCTGGAAGCGGCGCTGGAACAGGGGGTGGTGCTCCCCTATGGCTGCAAGAATGGCGCCTGCGGCTCCTGCAAGGCGCAGGTGATGGCCGGTAGTGTAGTGCAAGGCGATCATCAGCCGGCGGCACTCTCGGCAGGGGACATCTCGCTCGGCTATGCGTTGCTGTGTACCGCCAAGCCAACCTCGGATTTGCTGATCGAGGCCCATGTGGTGGAGGCGGCGGGCGAGATTCCCGTGAAGAAGCTGCCCTGTCGGGTGCGTTCGATCGAGCCGATGGCGCCTGATGTCAGGCGGATCCGGTTGCAGCTGCCGTATTCGGCGCGTCTGCTCTACCTGGCCGGGCAGTATGTGGATCTGATCTTTCCCGATGGCACGCGGCGCAGCTATTCGATGGCGACTGCACCCGACACGATCGACGACATCGAGCTGCACGTGCGGCATTTGCCGGGTGGGCATTTCACGGATCGGGTGTTTGGCGTGGGTGAGCAGCCGGCGCTGAAAGTGCGGGAGATCTTCCGGCTGGAAGGGCCGCTCGGCACCTTCTTCCTGCGGGAAGACGGTGACAAGCCTATCGTATTGCTGGCCAGTGGCACGGGTTTTGCCCCGATCAAGGCCATCGTCGAGCGGATGTTGCTCTTGAAGGCGGCCGGGCAGTTCGATCGGCCCGTGCATCTCTATTGGGGCGGCCGCCGCCCGCAGGACATCTATCAGCGCGACCTGTGCGAGCAGTGGACGCGTGAGCTGCCGGGTTTCGTCTTCGTGCCGGTGCTCTCGGATGCGTTGCCAGAAGATGGCTGGACGGGCCGCACCGGTTTCGTTCACCATGCCGTGATGGCCGATTGGCCTGATCTGTCCGGTCATGAGGTTTATGTCTGTGGCGCACCAGTCGTGGTCGAGTCGGCCCGTCGTGATTTCGTGGCGCAGTGTGGCTTGCCGCCCTCGGCCTTCTTTGCCGATGCCTTCACCTCGGAGGCCGACCGCCAGGCTCAGGCTGCTTGAGCGTGTGAGCGTGTGAGCGAGTGGCACTTGGTCCAAGGATCGGGATGGCGCGCCTCAGGCGTGTTAGGCTGTCGTTCCCATTCATTTCAGTGCTTCTGATACCACCGGGGCGGCGACTGTCTGCTGCCCCCTGCGCCCTGAGCGGGTGATGCCCGGATGCGTGACTGCAGCGATGTGTCAGGGCGTGCGGCACGGCGCATTGCCCGCGCATGCGTGTCCGAGCCGCTTCAGGGGTGGTGGGAAGCCTTTGTCGGAGAACACCATGTTCAGTCATCTTCTTCTTGGAACCAACGACATCGAGCGGGCACAGGCTTTCTATGATGGCCTGATGGGCGTGTTGGGGGTGCCACCCGGTATGCCCGGACAAACGCCCCAAGGCCAGCGGCGGGTGTTCTATCGGCATGAGGGGCAGTTGTTCGGTGTGACCGAACCCATCAACGGGGAGCCGGCCACGGTGGCCAATGGCATGACCGTCGGTTTTCGTTGTGCCTCGCCTGAGCAGGTGCAGCAGTTTCATGACACGGCCGTGGCCCTGGGGGGCGTGTCGGTCGAAGACCCGCCGGGGCTTCGGCAGACGGCTGCGGGCGAGCTGTTTCTGGCCTATGTGCGCGATCCGGATGGCAACAAGCTTTGCGCGCTGAGCCGACCCGAGTAGCGTGCATGCCTGATTCGTCTCCGCAAAAGCCCCGCTGGGCGTGCATGACCCGTGCTGGCGGGGCGTGGTGGCGAACGGCTTCATGACGCGCGCTGGCGAGGCTTTCGCGGAGCAGAACACGTGCCTGGATGTGCGACGCTGTAAGTTTTCTGGGGGCTCAAGCGACTACGGTTCAAAGCGTGTTCTGTGCAGCTGGCGGCGGCTTCGCTGGGATGAATTGCCACGACGCGCTTTCTGGAACCGTGGCTTCTCGGAGAGTTAGATGAAACCCTTTTTCAAATCCAGGAACGTCGTCGTGCCGGCAGTGGGCCTGGCCGCGATCCTGGCAGGCTTTTTCTTCATCCATCCGGCCGACAGCGCGGCGCCGGCCGTGTCGGTCGTCAATGCGCAGGGCAATGTGCAGCAGGCGCTGGCGGTCTTGCCGGATGTCTCGGGCAAGACAGGGCGTGATTTTCTGGCGGCGGGCAAGCCCACCTTCGTGAAGTTCTGGGCCAGCTGGTGCCCGCTGTGCCTGGCCGAGCTGGGTGATACCGAATCCTGGGTGAAGGATCCTCGTTTCAAGGATGTCAATCTGGTGACGGTGGCATCCCCCGGTTACAAGCGGGAAAAGCCCCTCACCGAGTTTGGCCAGTGGTATGGTGGGCTGCCCTACAAGGCGATGCCGGTCTTGATGGATGACGGCGGTCGTATCGCTCAGGCGCTCAGCATCCCCGTCTATCCGTCGTGGGCCGTGCTCGATGAAACGGGCGCTGTCGTGCGGGTGATCAAGGGGCGGATCACCGAGGCCCAGGCGCTCGCGCTCATCAAGGATCCCGAGGTTGATCTGAAGCAGGTCGCCCAAACCTTCTACCAACCTGCAGAGAAGAAATCATCAAAAGCCATGAACACACAAACCATCTATCTTGCTGGCGGTTGCTTCTGGGGGCTGGAGGCGTATTTTCAGCGGATTCCGGGCGTGATCGACGCGGTGTCGGGCTATGCAAATGGCAAGTCCGAGCAGCGTCCGAGCTATGAGGACGTGGTTTATCGCAACACCGGTCATGCCGAAACGGTCAAGATCACCTATGACGCCGATGAGCTGCATCTGGAAGACATCCTGCAGTATTACTTCCGCGTGATCGATCCCACCAGCCTCAACAAGCAGGGCAATGATCGTGGTACGCAGTATCGCACGGGCGTCTATTTCACGAACCCGGCTGATCAGGCCACGATCAAGGCCGCGCTGGATGCCGAACAGAAGAAGTACAGCCGTCCGCTGGTGGTCGAGAACCTGCCACTGGCCCACTTTCATGATGCCGAGGAATACCATCAGGATTATCTGATCAAGAACCCGAATGGTTATTGCCATATCGACATCCGCAAGGCCGACGAGCCGCTGGCCAACAAGAAGGGCGGTACGAAGGCGGATGATGCGGCACAGGGGGCGCAAGGCGCCAAGGCCAAGGGCTTCAATCTGGCCACCTATCAGAAGCCCTCGGACGAGGTGCTGAAAAAGCTGCTCAATACCGAACAATATCGGATCACGCAGCAGGCCGGCACCGAGCGCGCCTTCACGCACGAGTATGATCACCTCTTCGAGCCGGGCATCTACGTGGATGTGGTGAGCGGTGAGCCGCTCTTCAGCTCGGCGGACAAGTATGATTCGGGGTGCGGTTGGCCGAGCTTCACCAAGCCGATCGAAAGCGCCGCCGTCACCGAGCATGACGACCGCAGCTACAACATGCACCGGATCGAGGTGCGTAGCCGGGCAGCCGATTCGCACCTCGGGCATGTGTTCCCGGATGGCCCGCGTGACAAGGGGGGCTTGCGCTACTGCATCAACGGCGCCAGCCTGCGCTTCATCCCGCTCGACAAGATGGATGCCGAAGGCTATGGCCACCTGAAGTCTGCGGTGAAGTGAGTTGAATCGGCCACCGGCCCGGTATGTTGGGATGCTGGCCGGTGCGATGCCAGGCTGACCATGGTTGGTCTGCGTTGTCCTGAACGGCCTCTCACGCTGATGCCCTGTTCGGGGATGCGTGACCAGTCCATGACACGCGACAGCCCTGTCGGTAAAAAAATGCCCGGACGGTGAAATCACCGAACCGGGCCAAAAACCAACCAGGGAGGAATTCAGCGATGGGTCTGGCGACCCGGTGTTGTTGCTGAACGACATCATTGTGTCTCTTTTTTCTGACGGAACGAATCATCATGCGCCCAGTGGTACCGAATGACCGATCGACGGACGAGTCAGGCACGAGCGCCGCGCACGGCGGGCAGACACCTGCTGCCCATACCGGCCCGAGGGTCGAGACGCTGTTTGCCGGCGGGATTTCTCCGGTTGGCCCGGCCGGTTATCTGAGTGGCATCCGCAAGCGCCGGCTCGATGGGCCTGCCGAGATCACGGTCGAAGGCGTGGTGGGCGACGAGATCTTTGACCGGAGCGTGCACGGCGGCCCGGATCGGGCGATGAACGTCTTTGCCCGCGAGTATTACGAGCAGCTGAAAGCTGCGTTTCCCGAGCCGGAAGAGCCGTGGCAGCCGGGCGGGTTCGGCGAAAACCTGTCCATCTCGGGGCTGCTGGATCATGAAGTGCGGGTGGGTGACGTGTTCCGCGTGGGTGAGGTGCTGTTGCAGGTGACGCAACCGCGCGCGCCCTGTGCGAAACTGAATGGCCGTTTCGGCCTGAACCGGCTCGCGCGCCATGTGCAGCAGCACCGGATGACGGGCTGGTATGTTCGTGTGCTGGCCGAGGGCCGCATCGCGGCAGGTGAGCCGATGGTGCTCGTCTCGCGTGGCGATGAAGCCTACACCCTCGATCGCTTCTGGGATCTGGTGCTGAACCACGAGTCGCCCGATCGGGAGGCACTTGCGCGTCTGGCTGCCTACGAGCCGCTGGCGCAGGAATGGAAGGACAAGCTCACGCAGCGGGTCGACAGGTTGCGTGCCAAGGCAGGCGCGGCCTGAGCCATCTGACCACTGGCCCGGTGATCGTAGACCGATCGGCGCTGGCCGCTAGGGGCCGTCGTCGGCAGACGATAAGGTGAACGACAGCAAGCCAACATCCCGGTGTCGTGCGTGAAGGCACTGATTCGCTGTGGCGAAAGCCCATCCGGGCGTGCCCGATCATGGGCCAGGGGAGGTTGGTCTCACCGTTCAATCCGGAGAAGGGGCTGTCGATGTGGCTGGTATGGGGTGCGCTGCTGATGATCGTGCTGAAGTGGCTGGAGGTCGATCCAGTGGCTTCCTGGTCGTGGTATTGGGTGCTGGCGCCCTTGCTGGCAGCCTTCATCTGGTTCGAGTTTCTGGAGCGTGCCTTCGGCCGTGACAAACGCACCGTCGAGATGGCCGAGTATCAGAAACGTGCCCAAGAGCGACTGAATGAGACGGCCAACCTGAACAAGCGCCGCCATTCCTGATGCTGGTAGCGGATGGCGGGATCTGCTCGCTGGGGGAGCTTCCTTGGTCAAGCCCCCTCAGGGGAGGGCAGTGCCGTGTTGCCTCTGCACCTCTGGCGATGAGTGGTGCTGGGTGTCGTCTGATGGGGCTCGTTGCCTGTGCCAGGTGGGGCCGTGTCAGAATATGCGCTGACCTGTTTTCGTCATCGCGCACCCCATGCTGATCCATCCCCAGTTTGACCCCGTTGCCCTCCAACTTGGCCCGTTGGCCATCCGCTGGTATGGGCTGATGTATCTGGTGGCTTTTGCCCAGTTCTATTGGCTCGGGCGACGGCGTATCGCTCAGCAACAGCCGGGGCAGCCCTTGCATGGCTTCACGGCCAAGGATGTGGAAGATCTGCTGTTCTACGGCGTCGTGGGTGTCGTGGTGGGCGGCCGCCTGGGGCATGTGCTGTTTTACAGCGGCAGCTATTACCTGGATCATCCGCTGAAGATCTTTGCCGTCTGGGAAGGCGGCATGGCTTTTCATGGCGGGTTGATCGGCGTGTTGCTCGCGTGTGCGGTGTTTGCCCGCAAGAAGGGTGTGCGTTTTCTGGATCTGATGGATTTCGTGGCGCCACTCGTACCCTTGGGCCTGGCGGCGGGCCGTTTTGCCAATTTCATCAATGGGGAGCTGTGGGGCCGGGTGACCGACGTGCCGTGGGGCATGGTGTTTCCGCAATCGGGCAGCGAGCTGGCCCGTCACCCGTCGCAGCTCTATCAGATGGCAGGCGAAGGGCTGCTGCTCTTCGTGCTGCTGTGGTGGTATTCGAGCAAGCCTCGACCCACCGGTGCGGTGAGCGGCATGTTCCTGATCGGCTATGGCATTTGCCGATTCCTGGCGGAGTTCGTCCGTGAGCCGGACGCACATCTGGGCACGATCCTTGGCCCGCTCACGATGGGGCAGTTGCTCACGGTGCCGATGTTGCTGGCCGGTGTCTGGCTCGTGTGGCGTGCCAGGCAGGCAACGCATGCCTGATGTCTCTGGGCACGGCCAGTATCGGCCTTCAGGCGGGGGAGTAGGTCAAACCTGTTAGCGCTTGAGCAGGGGGCTGGTTGGGGCGGCTGAGACCGCCCCTTTGCTTTGGGGCCAAAGAACCCAAGAAAAACGGGCCGTACAGTAACAAACTGTACGACCCGTGCGTATTGGAACCCCGCCTGTGCCGTTCGGCCGGCATCCTGAACCGTGATTCAGTTCAGGTCGGCAGAATGGGTTGCCACATCAGGTTCATCCGACGAAGGGACGCTCACAACAGCGGCAAACGCTTTACTCTGCCTGATGCATCGCATTGGTTCAAGGAATATATGACCGTAGCGAACACTGCAGGGATGTGTCCATTATACGCGCGATTGTGAGAATTTTCACAACCGTCGGTCGGCGATCAGCGGCGGCTCAGCGCGGGGTGTCGTGCCGACGGATTTCGGCATCCAGCTCGGCATTGAGCTGGCTGATGAGGGTTTGCAGCTGTTCGGAGGTGGCGCCCGATGAGTCGACGGGCTGGCCCAGAAATTCGTAGGTGATCTGCAAGGCGGCGTGAACAGCGATGCGTTCCATGCCGTGTGCCATGCTGGCATCGCGGATCTCGCGCATCTTCTTGTCGACGATGCGCACGGCGTTCATCAGGCGAGGCTTTTCGGCCGCGGGCACTTGCAGTTTGAAGAGCCGGTCAAGAATCTTGACCTCGATCTGTTCCATTGCCATAGGGCGTGCGTGTTGGGGGTTCAATCTTGATCAGCGGTTTGCGGCAATGGCAGACGGGCCAGGGCGGATTCGACGCGCGCACGCGCCTCGGCCAGGCGTTGCTGGGTGTCGGCCTGGGCGGCTGCGGCTTCCCCAAGGCGGGTGCGGAGCAGATGGTTTTCGTCCGCCAGCTGGCGGGAGATTTCGAGCAGTCGGCGGACGCGCTCGGACAGTTGCTGCATGTCGGTGTCCATCCGGCGGATGGTAGGGATTAGGAGGGAGGCGGTCAAGCGCTGGGCGGCCGGGTGTCGGCTTTTGGGCGCGTCTGGCGGCGGTGCAGCTCAGCTCATGTGGGTGTCATCAGAATGAAGCCCTGGCGCGTTGATGCAAAGTGTCATGCACGATTCCTCCTCATGACGGTCACGCTTGAGCGGTCGCGCTTGAGCGCACGCAAGCCTGATGCAAATGAAAGGGCACTCAGACAGAACGGACAGGCCGCAGAGCGGACAGCGCACCCACAGGCACGCTGCTTTGCCGCTTCAAGTGGCTGACACGCGCCGGGGCCGAGGGGCTGAAAGCCCAGCGGCCAAGAGCCGGGGGCCTTCTCCAGCAGGAATGTTGCAAAGCCTGTACATTTTGCCATGCATGTTCCGATCCTGCCCGGATATCGCGTCTGCCTTGGCGGCTGTTCGTCGAGGGCGGAATACTGTGCTGCAGAATGTCCAAATTGTTCCTACGCGCTGATGATTGAACCGATGATGCGAAAGACGTTGCCCCTTGGGCCGAGGTTGCTGTTGCTATGGGTGCTCCTGTGTGCCGCGTGGGGAGCGAGTCTTTCGGCATCCGCTGCCAGTGCAGCCGGTGTGTCGGGCCATGAGGCCGTTCAGGTGTCTGCCAAGCTTGAAGCGCCGCTCGTCGCCTTCAACCGTTTGGCCTTGGCCCAGGCGGGTGAGGGGGAGGGGGCGACGCAGGGGGCCGCCTCGACATCGGAGGCTGCGCATCAGAGCGGCCCGCAGCGGGTCGGCGCGCTTGAAATCGAACTCGTGGCCGATGTGCAGCAGGTGGTGCCGGGCGAGCCATTCCGGCTTGGGCTACGGCTTCGCCATGACCCGCATTGGCATACCTATTGGCGTAATCCTGGTGATACCGGCTTTCCGACTCGCTTCGACGTGAAGGGGCCGGCCGGGGCCGAGTATTCGCCCATCGTCTGGCCTGCACCGGAGCGCTTTGCCATCGGGCCGCTGGCCAACTACGGCTATGAGGGAGAAACCCTGCTGTACCGCGATGTGGTGCTGCCTGCCGACTTCAAGGGGCGCCAGGCCCGGTTCACGGTAGATGCTGAATGGCTGATCTGCCGGGATGTCTGCGTGCCGGGTGAGGCGCCGCTGGCCTTGAGTCTGCCGGTTGGTGGTTCCACGGTCGTGGATCAGGCGCTGGCCTCGCTCTTCGATGAAAGCCGCGCCCGCGCGCCGGCGATGGACAAACCGGCCTTGAGTGCCGGCTGGTGGCAGCGGGGGGCAGAGGCTGTCATGGTGCTGCCCCCTGAACTTGTTCAGGATAAAACGCCCGGGCAGGTCACGTTCCTGCCGTATTTTGCCGAGGTGATTCGGCCGGTTGCCGAGCAACGGCTCGTGGAGCTGTCCAGCGAGCCAGGTCGTTTCGGGCTGGTGCTGGCGGTGGATGAGCAGGCCGTTCGCAGCAAGGCGGCGGGTTGGGAGGCCGAGGGAGGCATCCTGCTGATCGATGGCCAACGGCCGGTCGAGGTCGCCTTGCAACGGCAGACGGTGGTACCGGTGGCCGGCAAGACGCTCGCCACCTCGAAGCCGACCGAGATCGAGCTGTCGGAAGAGCCGGTTGCCGGACAAGCGGGCAGTGCCAATGGCAATTTGCTTGGCCAGTTGGGCTTGAACGGTCAACAACCCACGGACAAGGTTGCCGGTGCGGCACGATCCGGGACATCGGCTTCCGCATCGGGGGACGGTGCCGATGGTGTCGGACTGTCCGCTTCGGCGCCCGCGACGGGGGGCATCACAGGCCAGGCGGGTTCTGCGGCCGGCATCGATATCAAGACCTTGTTGCTCACGATGGCAGCCGCGCTCCTGGGCGGCCTGATCCTGAACCTGATGCCCTGTGTGTTCCCGGTGATCGGGCTGAAGATCCTGTCCTTCACCGAAGCGGCAGCCGGGCGTCCGGCCGAGGCACGGCGTCATGCGATGGTCTTCTGTCTGGGGGTGATGACCACCTTCGTGGCACTGGCCTTGTTGCTCGTGGGCCTGCGTTCGCTCGGGCAGGCGGCCGGTTGGGGCTTTCAGTTGCAGTCTCCGGTCTTCGTCTCGGCGATGGCCTTGCTTTTCGTGGCCATCGGCCTGAACCTGTTTGGCGTGTTCGAGGCGGGGTCCAGCTTCACCCGGTTTGGCAGCACGCCAATGATCGGCACGGTGCGCAGCAGCTATACCGGCAGCTTCATGACGGGTGTGATGGCCGTGGTGGTGGCCACGCCCTGCACGGCGCCTTTCATGGGCAGTGCCGTCGGCTTCACGCTGAGCAGCACGGCGCTGGAAGTGGTGCTCGTCTTTGCGGCGCTGGGGCTGGGCATGGGTATCCCGTATCTGGTGCTGGCGAGCAGCAATGCGCTCTTGGCCAAGCTGCCACGGCCTGGCCCGTGGTTGCAGACCTTTCGCCAGCTGCTGGCCTTTCCGATGTTTGCCACCACGGCCTGGCTGGTATGGGTGCTGGCCATCCAGACCGATGCGCAAGGCGTGCTGATGTTGCTGATCGCGGCCATTCTGCTCTCCTTTGCTGCCTGGATCTATGGCCGTTGGCAGTTCGAGCTGCGGCCCCGTCAGGCGCGCAGCACGCCGGTGTGGCTGTTGTTGGCCGTGTTGGCGGTGGGCGCGTGCGTGGCGCTGGTGGCCCGGATGCCGGTGGTGGCTGAGACGCCCGTGGCAGCGGTTGCCGGTGCCGGCCCGATGGGCACGGGGCCGAGCATGCCCTGCAAGCCGGGGCCGGATGGCAAGTTGGCCCCGGCCTGTGAGGGCTGGCAGCCCTGGTCGCCCGAACGTCTGGCTGCCGCACAGGCGGCAGGCCAGCCCGTGTTCGTCGATTTCACGGCGGCCTGGTGTCTGAGCTGCCAGGTGAACAAGCGTTTCGTGCTGGAGCGGGAGGAGATGCTGAAGGTGTTCCGGGATCGCAACATCCTGCTGCTGCGGGCTGACTGGACGCGCCGTGACGAGATGATCTCGGCCGAGCTGGCGCGCTTCGGACGCAACAGCGTGCCGTTCTATCTCTTCTATGATGGCAGCGGCAAGGCGCCGCAACAGCTCCCGGAGCTGCTGACGATCGATATCGTCATGGCGGCCATCGGTAACAAGCGTTGAGGCAGGCGAGACATACTGGCAGGGGCGTGCACCTCAGGCCCTTGTGCCAGGCTTCGAGGAGAGCATGAACGCCGGGCACGCCTGCCAGGCAGCGCACGAGCGCGCAACGAAGACAGGGGGGCCAGACCGTTTCAACGGGCTGGCCCCTGTCGTTTCAATCCAGCTGCAGCACGTCACGCATGGTGAACAGGCCGCTCGTCTTGCCCGCGAGGAAGCGGCAGGCCCGCAGGCTGCCGTCGGCATAGTGCTCGCGACTGGTGGCGCGGTGGCGGATTTCGATCTGTTCGCCTTGGCCTGCGAACATCACGGTGTGATCGCCCACGATGTCGCCGGCGCGGATGGTGGAAAAACCGATGCTGCCCGGCTGGCGTGGGCCGGTGTGGCCCTCACGCGCGAAGACGCCGATCTCTTTCAGCGGCTGGCCAAGCTGGCCGGCAATGGCTTCTCCGATGGCGAGCGCCGTGCCCGACGGGGCATCCACCTTGTGGCGGTGGTGGGCCTCGATCACCTCGATGTCATAGTCCTTCAGTGCCTGGGTGGCCAGCTCGATCAGGCGGATGGCGATGTTGACACCCGGACTCATGTTGGGCGCCTGAACGATGGGAATGTGCCGTGCGGCCGAAGCGAGGGCCTGCTGATCCGTTGCGTCCAGGCCGGTGGTACCGATCACGATGGCCACCCCGTGCTTGACGCAGGCTTCGAGGTGTTCGCGCGTGGCTTCGGGGCGTGTGAAATCGATCAGCACGTCACAGCCTGACAGCCCCAGATCCACGTCGGCGCTGATTCGCAGCTTGCTTTGCTGGCCCAGAAAAGCCACCGGGTCGGTGTCGATGGCGGGGCTGTCGGCCCGGTCGAAGGCGGCGGCCAGCTGCATGTCGGGGGCGTTCAGCACGGCTTCGATCAGCGTGCGGCCCATCCGGCCCGAGGCGCCGGCGATGGCAATCTTCATCATGTGTCAGCGGATTGGGAAGGTTGATAACCGGGCAGGGCGGGGTCGTTCGGGTCGTCGGTGGCCGGCAGTTTGTCGGCACGGATTTCACTCACTCGCTCGTCGGTGAAAAAGACGATGACACGGCGCAGCTCGGCGTCGCCGTTGGGGTGCTTGAAGCGAAAGACGTAGTCCCAGCGATCCGGGTGAAAGACATCGACGAGCAGGGGCGTGCCGATGGCCAGCCGAACCTGCTCGCGGCTCATGCCTTCTTTCACCTCGTCGAGCATTTCCTGATTGATGTAATTGCCCTGCGGAATGGCAAAGCGATAAGGCTCCAGAAAGCCGCTGCGGGAGCGGTCGGTGGCGCAGCCGGTGGCCAGGGCACTGGCGGCCACGCAAGCCAGCAGCAGGGCGGATCGGGTAAAACGGTTGGTGATGAACAAGCACGAACTCCTGCGTTGAGGGGCGGGGGCAAAGCGGTGCATCAGTGCATGACACGCGCCAACGGGCGCATCAGCGGGTTTGGGGCAGCGCGGCGACGAATCAAGGCAATCAGGGCATGACACGCGCCAGGCCTGTTGGCATCTCGCCAACGCGTCTGCCCCGCCATGTAAAGATATTACTGAATCCGGGGTGAGCACGGGGCCGGGGCCGTATGATAAGGGGTCTCGTTTTCATCCCTGCGTTTTTCATGTCCTCTGCTGTCGAATCGGGCGCCGTGCGCCGTCCCGTGTTGTGGGTCACGTTGTTGCTGTTGCTGCTGATCGGCGGGGGACTCTGGTTCTGGGTGTTGAAGCCGGCCTCTCAGCAGGGGGCAACGTCTTCCGGCCCGCCGCCCGGCCCTCGGCGCATGGGCGGCGGAGATGCTGCCATCGTCAGCACGACCCCGGTGGTGCAAGGGGCTTTTCCGGTGATGATCCGGGCCGTGGGCACGGTCACCCCCTTCAACGCGGTGACGGTGGTGCCCCAGGTGGAGGGGCGGCTGTTGTCGGTCGCTTTCGAGGAAGGCCAGCGGGTGAAGGCAGGCCAGTTGCTGGCCCGGATCGACCCGCGTGCTTTCGAGGTGTCGCTGGCCGAGGCCCGTGGGCAGCAGGCGCAGAACCGGGCCGAGTTGAGCAATGCCCGCCGCGATCTGGCCCGCTATGAACAGCTGTTCAGGCAGGACTCGATCGCCCGCCAGCAGCTCGACAATCAGCGTGCGCTGGTGCGGCAGCTGGAAGGTCGCGCCGAGACCGATCAGGCACGCATCGACAATGCCCGCTTGCAGCTTGAGCACACGAAGGTCTTGGCCCCTGTCGAGGGGCGTCTGGGCCTGTTGAAGGCAGCGGTGGGCAGCCTCATCGGGCCGGGTACGGCCGAGGGGCTGGTCAGCATCATCCAGATTGATCCGATCTCGGTGCTGTTCAGCGTGCCGGAGGTGCAGTTGCAGGCGCTGCGCGAGGCGGTGCGGGATGCCGTGGCCCCTGGGCTGGTGGTCGAGGCGTGGGATCGCAGCGAAAGTCGCCAACTGGCCACCGGCCATGTCAGCACGCTCGACAACCAGATCGATCCGGCCACCGGCTCCTTGAAGGTTCGTGCCCGCTTCGACAATGGCGATGATGCGCTCTTTCCCAACCAGTTCGTGAATGTGCGTCTGCACCTGAAAACCCTGCCGGCCGCGCTCAGCGTGCCGGTCGATGCGGTACAGTTTGGTTCGCAGGGCGATTACGTCTACCTGATCCGCGAGGGCAAAGCCTTCGTGCGTACCGTGCGGCTGGGGGTGACCTCGGGGGATCGGGTCGAAATTCTGGAAGGCTTGCAGGCCGGGGATCAGGTGGCGCTGGAGGGGCTGGACCGACTGCGCGATGGTCGCGCGGTGAAGGTGGTCGATCCGTTGCGGGGCGACCCGGATGCGTTGCCGGCCACACCGGCGGCCAGCGAAGCGTCCGAACGGCAGGGCGCGGTGCCGGGAGCACCGGCCGGCGCGGCCACTGAATCTGGCCGCACCGCGAGCGATGGCCGTTCAGCCCGGACTGCCCCATGAACCTGTCGCGGCTTTTCATCCTGAGGCCGGTGGCCACGTCGCTCCTGATGGTGGCGATGTTGGTGGCTGGCATGCTGTCGTGGCGCTTGCTGCCGGTGGCTGCACTGCCACAGGTGGATTATCCGGTCATCCAGATCTATTCCTACCTGCCGGGCGCCGGGCCGGACACCGTGTCGCGGATGATCACGGCGCCGCTCGAACGTAGCCTTGGCCAGATTTCCGGGCTGAAGCAGATGTCGTCCACGAGCGGGGCGGGTGTCTCGGTCATCACGTTGCAGTTTTCGCTCGACAGCGAGCTGGGTGTGGTGGAGCAGGACGTGCAGTCGGCGCTCGATGATGCGGGTGGGTTGTTACCCAGTGGCATGCCGTCGCCGCCCCTCTACCGGAAGGTGAACCCGGCCGACACGCCGATCCTCACACTGGCCGTCAGCTCGAAGACGCTGCCGCTACCGAAGGTGCATGATCTGGTCGATACCCGGATGGCGCAGAAGCTGGCCCAAGTGAAGGGGGTGGGGCTGGTGAGCCTGGCCGGTGGCCAGCGGCCGGCGATTCGGGTGCGTGGCGATGCCAGCGCCCTCGCGGCGGCGGGCCTCACGATGGCCGATGTGCAGGCTGCCATTGCGGCGGCCAACGCGAATCTGCCTAAGGGCAGCTTCGACGGGCCAGTGCGCAGCACGATTCTTGATGCCAACGACCAGCTCAACACCGTTGCGCAGTACCGCGAGCTGGTGGTGAGCTGGCAGAATGGCGCGCCCTTGCGACTGAAGGATGTGGCCACCGTCGTGGAAGGGCCGGAAGACCGTTTTCTGGCCGCCTGGGCCGATGCCGAGCGTGCCATCCTCATCAATGTGCAGCGCCAGCCCGATGCCAACGTCATCGAGGTGGCCGACCGCGTGCGCGCGCTGCTGCCGCAGTTGACGGCCACCTTGCCGGCCAGCGTCGATGTCCGCATCCTCACCGACCGCACGCAGAGCATCCGGGCCTCGGTGCGGGATGTGCAGAAGGAGCTGGTGCTGGCCGTGGGGCTCGTGGTGTTCGTCACCTTCCTCTTCTTGCGCTCGGTGAAAATCACGCTGATTCCGGCCGTGGCCGTGCCGATCTCGCTGATCGGCACCTTTGCCTTCATGTATCTGGCCGGGTATTCGCTCAACAACCTGAGCCTGATGGCGCTCACCATTGCCACCGGTTTCGTGGTCGATGATGCGATCGTGATGATGGAGAACATCGCACGCCACCGCGAGATGGGCAAGTCGCCGCTGGTCGCTGCGCTCGACGGTGCGCGTGAAATCGGCTTCACGCTGGTGTCGCTCACCATCTCGCTCGTGGCCGTGCTGATCCCGCTGCTTTTCATGGGGGATGTGGTGGGACGGCTTTTTCATGAGTTTGCCGTCACGCTTGCGGTGGCGATCGGGCTGTCGCTCATCGTGTCGCTCACGCTCACGCCGATGATGTCGGCCCGGATGATCGGGGATGTGGGGCATGCATCGGCCGCGCCCACTTCTGCCGGCTTTCTGGATCGGGTCATTGCCTGGTATGGCCGCAGTCTGCACCTCGTGCTGCGGCATCAGACGCTCACGATGCTGGTGATGCTGGGCACCATCCTGCTGACCGTGCTGCTCTACGTCTGGGTGCCCAAAGGTTTCTTCCCGGTGCAGGACAGTGGTGTCATCCAGGTGGTGACACAGGCGCCGGGCCGAATCTCCTTTCAGGCGATGAGCCAGCGTCAGGCTCAGCTGGCGCGCCAGCTGTTGGCCGATCCTGACGTGGCGAGCCTCTCCTCCTTCATCGGCGTCGATGGGAACAATCCGGCACTCAACACGGGCCGCATGTTGCTGAACCTCAAACCGCATGACGAGCGCGAGGCTGATGTGCAGTCGATCATCCGGCGTCTGCGCGAGAAGATGGCCGAGCGGCCGGCCGATGAGCAGCAACTGGGCGTCTGGTTCCAGCCGGTACAGGAGCTGTCGATCGAGGATCGGATCAGCCGTGCCCAATACCAGTTCACGCTCAGCACGCCCGAGCGCGAGCAACTGGCCCAGTGGGTGCCGCGCCTGATGTCGGCCTTGGCCGAGCGGCCCGAGCTGACGGATCTGGGCAGTGATTTGCAAAACGACGGCTGGCAGGCTTATGTGGAAATCGATCGCACGGCCGCTTCCCGGTTGGGGATTTCGGTGCGGACGATCACCGAAGCCTTGCAGAACGCGTTTGCCCAACGGCAGATCTCGACGATGTTCACGCAGTCGAATCAGTACCGGGTAGTGCTGGAGCAGGATCCGGCGCTGGCGCAAGGCTTGTCGGCGCTGGATCAGGTCTATGTGGCGGGGGGGGATGGTCAGCCGGTGTCGCTCTCGGCCGTCACGCGCTGGCATCAGCGGCAGGCGCCGGTCGTGGTGAACCATCAATCGCAGTTTCCGGCCGCAAACTTGTCCTTCAATCTGGCGCCCGGTTATTCGTTGGGTGATGCGGTGGGGGCTGTCGAGGCGGTTCAGCAGCAGATCGGCTGGCCGGTGGCCATCGAGACGCGTTTTCAGGGGGCGGCCGAGGCGTTCCGGGCCTCGCTTGCCAACACCTTGTGGCTGATTCTGGCCGCCATCGTCACGATGTACCTGGTGCTGGGCATCCTCTATGAAAGTGCCATCCACCCGATCACGATCCTGTCCACGCTACCCTCGGCCACGGTGGGGGCGTTGGCCGCGCTCTTGCTGAGTGGCCAAGCGCTCGACATGGTGGCGGTGATCGGCATCGTGCTGCTCATCGGTCTGGTGAAGAAGAACGGCATCATGATGGTGGATTTTGCGCTGGAGGCCGAGCGGCACGACCGGCTCAGCAGCCGGGACGCGATCCACCGGGCGGCGATGCAGCGTTTCCGGCCCATCCTGATGACGACGATGGCGGCGCTTCTCGGGGCCGTACCATTGATGCTGGCCCAAGGCTCGGGCGCGGAGCTGCGTCAGCCGCTGGGCCTCGTCATGGTGGGGGGCCTGCTCGTGAGCCAGGTGCTCACGCTCTACACCACGCCGGTGGTGTATCTCTTCTTTGCCCGGCTGGGCCGGCGGCGCTCAACGGCCCGATCTGCAACGGCCTCGGTGGCATCGTCGCAGGGAGAGCAGGCATGAACCTGTCCCGGCCCTTCGTCCGGCGTCCGGTGGGCAGCACGATGCTGGCCATCGCCATCCTGCTGTCAGGCCTGTTGTCGTGGCGCTTGTTGCCGGTGGCACCGCTGCCGGAAGTGGAGATTCCGGCCATCGTCGTGACGGCCAACCTGCCCGGCGCCAGCCCGGCCAGCATGGCCTCGACGGTGGCCGGGCCGCTGGAGCGGGCGCTCGGGGCGATTTCGGGGCTGTCCAGCATCAGTTCGAGCAGCAGCCAGGGCAGCACGCAGATCCGCATGCTCTTCGATGTGAACCGCGACCTGAACGAGGCGGCCCGCGAAGTGCAGGCTGCCATCAACGGCGTCATCGATCAGCTGCCGCCGGGCATGCCGTCTCGGCCGCGTTTTCGCAAGCTCAGTTCGTCGGCCGAGCCGATTCTGGCGCTGGCCTTGTCCTCGGCCGTGCTCTCGCCGGGTGAGTTGTACGATGCGGCTTCCAAGGTGGTGCTGCAGAAGCTCTCGCGGGTGCCGGGGGTCGGGGAGGTCTCACTGGGCGGGGCATCGTTGCCGGCCGTGCGCATCCGTTTCGAGCCGAGCGCGCTCAGCGCACGCGGCATGTCGCTGGAGGATGCGCGCCGGGCGGTGGTGGCGGCCAACGCCGACGTGCCCGAGGGCTTTCTGGAGGATGAGGGACATCGCTGGTTGATCCGCAGCGGCCGGCTTCTGAAGCATGCGGCCGATTATGCGGGTCTGATCCTGCGCTGGCAGGATGGGGCAGCGGTGCGGCTGGGCGATGTGGCCGAGGTGATGGACTCGGTCGAGGATCGCTACAGCAGCGGCTTTCATAACGACAAGCCTGCCATCATCGCGTTGATCAACCGGCAGCCCAACGCCAATGTCGTGTCCACCATCGACGCGATCAAGGCGCAGCTGCCGGCGTTGCGTGCGCTGCTGCCGGAGCAAGCCTCGCTCGCCATCGTGATGGATCGTTCCTTCGGCATTCGGGGCAGTCTGGCCGAAGCCCAGTGGACGCTGCTCTTTTCCTGCCTGATCGTGATCGGCGTGGTGTGGCTCTTCGTGGCCCGGTTGCGCATCGCGCTGATCCCGGCTGCCGTCATTCCGGTGGCGCTGATCGGCACGTTTGCCGTCATTTATCTGGCCGGTTTCTCGCTCAACAACCTGAGCGTGATGGCGCTGGTGGTGGCGGCCGGGCTGGTGGTGGATGACGCGATCGTGGTGCTGGAGAACATCGCCCGCCACACCGAGCGCGGCTTGTCGCCCTACCGGGCCACGATGCGTGGGGCCGGCGAGGTCGGCTTCACGCTGCTGGCGATGAACATCGCGCTGGTCGTCGTTTTCGTGGCGGTGCTCTTCATGGGGGGGATCATCGAGCGGCTCTTTCGCGAGTTCTCGATCACGCTGGCGGCGGCGCTGATCATCTCGCTGCTGGTGTCCGTCAGTCTCACGCCGGCGCTGGCCGCCCATACCTTGCCGGCACGGCAGCCCGTCCACAGTCGCTGGTCACGTTGGCATGCTACCTATTTCGAGGGCTTGCAGCAGCTCTATGAGCAATCGTTGCGGTGGGTGCTTCGGCATGCCGGGCTGGCCTGGGTCGGATTGATGGCGTTGATCGGCGCCAGTGTCTGGCTGTTTGCGATCATGCCGCGTGGCGATCTGCCCGAGCAGGATACCGGCGTGATCCGCGGTTTCATCCGGGGCGATGACGGTTTTTCGTTTCAGGTGATGCAGCCGCGCATCGAACGCTATCGCCAGTGGATTCTGTCCGATCCGGCCGTGCAGGACGTGGTCGGTACGAGCGGTGGCAATGGCGGTATCAGCAATGCCCGGCTCACGATCACGCTGAAACCGCTGGCCGAGCGCAAGGTGTCGGCCCGCGAGGTCGCAGATCGTCTGCGCCGAGGTGCACCGCCCACGGCTGGCGCCATGCTGGTCGGTCGTGTCCAGCAGGACATCCAGCTCTCGCCACCGCGCTTTGGTGATGATGCCGATCACCAGATCATTCTCAAATCGGGGGATCTGGAGTTACTGAAGACCTGGAACCTGAAGCTGGGTCAGGCCCTGGCCGAGGTGCCGGAGCTGACCAATGTGAGTTATGACGTGGGCGCCGACACGCGGCAGGTGGTGCTGGAGATCGACCGGCAGACGGCGCGCCGGCTGGGCGTGACGATGCAGGACATTTCGGCTGCGCTCAGTAATGCGTTTTCGCAGCGGCAGGTGGCCACGCTCTATGAGGACACGAACCAGTATCGGGTGGTGATGGAGGTGGCGGCACGCTTCACCGAAAACCCGCTCGCCCTCGACCGGGTGCAGATCAGCACCGCCACGGGCAGCACGGTGGCGCTGGCCGAGCTGGCCAGCTGGCACTTTGGTCTGGTGCGGGATCGCGAGCGCCATGTGGATCAGTTTGCTGCCATGCAGGTGCAGTTTTCGGTGGCGCCAGGCGTGAGCGATGCCGATGCGATCGCAGCCGTCAACCGCACGATCGAAGCCATCCATGTGCCCACTGCCGTGATCACCGACATCGACGGGGATGACGGCCGGCCCAAGATCGCCGTGAGTAGCGGGGGGCAGGGCTGGCTGGTGTTGGGGGTGATCCTGGCGGTTTACCTGGTGCTGGGCATCGTCTATGAGAGTCTGCTGCATCCGCTCACGGTGCTCTCGACCGTGCCTTCTGCGGGGATTGGTGCGCTCCTCGCGCTGTGGCTCACCAACACGCCATTCAGCCTGATCGCACTCCTGGGCCTGTTCCTCCTGATCGGCGTGGTGATGAAGAATGGCATCCTGATGATCGACGTGGCGCTGAAAAAACAGCGGCAGACGGGGCTGGCGCCGTCAGAAGCCATTCTGCAAGCAGCGGGTCAGCGTCTGCGACCGATCCTGATGACCAATCTGGCCGCACTGCTGGGCGCGGTGCCGCTGGCGCTCGGTCTGGGTGATGGTGGCGAATTGCGCCGGCCGATGGGTCTCGTCATCATTGGGGGGCTTGCGGTCAGCCAGCTCATCACCTTGTACACGACACCGGCCGTTTATCTGCTGCTGGAGCGTTTGCATCAAGGGTGGCGGCGTTTCTGGCAGGGGGCTTCAGGTCGGGAGATGGAAAAAAACGGTACAGGATGAGACTTGGCTTGGCATATGCTGCCGGGTGCGTGTGATGCGTTCATGCCTGGCGCGTGTCATGCCATGATTCGTCACCGCGCAATTCCATGATCAGACGTTGCCTGGCTGTTCATGGGAACCTGGGCGGGCACGATGCCAGCATGGCCCACGTTGTGATGTCTGTGGTGCTGGCAGCATGACTGATGGAACGTTGATTGAATGTTGGTTGAACATTGATTGAATACTGAAAAAACCTTGATGCCGATGAATGCCTTGTTGAAATTCACCCAATTCGTGAACCGCACCTTTGCCCTGTGGGTGCTGGTGTTTGCCGCGCTCGCGTATGTGTTTCCCGCCGCCTTCGTCTGGGTGCGGCCGTACATCCCGTATCTGCTGGGGGCCGTGATGCTCGGCATGGGCATGACGCTGACCTTTTCAGACTTCAAGCACGTGTTCCGTCACCCAAAGGCCGTGCTGGTGGGCGTGGTCGCGCAATTTCTGGTGATGCCGGCGCTGGCTTTTCTGATTGCCAAAGGTTTTGATCTGCCGGCCGAGCTGGCCATCGGCGTGATTCTGGTGGGCTGCTGCCCTGGTGGTACGGCCTCGAACGTCATGACCTTCATGGCGCGTGGCAACACGGCGCTGTCGGTGGCCTGCACCACGGTGGCCACCTTGCTCGCACCGATTCTCACGCCGTTGATGTTCTGGCTCTTTGCCTCGCAGTGGTTGCAGGTGGATGCTTCCGGCATGTTCGTGTCGGTGCTGAAAATCGTGCTGCTGCCGGTGCTGGCGGGTCTGTTGATCCGGATGGCGCTGGGCAAGCGCATCGAGCGCGTGACGGGCATGATGCCGCTCGTGTCGGTGGTGGCCATCGTGCTGATCGTGGGCGCCGTGGTGGCGCTCAGCAAGGATCGGATCATCGAATCGGGGCTGGTGATTTTTGGCGTGGTCGTGCTGCATAACGCGATGGGCTATCTGGTCGGCTGGCTCGCCGCCAAAATCTGTGGGCTGTCCTTCGATGATGCCAAGGCCGTCTCGATCGAGGTCGGCATGCAGAACTCCGGCCTGGGTGTGACGCTTGCCGGTCTGCATTTTGCGTTGAACCCGATCGTTGCCGTGCCGAGCGCGGTGTTCAGTTTCTGGCACAACGTCTCCGGCCCGATCCTCGCCACCTGGTTTGCCAGCCGTACAGCGGCGGAGGTGGCGCGTTCATGAAGAAAGCACGTTGGCTGGCTTGCGTCTGGGCTTTGGGCGCCTGCAGCGTGATGCCCGCCTACGAGCAGCCACCCGCCGCCCTCGATACGTCGCTATCCCAAGCCGCAGGCTGGCATCTGGCGGCTGGCGTGACTCCGGCATCGGGGAGGAAGGCCGAGAACATTCCCGCCGTTGGCTCCTCCTCGGTGGCTGCGTCTTCCGTGCCGGTGGTGGGATTGTTGTCCGGCGGCCCGCTCTTTGATGACCCGGTGCTGGATGCCATGCTGCAAGAACTCTCCGTGCAGAACCTGCAAGTCCAGCAGGCGGCCGCCCGGCTTCGCCAGGCCGAAGCCACGTTGTCGGGGGCAGGGGCCAATCGTTGGCCGCAGCTTGGGGTGAACCTGGGTGGGCGTCGCAGCGGTGGTTCGGGGGCTAATTGGTCTTTGACAGGGAGTAGCGGTACGAGTGGCGGTGCTTCATCAGGCGTGGGTGCTGCCGCCAATGGGACAGGCAGTGGTGCTGGTGCTACGGGCAGCAGCCAAGGTTCGTCCAGCAACAGCGGCCCGCGCAACAGTTTCAGCGCCGGGGCCAGCATCAGCTGGACGCCCGATCTGTGGGGGCGTGTGTCGGCCCAGGTGGCGGCGAGCGAGGCATCGCTAGCGGTGGCCGAGGCAGATCGACAGGCGGTGGTGCTGCAAATGCAGCTCAATCTGGTGCAAGCCTATTGGCGCCTGCGGCTCGCCGAGGCCCGGCTTGCGCTCCTGGCCCGCTCGATCGAGACGGCCGAGCGTTCGCTGCAACTCACGCGCAATCAGTATGAGGCCGGCTTGGTCGCCCGCGCCGACGTGATTCAGGCCGAGACCCAATGGCAAGGGCTGGTCACGCAACGCCACGGCCTCACACGCAGTCGGATGATCGAGCAACATGCGATCGCCGCCCTGTTGGGCAAGACGCCTGCCTCGTTCAAACTGCCCGTTGCCAA
>JAUNKF010000030.1 GCA_030532895.1 Lautropia sp. | reverse complement strand
GCATCGTCGATTTCCACGAGGAAAAGTGCATCGGCTGCGGCTATTGCGTCACCGGCTGCCCGTTCAACGTGCCGCGCATCTCGCAAAAGGACAACAAGGCGTACAAGTGTTCGCTGTGTTCCGACCGCGTGGCGGTGGGCATGGAGCCGGCCTGCGTCAAGACCTGTCCGACCGGCGCCATCATGTTCGGCACGAAGAAGGCGATGAAGGATCACGCCGAAACCCGTATCACCGACCTGAAGCGCCGCGGCTATGACAAGGCGGGTCTGTACGATCCGGCCGGGGTGGGGGGCACGCACGTCATGTACGTGCTGCACCACGCCGACAAGCCGTCGCTCTATGCCAACCTGCCCGACAACCCGACCATCAACCCGATGGTGAGTTTGTGGAAAGGGGTGGCCAAGCCGCTGGCGATGGTGGCGATGGGGGCAGCTGCGCTTGGCAGCCTGTTCCACTACATCACCAAGGGGCCAAACGAGGTCTCGAAGGAGCTGGAGGACGAAATGGAACGCAAGGATGCCGAGGCTGCTGGCTCGCGGCTCACGCAGGCAGTCGACACGCTCGCTGAGCAGGCTGCCGAGGCAGAGCAGGTTCTGGACAAGCACGCATCGTCGATCCGCCGTGGCGGCAAGGAGGCTTGAGCATGCAACGCAATCCACGCGATCTGGTTCGCTACAGTGCGGGCGAACGTGTCAATCACTGGGTCGTCGGCATCTGCTTCATCCTGCTGGCGCTCTCGGGGTTGGCTTTCTTCCATCCGGCCTTCTTCCCGCTCACGCAGCTCTTCGGTGGCGGCCCCTGGACGAGGATCCTGCACCCCTTCATCGGGGTGGTGATGGCGCTGGGCTTCGTGATGATGTTCTTCCGCTTCTGGAAGCTCAACCTCATCCAGAAGCGCGACATCGCCTGGCTGAAGGAAATCCGCAAGATGGTCGATGGCGACGACCATGACATGCCCGAGCAGGGCAAGTACAACGGTGGTCAGAAGCTGTTGTTCTGGGGGCTGGTGATCTGCATGATCGCACTCACCGCCTCGGGGCTGGCCATGTGGCGCAGCATGATCGATGTGCCGATCTTCTGGATTCGCCTGGCCTCGGTCGTGCATGCGGCCGCGGCCATCGGCATGATCCTGTTGATCATCCTGCACGTCTATGCAGCCATCTGGACGCGCGGCACGATTCGCGCCATGTTCTATGGCACCGTCACTCGCGCCTGGGCCAAGCAGCACCACCGTGCCTGGTATCGGAAGATGACGGGAGACAACAGCTAAGGCCGTTGTGTGTTCACCGAGCTGGAGGCGCCCGCTTGCGAAGCTGTGAGGGCGTCGAAGGCAACGAGGTGAATACGCCGACAAAGGTGAAAGGCCCATCCAAGGGCCAGCGGGGCGGATGAGGGGAAAGACTCATCCGCCCCGTTTCGTCATGGCGTACCGTATGGGCGTCACTCGGATGGATCAACCCAGTTCTCGACGATGAGTCCGGGGTAGTCTCGGAAATCGTCCTCGTTGTTGGTGACAAGAATCCGGTTGCTGGCGATGGCATGGGCTGCTATCAGCCGATCCAGTGCATCACGTTTCCGGCTTTTCACTTGTTGGTATAGCAAACCGTATCGTTCTGCGGCCAGCGTGTCGAATGGCAAGACGGGAACCCAGTCGGTCAATTCATGAATGATTCGTTGAATGCGGGATGGGTCTGCACTGTATTGGTTTGCGCCACTTTGAAGTTCGGCAAAGGTGATGGCTGACATGCGGATATCTCCCCAGCGGCACCGTTCAAATCGTTTGACAACCGATGGGGGAACCTGGCGCATCAGATAAATGCAGATATTCGTATCGAGCAGGTAGCGAGACATGGGTTAATGCCCCTGTTCAATCTGATTGCGATTGCGACAGAGCAGACCAATCGCGTTCTTCCTGTTCGTGCTTTTCCCGACCTTCTGCCATGAAATCGGCAGGAAAGGCCCGAAAGACATCAGCCAACCCGGCCAGTGAGCGTTGTTGAATGGGGCGAACGATCCAGGCGTCATCCTGCCACTCGATCAAGGCTTCCTCGGCAGTTGAATACGCGGCCAATTCCCGTGGTATGCGCACCGCCATCGAGTTGCCACTTTTGAAGATTCGGGTGGTCATGGGTTTGGCAGTCATGGTGTTGATATCCTAACAGGGCGTACTTACTGTATATACCATGTTGATCTGATGAGATCAACATAGATCATTAGGCGTTAGAGCGTGTGATGCACTTAGTCGTCCCCTCGCTGCTCTCAATACCGCGGGCTGATGGCGTTGCCACTGGTTCAAAGATGGGGCTGCTCAGAGCCGAGGGTATCAGGCAGGTTCTTTGGCTGTCTGTATTGGATTGGGGTTGTATGCCCATGACGCCGTGATGCCCAAGCCACTATAGAATCAAGACCGTCTTATAGAGGCTTTCTCATTCTCATGATGACCGATGTTCTTGTATCGAATGTGCCGGGCCGCATCCGCTTGCGTGGGGCCAGGCTGCGTGTGCCGCACGGGTTGGAGAGCGTGCAGCGCCGCTTGCAGGTGTTGCCGGGGGTTGTGTCGGTACAGACGAACGCACGGGTGGGCAGCCTCTTGATGCGATACGACCCGGTTCGTTTGCCGCCTGAAGCGGCCGTGTTGCGCCTCACCGACATGCTCGACAGCATCCTGCCGGTATCGGTTGGCGTGCAGGCCAGCGCTGAAGAGGGCATGGCCGTGAAAGCACCGGGAGAAGCGGATCACGGGCGTTCCGCATCACGGCGCCCCGAATCGCCTGCTGCCGCTGAGTGGAAAGGCTGGTGGGCCTTGCGGGAGGAGGCGTCCGCTTCGGTCGGCGCCAAGGCGGCGAGCAGGTCTTTGCCGCTGGCTGCATCTCCGGCTAGCGTGAAGAAAGCGGAGAACCTGCCCGCTCAAGGGAGGATGGGCGCCAAGGCGGGCATGGGGGCCAACGGGGGTGAAGCCGCCAAAGATGCCCAAGGTGGCAAAGCGACAGAAGGGTGCAAGCAGGCCACGCCGAACAGGAACCCCTCGCGCCTTGGCAAGATCAATTGGCGCAAGCGGGTCAATCAGGTGGCCAAGCAGGGCATGCTGCTCAGCCTGGGGTCATCGCTCGGGCTGGCGGCGGCGGGTTCCAAGAAAGGCCATATCGTGACGGGCAGCGCCTTTGTCGGCCTGTTGGGTGTACACCTCGCCGTACACCGTAAGTCGCTGTTCAAATGACCGATTTGAACGTCCGTATCGCCCCTCGGCATGACGTTGTTTCACTGCCTGTGTCATGGCCGATTCCATCTCTGGCAAGCTGACGGTAGGGCATGTTGGTTCCAACATGCCCGCCACTTGATCAACCCGAATCGATGGGACGTGATCAAGCTGGGTGTCTTTTGCCATAGCTGGGACGGCTGGTGAGAACACGCTCTATGTGCCGCTCGCATCCCGGCCTGCGGCCAGCCCGCCGCGCAGGGCGTTCAGCAGGATGGCGATCGTGCTGCCGTTGTGCATCACCGAGGAGGCGATCGGGCTGAGCGAGCCGGTGGCGGCCGCGGCCAGGATGCCGGTGTTGGCCACCACTGTCAGCTTGAAGTTGCTGTCGATGTGGCGCATCGTGCTGTTGGCCAGCGTCTTGGCGTCGGCCACGCGGGCGATGTCGTCTTCGAGCAGCGCGATGTCCGAGGTCAGGCGGGCCAGGTCGGCACCGCGTTCCATCGCGATGCCGACATGGGCACCAGCCAGCGCCGGGGCGTCGTTCATGCCATCGCCGACGAAGGCGATCTTGGCACCTTCGGCCGTGAGTTCTGCCAGCACCGATGCCTTGTCTTCGGGCATCAGCTCGGCGCGGAAATCGTCCAGCTGGAGCTCGCCCGCCAGCTCGGCGGCACGGTCGGTGTGGTCGCCCGTCAGCATCAGGATCCGCTTGACGCCTTGCTCACGCAGTCGGGCTATGGTCTGTGCCGTATTGTGACGCACGCTGTCTTTCAGCCCGATCACGCCGAGCAGCTTGCCGCCCAGGCCGATGTAGAGCAGGGTCTTGCCTTCGGCCAGCAGCGCTTCGATTTCCTCGCGGTGTGGGTCGAGCGAGATGTGCTCATGGTCTTCGATGAAGTGGCGTGAGCCGACCACGATCGGCTGACCCTGCACGACGCTGGTCACACCGTGGGCGGCCAGAAAACTCACCTCGCCATGATCGAAATGCCGGCCGCCCCGCTGCCGGGCCGTTTCCACCACGGCCATCGCCATCGGGTGAAAATAATGCTCCTCGACCGAAGCCGCCAGGTCGATCACGTCTTCCTGGTCGAAATCCTCATCGAAAGACAGCACATCGGTCACGCTCAGCTGGCCGGTCGTGAGCGTGCCGGTCTTGTCGAAGACGAAGGTGTCGGCTTCGGAGAGCCGCTCCAGCGCGTCGGCGCCCTTGAAGAGCAGGCCGCGCTTGCCGGCCGCGTACATGGCGGATTTGAAAGCCACCGGGGTGGCCAGCTTCAGTGCGCAGGCATAGTCGGCCTGCAGCACGGCTGCGGCGCGGCGCCAGTCGCCGGACAGCAGCCAGCTGACGAGACCCAGCCCCAGTACGCCCGGCACGAGCTTGTCGGCGAGTCGAGAGGCCGAGAGCTGTGTGCCGCTTTTTACCTGCAGTGCGTGCTGCACATAGTTGGCGATACGGGCGCTGGCCGTGCCGGCGCCTACCCGCTCGGCGTAGACACGAATCCGGCCTTCTTCCACCACCGTACCCGAGAGTACGGTATCGCCCCGTTTGCGTGGCACCGGCACGCTTTCGCCCGTCATACTGGCCTCGTTCACCGTGGCCTCGCCACTCAGCACCGTGCCATCGACCGGAATCAGGTTGCCGGCAGGGCAGACGACGGTGTCACCGATCTCGACCTGATCGGCATCCACCAGCGCCTCCTGGCCTTCACGTTCCACCCACACCTGATCCATTTCGGGATGCAGCAGGTGCTTGAGCAGGTCGTCCGAGCGGCGCGCGATCGAGTGTTCCAGATATTCGCCCAGCGCCAGCATGAAGAGCGTGGTGTTGGCCGCCAGCCGGTCGCCACTGGCGGTGGAAATGGCCACGGCCAGCGCTTCGAGCACGTGTGAGTTCAGCCCTTCGGTGAACAGATCCTTCAGCGCTTCAATGTAGAGCGGAGCCGACACGGCCAGGGTGGCCGGTTCGCGCAGCGCGGCTGGCAGGTTGGCCTTGCTCGTGAGCAACAGCGCACCGCTGGCCAGCACTTCGCTCGCCGCAGCCAGCGGGTTGTCGGAGGTGCCGCCATCGACGGCCTCGGCCACTGCCTTGCCGCAGGGGCCCGTGGCCACCGCAGCCGGCAGAGCCAGCAGGGCGGTGGCGAGCTTGTCCTGGTTCGTCTGATCGCGGCGATATTGCAGGGCGAGCGATTTGGCCTTGGGGTTCAGGCGAACCTGTTCGACGCCGGGGATGTCACTGGCCAGTCGTTCCAGCGCCTGTGGTGACAGCGGTTGAAGCCCCTCGCGCAGCTGATAACGATAGCGTACCCGTGTCGGCGTCTGGTGCACGGGCGTGAGCGAGGCAAAAAGGCGGGCAACGGCGGGCGTCGGCATCGGATCAATCCTCGAAATCGGTACCCTGTTCGGCGGCCACTTCGGCTTTCAGGTCGGCGATCTGTTCCTTGAACTCTTCGACGCTGCCGGCCACGCCCGCGTAGAGCTTCATGCCCATGCGAATCAGGCGGGCACGTTTTTCCGGGTCGCCCAGCACGTAGGCGGCCGCACCGCCAAGGATCAGGCCGAGGATGAACTGTTCCATCTGCCGGTTGCCGAGCCAGCCCAGCACGCCCGCGCCATGAGGTGCGCCGAAACCCTGTGCCTGCCCGGCGCCCGGAAAGGGCGCGCCGGGGTAGGGCGTGCCAGGCGTGGCGCCATAGGGGTTGCCGGGTGGCATGCCATACGCAGTGCCCGGATAACCCGGATAAGCACCGGGTGGCACGCCGTAGGCGTTGCCGGCCTCCATCCAGGGCTGTTGCTGATAGTGCGGGTTCCAGGCATTGTCTTCCTGCCAGCCCGCACCAGGCGGCATCGGTTGCTGCATGGCTTGCTGATAGGCGTACTTGTCCTGCTTACGTTTTTTGCCCATGAGGCAACTCCTTCGAGATCGGTTCTTCTTTCAATAAGTGTTCGGCGGCTGCCACGGCGGTGGCACCGGCTGCGATGGCCAGCAGCATCTGTCCGTGTCGAGCCTCGCGTGCGGCCTGAACGGCTGCGGTGCCGGCAGCCAGTGCCACGCCACCTTGCACGGCCAGGCGCAGTGTGCGCCGATCGAGGCTGGCTTGCCGGCCTTGCAGGGCGGCCAGAATCCCGGTGGTGATGCTGCCTCGAACGAATTCTTCGGTGAGTGAGCGCGGCGGCACCGGCACCGGACGATGTCGGTAGGGCACGAGTGCCCGCCCGGCCAGATGGCCGGGCACAGCGAGCGGGTATTTCATGAGGCGCTGGCTTTGGGCTTGCGGGTGCGCTTGACGACCGGGGCCGCTTTTTTCTCGGCCGCGGTTGTTTTGGGCGCAGCCGTGCTGGCAGCGGGGCCGGGCCGGCGTGAGCTGCGCTGCTGTCGGGCCGCCACGCGTGAGCTGGCGGGCGCGCTGGCGCGGGCGTGGGCACGCGCCGATTTGGCCGCCTGACGCGCGGGGCCTGTGCCGGCCGGCTTGCGGCTGGGCAGGACAGGCTGAGGGTCGCGGCTGGGCCAGGCTTTTTGCAACGTGTCGCTGACCGTGGCCTTCAGTTGCTGGCCTGTTTGACGGACGCTGTCCATGCTGGTGCTGGCGGCCGAGCGCAGCTTGCCGCTGGCGGTGCTGAAACCTTTTTGCACGGCACCACGGCGCCAGAGTTCGGCGCCAGCAGCACCGGCGACGATGCCGGCCACGAAGGGGAGCAAGGGCAACATGGATCAATCCTCCTGAGGGTAGGTGGTGCTGCGAGACGCCAGTTGGCGGCGCAGGCGAACGCCCTGGACGGCGGCGCTGCCGGTGAAGGCACCGGCCACCAGTGCCGGGTGCGCAGCACGAAGCAAGGTGCCGGCCAGCCCGAAAACCCCGCCCTGGCGGGTGAGAAGCGCCAGCAGCTGTTCGACGGTGTCGCCGATCAGCCCATGCGAGTGATAGGCCTGATCGGCATCGACACCCTGCATGGCGTGGTATCGCTCGCGGTCGGCGGCTGCCTGCCAGGCGCGTTGCAGGGCAGGCAGTTGGCGGGTCAGCAGCTCGGTCTGGAAGCGCTGGAACACGCTGCGCACCGAGGCATCGGGCACGCTGGCGATCAGCTGTTGGTAAAGGCTCACGGATGAGACGCAGCCAAGTTGGGCGCGTTCCAGGTTGATGCGCCAGCCGGGCATGAGCTGGGTGGTGTCTGGCGGCGGCGGGGGCAGTGCCACGCCATGCCGTTGCGCCAGTGCGGTCAGGATCCGAAGCCGCAGTGCGTTGCTGTGCGCGAGTGAAGGCCAGGGATCCACTGGGCCGAAGGCCCCGATGACGGCATGAAAGAAGCGCTGGGCGGACAGCTCGTCGAGCAGGGCGGCACCGAGTGCCGAGGCGGCGGTCGGACTGAGCCGTTCAGCGGGCCGCGGATTGCCGAAGTTGCGCATGGGTTTCTTCCAGAATGGCATGGAGCGTGTCGGCGGCTGTGCTCTGGTGGCCGGCCAGCAGGTCGACCCAGGCACGGTCGGGAATGACCCTCGGGTCATAGCTCACGGTGCAGGAGCGTGCCAGCAGGTTCCAGCTGATGTCCTTGATGCCGCGGGTTTGCTTGAGCACTTGGGCGAGCGCCTCACTGCTGTTGGCCGGGCCGTCGAAGCCCACGCCATTGGCAGCACGGGTGCTGAACTTGAAGCGCACGCGGCCGGGAATCTGATGGGCGATTTTGAGGAAAGGCACGAAATGCGCCAGCAGCTCCGCGGGCGGCGTGTTGACCGAAAAGGTTTTTGTCTGGGTGGCCATGCAACGAGCAGTTGTCTGGTCGTGTGCCGTGACGGGGGCTGTGCGGCTCAGTCGACGGCGCGCGAATCATGATGTCTCTTGCCTCGATTATAGAACTTGCGGTGTCTGATCCTGTGGATCCTGGTGCGCACGATGCACTTTTCGAGGAGGGTGTACTGCCTGCCCAGCGGGACTTTCGCGGGGAGGAACATCGGCATGCAGGCGCCAGGGTGTGGTGATTCTGATGCTCAGGCCGCACCCGCCTGGCTGGCCGGTTTCACCGACCGGGCATCCCGGCTATGATCGCTGTCTTCTACCGCTTTTCTTGTGTCAAGACCATCCTCATGCAACAACGCATCCTGCAGCCGGGCGAGATCGAAGCCCTTGATCGCACGGCTTTCCCTCGCATCCGCCTGCCGCAACCTGCGAGCCTCTTTCTGGATCGTGCCGCACGGCTTCGTCATTTGGCCGAGGGCAGTCCAATCGCGGATTTTTTGCGGTATGTGGCCCGCTTGATGGATGCTCAGCATCAGGTGTTCAAGGGGCTGCCAGCTGCGTCCCAGCCGACCGAGGCCGTGTATGAGCGGGCGCAAACCCATGCGATGCCGCTGTGGCAGGTCTCGAACGAGCACGGGGCTGAGCTGCGTCATTGCCTTCAGGCGCTGCTGGACGTGATCGGGCCCTCACCCGAGAACACGGATTTTCAGCGCGAACAGATGGCCGAGCTTCAGGCGATGGATGAGCGGACGTTGATGCAGCTCGTGGATGCCGTGCTGATGGGGGCACCTCTGAACGAATCGCGCCGGGTCAAGGCGCCTTTCGTGATGGCGGCCCTGCAGGTGGTGATGACGGCCAAGGCGGCGGTGCTCGACGTGAACAAGCTGCCCTATGTCGATCCGGTCACGGTATGCCCCGTGTGCAGCAGTCATCCGGTGGCCAGCATCATTCGCATCGATGGGCAGAGTGCTGGCCTGCGTTATCTGCATTGCGGCATTTGCGCCACCGAATGGCATATGGTGCGGGTCAAGTGCAGCAATTGCGCCTCGACGAAGGGCATCAGCTATCGACGGCTGACCGAGGCCGAGCAAACCGAGGCCGATGCCGAGGCGGCCGTGGCCTGCATGGCCGAGCTGTGCGACAACTGCGGCAGCTACCGCAAGCTCTTCGATTTGCAGAAGGATCACTCGATCGAGGTGCTGTCGGATGATCTGGCCACGCTGGCCCTCGACATCCTGATGGGCCAGGAGGATCACGCCCGCGCCGGGCTGAATCCCTTTCTGATCATGAACGCCGACGAGGCTTGAGGTTCTGTCTGATGTCTTATGATGCGCGCGAACGTCTGCCCTCGGTGGATGCGCTGTTGCAATTGCCCCGCGTGCAGACGTTGGTGGCCGAGCATGGGCACACGCTGACGGTATCCGTCATTCGTGAGGTGCTGGCTGCCCGTCGGCAGTCGGTTGCCGGCCAGCCAGGGGCAAGCGGAGATGCACAACGGACCAGGCGCGGAACGGAGGCGGTTGTTGGGCAATCGGCCGGCGTCGTTGCGCAAACAGCGGGTGAGCGAGTTGCTGTAGCAGCTGCCATGCAGGGGGAAAAGGAGGAAAAGGAGGCTGGCCGTGCATCAACGGGTGTCGCGCAGCCTGCATGGGGGAAAACGGATGAAGCCTGGGCGGCGGACATCGAAGCCTCGGTCGCCAAGCGCCTGTCGCCCCGCCTGAAGCCGGTGTTCAACCTGACGGGTACGGTGCTGCACACGAACCTGGGGCGCACGCAGATGCCTGAAGAAGTGGTGCAGGCTGTGGTGGTGGCGATGCGTTCGCCCTGTAACCTGGAGTTTGATCTGGGCACTGGCGCGCGTGGCGATCGTGATGATTTGGTGGCCGACTTGCTGCGCGAGATCACGGGCGCAGAAGATGCCACGATCGTCAACAACAATGCGGCCGCGGTTCTCCTGATGCTGAACAGTCTGGCGCGTGGCAAGGAGGTGATCGTCTCGCGGGGCGAACTGGTCGAGATTGGTGGTGCCTTTCGCATTCCGGACATCATGTCACGGGCCGGGGCACGACTGAAGGAAGTGGGAACGACGAATCGCACGCATCCGGCCGATTATCGTGATGCCATCGGCCCGAAAACCGCGATGCTGATGAAGGTGCACACCAGCAATTATTCGGTGGAAGGCTTCACGCGTTCGGTGCCTGAAACTCAGGTGGCTGACATGGCGCATGAGGCAGGTCTACCGATGGTCGTTGACCTGGGCAGCGGCAGTCTTGTCGATTTCACCCAATGGGGTTTGCCGCATGAAAGCACCGTGCAGGAGACCATCGCCGCAGGTGCTGACCTGGTGAGCTTCAGTGGGGACAAATTGCTGGGCGGCCCGCAAGCCGGTTTCATCGTGGGGCGAAAGGGGCTGATCGCCCGCATCAAGAAAAATCCGCTTAAACGTGCGTTGCGTGTGGGAAAGCTGACGCTCGCTGCCATCGAACCGTTGCTGCGACTCTATCTGAGTCCGGAACATTTGCAATCACGGCTCACCACACTCCGGCTGCTCACTCGCCCGCAAGCCGACATCCACCAGCAGAGCCTGCGTGTGCAGCCGGCCTTGCAACAAGCGCTGGGATCAGACTGGCAGGTGAGCATCGAGCCGATGTTCAGTCAGATTGGCAGCGGTGCGCTGCCGGTGGATGTGTTGCCGAGCTACGGCTGCGTGCTGCGTCGTACCGATGGCAAGCGGGCTGGCCGCCATCTGAAGGCATTGGCTGCCGCCTTGCGCGGCCTGCCTCAACCTGTTATCGGCCGCATCGCTGACGATGCGTTGTGGCTTGACCTGCGCTGCCTGGATGTGACTGACGAAATGATGTTTTCGGTGCAGCTCTCCGGGCTTCGGGCGGGCGGCTAAGGTGCTTGATCGGCCGTTTCTGCTGAGAGATTTTGTGGATCGGCCACAGACACTGAAGCCAGGCGTGATCCCGTCCTGCTGTGATCTCGTCGCCCCAAGTGAATGAGGCGCCATCAACGATGAGTCAAATGATCAGAACCCTAAGCAGTCGAGAGTTTGGCCACAATGTGAGCCGGGCAAAACATCTTGCCAGAGAAGGCCCGGTTTTCATCACGGATCGAGGCGAGCCGGCTTTCGTGCTGCTCAATATCGATCTTTATCGGGAAATGGCTGGCACGCACCAGCAGACATCCTTGCTTGATTTGATGGATAGCCTGCCCGATACCTCCGACGTTGGCGCGTTCGAGATACCGCCGCTCGGGGTTGAATGGCGGCAGGACTGATCATGTACGTGCTGGATACCAACGTGTTGGCCGAATTGCGGCCAGGAAAGCCGGGGCAATCGCCCATCGTGCGGCAATGGGCTGCTTCTGTGCCACAACACCTGTTTTATCTGTCTGCCATCACCATTCTGGAGCAGGAGGAAGGCATCCTGCGTCTTGAGCGTCGTGAACCACAAGGCGGCCAGGCATTGAGGCGCTGGGCAACAGCCGTGCATCAGGCGTTTTCCGGGCGGATATTGCCGTTTGGCGAACGTGAGGCATTGCTATGTGCGCCCATGCACGTACTGGATGCCAACGCGCGGCGTGATTCGATGATTGCCGCCACGGCCTTGGCGCATGGCATGACGTTGGTCACGCGCAATGTACGGGATTTTGAGCGAATGGGCGTGAGGCTCATCAACCCTTGGGAGCATCCAGCATGATCATCGGCACTGCCGGCCATATCGACCACGGCAAGAGTTCTCTGGTGAAGGCGCTGACCGGGGTCGATACCGATCGTCTGCCAGAAGAAAAGCAGCGCGGCATGAGTATCGAGCTGGGTTATGCCTTCATGCCCATCGATCGGCTGACGCCTGTAGGGACACCCCGGCCAAGTGCGATGTTGGCCGATGACGGGGCGGTGAGGCCAGGCACTGCGCAGCCATCGATGGCAGAGCGGGCAGGGACGGGCGCGGCGGGGCGGCAGGGGAGGGCACAGCCAGGGGCTGGCCCGGAGGCTCGCATCGGCTTCATCGACGTGCCTGGCCATGAAAAACTCGTCCACACGATGATTGCCGGTGCCACCGGCATCGATTTTGCGCTGCTGCTGGTGGCGGCGGATGATGGGGTGATGCCGCAAACCCGTGAGCATCTGGTGGTGTTGTCGCTGCTGGGCATTCGTCGTGGTGCGGTGGCTCTCACCAAAATCGACCGTGTGGAGGCCGCGCGGGTGGCAACGGTTCAGGCCGAGGTGGAGGCGTTGCTGGCCGGCTCTTCGCTCGCGGGTGTCCCCATCATGCCGGTGTCCGTCGTGTCGGGTGAAGGGATCGAAGCATTGCGCGCGCTGTTGCTGGCTGCGGCCACAGCGCTTGGGTCAGTGGGGGGAGAACATGATGAGCCTTGCGCTGCTGATGTCGAGGAGGGGCAGACTGCTGCATCGGTAGAGCCTATCCTGATCCAGGCTCAGGCTCAGGCTCAGGCTCAGGCCCCGGCAGCGGGTACGGGTTTGCCCAGGGAAGAAGAGGGCTTGCAGGTAACGGCAGGTGCGAGCATTGCGGGCGCATCGCCGTCTCCATTGAGGGCAGGACATGGTTTTCGCCTCGCGATCGATCGTGTGTTCAGCCTCGATGGCACGGGCACGGTCGTGACGGGCACCGTACATGCGGGGTCGGTCAAGGTGGGGGATCTGCTCGATCAGGCGCCGGGTGGGTTACGTGGGTTGCGGGTGCGCTCGCTGCATGCGCAGAACCGCAAAACCGAAGAGGCCCATGCCGGGCAGCGCTGTGCCATTGGCCTCGCCGGTGTCTCGCGCGATGCCTTGCAGCGGGGCGAGTGGCTGGTGCAGCCCGGCTTGTCGGTGGCGACCGATCGTTTCGATGCGCAGCTGACGTTGTGGCCGGGCGAACCGCGCGCCTTGAAGACCGGCACCAAGGTGCATCTGCACCTGGGCACCACGATGTGCCTGGCCTCGGTGGCCGTGCTGGATCGGGAGACATTGGCGCCGGGTGACACGGCCCTGGCGCAGCTGGTGCTGCCCAAGCCACTGGCTGCCTGGCACGGGGAGCGTTTCATCTTGCGGGATGCGGCCGGGCAACGGGTGGTGGCCGGCGGGCAGGTGCTGGATGTGCGGGCGCCGGTGCGCTATCGGCGTACCGCGCAGCGTCTGCACACGTTGGCCGCCTTGCAACAGGTGGGGCTGCCCCGCTTGTTGCGTGATTTGCTGGCTGCCGAGGCCATCGGTTTGAATCTGTCCGATTGGCAACAACGCTTGGGGCTGGCAGACACCGTCGTGCTGGAGCAGGCATTGAAGGGGTTGCCGCACCGACGCCTCTCGCCCTGGTGGGTGATGGATGAGGCCGTTTGGGCGCGCTTGCAGGATCAGGTGCTGACGGCGCTCGATGCCTTTCATGCGCAACAGCCGGATGAGCTGGGGCCGGATGCGGCCCGCTTGCGCCGTCTGACGCGTGTCCGGCTGGACGAGGAGGGCTGGCGTGCGGTGCTGGCCGCACTTCAGGCGGCGGGCGAGGTGCAGACGAATGGCCCGCTCGTGCATCGTCCGGGGCATGGTGTGGCGTTGGCCGCACGGGATCAGGTCCTGATGGAAAAAATCCTGCCCATGTTGGCTGAGGCGGGGGCGCAAGGTGCGTGGGTACGGGATCTGGCGGCACAGGCTGGTGAACCGGTCGAGGTGATGCGGGCTGCGATGGGGCGTCTGGCGCGTAGCGGCCGTGTGCATCAGATCGTGAAGGATCTGTATCAGGATGATGCCACCACCACGGCTTTGGGGCTGTTGTTCAGAAGTCTGATCGACGAGGTCTTCGCTGATCCGCAGGCGCTTCGTCCTTCGGTGACGGTGGCCCGTTTTCGGGATGCCAGCGGCCTGGGACGCAAGCGCGCGGTGCAGGTTCTGGAGTTTTTCGACCGGATCGGCCTGTGCCGCCGGGTGGGCGATGAGCATCTGTTGCGCCCGGAGAGTTTGCTGTTTCGTGATGGGTGAGTGGGGTCTACAGCTCGTATTTCTCACGTAGTGACGTTATGGCAGCTTCCAGGATGGCTTGGTTGGCAGCGGCTGTTGCTCGTTTTTCTGCCAGGGGTGGCAAATCCGGCTGGCCGTGTCACAATCGCTCGCTCATCACCGGAGGGAACACGATCCCGGTGGGTCGGCCGGGCTTCAAACCCGGTGGGTGGCGCCAAGCGTCGCCGGGTGGGTTCGACTCCCATTTCCCTCCGCCATTTTCGGCACGCCGGTTCATGATCAGGCGGTTGTTCCATCTTCTGGCCGTTTTGGGGGCGCTAACCGGGGGAAGTGCGTGGATCAACGGGGGCATGAGGTGTGGATGCGCTGACGCTTTGACGCATGCGCGACTGTCTATACTTGTGGCTTTCCTGCATCCGTCAGAGAAGCCTCCATGAGCAACCACCGTGGCCCTGTCGGGGTCGAATCCCTGGGTGATTTCGACACCCTGATCGACGCCCGTTCACCGAGCGAATACGCGCTGGACCATCTGCCTGGCGCGCTCAACCACCCGGTGCTCGATGATGAAGAGCGCCGGATCGTCGGCACGATCTACAAGCAGCAAAGCGCCTTCGAGGCGCGGCGAGCGGGGGCCGCGATGGTGGCGGCCAATCTGGCGCGCCATTGGGAACAGTCCTTTGCCGACAAGCCCGAAAGCTGGCGACCGCTCGTCTACTGCTGGCGCGGTGGCATGCGCAGCGGTTCGATGGTGACGTGGCTGCGGATGACGGGGTGGGATGCACAGCAATTGCGCGGCGGCTACAAGGCGTTTCGTCGCCATGTGGTCGAGCGCTTGCCCGGCCTGATCGGTGGGTTGAGACTCGTCGTGCTCTGCGGCCAGACTGGTACGGCCAAGACGCGAATTCTGCAAGCTTTGGCCCGGCAAGGGGAACAGGTGCTCGATCTGGAAGGCATGGCCCGCCACAAAGGCTCGATGCTCGGTGCATGGCCGGGGTGTCCGCAGCCTTCGCAAAAGCAGTTCGAGACGAATCTTTATACCGTGCTGCAAGGCATCGATCCTGGCCGGCCGGTGTTCGTCGAGAGTGAAAGCGCCCGTATCGGGCTGATCAGCCTGCCGCTGGAGCTGGTGTCGCACCTGCGCGCCTCGACCGAGTTGGTGGAAATTGTGGCCGATTCTGCCGTGCGACTGGATTTTTTGCTGCGCGACTACGCTTATCTGGGCGATGAGGAGATGGGGCTGGTGGATACCCTGGGGCGGTTCGTGACGCTACAGGGCCACGAAACCGTGAACCGCTGGAAAGCCTGGGCAGAGGAAGGCAACCTCCCCGAGCTGTTTGCCGAGCTGATGAGCCGGCATTACGACCCGCAGTATCAGCGATCTTTGGGCCGCAACTTCGTCCATTGGCAAAAGCGTCACCGCTTTGAGGCCGACAACTTGTCGGATGAAGGCATCGAGACGCTGGCGGCGCGGGTTAGGCAGGCTTTGTTGCCCTGAAGCCCTGAAGCCCTCGTTGATGAGCAATTGCCCAAACGGGTACGCCTGCCCAAACATCGGGAGCCGCAGGGATGGTGAAAGCGGACAGCACAGCCACGCGCCAGATCCTGCAAGTGGGCTTGGGGGCGGCGTGTCATTGCCAGGGATCATGCCAAAAGGCGAAAGCAGAACCTGTCTTTGCCACCGTTGACCGAGCTGGATTATTTCAAGGCCGGGTTTTTGATGCCGTTCGTTCGTGGCGCACGGTAGCGCTCAGCCCCGAGATCGGGTTGCGACGGGAGGCGCTGACGGATTTTGCTCCGGCCTTCGAGCATGCACAGATGCGACAGGCAGAACAGGTGCTGGGTGTGTGACGCCCGTGCGGCACATGCAGCGTGTCGTGCCTGCTACTACGTTACTTATAGGTGTTAATTTGATGATTCAGACCATTTATTCTGGATGAAGGCCAGGCTGTCGGCCAGTAACGTATCGGCCGGGGCCAGGCAATCCAGGCGCAGATCCACCGGCATCGAACGCAGCCAGGTGAGCTGGCGCTTGGCCAGTTGGCGGGTGGCGGCGATGCCCGCCTCGCGCAGGCTTTCGGGCGTGCGAGTGCCGGCCAGCATCTCCCACACCTGCCGGTAGCCCACGGCACGCATGGCGGGCAGTTCGGCGTGCAGCTCGGGGCGAGCGTACAGGCCGCGCACTTCCTCGATGAAACCACTGGCCAGCATCTGGTCAAATCGCTGGGCGATCCGCTCATGCAATGCCTTGCGATCGCTCGGCTCCAGGCTGATCAGGCGCACCGCGGGATGGGGCTTGGGTTTTTGCCCGGCCATCTGAAGTTCGGAGAGCGGCCGACCGGTGATCTCGATGATTTCCAGCGCACGCTGGATGCGTTGCGCATCATTGGGCGCCAGTCGCGCGGCCGTGGGGGCATCCAGTGCGTGCAGTCGCTGATGCAGATGGGGCCAGCCATGGGCGGCGGCCTCTGCATCCAGCCGGGCACGAAGCTCGGGATGGGCGCCGGGCAGATCGTCCATCGGCTGCAACAGGCTGCGGGCGTAGAGCATCGTGCCGCCCACCAGCAGGGGTAGGCGGCCACGTGCCTGGATCTCGTCGATCAGCCGCCAGGCGTCGGCGGCAAATTCGGCAGCACTGTAGTTCTCGGCCGGGTCTCGGATGTCGATCAGATGGTGAGGTGCCTGACCAAGTTCTTCAGCCGACGGTTTGGCCGTGCCGATGTCCATGCCTCTATAGACCAGTGCGGAATCGACACTGATGATTTCCATCGGTAGATGCCGTGCCAGCGCAAGGGCGAGTGCAGTCTTGCCTGAGGCCGTGGGCCCCAGAATCATCAAGGCGCGCATTGGCCGTCTCCTCGTCGTCGCCTGTTCGGCACGGCCGTGTCGCACCGTATCCGTAGGTGACGTGTTTTCCGGTTGGTCAGATCACAACTTGTCAGGCGGCTGGTCATGGTTCACTGCCCCCGCATGAACCATTTGTCCAGCTCGGCCATCGTGAGCCGGAACCAGGTGGGCCGCCCATGATTGCAGAAATCGGCATCGGGCGTGTTTTCCATGTCGCGCAGCAGGGCGTTCATTTCCGGCAGTGTCAGCGCGCGGTTGGCACGCACCGAGCCGTGGCAGGCCATCGTCGCCAGCAGGCGGTCGAGACGTTTTTCAAGCGCATCGTGGCGTGAAGGTGCCTGCCAGGCCGCCAGCACTTCACGAGCCAGCCGCTCGGGGTCGGCCCGGTAGAGCAGGGCCGGTACACTCAGCACGGCAATGGTGTCGCTTGAGCGGGTCTGCAGCTCGATGCCCAGTTCGGCGATGGCCTCGCCTTCATCGGCCACGATGGCAGCCTCCAGCTCGGTGGCCTTGAACACGGCCGGTATCAGCAACGGTTGTGAGACCAGCGGTTTTTTCTGTCGTGCCTGTTTCAGTCGCTCGAGCGTGATCCGTTCGTGGGCTGCATGAATGTCGACGATGATCATGCCGTCGGCCGTCTGAGACAGCAGGTAGATGCCGTGCAGCTGCGCCAGGGCAAAGCCCATCGGCGGGATGCGCGCAAGCTGATCGTCGGTGGAGGCAGCCCTGTTGGCTGACTCAGCCTCGGTGGTGGTGCTTGTATCGGCGGCGGTGCCTGTATCGGTGGTATCCGTTGTGCCTGATGCTGATGCGTCTGGCCAAGGGCGTCGTTGCTCGTTCAGGCTCGGCGCCGGCCTTACCCCCGTGGCGCTGACATCATGGAGGGTGGTGCCGGCGGCGGTGCCCGATGTGTCTGCCATGCCTGTCCAGCTTGGGGCATCGACATTGGCTGTGTCAGGGGCTGTCCGTGTCGGGGCGTCTGATGCTGACGCATCGGGCGGTGCTGAGGGGGCTGTGGCGTGTGCTTGCCCAGTGGGGGGAGAGGTGTGAAGTTCGGCCTGTTGCCAGGTTCGCCCCGTCGTTGGCCCGGATGGTGCCTGAAAGGCGAGGCTGGCCGCTTGAGCCTGTCGGCTTTCCTGCTTGTCCGATTTTTTGGGAAGGGCGCTGCTTCGAGGGTACGCCCCGGTTTGTGCCTGCCGATCGTTCAGGCTGATCGTGCGGCTCGTCTGGCTGGTGCCGCCCTGGGCCTGTTGGCTGCGCACGGTGTTTTCGACCGCGTGAAAGATCAGCGAGCGCACGGCCGAGGGATCGCGAAAGCGTACTTCGGTTTTGGCCGGATGCACGTTGGTGTCCACCAGCGTCGGGTCGATGTCCAGAAAGAGCGCAAAGACCGGATAGCGTTCACCGTGTAGCCGATCCCGATAGGCTTGGCGGATGGCCTGGGCCAGCATGCGGTCGCGCACGAAACGGCCGTTGACGAACAGGTATTGCCGATCCGAGCGCGCGCGGGCGCTGTCCGGCTCCCCGATGAAGCCATGCAGCCGGGCCGGGCCGGTGTCGGCCGTCACGGGCAAGAGTGACGAGCCATCGCCGAGCAGCGCCTCGATACGCGCCTCGGCCGTGGTGGCGGGCCAACGTCGAACTTCCTTGCCATCCTGAAACACGACGAAACCCACGGCGGGCACGGCCATGGCCACCCGCCGGATCATCTCCAGACAATGGGCGCCCTCGGTGGCCGGCGCTTTCAGGAACTTCCGCCGGGCGGGCGTGGCCGAAAACAGGTCGATGATCTCGATGACGGTACCCGGCGACATGGCGGTCGGCACGGCTTCGGGCGTGGGTTGGCCGGGTTTCACGTCCACCTTCCAGCCATGTTCGGCATCCAGTGGCCGGCTGCTCAGCACGACACGGGCCACGGCCGCGATCGAGGCCAATGCCTCGCCCCGAAAGCCCAACGACAGCACATGCTCCAGCTCGTCCAGCGAGCGGATCTTGCTGGTGGCATGCCGCGTCAGCGCCAGGGGCAATTGATCCTTGGCAATGCCGCCGCCGTTGTCGGTGATCTGAAGTCGGCGCAGTCCCCCGTCTTCAAGCCGAATCTCGATTTGCGTGGCACCTGCGTCGAGCGAGTTCTCCAGCAGCTCCTTGATGACGGAGGCTGGCCGCTCGATGACCTCGCCAGCCGCGATCTGGCTGATCAGCACATCTGGCAGCAGCGCGATCGGGCGTCGCGGCGCATGGCCGGACGTGTCGTGGGAGGCAGCGGGCAGGGAGAACTGGCTGGCGGGCATACAGGCCGACTGGGGATCAGGGATCAAAGCTGCATTATAGGGAGCGCGTGGCCGGGGCATGTCATGTCGCTTGAAGCACGGGGCTGAAGTCGCTGGCCTCGCAGGGCCGAGCGGGCGGTGTCGATGGGATCAGGGGGATGGGCGGGGCGTTGATGATGGCTGGCGGGAGACCCGATGAAGCCCGTGGGGACGCCTGGATCATGTCGACTTTGTCATCGGTTTTGCTGGCATGTTGCAGCGCAGCGGTTTTCGTGCGGCTATTGGCGACAGGGCACAACGATTCACAGGGTTTAGGGCTGTGTTTGGCCCGGCGCTCGGGTAAACTGTGGCCCGAATGTGATGTCGCTGTCTGGCTATCCGGCCTGTCGCACTGGCGGGCACATGACACGCATCGAGCCGCAGATGGCCCTGCCGTCTTGCTGGCGTACCCTCATCTGCATGGCTCATCGGTGATGAGCCTTCGGGCCGGCTCGGCTCTCTCCCGTTTTCGCGCTGCCGTTCTTCCCGTCGCGGGGTGAGCGCAGGGCGCCCATGGGTCGCTGCTCACGCAGTGGCTGTTTCCTTTCCTGTTTCTGTTTTCCCCTATGGATTTTTCCACCCTCGTCGATATTTTCCTGCACCTGGACAAGCACCTGGAAGTGGTGGTGCAGAACTACGGCCCCTGGGTTTATGCCCTGATGTTCGCGATCATCTTCGTTGAAACGGGTCTGGTCGTGATGCCCTTCCTGCCGGGGGATTCGTTGCTGTTCGTGGCCGGCGCCATCGCTGCCGTGGGCGGTCTGGATCTGGGCCTGCTGATGTTCCTGCTGGTGATCGCTGCCATTTTGGGCGATGCCGTCAATTATTCGGTGGGGCGTTATTTCGGCCCGAAGGTGTTCAGCTGGGAAGACAGCCGTTTCTTCAATCGGGCCGCTTTCGATCGCACGCATGCTTTCTATGAAAAGCACGGCGGCATCACGATCATCGTGGCCCGTTTCATGCCCTTCATTCGCACCTTTGCGCCCTTTGTGGCGGGTGTGGCGGAGATGACTTACAGCAAATTTGCCACCTACAACGTCGTGGGCGCGTTGTTGTGGGTCATCAGTCTGTCGGGCCTTGGCTATCTGATCGGCAACACGGGCTGGGTGAAGGAGAATTTCTCGATGGTCACACTTGCGATGATCATCATTCCCGGCCTGCCGGCCGTGTTCGAGGTGTTGCGTCACACGCTGTTCAAGTCCAAGGACAAGGCGGCCGTGGCGAAATGAGCGGCAGGGTCAGCCGGGGGCATGCGTGTGCCGGCTGGCCCAACCCAAAAAAAGCGGGGCGCTTCATGAGCAGCCCCGCTTTTTTTTGGTGCGCCCAGCCGAGGCTTACTGCAGCTGGTACTTCACCTCGAACCAGGCCGAGTAGGCCGTCTTGGCCTTGGCTGCGCTGGCGCCGCGGCCATCGCGGAAACGCTCGTTCGGCTGGAACATGCCGGCAGCCGCTTCGAGCTTCAGGCGGCGGTCGGCACGCCAGCCCCAGATCAGGTCGATACCGTTGCCCAGGTGGCGCTCGGTTTGGCGATCATGGCGTGGGCGCAGGTTCGTGTCCCGCACATCGGCCACCTTGTCCTGGCGGTAGTGGTGGTAGACCAGATCGAGCGAGCTGCGTTTGCCGGGCGCCATGCCGATCCCGGCGGTCAGCACGTGCAGGTTCGACAGTGTCGGATCCAGCGTTTCACCATAGAGCCTGAAACTGCTCTGCCCACCAAAGCGTCCCTGGTTGTCCTGCAGGCCGGTTTGACGGTGCGCGCGATCCTTGCCATCGTCGGGATTGGCGTCACCACTACCCCAGGCGTAGCCGAGGGTGACGCGTGGCCGATAGCCCTCGTCGGACACCAACCAGGTGCCGCCCACGTCGATGGCCTGACCTTGCACCTTGGTGCCCTGATCCTTGCCATCCACCAGGCTCAGCATGGCCCAGTGCTGGAACGGCCCTTTGCGCGGGCTGGCATAGGAGGCCACCGAATAATGCGTGAGCCGCAGATCGCTGTCGCTATGGCGCTGGTCGAAAACCCGCACCACCAGGTCGTGCTTGTCGCCCAGCTCATAGGCGCCCATCAGGCCGATGTAATTCGTGCCGTCGCCACGGGTGTCCGTGTCATGCAGCAGATCCTTTTCCCAGCGGTTCCGCCGGGCGGCAAAGACCGTGGCCTTCCAGTCGTCGCGCTGGTGGAGCAGTTGCACCCCGTCCAGCTCGGTATCGGCCAGCCACTCCCGGTCATCCTTGAAACCCCAGCGGCCGATGCGCACGGCGCTGTTCCACTCGGGCAGTTGCGCTTCGCCATAAAGCTGGTTGATGAAGAGCTTGGCCTTGCCTTCGGTTCCCCGATCGGTTTCGTGCTTCGTGTCGTAACGAAATTCGGTTTCGTTCACCAGCGCCCAGCGTCCTTCACCTTGCCAGCGCAGCGCCATGATGGCAGCCGGTTTGTAGTCATCGATCTGCCGGATGTCCTTCGATTCGAGGCGACGGTTGCGCAACGTTTCAAACTCGAATTCGACGCGTGGCAGCAGGTAGAGGCCCGGTGCCTGCACGTCCTTGATGTCGATGTTCGATTGGGCAGGGGCAGGGGGAGCACCTTGTGCCAGTGCCGTCGGGCCTGGCCCGAGACTGAGCAGCAAGGCGGCCAGCAGTGTTGAGGGGCGCCCGACTGGCATGCGGCGGGCGGTGCCCGCTGCGGGGTGCACCGCAGGGCGCATCGGTCGCCCGGTGTGTTGCCCGTGGAAGGGGTGCGGTGCCAGGGGGTTGGTTTTTTTCATGGTCTTCCTCCCAGAAGATGGTCAACAACGTATTTTTTGCAGGTTGTCATGCATGGATTTCTCTTGGCAAATCCTGTTCCGGCGTTTGGCTGCATGACACGCATCTCGACCTGTTTGCTATTACCTTTGACTACCTTGATCTTCGTGTATTGGCTCGTTTCCTGCTGCGCTGCCGTAGCAGGCCGCAGGGTTTTATCACGTGTCGGGCACGCACGCGCGTCATGCCAGCTTCAAAGCACGTGCTGACGGCATGTCATGTCCGCCGGTCGTGTTGCTGTCTGCATGGCGCCGGCCGGTGGCTTCGCTGCCTGAGGGGGTGAGACCCTGCACGACCCACTCAGGCGCTCAGCGCTGCAACTCGTCCGAGCCGGGCTTCACAGAGGCCGATCAGCGTGCCGGTGGTGTGCTGGCGGTCGGCAAACTGTGTCGAGATGAAGATGTGCCGCGCGAGCGAAATCGTGATCCACGCATCGATGGAAGCGGGGCTGATCGCCCGCCGGCTGTGTGCGAGGAAGGCTTCCTGCAGCACCTGCTGGTGGGCCGACAGCAGGTTGGGGTTGTCATGAAAGCGCAGCGCGTGCTCGATCAGGTGGGCGATGAAGTTGCCCACGTCCAGGGCCGGGTCGCCTTCGGCATACAGATCCAGATCCAACCACACCAGTTTCTCGCCATCGACCAGGATCTGGTCGGCATAGCAGTCGCGGTGGATGCCGGTGACCGGGTTGGCCGGCATCCACTCGGCCAGCGCACGGATCTCGTCCATCACGTTGTCGATGCGGCTCGCCCAGGCCGGGCGAAGGCGGCTGGCCTGCTGCAGGCGGTCTTCGAGCATTCCCAACTCGTCCGACAGCGTCCAGTGCCGTTTGGTAGGCACCGGGGTGTTGTGCAGGGACGCGATGGCACGGCCCAGTCGTGCCGACAGCTCGCGCGGCATGTCGGGGCCGAGCAGCGTGGTGGCCATTTCCCCCTTGGCGTGCCGTTGCAGCCAGAGCCGATGCTCGGGCAGCATGGCCAGCGCTTCAGGCACCGACAGACCTGGTAGGTCGAAACCGGTCTGCCAGAAGTCCCGCTGGATGTTGAAGGCATGCTTGTCCACCCCTTTGGCACGCCATTTGCCGATCAGTGTCCACGAGGTCTGCGTGTTGAAATCCAGCACATAATGCAACAGTGCCCGCCGACCTGCCTTGTGGCGCAAGCGCTTCACGGCCTGCAGTTCAAAATCATCCGGTGACAGTTGCAAGGCTCCGGCAAGGGGCACTTTCATCTGGCTCGCGTCCTGCAGTGGCCAGAGTTCATCATCGGCGGGTGTGGTCTCGGGCATCGAAGAGCGTTTGGTGCTGTCCATCTGGTCTGCCATGTGGGTGGCCATGCTCAGGGCGCGCGTCATCAGTGCCAGCCAGTGCGGGCGCCGTTTGCGAAAGCCTTCGGGCATCAGGCGCATGAGGCCGGCAATGGTATGCCACCCGATCAGTTTCTCGAAGGTGTCACTCGAGAGTGACGAGGGGATTCGGTAGTGGTGCAGCATCTGTGCCAGCGCCTGCTGATGCGTGCCGGCGGGCAGGATGCCTTGCACTTCCTGAAAGCAGAGTCGTGCCAGCAATGAACCGAAGTCGGCAGCGGGTGAACCGATGCTGGCGCTGTCCCAGTCGATCAGCCTCAAGGTGCCTGATGGCTCACGAATGATCTGCTCCAGTGACAGGTCGCCATGCGTGAGGGCATTCGGGCAATCGGCCTGTCGTAGCGCATCGCTGATGCGGCGTTGGAGTGCACGTGCATCGGGTGCCAGCTCGGGGTGCAGCAGGCTGATCGTGTCTGCGGCCTGCCTGACTGCCTCGATGTCGATCTGGCGCGGACGCTGGATCGGGTGCGGGATGTCAGCCTGATGCAGCCAGGCGAGCAAGCGGCCGATATCGCGAAAATCGTGGGCTGTCGGCGCACTCTCCGTCGATTCGGGGTTCAGGCTCTTTCCCTCGATCCATTGGGTGACGAAACAGTCCTGTGACGGGTCTTCGGCCAGCAGGGCAGGGCCGTTGAGCTGCTGGGCCAGGCGCGCGCTCGCGAGTGTTGCCGCATAGTCTGCATGGGTGAAGGCACGCAGCAAGCCGAGCGTCTGCCCGTCGTGCTGAAGCCGGGCCACGAGGCGTCGCTCTGGCTTGTAACGGAGGATCTGGCAATCGACATGATCGGTGTCATGCCCGGCAGCCAGTGTCGAGAGCGCTGGTGAAAGCAGCAACGGCCGTGTGGGGCTCGCCGGGGAGGACGTGTGCCGGTACGTGCCCAGTTGCTGGCGGCTTTTGTGGAAGCGCTGAAAGAGCGCCGTGATCCGGCGATCGTGTTCGGGAGCAGCCAGCAGCAGGCTGGCCTCTTCGATCAGGTGGGCCGAAAAGGCGCCATCGTCCTGGGCGCGCTTCAACAGTCGCCGGCGCTGCCAGGCCCAGTCACGCCCGCCTGTCGGCAACGCCTTGGCAAAGGCGTGGTGCTGCTGCCCCTGTCCGTCCTCGATCCGGACGGTTGCCATGCAGCTGGTGGCCGGCTTGTAGCGTAGATAATCGATGCGTGCGCGGGCGATGGCCGGCCCCTGTGCCGACTGCCGGAGGGCTGCCGTCAGTGCCTCGTCGTCGAGCAGCAGGCCCAGCCCTGGCAGGCTGGGATCACGGCGGGCCACGGCTTCATCAGCGGGACTCAGCATCGGATGACTCCTGGGCACTGCTGTCCACCGTGTTCGACACGGCTTGCCGGTGCATTTGCCACAGTGCTGCGTAAGGGCCATGGCGTGCCAGCAGTTGGGCATGGGTGCCGCTTTCGGCAATGCGGCCCTGTTCGAGGAACACGATGCGATCGGCTGTGGCGGCCAGATCCAGATCGTGCGTGATCATCAAGGTGGTTCTGTCCTTGATCAGATCCTGGATGGCATTGCGCACGATGGCCTCGCTCTGGCGATCCAGTCCGGTTGTCGGCTCGTCCAGGATCAGGATCGGACATTGACGAAGCGCCACGCGGGCAATGGCCAGACGCTGTCGCTGACCGCCGGAGAGTGTGGCACCCCGTTCGCCGACGATCGTGTCATAACCGTCCGGCATCGCCATGATGAAGTCATGCGCATTGGCCAGGCGGGCAGCGGCTTCGATTTCCGCATCGCTCACTTCGCGGTTGGCCGCACACGAGAGATTGTCCCGGATGCTGGCCGCGAAAAGCAGCGTGTCCTGAGGCAACAAGCCGATCTGCGGGCGTACCGTGGCCATTTGCCACTCGCGGATGTCGTGGCCATCGATTTCCACCGCACCCTGCTGCGGCTCGTACAACCGGAGCAGCAAGGTGGCGAGCGTGGATTTGCCCATGCCCGACGGCCCCACGATGGCCACATGCTCACCGGGCATCAGCCCCAGATCCAGTCCATCGAAAATTTTGCGGCCATTCGTTTCATAGGCAAAGTGCAGCTTGTTGAAGCGCACCTGGCCCCGGAAGGCAGGCGCAGGCTTGGCGCCGGGCTTGTCGACGATATCGTTCGGGGTCTCCAGAATGTCGGCGATGCGCTCACCCGAGGCCAGTGCCTTCGACAGGCGTCCTGCGTATTTCGCGTATTCGCGCACAGGGCGCATCGAGTTCTTCAGATACGAAATGAAGACAAGCAGATCACCGGCGCTGAGTGCGCCTGCCATCACCTGAAGCGCTCCTTGCCACAGCACCAGCGCTGTTGCACAGGCGACGAGCAGATCGATCGAACGCTCCAGCGCGGCCGACAGGCGCTTCGTGCTCAGGTCGGCGCTCATGGCCTGGCCGTCGCCGCCCTTGAAGGCGCGGCTGAAGCCGTCTTCCAGTGCGAGCGACTGAACCGTGCGGATGGCCGACATCGATTCCGAGGCGGTGGAGGCCAGCGCCCCTTCACGGGTGCGCTGGCGACGGCTCGCCTCATGGATCAGGCGGCTGCTGCGCCGGGCCGACAGCCACATCAGCGGCAGCGGAATCAGCGAAAACAGCGCCAGTCGCCAGTTCAGCACGAACATCACGATGAACATGCCCAGCAGGATGAAGATGTTGGCCATCATCGGCAGCAGGGCAGAGACCGTCACCTCCTTCAGTTGCGAGACATCGTTGATCAGTCGCAGCGTCAGGTCGCCACTGCGCTGGCCTTGGTGAAAGGCCAGCGACAGGCGCAACAGCTTCACGTACAGGTCATTGCGCACCTTGCTCAGCACCGACGTGCCGATGCGGGCGAAGCCGATGGTCGACAGATAGCCCCCCAGTGCCCGCAACGCTGCGAAGACGATGATGGCCGCCGCACTCAGCCACACCAGCTCGATCATCTCCAGACCCAGCGGCAGCGAGGTGTTGCCACTGCGGCTTTTCTCCAGCACATGATCCACCACGAAAGCCAGCGGCCACGGCTCCAGGAGACGCATCAGCGTCATGCAGAGCAGGGCTGCCAGCGAACCGGCCATCAGCATGCCCTGGCCTTTCAAATACGGGCGGAAGCGACGCCAGATGCGGCGAATCGGTTTGTCGTGCAGGGGAGGCTGGTTTGAATTCACGAGTGATCGGCAATATGAAGGATTTGACGGACGACGGCATCCCAGCTGTGGGCCGCTTCGATCCGTTGTCGGCCGGCGCGGCCCATTCGGAGGCGGCGATCCGGCTCGGTGACCAGGCTGGCCAGCGCATCGGCCATGTCGGCCGGGTCGTCGGGGGCCACGAGCAGGCCATCCTGTTCATGCAGCACGACCTGGTCCAGATGTCCGACACGGGTCGTGACGACCGGCAGTTCGGCCGCCAGGTACTCGTAGATCTTCAGCGGTGAAAAATAGAAATCCTGCTGTTGCGGATAGGGCGCCGTGGCGATGTCCATCGCGGCGAGCAACGCAGGCACTTGCGCGGGTTGCACGGCGCCGCTGAAGGTGGTGCGTTCGAGCAGGCCATGAGCCTGAAGCTGCCTTTCCATGTCGCCCCGGCCCGGTCCATCGCCCACGATCAGGAGTCGCGTGTTCGGATGACGTGTGTTGAGCCGGGCGAAAGCCTCCACTAGGGTGGGCAGCCCGTGCCAGGGCTTCAGCGTGCCAAGAAAGCCGATCACGGTCTGCTGGCCGCCCGTGGCTTTCTGACGGGCCTCGCGCAGTGTGGCCGCCTCAGAAAAGGACTGCGGATTGACACCATTGGCGACCACATGCACGCGGCCTTTGGCCTCGGGGCGTTTCTCCAGATATTGGGCCACGCCGGGTGAGACCGCGATCATGGCGGTGGCATGACCGAAGGCGCTGGTCGCGATGGTTTCGGCTTCGTCGGCCAGTACGAGCTGGCGGTGGGTGCGCTGCTCTTCGATGAGTGGCGCATTCACTTCCAGAATGCCCGGCACGCCGGCTTCTTGCGCCCAGCGCATGCCCACATCGCTCCAGAGGGAATAACGCTCATACACGAGGTCGAAGGGAGCCGCTTCGGTCAGCCGGCTGGTCATCGTCTCTCGGGCATCGAGGGCTGCACGGGCGCGCTGTTCGGCCTCGCCTTTGGGCAGGGCGGGCAGTTCCACGCAGCGAAGCTTCTCCAGGCCCGGTGGACGGTTGCCATCGAAGCGGGTGGCAAAGAGGGTAACCTCGTGGCCTGCCTTCAGCAGGGCACGAATCACCTCCTGCACATGGATCGAGGCGCCTTTGGTGCCGAAGACCGGGATGCCGGGGTCGGCGCAGAGATAGGCGATATGTTTCATGAATGAGCCTGAATGCTTTGCTGAAAGAGGTTGCGCAGCTGGTGCGTGTTCCGGTGAACGTCGTAATCGCTTTCGATCAGGGCACGGGCGTTCTGGGCCAGGTGTTGACGCATGCCGGTGTCGTTCAGCAGTGTGGTGAGTGCATCGGCCAGGGCGGCCGGGTCGTTCGGGGCCACACAAAGGCCGGTTTCGCCGTCCCGGATCAGCTCCGGAATGCCGACGACCGAGGTCGAGACGCAGGGCACGCCAAGCGCCATCGCCTCCACCAGAATGGTGGGCAGACCATCTCGGTCACCGCCTTGGCTGATGATGCTGGGCGCCACCATCATGGCGGCCTCGCGCAACATCTGGATCACTTGTGCCTGCGTCTTCGGGCCTGGCAGGCTGACGCGATCCGCCAGCTTCAGCGCGGCCACCTGGGCTTCGAGGGCGGCACGCATCGGGCCGTCACCCACCAAGGTGCACTGGCAGTCGATGCCCCGGTCACGCAGCAGGGCCAGTGCATCGATCAGGGTCGGAAAGCCCTTTTTCTCGACCAGCCGGCCCACGGCCATGATGTGGCGGCTGTCGAGTGCGGGCGGCCGGAAGCTGAAGCGGCTCAGATCCAGTCCGTTGTAGATCCGGTGGCTGTTCCGTTCGGTGGCACCAAAGGTGTCGCGGAGGTGGCGCAGGTTGTAGTCGGAGACGGTGATGGTGAAGGCCGAATCGCGGATTTTCAGATCCAGCTCGACGGGTTCGTCGTACTGGTGATAGATGTCCTTGGCGTGCGCGGTGAAGCTGTACGGGATGTCCGCGAAAGCGCCGGCCAGCCGTGCGATGGTGGCGGCCTGTGTGCCGAAGTGTGCGTGAAAATGCTGGATGCCGTGCTGGCGGGCCTTCATGGCCAGCACCAGAGCCTGGCCGACCGTATAGGCATCGTGTGCATCGGCCAGGTTGGCGTGTTCACGAAAGCCGGGCAGCACGTTGCGCGCCTCGACCAGCAGCTGCCAGAACAGCATCGGGTCATGGAACTGGTGGCGCACACGGCGTACCGGTGCTTTCACACGCGCGATGGCTTCCTGGAAATGGGTTTCCTGCACTGGGCCGAGCGCAAAGATCTCGATGTCGACACCGGCAGACTCCAAGGCCAGTATCTCGTTGACGACGAAGGTCTCGGAGAAACGCGGATAGCGCTTGAGCACATAACCGATCTTCAAGGGGGAGGCGTTGGCCTGCATGGTCAGAGTTCCGGTGAGGGTGAGGGGAGGGAGAGCAGCTGTGCAGCCTGATCGGCCACCCGTTGCAGTCCGTTGAAATCGAGGGTGCGGCGTGCCGGTGGCGGCGGGGTCTCATGGCCGGCAAGCCAGGTGCTGAGGGTGTCGGCGCTGAGTGCATCCGGGTGAACGCAGTTGACCAGCCCCAGCTCGGCCAGTCGGCTGGCACGCAGCCACTGCTCGGCACGGGGCGTGACACGCGGCACCAGCATGGCGCGCTTGTTCAGCGCGAGCACCTCCATCGTGGTGTTGTAGCCCGCCATCGCCACGACGGCCTCTGCCCCGCGCAACAATTGCAAGGGTTCGTTCACGAAGTCGAACACGTCGATGTCGGGCCGTGAGGCGGTCAGCTCGCGCAGCCGCTCACGGGCCGGGGCGGGCATCATCGAACCGGTTACGATCACGCCCTCCCAGCCGCAGGGCAGCTCGGCCTGCGCAAAGGCTTCGGCTACCGAGAAGCCATCCTGTCCCCCGCCCACCACGCAGAGGGCATAGGGCTTCTGGCGCGTGGTGCCGGTTGAAGGTGGCAGCATCCGTTCGGTCGGATCCAGATAGCCCACGTTCACGATCCGGGTGCCCGTGATCTGATCCAGGCCGTAGGCGCGGGCCGTGTCATAGAGACGCGTGTCACCATAGATCCAGATGGCGTCGAAGTGTTCCTGCACGAAGCGGAAGCTGTCATGCTTGTTCCACTGGCGTGCCACCACGTCCGGGGTGTCGATGATGTCCCGAAGCCCGAGCACGATGCGGGTCTTGCTGTGGCGAAGAGCCTCCAGCGGCCCGGTCAGTTCGTCCATCGCGCCACGGGGCACGTTGTCGACGATCAGCAGGTCTGGCTCGAAGGCCGAGAGTGTTGCGCTGATGGCACCTGCGCGAAGCCGGATCAGGCGCTGCACATCGATGCCCAGCGACCGCGAGCGATAGCTGCCGTCCGGCTGCTTGTGGTATGCCGGTAGCGTGATGCTGTCGATGCCTTTGGGCAGAGGATAGGCACCGGACTCCCGGATGCCGGAGATCAGCAGCACATCGGCCGACAGCGGCGACTTGATCAGTGTTTGGGCCAACAGCGTATTGCGCCGGATATGGCCAAGACCCATCGTATCGTGAGAGTAGAGCGCGATGCGGGGTCTTGGTTGGACGGGGGGAGGTGTTGTCATGAAAATCCGATAATGCGCTGTTGAAGATGAACTGAAAACATGAATGAACCGGGCGTGATTCATGAACCGGTTCATGAAACACCTTTATTGTCGCTGATGGAGGCTAAATGTTTTTTGACGGCATGGTTCACAAAACATTTAGGGTGAATTGACTAGGATGGAGCCTATGAAGACATGGTTGTTTCCCTTTTGCGTGGCTTTGCTGGCCGTCAGTCTCGTTCCCAGCGGGGGGGCGGCTGCCGACCATGAGGCCGTGCGTCGTGCCGTGATGGCCGGCCGTTACAAGCCGCTCGTGGACATTCTGGAGATGGTTCAGAAAAAGTATCCTGGGCGTGTACTGGACGTGGAGCTGGAGCGGGAGCCGGGTGGACGCCATGTCTACGAGGTGAAGCTGCTCGATGACAGGAACCGTCGTCAGGAGCTGCACATCGATGCTGTCACCGGCAAGGAGGTGGATGTCTTGCCGAAGCGGCAGGCCATGCCTCTGTCGGCCATGCTGCGCAAGGTGTTGAAGCGCTATCCGGGCCGGGTCATCGATGTTGACCTGAAAGACAACGTCGTGGGACAGCAGAGCCTCTATCAGGTGCGTGTGCTGCAGGAAGACGGTGAAATCCGCAGCGTTTTCCTTGATGCGGAAAAGGGCGAAATGGTGTCGGACATCGAGCATGTCAAGCCCACGGCCGCCATGATGTCATTGCCCGATCTGCTCGACCGGCTCGACCGCAGCCATCCGGGCGCCGTGCTGGAGGCCGAGTTGAAGTATGACCTGAATCAACGCCCTTTCTATGAGGTCGATCTGTTGCTGAGCGATGGCCGACTGACGGAAATCTGGGTCGACTCCATCACGGGCCGGGTGCTCAGCGAAGACGAAATGGAGATCCGCTGATGCGCGTACTGATCGTTGAAGATGACCGTGATCTGGCCAACAGCCTGGCCAGCGTGCTGGACGAGGCGGGCATGGTGGCCGAGGTGGCCACTGATGGTAACGAGGCGTCGTTTCTGGGGGCTACCGAGGTTTATGACGCGGCTGTGCTCGATCTGGGGCTGCCGGGGCTGGATGGCATTTCGGTGCTGACGCAATGGCGACAGCAGGGCAAGAATTTTCCGGTGCTGATCCTGACAGGGCGGGGCCGTTGGAGTGACAAGCTGGCTGGTTTCGGTGCCGGAGCTGATGATTACCTGACCAAGCCTTTCCTGCATGAAGAGGTGGTGCTGCGCCTGCGTGCCTTGTTGCGTCGTTCACATGGTTATGCCGACCCGGTGATCAAGATCGGGCCGCTCGAATATGACTCGAACCAGGGGCGTTTCACGATGGAAGGCAGGCGCCTCGTGCTCACGGCTCAGGAACAGCGCATTCTGGCCTATCTGATGCATCGCGGTGGTGCGGTGATCAGCCGTACCGAAATCTGTGAGCATGTCTATGCCCGTGACTGTGACCCTGACTCGAACACGCTGGATGTGCTGATTGGTCGCATTCGTCGCAAATTGGGTTGTCCGATGCTGAAGACCATTCGTGGTCTGGGCTTCTCGCTGGTCGAACCGGAGGCGTCGGAAGAACCTTTGGCCTCGAATGAGGCGCCATGAAGGCATTCAACAGGGTCGATCTGGCCTCCAGGCTGGTCGTGCTGGGCATGGTCGTGGTCTTGGGGATCACGGGCATTGGTGGATGGCTGTTGCATTGGCAGCTGCACAACACGGTGCTGCGCAGTGCGCAGGGCGTCATCGACGACAGGGCCGACCGGATTGCGGCCGGTCTGTTGCCCAGTGTGGATGGTCAGATCGTGCTGGACAACCGTTTGGTGCATGACGAGTTTCGTTCGATCTTTTCCGGTTGGTACTGGCAGCTGGAGAAGGGGAGTGAGGTGGAACGCTCCCGTTCCTTGTGGGATAGCAGCCTGAACGTGTCGGCAGCGAAATTCCTCGAACGGGACGCGGCGCTCTATCAGCTCACCGGGCCAAGGCAGGAGCTGCTTCTGGGGGTTCGACGCCAGGTGGTGATCGACGGCAAGGACTACCAGTTGTATGTGTTCGGGCCGGGCGAAAACACGCGGGCCGAGCTCGCGCGTATCGACCGCATCCTGATGATGCTGTTGGCTGGCCTGTCGACGGCATTGCTGCTCGGCATGATCTTGCAGGTTCGGATCGGTTTGCGTCCGCTTCGGCGCCTTCATGGGGCGCTGAGCCGGATTCATGAAGGTGATGGCAATCGGGTTGGTGTGGGCTATGGGCCTGACCTCGATCCGTTGGCCGCAGAAATTGATGAGGTACTGGATCGGAATGCACGCATCGTCACTCGCTCACGGGGTTATGCCGCTGACCTGAGTCATGCGCTGAAGAAACCGCTGGCTCTGCTCTCGGCCGATGCGGCCGGCATGACGGCCGATGCCGCGATGGTGCGCAAGCAGGTGGGGGCAATGTATCAGCTGATCGAGCGTCATCTGTCGCGGGCCGGCAGTGGGGCGGGTGACCAGCGCCGCATCAACGTGAACGAGTGCATGCAGGGGTTGCTGGGATTGATGCAGAAGCTGCATGCCACCCGACAGCTGCAGTGGCAGCTGACACTGCCAGGCCAGGTGTTCTGGCGGGGCGAGCAGACCGATCTGGAGGAAATGCTGGGCAATTTGCTGGATAACGCCGGTAAATGGGCCAAGAGCCGTGTCGAGGTCGAGGTTCGGGTGCGGGAAGAGGATGTTTGCGTCAGACAGGGGCCGGCCACACGCAGTGGCGGGCTTGAAATCCTGATCGGTGATGATGGTGAAGGGCTGGATGAAGATGAAATGTCGCGCGCCAAACGTCGCGGATTGAGGTTCGATGAAAGCATCGAAGGCAGTGGGCTCGGATTGGCCATCGCCTGCGATATTGCCGAGACTTACGGCGGCACGCTCGATTTGGGTCGCAGTAGCCTGGGGGGGTTGCAAATCGCCCTTCGGCTACCGCGTTGAACGGTAGAAATTGATTTGCAAACAATGGATGTCGTCTGACTGACGAAAGCGGATGGCATCGATGGTTCTGATTCAGAGAGAAAGGGACTTGGAATGAAACTGGTCGTGGTTGGTGCTGGCTATGTGGGCTTGGTATCCGGCGGATGTTTTGCTGAGATGGGACATCATGTGACCTGTGTGGATGTCAGCGAAGAAAAGATTGCTGGCCTGAAACAGGGGATCTTGCCCATCTATGAACCGGGCCTCGAGGAAATGGTGCTGCGTAATCAGCGCGATGGCCGGCTGGATTTCAGCACGTCCTTGCCTGAAGCCATGAAGCATGCCGACATTTATTGCATCGCCGTCGGTACGCCGCCGGATGAGGATGGCTCGGCCGACCTTCGTCATGTGCTGGCCGTGGCGCGTGAAATCGGCCTGCACATGGATCGTCCGTCGACGATCATCAACAAGTCCACCGTGCCGGTGGGTACGGCCGAAAAGGTACGTGAGGTCGTCGAGGCCGAATTGGCCAAACGTGGTCTGCGTGTCGAGTTCGACGTGGTGTCGAACCCCGAGTTCCTGAAGGAGGGGGTGGCGATCGAAGACTTCATGCATCCCGACCGGATCGTGCTGGGTGTGGCCGGTGCACGTGCACGCCAGACGATGAGCGCCATTTACGAGCCTTTCGTTCACGATGGTGCGCGACTGATCTTCATGGGGGTGCGCGATGCTGAAATGACGAAGTACGCCGCCAATGCGATGCTGGCCACCCGAATTTCGTTCATGAACGAGATCGCGGGCCTGTGCGAACGGATGGAGGTGGATGTGGAGAACGTGCGTCTCGGTATCGGTACCGATCAACGCATCGGTCACCGCTTCATTTTTCCCGGGCCGGGCTACGGTGGCTCCTGCTTCCCGAAGGATGTGCGTGCGCTGGCCAGCATGGCTGAGGCGTCGGGCTATGAGCCGCATCTGCTCAACGCTGTCGAGGCGCGTAACCGTCATCAGAAGAGCCGTCTCTTCGAAAAGGTGCGTGAAGAGCTGGGCGGTGATCTGGACGGCAAGATCGTGGCTGTCTGGGGGCTGGCCTTCAAGCCGGGCACGGACGACATGCGTGAGGCGCCCAGCATCCCGCTGATCGAAGCATTGGTGGCCGCTGGCGTGCGGGTCAAGGCTTTCGATCCGGTGGCCACGCACACGGCTGCGCGCGTGCTGCCGGCTGAGGCGCAGGCATCGGGACAGCTCACCTTCGCCAAGGAACAATACGAAGCACTCGATGGCGCCGATGCGCTGGTGCTCGTCACCGAGTGGCCGTCCTTCCGGTCGCCGGATTTTGAGCTGCTGCACGAGAAGATGAACAACCCGCTCGTGATCGATGGCCGCAACCAGTATCAGCCCGAAGCGATGTTCGACATGGGCTTTCGCTATGTCGGTATCGGCCGTGGCCAGAAAGTGGGCGCACAGGAGGCGGAGCCGGCCATCTGAGCGTGCGTGCCCTGCGCGGGACGGATGCCCGCGCAGCCTTTCTTGTCTCTCTTGTGGGCATGCATGACATGTCCACACATGACATCAGCGGGTGCTTGCAGGTCATGCCTGACCGCGCAGCCACTCGCTGATTTCGTCTTGGATGAATCTTCAGGAAACCTTGCCGCGTGGCCCTGGCGGGTTGGCGCGGCGATAGTCGAGAATGCCTTTGGCGATGGCCCGTGCGATTTCGTCCTGGTATTTGGGGCTGCGCAAGCGTTTCTCTTCGTCGGGATTGCTGATGAAGGCCGTTTCCACCAGCACCGAGGGGACGTCGGGTGAGCGCAGCACGGCAAAGTTCGCCTGTTCCACGCTGGTCTTGTGCAGATGACCGATCTGGCCCAGTTCGGTCAGCATCAGCTTGGCCAGGGCGCGACTGTCGCGAATCTGTGAGGTGGTGTACAGATCCATCAGCAGGTTGGCGGTTTCCGGCAGGCTTGTCCTGATGTTGATGCCACCGATCAGATCGGATTTGTTTTCACGTCTGGCCAGCCATTTGGCCCCCAGGCTGCTGGCGCCTGTGCCCGAGAGCACGTAGACGGATGAACCGCGTGCTTCCGGCTTGATGAAGGCGTCGGCGTGAATCGAGACGAAGAGGTCGGCCCGCACGGCACGTGCTTTCGACACGCGCTTGGCCAGCGGCACGAAATAATCCCCATCGCGCGTGAGCACCACGCGCAGGTTCTTTTCCTTGGCCAGCAGCTTGTGCACACGCTGGCCGATGGCCAGCACCACATCCTTTTCGTAAGTGCCCTTTGGGCCGATGGCGCCGGGATCTTCACCGCCGTGACCGGGGTCGAGCGCCACCGTGAAGGTGCGGGTGGCCTCGGGCGCCGGCTTGTGGCGGGCGCGTGCCTGTTTCTGCGGGGCGCTGCTGCCCTTGCTGCCGCCTTTGTCCTTGGGTTTGGTGGGTGCTTGGGCCAGCTGGCGTGCGCGGGCATCCTGCTGAGCGATCAGCTGCTCCAGCGGATCGAGCGCCGGGTTTTTCGGATAAAAATCCAGCACCAGCCGGTGCTGGTACTGTCCGGTGGGTTTCAGCGTGAAGACCTGTGGCTTGACCGGTTGCTTCAGATCGAAGACGATCCGCATCGTTTGCGGGTCGAATTGCCCCACGCGCACCTGACGGATGTAGGGGTCGTGCGCCTTGACTTTGTCCAGCAGCTCACGCACCTTCTCTTCCACACGCAATCCGCTCAGATCGATCATCACCCGATGGGGGTTGTCGATCATCCGGGCCTTGAAGGGCACGAGGCTGCCCAGCTCCAGCGTGACCCGCGTGTATTCACGCGCGGGCCAGATGCGCACGGCCGCCACGCCGCCGGCTTTCGTGGTGCCACTGGCCGACGAGACGGCTGCAGCCCGAGCCGGGCAGAAGGGAAGCAGCAGGGGCGTGCTCAGCCCCAGCTTCAAGAGCCGTCGGCGTCTTTGGCGAGGAGCGTGGCGAGTGTCGTCAGACATTGTTGGGCAGGCGCGCTGTGAGCGGTGACGAGGAGTTGGCGTGTGTCGTCTATATCGGCAAGTTGCAGCTGAATATCAAGATCGGCAGCTGGCATCGCACCGGCTGCCTTGTCGGGCCATTCGACCAGCATCAGGCCGGGGCTGGCGAAGATGTCGTCAAAGCCGGCGTCAAACCACTGATCAGGTGAGGAGAACCTATATAAATCAAAGTGGTAGGCCGGATAGTTGGGGAGATTATAAAATTCGACAAGCGGGTAGGTCGGGCTTTTGATCCGACCTGTAACACCCAGCCCCTGCAGGATGCTGCGTGCCAGTGTGGTTTTCCCGGCCCCCAGATCGCCCTGCAGCGTGATGACAAATGCTTGTTTGATAAGACTTTGTTCGGGCAGGGCCAAAGCCAGCGCTCGCCCCCAGCGGTCGGTCTGCCGCTCGTCGGCCAGTGAATGCTGTTGCAATTCGGATGCCTTCATTGTCGCTTTTTTGCCAAAGTGCTTGATTGAAAACGGCGGTTCGGTGAAATCGGTTGGCCCCATCGTCTGGCGTGTGTGATGCCTCATTCGTCCCCGCGCGAGCCCTTCTGGCGGGCATGGCACATGCCAGGGCGGGGTAATGGTCGCACGTTGGGCCATGCCTGCGTGAATAACCGGACTGGGGGCATGTGGTGTGAAGGATGACACATCGAGAGGGCAGCATGTCAGATGACGATAACGAGGTGTCGAGGCAGCGTTTCAAGGCGGCCGAGGCGTCGATTCAAGCGTTCTGTGATGCGATCTGGCTTGAAGATGGCTTGTCGAAGAACACGCTGATGGCTTATCGGGGTGATCTGAAGCAATTGGCGAGCTGGCTTGCCCACCCCGCCAGGGACGTGCTGTTGGCTGATGCCACGGAAGCTGATCTGCTCGCCTACATGGCCGACACCCACGGCCAGACCAAACCCAGCTCGGCCAACCGACGTCTGACGGTGATCCGGCGCTATTACCGTTATCTGGTACGGGAGCGGCTCAGAGCCGATGATCCTGCCGTCAGGATCGCACCCATGCGGCAGCCTGCCCGTTTCCCGTCTTCGCTGTCGGAGGCGCAGGTCGAGGCGTTGCTGGCCGCGCCCAACGTGGAGACGGCGCTCGGGCTGAGGGACAGGACGATGCTCGAAGTGTTGTATGCCACCGGCTTGCGTGTCTCGGAGCTGGTGGCGCTCAAGATGGTGGAGGTCTCGATGGTGGATGGCCTCGTGCGCGTGATGGGTAAGGGCTCGAAGGAGCGGCTGGTGCCCTTGGGTGAAGAGGCGCGTGCCTGGCTTGTGCGCTATCTGGCAGAGGCCAGGTCTCGCCTGCTGGGGGGGCAGCTGGCCGAGGCGGTGTTCGTCACGCAGCGGGGCGGTGGCATGACGCGCCAGATGTTTTGGGTGCTGATCCGGCGCCACGCCCAAAAGGCCGGCATCAACGTGCCCATTTCTCCCCACACCCTGCGTCATGCCTTCGCCACCCATCTGCTCAATCATGGGGCCGACCTTCGGGTGGTGCAGGTGTTGCTCGGCCATGCCGACATTTCCACCACGCAGATCTACACGCATGTGGCGCGGGCACGTTTGAAGAGCCTGCATGCCCAGCATCATCCGCGAGGATAGCCCGTCGTCATGCTGCGCTTCGTCCTGTGGACGGTCTGAGCGCCCGATCGCAAGCAGGCACGGATGTGCAGGGGCGGGTGGTGGCTTCGACGGCCGTGGCAGGCGGGCATGGGCAACAATAGTGCAGCGGATACCGGCTGCGTGCAGTGGGTGTGTGGCGACAACAGTGCCTTTTAGAGGCAGGGATTTCCTGCGAGGTTTTCCTGCGGCCAGGTGGCCGGGGTAGACTTCTCCTCAGGACAGCTCTGATTCTGGATGGGTCTCATGGATTCTGCTTCTTTGTTCACGCAGTGGATGGTCTGGTTGGTGGCTTATCTGATCGGATCGGTGTCCTTTGCCGTCGTGGTGAGTCGCCTGATGGGGCTGGCCGACCCCCATACCTATGGGTCGGGCAACCCTGGTGCCACCAACGTGCTGCGCACCGGTAACCGCAAGGCAGCGCTCTTAACGCTGCTGGGCGATGTGGGCAAGGGCGTGCTGGCCGTGCTGCTGGCCAAATGGCTGGCTCCCAAGCTTGGCCTGACCCCGATCACCATCATGGGCGTGGGCCTGGCAGCTTTCTTGGGCCATCTGTTTCCGGTCTTTCACCGTTTTGCCGGGGGCAAGGGGGTGGCGACGGCGGCTGGCGTGCTCCTGGCACTGAACCCGGTGCACGGGCTTCTGGTGCTGGGTACGTGGCTGGCGGTTGCCTTCACGACCAAGTATTCATCGCTGGCAGCGCTGGTGGCAGCTGGTGCGGCGCCCATCCTGTGGGGCTTGCTTTACGGCATCGATGCCTCGACCCTGATCGTGCTGATCATGAGCCTGTTGCTCATCTGGCGCCATCGCAGCAACATCAACAAACTGCTGGCGGGCCAGGAAAGCAAGATCGGCAGCAAGAAAAAGGCGGGGGCAGCCCAATCGGAAGCGGTTCAGCCTGCAGCAACGCAGGCGGCTCATCATGGCCATCAAGCCCATCACGGCCACGCTCACCACGGCCATCACGGTGGCCATCGGCACCGCAAAAATGGGCGTCATGACGGCAATCAGCATCATCATGGCCACCAGGGGGCCAAGCGGCGCTGAGCCAGCCCTTCGGCCCGGCTCCTCTGGGCGCGTAGCGTGGGGACGAATCCGTTCATGACACGTGCCAAGCCGTTAGGCCGGCGGCAGGCTTTCCAGGGGCCAACGGGGATGCACGTCGAAATGAAGCGGCGTGTTGGCGGGGGTTGGTGTGTTCCCTGGTCCGGTCGGGGGGGTGGCGCGTGTCGGCACCCTGTCGTGATGGGGGCTGGTGTCCATCGGCAGGCTCGTCGGGCCTTCGGCCTGTGAGGGCGCTGTTCTGGTGGCCTGAGCAGCGGTGAGCCGTTTGGCGCCCGCAAAGGCGATCATCGCGCCGTTGTCGGTGCAGAGCGCCAGTTCGGGGAAGTAGGTCTCCAGCGTTTTGCCTTGACGTGCCCACTCGTCGCGGGCTTCGGCCAATTTGGCCCGTAGCCGGTGATTGGCGCTGACGCCGCCTGAGATCACCAGCCGGGTCAGGCCGGTGGCATCAAGGGCCTTCAGGGCTTTGCCGACCAGCACATCGGTGATGGCTTCTTCCACTTCACGGGCCAGGTCGGCCCGGTGTTCATCGGGCAATCCTTTCTTGACTTGCGTGAGCACGGCCGTCTTCAGCCCGCTGAAACTGAAATCGAGGTCATCGCTTTTCAGCTTGGGGCGCGGCAGCTTGAAGGCCGGTGCGCCGGGGCGTGCCGGGTCTTCGGCACTGGCCGCCAGCTTCGAGAGTGCCGGCCCGCCCGGATAACCGAGATCGAGCAGCTTGGCGCTTTTGTCGAAGGCTTCGCCGGCGGCATCATCCACCGTTTCGCCCAGCAGCGTGTATTGCCCCAGGCCATCGACGCGCAGTAACTGGGTGTGGCCGCCGGAAACCAGCAGTGCCACGAATGGAAACGCGGGGGGTGTGGCCGAGAGCAGCGGCGACAGCAGATGGCCTTCCAGATGATGGATGCCGATGATCGGCTTGTTCAGCGAGAAGGCCAGTGCCGAGGCCACCGATGCGCCGACCAGTAGCGCTCCGGCCAAACCTGGCCCCTGCGTGTAGGCGATGGCGTCGATCGTGTCGAGCGTGCGGCTGGCGTCCTTCATCACCTGCTCGATCAGCGGCGTCAGGCGCTCGATGTGGTCGCGGGAGGCCAGTTCAGGGACGACACCGCCATAGCGTTCGTGCATGTCCGCCTGAGAGTGCAGTACCTGGGCGAGCAGACCCGCGTCGGTGTCGTAGAGCGCGACGCCGGTTTCGTCGCAGGAAGATTCGATGCCGAGTACCAGCATGATGGGGCGTTGGTGATGATCCGAGTGAACAGCTGCCAATGATACGGCTTTGGGCGATATCCCTTGGGCCAGCGCCAGGACGAACAGGTGCTTCACACGACTTCTGGGCCACCGGCGCGCTGAGCCGGGAACATACGCGTCGACGCCTGTCTCGTGCGCTTGAGCGAATGGGGGGCATGCTTGCCGGCGCGTTTTCATGCGGGCAAGGTCTTTCAGGCGGCTATCATCGGGCTGGTTGTTTCGGCGGGGCAGGGTGTGGTGGCAAAGCGTGTTGATGTGATCGTGGTGGGGGCCGGCGCGGCCGGTTTGTACTGTGCGGGGCTGCTGGGCCAGGGCGGCAAGCGGGTGCTGCTGCT
>JAUNKF010000065.1 GCA_030532895.1 Lautropia sp. | reverse complement strand
CTAGGATGTTGGTGTCGACACTGATTTGGCGGCAAATATTGTCCGGCACAGCAGCAAGCCGGCCATGGGCAGGATCAGATAGCTCGTGCCCAGCAACAGCAGGCCGCTGCCGGGCAAGGCTGAAGCCACCGCGTTGATCAGGAAGACGAGGCTCATCTGGAAAAAGCCGAAGATGGCGCCGGCTGCGCCACGCTTGTCGGTGAATGGTTCCATCGCCACGGCCGAGCCGCATAGTCCCACGAAGGTGTAGGCAAAGAAGACCCCCGAAACACTGGCCAGGAATGAGCCGGTATGCAGGCCGTCAAAGGCCCACAGCGAAAGCAGCAACAGGCCGCAGACGATCAGGATCAGCAACCCGCTCACCATCATCCGCGGCATGCCGTGGCGCTTGACCAGGTGAGGAAACATCATCCGGCTGAGCAGCAGCCCCGTGCCCACGAAGCCGCTCATCATCCCGAAATCCTGCGCCGACATGCCAAGCTGCCGTTGCAGGATGAAGGGGCTGGTGCTCGTGTACATCACGAAGCAGCCCATGCTGATGCCCACGAGCAGTGCGCCCGAGACGAAGCGTGGGTTCTTCATCACGAAGACATAGTTCGACAGCGTTTCCTTCAGCCCGATGTTCCGGTTGCGGTAGCGGTTGGTTTCCGGAAACTGCCAGGCATAAAGCGCCAGCATCAGCACGAAGATCAGCGCCATCAGCAGGAAATTGGCACGCCACCCCCAGGCGGTCTGGATGAAACCGCCGATGAAAGGCCCGAGCACCACCGACAGCGCGGTGAAGAGCGTGACATAAGCGCTGGTGATGGCATAACGCTCACCCTGCACGATGTCCGACAGCACCACGCGTGACAGTGACAGGCAGACGCCGCTACCGATGCCCTGCACGAAACGAGAGGCCAGAAACGGCTCGATCTCCGAAAGGGTGAAGGCCCAGAGGTTGGCCAGCAGCGCGATGAAGAGGCCCGCGAGCACGATGGGCTTGCGCCCGTACTTGTCACTGAGCGGCCCCCAGACCAGCGCACTCAATCCGACACCCAGCAGGAACAGGCTGATCGAGGATTGCATCATCGCCTGGCTGGTGTGCATCTCCAGCGCCATCTGTGGCAAGGCCGGCAGGTGCAGGTCGGTGCCGAGCAGGCCGAGCAGCACCATGATCGTCGTGATGACGAGCACCTTGCGGTCGTTGGTGGACAGCTTTTCTGGTGGGCTGCCTGCCGTGTTGCTCGTACGACGGCCGACAGCTGCCTGGGGTGATGGTGCCGTAGAGTCATGGGTTGTCGCTGAGGCGGGCGCTGTTGTCTTGCTCGCGTCGGTGTCTGAAGACGTGGTGACGCGCGTTGTGACGGGTGGGGGCTTGGGTGCGTCGGGTGCGGGTGTCGTGGTCGAGCGGAGATTGGGAGAGGTGGTTGTGTCGGTGTCTGCGGCTTGGGCTGGGTGAGACGGGTGGGTGGTCATAAAGGCGGTGCGGGATGTGGGCGTGCATGTGGCACGCCGACGGGGCTTTTGCGGAGACGAAACACGGGCATGACACGCGCTAGGGGCGCGACAGACCGCCCAGGAAGGAGAGCAGGATCGGTGCGATCAGCGTCAGGATGAAGCCGCTGGCAAGGGCCAACGGAATGTCACGGACGGAGCAGCCCTGCTTGATCATCGGCAGTGTCGAGTCGAGCGCCGTGGCACCGGCGGTGCCCACGGCCACTTCGGGGTGGCGCTTGCCAATGGTGTAGATCAGGGCGATGGCGATCAGCTCGCGAAAGAGGTCGGTCATCAGCGCGATGCTGCCGTAAAGCTGCCCGTGCTGCTGGCCGATCATCACGCTGGAGAGCGTGAACCACCCGAAGCCGCTGGCAAGCTGCATCGAGCGAATGGCTGGTTCGCCCAGTATCCAGCCGCTCAGCAGTCCACCAAGCAATGAGCCGACGGTGGCCAGTATGGGCACCAGGATGATGCTGCGTGTGAGCCATTGCCGGCTCATGCGAACCTGCGTCAGGTCGATGCCCACCAGAAAGACGAGCAGCAGCAACAGCGTGTTGCTGGAAGGGGTAGGCAGGTGTGCATCGAGCCATTGGCTTTGCAGCACGAAGCACAAGCCCCCCAGCGCCACCATGCCGAGTGCGATCAGGCATTCCTTGAGCGTCTTCAGGGCTGCACTGAGGCCGGGGCGATTGCCTGGCGGTGAGGCGGGGTGCATTGCATCGGTGGCGGCGTTCGGGGCACCCGGTGCATGTGCTTCGGCTGGTGATGTCGCTACTGGCGAGGGGCTTGGCCGGGGTTTGCTGTCGAAGATCAGGATCAGCGCGCCGGCACCTACCGTCGTGCCGAAGGTGAACAGCGTGGCCGTCTTGAGCACGCTGCCCACGGCCTGGGCTGACGAGATCACCTCGCCGAATTCCAACCCGATCAGGAACAGCAACAGCCAGACCAGCGGTGTGATCAGCCGGGCCATGAAGCTGGCGACTGCCGCCGGCAACAGCCTGCCGACCATGAAACCGGCTGCGAGCGCGAGCACGATCGGCATCAAGGCGTGGATGATTCCCATCTGGAGCAATCCGTTCTTGTCGTGTGATGCGTTTGACGCGAAAACGGGCATTTTTGCACGATTCGGTGCGGGAGGCTTAGGCCCGATTGGTCTTCTGGCTGATGTCAGTCCTGTCCGCTTTCGGCACAGTACCCGAGTTGTCACTGGAACAGGGGGCTGACCATGCGAACAGGGCGTTGGTGGGTTGCGGTGCTGGTCTTGGGGGCCTGTTTGCCGGTGCGAGCAGCAGATCTGGACGTGCCGGGCCTGCCGGGTATGCCGGGCATGCGACTGCCGCCGATGTCTCCACCGAATCCATTGATGCCGGATGAACGATGGCCTTCAAGACTGCCGCCGTCCATGCCCAGGCGGCCAAGGGTGTTTCTGCCAGAGGAGGAGACGGGGCATGAGCGGATTGTCCGCCGAAGAATGACCGACAACGAACGGCGCGAGCTATGGGGAGAGGACAAGCGGGAAGCCGGCAAGTGCGGCGCGCCCCGTAGTGTGGCCCCCTGTGCTGCGTTGGGTGTGGCCAGTCTGGATACCGCGATGCCTGTCAAGGTGCAGGAGGGCAATCCGGTCAACCCGCTCACGGGCCAAAAGTACCAGGTGGAGCTGGACGCAGCGCCCCAGCCTGGGCCGCTGGGACTGGAGCTCAAGCGGCATTACAACTCGGCCCTGGGGGTCGTGAAGCATCCGCTCGGGCGGGCCTGGACGTTCTCTTATGACACGCGGGTGTTCACGACGGCCACAACGGTGCAGATCGTGCAGGCCGATGGGCATCGGTTGATGTTCAGACGGCCGGATGTGCATTCAAAAAGGCACGTGTCAGGAAAACGAGGGTTGGGCAAGGAGCGACGTCCGCCCTTGGTGGGCGCAGAGGATCACGCTTCCATCGTCTGTACCAGCGATCTCGCGGAAAATGGTTCGGTGTTGATGTTGCCTGCAGGTGGTCATGAATGGCGGTGGCCCTCGGGCCGCCGTTTGCGTTTCAACCCGCAGGGTCATCTCATCGAGATTCGGGAGCCGGTACAGGCGCTGCCGACGGCTGAGAGGCCGGCTCAGTCCGAAACGGTGGGATATGCCCACGGATCGGGGCAGGGGCCGGCCAAGATCAAGCATCTGACCCAAACACAGACCCAGCCAAAGGCAAATGTCACTGAAGCGTCGGGCAATGGGCAAACGGGCGATGCGATACAAGCATGGCATGTGCTGCGTATCGAACGTGATGCGCAGGGGCGCATGCTGCGGGTGACCGATCCTGCCGGGCGGCAAATGCACTTCTCTTATGATCATCGCGGTCATCTGAGCACCATCGATCATCCCAGAGGACAGTGGCGATATCAGGTGTCGGCCAAAGGGCAGCTGCTGTCCGTCACGTCGCCGACACGGGCACAGCGTTTTTATCGCTATGAAGATCCTGGCTTTCCGTCAGCACTGACAGCCATCGAGACGGGGGCTCCGATGTTGGGTCAACGGCTGCTTCAGGGGCGGTGGCGGTATGATGCCCAAGGGCGGGTGATTGAATACCGTGGCCCGGCCGGTGATCGGCGCTTTCGTTATTGGGCTGCGGATGCGAAAGGCATTGCCACCACGGAAGTGAGTGACAGCGAAGGCCGCAAGAAAATCTATCGTTTTCGTGAAGCCTTTGGACAGTGGCAGGTGTTGTCCGTCACCGGCCAGGACTGCGCACACTGTGGCCCGGCAGACCGGCATTTTCGATATGACGATCAGGGACGGCTCGTCGGGTTGAGGGACGAGGCGGATCTGGATGCCTTGTCGTTGGCGCGCCTTTATCGGATTGAGCATGATCCTTTGGGGCGGGTGGCACGCATTTATCTCAGAACCTGGGCAGTGCCATCGGGTGAGGGTAAAAAGCCCCCATCCAAGGGGGATGAGACGCTGACCCTGTTCCGCCGCTATGAATATGCCGATGATCAGAGCCGGTTGCCAAGTTTGGTGGCAAGACCGAGTGTGTTGCCCGGCAAGGAATATACGGTGGCTTATGAGTATCAGCAGATTGCCGGGCAACAGCGACCCGTGCGCATCACCGAGCGGGGCTACAGTCATGGCATCGCGGTCTCACGCAGCGCCCGTTTCGTTTACGATGACACGGGGCGTCTGATTCAGATGGATGGCCCATTGCCGGGAGAGGCCGACCGAATCGACTTCAAGTCGGAAAAGGACGAGACAGGGCAGGTGCGTGTGCGCATGCTGACAGCCTGGGGCGATGAAGTCGATGTTTCAATGGATGGCGGGTGGCTGCGAAGCAGCCTGAACTGGCTGATGGACAATGGCCGCTTTCATGCAGAGGCGGGGGCGTTACGCCATGTGGCGCCCAATGGAGCCAGCCAGCGAATCCATGTGGATGATTTTGGGCGCATCACGAAAATTGAATCGCCGGATGCGGGTGTGGAAACCACGTATCACGACGCGGCAGACCGCGTGATTCGGCAGACGGATTCGACCGGAGCCGACCTGCGTATCAAGTATGACGAACGAGACCGCCCACTGCTGAAAACGCTGACCGCACCTGACGGCAAGGTGCTGACAACTCGCTACCGCTATGAGGGGCGGCATCTGGTGGCGGTGAGCAGTCCCGTCAGCACCGAGCGCTATCAGTACGATGAGCGTGGTCGGATGGTGCTTCGGGAAGCCGTCATTCATCCAACGCCCGATGTGCCGGCTCAGCGCTTCAGCACACGCTTTGGTTACGAAGGCGAGCGCGATTGGCCGACACGGATCACGCTGCCCAATGGTGCCGTGATCGAGCGGAAGCTGGCCGATAACTGGCACCGGGTGAGTCTGCTGAATCAGACCGATGCCGAGACGCCCGTTGAGCTTTATCGTCGTCAGCTGAAGGCTGGTCCCATCGACGAGCAGTTGAGTCAGGCGCTTTGGCTGTTCGGTAACGGGCTTCGTCGTGAGCTGGCCTGGACACCACAAGGCCGCCTGCTGATGCTGCGTGACGGCCGTGCGGACGAGAAGACAGGCGAGTTTGAGCAGATCGTGACGGGCGAGCTTCTGAGCCATGCGCCAGGCGGCCGGATCAGCGCAATATCGACCCCAGATGGCCTCCAACGTTTTGCCTACAACCGTGCAGGGCAGTTGATCATCGCTGAAAGCACCGCCAAACCTGCTTGGTGGTATGCCTATGATGACAACGGAAACCGGGTGTTCTCCGGCCGGCATTTGCCGTCTCAACAGTCCAGGCAAGTGGCTGATGGGCTTAGCAGGGATTCAGGTGGTGGCATTGAAGGCAAGGCAATCGCTTCTGAAAAGGCAAGCCGTCATGCCGCGCCCGATGAAAGGCGCTCTGTGGCTGCCGTGAATCGTGGCCCTGTGGCATCCGCGAAGGTGTCACTGACATCCAGTGGGCGTGCGTCATTGGCAGCGGCCCAGGGAGGGGTAAGTACCAGAGCCAAAAACACCAAAGG
>JAUNKF010000007.1 GCA_030532895.1 Lautropia sp. | reverse complement strand
CCGGCAAGGTCAGGATGTCGGCCGAAGACCACCTGGGTCTGGATCTGACGGCATTTCGCATGCTGGAGATCCGCGATGGCAAGTGGACGATCGTCGAGTAAGCAAGGTGAGCGGTGTAGCCGCCCTTTGGGTGGCTGCCGCTCGTTCGACAGGACAAGGGATACGCTGAACAAGCCTTGTTCTGAGTATCCCAAGATCATTCGGAGACCGAAATGTCCGAATTCATGCAGTTTCTGCTGTCGGGGCTGACGGTGGGCGCAGTCTATGCGCTGGTTGCATTGGGCTTCACGATCATCTACAACGCGTCGACGGTGGCTAACTTTGCGCAGGGCGAATTCGTCATGCTGGGTGGCATGATCACCGCATTTGCATTCAAGGCGGGGGCGCCGCTACCACTGGCAGCCTTGTTGGCGATCGTGCTGACGGCCGCCATCGGTGTGGCACTGAACAAACTAGCCATCGAGCCAGCGCGTGGTGCACCAGTCGTCAGTCTGATCATCATCACGATTGGTGCATCCATTTTCATCCGGGGCGTGACGAGCGTTGTTTTCGACAAGCAGCTGCACCGTTTTCCCGCCATGTCGAGCGATGAGGCCATTCGCATCCTGGGGGCGACCATTCTGCCGCAGAGTCTGTGGGTGGTCGGTGGTGCGCTCGCGATCTTCGTCGGTTTGTGGCTGTTCTTCACCCGGACATTGACGGGGCGTGCCGTGTTGGCCACCTCGAACAACCGTATCGCTGCCGTGCTGATGGGCATCAACACCCGCTATGTGATGACGCTCTCATTTGCCCTTTCCGCTGCGGTGGGTGCCGTGGCCGGTGTGCTGGTGACACCGATCACGCTGACCAGCTATGACATCGGCCTGACGATGGCGCTCAAGGGGTTTGCGGCTGCCATGCTGGGCGGCATGGGCAACCCCAAAGGCGCTTTGTTGGGCGGACTCATGCTTGGTCTGATGGAGTCGTTCACGGCCGGTTATCTGAGTTCCCAGTACAAGGATGCCGCGGCTTTCGTGGTCATTCTGGTCGTGTTGTTCCTGATGCCTCAAGGGCTGTTGGGTCGCAGTGCCACGGAGAGGGTCTGACACCATGAAGACATTGTCGAGCAAGCACACCACGCTGGCGATCATGGCATTGCTGATTGCCCTGGCGCCGTGGTTCTTTCCATCGCAGTACTACCTGCGAGTGGGTTCCCTGATTTTCGTCAACGGCATTGCCGTCATCGGCATGGTGGTGCTGACCGGTTATGTCGGCCAGATCAGTCTCGGCCATGCCGGTTTCCTGGGCATTGGCGCCTATGCCTGTGCGCTGGCACCGGCACACCTCGGCATATCGGTGCCGCTGGCGGCGGTGCTGGGTGCGCTGATCTCCGGGGGGCTCGCGTGGCTGGTGGGTCGTCCCATCCTGCGCCTCAAAGGCTACTACCTGTCCGTGGCGACACTGGGTTTTGGCGTACTGATTTCAATGGTGCTGACCAATGAAGCCTGGCTGACGGGCGGCCCGGATGGCATCGCCGTGTCGGATCCCGGTTTGCGCAAACTGCTTCGTGAGATGGGCCTGAAGGTGGGTAATGCCGAACTCTGGTATGCCGTGACCGGCATTGTGCTGATCCTGGGGGCCTGGCTGGCGTTGAACCTTCGCGACAGCGTAACCGGTCGGGCGCTGAGGGCACTGCATGGCTCGGAAGTCGCTGCACGGACGGTTGGCGTCGATGTGGCCCGTTTCAAGCTGAAGGGTTTCGTGATTTCGGCCGTCTATGCGTCGGTGGCGGGATCTCTGCTGGCGATGCAGAACCGCTTTGTGACACCTGACGTGGCGAGTTTTCTGCATTCGGTCGAGATCGTGACCATGGCAGTACTGGGGGGCGTTGGCTCGGTGCTGGGCGCCATCTTCGGCGCGACGATCCTGACGGCGCTGCCACAGGTGCTGACGTTCTTTCAGGCGTATGAACAGATCATGCTGGGGTTGATCATGATGCTGGTGATGATCTTCATGCGGGATGGGCTGTTGCCCAGCCTGCTGCGAGTCATTCGGGGGAGGGGATGATGAGCCTGCTGGACGTGACAGGACTGGGCATCTCCTTCGGGGGTGTCCGTGCGGTTCATGACGTGAGCTTTTCCGTCAGACCGGGTGAAATCGTGTCGGTGATCGGCCCGAACGGGGCCGGTAAGACGACGTTGTTCAACATGGTGTCCGGGGTGTATCGGCCAATGAGCGGTGAGGTGCGGCTCGACGGGAAGGTGGTGACCGGCATGGAGCCTCATCTGCTGGCGCGACGGGGCTTGTCGAGAACCTTCCAGAATCTGCAGATCTTTCCGGCCATGAGCGCACTGGAGAACGTGGCAACGGGTTTTCACTTGCAGGAAAACGGTTCGCTGTGGGCTGATCTGCTGTGTCTGCCATCGGCACGACGGCGCGCCCGTCGCTCGGAAGAGCAGGCCAGGGCGTTGCTTGAGCGCGTTGGCATGGGCAAGGCAGCCGATTTTGAGGCGGGTTCGTTGTCATACGGATCCTTGAAGCGACTGGAAATTGCTCGCGCGCTGGCAGCACAGCCGCGGCTTCTCCTGCTGGATGAGCCGGCTGCCGGGTGCAATGCGGTCGAAACCGAGGAAATCGAGAAGCTGATCGCCGAGGTGGCACAGCGTGGCATCGCGATCCTGCTGGTGGAACATGACATGAAGATGGTCATGCGCATCTCGAACCATATCGTCGTGCTGGATCATGGTGAAAAAATTGCCGAAGGTGAACCTGCCGTCGTGGCACGGCATCCGAAGGTGATCGAGGCTTATCTGGGCGCAGCGGCAAAAGAGGAGGCAGCCAGACATGCTGAGCGTTAAGCAGCTCCGGTCTCGTTATGGCCGGATTGAAGCCTTGCATGGCGTGGATCTTGATGTCAGTGCTGGCGAGACCGTGGTCGTGGTCGGGGCCAATGGTGCCGGCAAGACGACATTGCTTCGTTGCCTGTCTGGCATCCAGCCGGTTCAGAGTGGCAGCATCGTGTTCCGTGGTGAGAGCTTCGCCACTTTGCCTGCCTATCGGCGGGTGGCTCGGGGACTTGCCCAGGTGCCGGAAGGGCGCCAGATCTTCACGAATCTGAGTGTGGAGGAAAACCTGCGGCTCGGGGCCTATCTGTACTCCGATGACAAGGTGGATCGGGACATGGAAGATGCCTTCCAGATGTTTCCCGTGCTTCGCGAGAAGCGGAATGTGTCGGCCGGTGGCTTGTCGGGAGGTCAGCAGCAGATGCTGGCCATCGCGCGGGCCCTGATGAGTCGGCCTTCCTGTCTGCTGCTCGATGAACCGAGCATGGGGTTGGCGCCGATTCTGGTCTCCCAGATCTTTGAGGTGATAAAGAGCCTCAAGCAGCTCGATGTCACCGTGTTGCTGGTCGAGCAGAATGCCTTCGGGGCTTTGTCCATCGCCGATCGCGGCTATGTGATGGAAACCGGCAAGATCATGTTCGAGGGACCTGCCCAGGCGTTGATTGAAGATCCCCGAATCCGCGAAGCCTATCTTGGAATTTGATGATGAGTGTTTCCATTTCACGAGCTGGAAGTATCGCCGTTGTCGAGGTCGACAACCCGCCGGTCAATGCGTTGTCCCAGACAGTCCGCCGTGGACTGCTTGCTGCTGTCCGGGCCTGTGACGCAGATTCAGCGGTTCAAGCGGTGGTGCTGATCTGCAAGGGCCGGACTTTCATCGCCGGTGCCGATGTCAGTGAATTCGGCAAGCCGCCGATGGTGCCGCATCTGCCGGATGTGGTCCTGGCCATCGAAGGGGCTGACAAACCCTGGGTTGCCGCCATCCACGGCAGTGCACTGGGCGGGGGGCTGGAAATTGCATTGGCCTGCCGCTTCCGGGTTGGGTTGAACACGGCCCAGGCTGGCTTGCCCGAAGTGAAGCTCGGCCTGCTGCCGGGGGCAGGGGGCACCGTTCGTCTGCCCCGTCTGGTCGGGGTCAGGCAGGCGGTCGAGATGATCACCCGCGGTTCGCCCATTCAGGCGGCCAAGGCTCTGGATGCCGGTTTGTTCGATGCAGTTTTTGAAGACGATCTGCTTCAGAACGCGCTCGCCTTTGCGGAGCAGGCTGCTGGCAGGCTGTTGCCGCCCCCGGTGCTGGATCGACCGGTGGCGCCTGTTGACACGGGCTTCTGGGAGGAGATGACGGCATCGGTGAAGAAGCGTGCCGGACGTGAGGAGGCGCCGATGATCGCGCTCTCCAGCCTCAAGCATGCGAGCGACGCCAGTGCGGCAGATGCACTCGATTTCGAGCGCCAACATTTCCTCACGCTGCGTGCTTCGGCGCAGGCTCGTGCCCTTCGCCACATCTTCTTCGCCGAGCGCGCCGCGGTTCGTCCTCCTGAACTGGAAGGGGTCAAGGCGCGTGAGATCGTCTCGGCAGCCGTGATCGGCGGCGGCACGATGGGGGCAGGCATTGCGGTGGCACTGCGCGATGCAGGCTTGCCGGTGCTGCTGATCGAGCGGGACGAGGCTGCCCTGAAGCAGGGCCTGAAGCGCATCGATGACATCTATCAGGGCAGCGTGAAACGTGGGCGGATCACCGAGGCCGTGGCTGCCGACCGGTTGGGAGGCATCCGTGGCAGCGTCCGTTATGCGGATCTTGCTGATGTCGATCTGGTGGTCGAGGCCGTGTTCGAGGATCTGGCTGTCAAGCGCGCGGTATTTTCCCAGGTCGCGGCGGCATGCCGTGTCGACACGATTCTGGCAACGAACACTTCCTATCTGGATCCGCGCTTGATCGCCGAGGGTTTGCCGGCACCGTCCCGTTTCATCGGCCTGCATTTCTTCAGCCCGGCCCAGGTGATGAAACTGCTTGAGATCGTGCCGATTCCTGAAACGGCGCCGGCGGTGCTGGCAGCTGCTTTTTCGCTGGCCCGCCGTCTGAACAAGATCCCGGTACGAGCTGGCATCTGTGATGGTTTCATCGGCAACCGCATTCTGCGTGTCTACCGCGCTCAGGCCGAACGCCTGTTGCTAGCGGGGGCCTTTCCCCGTGAGGTCGACTCGGCCATGCGTGCTTTCGGCATGCCGATGGGGCCGTTCGAGGCGCAGGATCTGGGCGGACTCGATATTGCCGCTTTTCAGCGTCGTGCGGCCCGTGAGCGGGGCGAACCCGTGTTTGCGCCAGTGGCCGACAGGCTCTGCGAGTTGGGACGCCTGGGGCAGAAAACGCAGGGCGGCTGGTATGACTACGCGCCTGGTGAGCGCAGGCCCCAGGATTCTTCCGTGGTGGCTGGCGTCATTGAGACGTTTCGTGAAGGGGCTGTGGCACATGATCTGTCGGAAGCCGACCAGGTCGACGCCATCGTACTGCCGATGATCAACGAGGCTGCGCAGATTCTTGAGGAGAAGATCGCGCTGCGAGGCGTGGATGTCGATCTGGTCGAGGTTCATGGTTACGGTTTCCCGCGCTGGCGGGGCGGATTGATCCGTTACGCCGAAGAGCGGGGACTGGGCGAAGTGGTTGCGCGCCTGTCTGCTCTGGCGGAGATGGGGCTGGCCGAGCCACCTTGTGCACGTCTGGTGCAGATGGCTGACGCGGTGAAGACCCGGCACTGAGGCTTGCTCGGCGTCGACGGGCACTTTGACTCGCATCAAAGTGTGCTCAAGTGCCTGTCTGGAATACCCGCATTGTCTTGTGACGCTGAGAGATGTTTAATGTAGTATTGATTGACTGAACGGTCATTCAATCAATGAAACGACGATTCGATCCGATTGGAGACAGCATGTCCGAAGCTTTGATATGTGATGCCGTGCGAACACCTGTTGGTCGCTACGGCGGTCTGTTGTCCGGGGTGCGGGCTGATGATCTGGCCGCCATTCCTTTGGCTGCCTTGATGCAGCGACATCCGGCGGCCGACTGGACTGCGCTGGATGATCTGGTGTTCGGGTGTGCCAATCAGGCTGGCGAAGACAACCGCAACGTGGCGCGGATGGCCGTGCTGCTGTCCGGCATGCCGATCGGCGTGCCGGCCACCACCGTCAACCGTCTCTGTGGTTCCGGTCTGGATGCGTTGGCCATCGCAGCCCGCGCGATCCGCTCAGGTGACTGTGATTTCATGATTGCAGGCGGGGTGGAGAGCATGAGCCGTGCACCTTTCGTGATGCCGAAGGCCGAAACCGCGTTCAGCCGCGCCAATGTGATCCATGACACGACGATTGGCTGGCGTTTCGTCAACCCGAAGTTGGAAAAGGCTTTTGGTGTCGACACGATGCCGCAGACGGCCGACAACGTGGCTGCCGATTTCGGCATCAGTCGGGAGGACCAGGACGCCTTTGCCCTGCGCAGCCAGGCTCGTTGGGCGGCTGCCGACAAGGCTGGGATTTTTGCCGAGGAGATCGTGCCTGTCACGATTCCTCAGAAGAAGGGTGATCCGATCATCGTCGATCGGGACGAGCATCCGCGTCCCGACACGACGCTTGAGCAACTGGCACGCCTGAAAGGGGTGAATGGCCCGGATCTGAGTGTGACTGCCGGCAATGCCTCCGGGGTGAATGATGGTGCCTGTGCGATGGTGGTCGCCTCCGAAGCGGTGGCCAAAGCCCAGGGCTTCGAACCAATCGCCCGTGTGGTGGCGATGGCAGCGGCGGGGGTCGAGCCGCGGATCATGGGCATCGGTCCGGTCGAGGCCACGCGCCGCGTCCTGAAGCGTGCCGGGCTGACGCTCGATGACATGGATCTGATCGAGCTGAATGAAGCCTTTGCCGCACAGGCACTGGCTGTCACCCGCCAGCTCGGTCTACCGGATGACGCTGCGCATGTGAACCCGAATGGCGGCGCCATCGCGATCGGTCATCCGCTGGGCATGAGCGGTGCGCGTCTGGCCACGACGGCTGCCTATCAATTGCGTCGCCAGCGCGGACGCTATGCCCTGTGCACCATGTGTATCGGTGTGGGTCAGGGGATCGCGCTGATCATCGAACGAGTCTGAGGCTCAACCAGGAGGTTTCACGATGTATGCTCAAATGGTTCAGACAGACGCCGACCGTCTGCGTTCGCTCGAAGAGATGTCACCGGAAGAACGCGACTTCATGGCGCGTATCGAACGCGGTGAAAAGATCGAGCCCAAGGAATGGATGCCCGAGGCTTATCGCAAGACGCTGATCCGTCAGATTGGCCAGCATGCCCACTCCGAAATCGTGGGCCAATTGCCTGAAGGCAACTGGATCACGCGCGCGCCCACGCTGGAGCGAAAAGCCATCCTGCTGGCCAAGGTGCAGGATGAGGCAGGCCATGGTCTGTATCTGTACTGCGCCGCCGAAACCTTGGGTGTCAGCCGGGATGAGCTGATCGAGTCGCTGCATGCCGGCAAGATGAAGTACTCGTCGATCTTCAATTACCCCACGCTCACCTGGGCCGACATCGGAGCGGTCGGCTGGCTCGTGGATGGTGCGGCGATCATGAATCAGGTGCCACTCCAAAGAACCTCCTATGGGCCTTACAGCCGCGCGATGATCCGGATCTGCAAGGAGGAGAGTTTCCACCAGCGCCAGGGCTACGACATCATGATGAAGATGTGCCAGGGCAGCCCGGCTCAGAAAGCGATGGCACAGGATGCCCTCAACCGTTTCTGGTATCCGGCCTTGATGATGTTCGGCCCATCCGACAGGGATTCGATCCATTCGGCTCAGTCGATGGCCTGGAAGATCAAGATCAACACGAACGACGAGTTGCGTCAGAAATTCGTTGACCAGACGGTTCCGCAGGCCAAGTATCTGGGCCTGACCATTCCTGATGAGAACCTTCGCTGGAATGAAGCGCGTGGCGGTTACGACTTTACCGAGCCGGACTGGCGCGAGTTTTTTGCCGTGATTTCGGGTAATGGCCCGTGCAACAAGGATCGCATGGACGCTCGGGTTCGGGCCTGGGACGAAGGTGCCTGGTTCCGTGACGGGCTGGTGGCACACGCGGAGAAGCAGCAGCTGAAGAAGAAAGCCGCCTGATCAATCTGATTCGTCGGGCGGGCACGGTCATCTGATGTCTTGGCCCGACGAAACCAAGTTACGTGGAAGGAGAATGTCATGTCTCACGAATGGCCTCTTTGGGAAGTGTTCATCCGTGGTCAACACGGCCTCAATCACCGGCATGTGGGCAGCCTGCACGCACCCGATGCCGCAATGGCGATCAACAACGCGCGTGATGTCTATACCCGCCGCAATGAGGGGGTGAGTATCTGGGTCGTGAAATCGGTGGACATCACGGCCAGTGTGCCGTCGAAAAAAGGCCCGTTGTTCGAGCCTTCGAACAGCAAGGTGTATCGTCATCCGACGTTTTTCAAGATTCCTGAAGAAGTGGGGCACATGTGATGCGTGAGACCGTGAAAACCACATCCCTTCAGGCGCTGCGTGAGTTCCTGCTGCGCATGGGGGACAACACGCTGATTCTCGGGCACCGCATTTCGGAGTGGTGTGGTCACGCGCCGGTGCTGGAAGAAGATATCGCGATGGCCAACGTGGCGCTCGACCTGATCGGTCAGACGCAGTACTGGTTGGGCATGGCGGCCGAGAAAGGTGGGGATGGCAAGACAGCCGACCATCTTGCCTATCTCCGAGACGCTTATGAGTTTCGCAATTTGTTGCTGGTCGAGCAGCCGAATCGCGACTACGCCCGTACGTTGATGAGACAGTTCCTCTTCGACAGTTGGCATTTGCTGCAGCTTGAGGCGCTGACGGCATCAGGTGATGCCGAAGTGGCCGAAGTGGCACAAAAAGCCATCAAGGAGGTCAGCTATCACCTGGAACGTTCGAGCGATCTGATGATCCGCCTCGGTGATGGCTCTGAGGAAAGCCATGCCCGTATGCAGAAGGCGCTGGACGATCTCTGGCCCTATGTTGGTGAACTGTTCATCGACGACGCGGTGGATGAGGAACTGGCCGGGGCCGGTGTGGCACCGCTGCCTTCCTCTCTGCGTGAACCATGGTTCAGACAGGTTCGTGCCGTGTTCGACGAAGCCACGTTGAAGATGCCCGACGATGAGTTTGCACATCGGGGAGGCAAGCAGGGCCGTCATACCGAGCACCTGGGCTATATCCTGGCCGACATGCAATTCCTGCAGCGCGCCTACCCTGGCAGTACCTGGTGATGAAGGGAGGACATCGTGAACGAACGGTTCAATCCGTCGGTCGATCAGGTTTGGCAGTGGCTTGATCAGGTTCCTGATCCCGAGATTCCGGTCATTTCTCTGGTCGATCTCGGCATCATCCGGGAGGTTCGCCACGAGGGCCACACCCTGGTCGTGGTGGTGACGCCAACCTACTCAGGATGTCCTGCCACGTCAATCATCCATCGGGATATTGAGACCGCGTTGCGTGGTCACGGGGTGGTGGATCTGCGTCTGGAACGTCGGATCGCACCGGCTTGGACGACTGAATGGATCAGCGAGAAGGGGCGCATGAAATTGCGTGAGTACGGCATAGCGCCGCCGCTCGATGCAGCCCCGCCAGAGGAAGCGGACGCCGGTGATGCCACCCGCACGGGGGCAAGACGCATCTGGCTCAAGCGAGATGGCGCCGGCAGCAAGCCGGTTCCCTGTCCCCGTTGCGGCTCGCAGCACACCTCTCGTGTCAGCCAGTTCGGTTCCACGCCCTGCAAGGCCAATTACCGATGTCTTGATTGCCTGGAACCATTCGATTACTTCAAATGCATTTAGAGCGTGTCAGGCACCTATTCGTCCCCTTGACAAGCCCCTCTGGGCGTGCATGACACCGATAAGCACCATCCACGGAGACCTACATGGCACGTTTTCATCCACTGCAAGTCGTCGATGTTCGCCGCGAGACCCGTGATGCGGTCGTGGTGACGCTGAAGCCGCAGGCAGGTGACGAAGAACGTTTTCGATTCATTCCTGGGCAGTATCTGACCTTCCGCCGCTCATTCGATGGTGACGAGTTGCGCCGCTCCTATTCGATCTGTTCGGGCCTGGACGACGGCGTGCTGCGCGTCGGCATCAAGCGCGTTGCCGGTGGCGCCTTTTCATCCTGGGCGAACGAGTCCTTGAAGGTGGGCGACACGCTTGAGGCGATGCCGCCAATGGGCAACTTCCACATCCCGATGGCGCCTGAATCGGCTCACCATTATCTGGGGTTTGCCGGTGGCAGTGGCATCACGCCATTGCTGTCGATCATCAAGAGCCGTCTGACCCGTGAACCGGCCTCGCGTTTCGCGCTGGTGTACGCCAATCAGCAGATCAGCTCGGTCATGTTCCGTGAGGAGCTGGAGGATCTGAAGAACCTGTATCTGGGACGTTTTTCGGTCATCCACATCTTCAACAGCGAGGGGCAGGAAATTGACCTGTTCACGGGCATGCTGACCCGAGACAAGTGTGACGAACTTTTTGAACGCTGGCTCGATCTGAATTCCGTGCATACAGCCTTCATCTGCGGGCCGGAGCCGATGATGCTGACCATTGCCGAGGCGCTGAAGGCGCATGGGCTCAACAAGGATCAAATCAAGTTTGAGCTGTTCGCGGCAGGGCAAGGGCGTGCACGTCAGACGACGGCAGCCAAGGCTGACAACATCAGCACGGCACGATGCGAGGCCACGGTCACGCTGGATGGCGTGGCACGCAGCTTCTCGTTCCCGATGAAGGGCCAGAGCCTGCTCGATGCCGCGATCGAGCACAGCCTGGAAGCGCCGTATGCCTGCAAGGCCGGGGTGTGTTCGACCTGCAAGGCCAAGGTGCTTGAGGGCGAGGTCGAGATGGTGGTCAACCATGCGCTGGAAGACTATGAAGTGGAAGCAGGTTATGTGCTGAGCTGTCAGTGTTATCCGCTGACTGAACGTCTGGTGGTCAGTTACGACGAATGAAAGTCATCAACAGCCGAGTAAAGTGATGTTTGAACAAAAAACGCAGCCGCCGCGTCTGGAGAGTCATGTGTTGGGACGCTGGACGGCGGGCAACGGAGAGGGGCAGGCGCTGCTGGATGCGTCCACCGGTGAAACGGTGGCGCTGATCGATGCCAGTGGCATCGATTTTGCGGAAGTGCTGGACTATGGGCGCAAGGTTGGTAGTCCCGCCTTGCGGGCCATGAGCTTCCATCAGCGGGCCTTGATGCTGAAGGTGCTGGGCGAGGCGCTGATGGCGGACAAGGAGATGTTCTATGAGCTGTCGGCCCGAACCGGTGCCACTCGTTCTGACAGCTGGATCGACATCGAGGGGGGGATTGGCACCTTGATGACCTATGCCTCGAAGGGGCGCCGAGAGTTGCCGAACGCCCGTGTGCTGGTCGATGGGGGCCTGGAGCGTCTGTCACGGGATGGCAGTTTCAGTGCGCAGCACATCCTGTCGCCGTTGCAGGGTGTGGCGATTCACATCAATGCCTTCAATTTTCCGTGTTGGGGCATGTTGGAGAAGCTGGCACCCACCTGGTTGGCCGGTATGGCGGCCATCGTCAAGCCAGCCAGCCAGACCGCCTATCTGACCGAACTGATGGTTCGGCGGATGCTGGCTACCGGTGTGTTGCCCGAAGGCGCGTTACAGCTGATCTGCGGTTCGGTCGGTGATCTGCTTTCACAGGTGGACGGCCAGGATGTCGTGACCTTCACCGGTTCGGCCAGCACGGGTCAGACGCTGCGTAGCAGCCCCGCGATCGTCCAGAATTCGGTGCGCTTCAACATGGAAGCGGATAGCCTGAATGCGTCGGTGCTTGGCACGGATGTGATGCCAGAGGAGCCTGAGTTCAAGCTGTTCGTCCAGGAGATCGTTCGCGAGATGACGGTCAAGGCGGGTCAGAAGTGTACGGCTATCCGCCGTATCATGGTTCCTCGCGCCATGGTTGAATCGGTCATCGCAGCGATTCGCGAGCGTCTGGCCAGGGTCGTGCTCGGCAATCCGAGCGATCCGTCCGTGACGATGGGGCCGCTGGCGAGTCTGCATCAGCGTGAAGAGGTTCGTGCCTGCATTGCCGAATTGATGACGGAGGCGCAAGTCGTCGTCGGCGATCCTGATCGGCAGGATGGTGTCGTTGGTGATGTCGACAAGGGGGCTTTTTTCTCGCCGGTACTGCTCTTTTGTGAAGAACCGCTGAAGGCCACTCGTGTTCATCAGCTCGAGGTTTTCGGCCCGGTCAGCACGATCATGCCCTATGACAGCATCGAGCAGGCTGTCGAGCTCGTCGGTCGTGGGGAGGGCAGTCTGGTGGCCTCGTTGTTCACGAATGATCCTGCCGTGGCCGAAGCCTTCGTGCTCGGCATTGCCCCTTTCCACGGGCGCGTGATGCTGGGCAATCGCCAGAGCGCGAAGAGTTGCACTGGCCACGGTTCTCCGATGCCGGGGGTCGTGCATGGTGGCCCTGGCCGTGCCGGAGGCGGTGAGGAGCTGGGCGGTATTCGCAGCGTGATGCACTACATGCAGCGTACGGGTGTGCAGGGTGCACCCGCACTGCTCAGTGCAGTCACCGGGCGCTGGGTGGAGGGAGCGCCGGTGAGGCAGGATGATCGTCATCCGTTTCGCAAGTCATTGGCCGAGCTGAAGGTCGGTGATCAGCTGATCACCGCGAAGCGCACGGTGTCGCTGGCGGACATCGAGCACTTCGCCAGCTTCACGGGTGACACCTTCTATGCGCACATGGACGAAGAGGCGGCCAAGGCCAATCCCTTCTTCGATGGGCGGGTGGCACACGGCTACCTGATCGTGTCCTTCGCTGCCGGCTTGTTCGTCGATCCTGCCCCCGGCCCGGTGCTGGCCAACTATGGCGTGGACAATCTGCGCTTCATGACGCCGGTGTATGCCGGTGACACGCTGGGTGTTCGGCTCACCTGCAAGGAAATCAATCCACGGGCCAATGCCGAGCATGGTGAAGTGCGCTGGGACTGTCTCGTCACCAACCAGAAGGACGAGGTCGTGGCCCAGTATGATGTGCTGACGATGGTGGCCAAAACCTGGGGGGGGTGATGAACTTGTGTGTCCACGCGCTCGCCCTGGCATCGTGGGTTGACAAGTCGCCGTGCGCCGTCAAGGCTTCAGGGTCTTCTCAAGCGCGGTCTGACTTGGAAGGAGGAAAGGACTGAATGGCCAAGGTCTATGCTTATGACGGTATCGTGCCGGTTATCGAACCATCTGCCTATGTTCACCCCACTGCTGTCCTGATCGGCGATGTGATCATCGGGGCCGGCTGCTACGTGGGGCCGAATGCGGTGTTGCGAGGTGATTTCGGCCGGATCGAGCTGAAGGCAGGGGCGAACTTCCAGGACAACTGTGTGGCGCACAGTTTTCCGGATACCGAGGTGCTGGTCGAGGAGGACGGGCATATCGGGCATGGCGCCATCCTGCACGGCTGTCGTATCGGCAGGAATGCGATGGTTGGCATGAATGCGGTTGTGATGGATCGCGCCGTCATCGGGGAGAATGCCATCGTGGGTGCAATGGCTTTCGTCAAGGCCGGTATGGCAGTCCCGCCCAACAGCATGGCCCTGGGGGCGCCGGCCAAGGTTGTGCGAGCGCTGTCCGACGATGAGATCCGTTGGAAATCCGTGGGTACCCGTGTTTATCAACAGCTGGCCGCGGATGCGCCTGCCAAGATCCGTGAGGTCGAGCCGTTGACGGCTGTAGAGCCGGATCGGCCGAAGCTGTCGATGGTCGATCACAAGCCGCTCGTGGATCGGACGCGCTGACGTCCTTGTCTTTTACAGCATCAGCGCATCGTACCCCGTCTTCAGGATCAGCGCCCCCACCACCAGGATGAACACCTTGCGCACGAAGCCTGCGCCGTGACGTAGTGCGAGGCGGGTGCCGATCAGGCTGCCCGCCATGTTGGCGATGGCCATCGCGATGGCCAGGTGCCACCAGACATGCCCCTTGAACGCGAAGAGACCGACGGCCGAGAGGTTGGTGGCCACGTTGAGGAATTTGGCATTGGCCGAGGCTTGCAGGAAGTCATGACCCAGCAGGCGCACGAAGAGAAAGACGAAGAAGCTGCCGGTACCAGGCCCGAAAAAACCATCATAGAAGCCGATCACCAGTGCGATGGCACTCATGAGCCAGGTTTCGGTTCGCGATGAATGGCGTGCCACGGACTGTGTGCCCAGATCTTTCTTCTTCAGCGTGTAAAGCAGCACGGCCAACAGGACCAGCGGCAAGATCCTGCGCAGGAAGCCTGGGTCGACCAGCGTCACGGCCCAGGCACCCACGAGGCTGCCGAGGAAGGCGCAGGCGAGTGCCGGCAGCAGCACGGGCCAGACGAGCCGCACACGTCGGCTGAACTGATGGGCGGCGAGGCTCGTCCCCCAGATCGAAGCGCTCTTGTTCGTACCGAACAGGGTTGCCGGTGCGGCGCCCGGAAAGGTGGCGAAGAGCGCTGGCACCAGAATCAATCCGCCGCCGCCCACGATGGCGTCGACCAGGCCGGCAAAGAGGGAGGCAAGGGTGACGATGAGGTAATCCATGAGGGCGGTGTGCTGGGGGAGGGTGGGGCAATGATTTTAGAGCGTGTCATGTGCTCACGAAGGTGTGAGGCACGAACAAGCTTGGTGTCTCTCAGGGCTTATACCTAGTCCGACAGCAGGCGCATGACAGTTCAGGGCATGCCTCTATAATGCAACGCGCCAAATGTAGAGGAAGGAGGCTTGATAGCCATGACCGTTCAAACCCAGTTCATGCGGCGGCCATTCCTGGCCCAGGTGGCTGCAGCTGCCGTGCTGACGGCCGGCTTCTGCCTGTCGCCGGCCGTGCAGGCAGAGACACCTGCCGTGTCCGTCATCACCATCGTGGATCATCCGGCGCTGGATGCGTTTCGCAACGGTGTCAGCGATGCACTCAAGCAGCACGGCTATGAAGCCGGCAAGAATTTGAAGTGGACGTTTCAGAGTGCGCAGGGCAACACGGGTACGGCCGCTCAGATTGCCCGCAAGTTCGTGGGTGACAAGCCGAACGTGATCGTGGCCATCAGCACGCCGGCCTCTCAGGCCGTGTTGGCCGCCACGAAAAGCATTCCGGTTGTCTACGGTGCCGTCACCGATCCGGTGGCTGCTCAGCTCGTCAAGACGATGGGGCCGGCCGGTGGCAATGTCACGGGGGTGTCCGACCGCTTGCTGCCCGAGCGTCAGGTCGATCTGATCAGGAAGGTGCTGCCGAAGGTCAAGAAGGTCGGCATGGTTTACAGCCCGGCCGAGGCCAACTCCGTGGTGGCCGTGCGCGAGATGAAGGAAGCGCTGGGCAAGGAAGGCATCGAACTGATGGAGGTTGCCGCGCCCCGTTCGGTGGATGTCGGTCAGGCTGCCCGTCGTCTGGTGGGCAAGGTCGATCTGATCTACAGCAACACCGACAACAACGTCGTCGCTGCCTATGAGGCGCTCGTCAAGGTGGCCAACGATGCGAAGCTGCCGCTGATTGCAGCTGACTCCGACAGTGCCCGCCGTGGCGCCGTCGCTGCGCTCAGCGTCAATTACCGCAATCTGGGCTTGCAGGCTGGCGGTCAGGTGGTGCAGATCCTGCGTGGAGACGCGCCTGGCGACATTCCAAGCCAGACCAGTGAGAATCTGGAGCTGATCCTCAACGAGCAGGCTGCCAAGAAGCAGGGCATCGAGCTGTCCGAGCAACTGAAGGCCGAAGCAACCGAGATCGTGGGCCGCTGACGTGTCTCTCTATACCCTGTGGGGAGCGCTGGAAATCGGTCTGGTTTTCAGCTTGGTCTCCCTTGGTGTGTTCATGACGTTCCGGGTGCTGAACTTCCCGGATCTGACGGTGGATGGCAGCTTTCCGCTGGGCGGTGCCACGGCTGCCATCCTGATCTCCACGGGACATGATCCCTTCGTGGCCACATTGGTGGCGACCGTGGCGGGCGCGGCAGCCGGGGGGCTGACGGGTTTCATCAATGTGCGGCTGAAGATCATGGATCTGCTGGCCGGCATTCTGGTGATGATCGCCCTCTACTCGATCAATCTGAGGGTGATGGGTGGCCCCAACGTGCCGCTGATCACCGAACCGACGGTGTTCTCGGTACTGCCCGACTGGTTCCCCGATTACGTGGAACGACCGCTCGCGTTGTTGCTGCTGGTGGGGCTCATCAAATGGGCGCTGGATCGTTTCTTTGCCTCCGAGCTGGGTCTGGCCCTGCGGGCCACCGGGGCCAATGCCCGGATGGCCCGTGCTCAAGGGGTCAACACCGGCCGTGCCGTGCTGCTGGGCATGGCCATTTCCAATGCGCTGGTGGCGCTGGCCGGTGCGCTGTTTGCGCAGAGTCAGGGGGGCGCCGACATCTCGATGGGCATCGGCACGATCGTCATCGGTCTGGCGGCCGTCATCATGGGCGAGGGCGTGTTGCCTGCTCGCCGGATGGTGTGGACGACCTTCGCCGTGCTGCTGGGCGCCGTCGTCTATCGCGTGATGGTGGCCATCGCACTCAACAGCGATTTCATCGGCCTTGAAGCCCAGGATCTGAATCTGGTGACGGCCGTGCTGGTAGGGGCTGCCCTCGTGCTGCCACGCTTCATGGCCAAACGGAAGGCATCGCGTCGCGTGCCGGGGGCTGGTTGATCATGCTGAAAGCCGAAAACCTGCAAGTCACGTTCAATCCCGGCACGCCGATCGAAAATCATGTGCTCCGTGGCTTGAGCGTGACGATTCCGGCGGGTGAATTCGTCTCGGTGATCGGTTCCAACGGGGCGGGCAAATCCACCTTTCTCAATATCGTCTCGGGTGATCTTCAGCCTGACGAGGGCGTGATCGAGATCGATGGTGAGAACGTGCGCGGCCAGTCTGCCTGGCAGCGGGCGAGCAAGGTGGCGCGGGTCTTTCAGGATCCGATGGCGGGCACCTGTGAGGCACTGACGATCGAGGAGAACATGGCACTCGCGCTGGCGCGGGGCCAGTCCAAGCGGCTGCGCCGTGCCATCGATCGTCAGGCCCGTGAGCTGTTCCGTGAGCGCCTGTCGGTCTTGAAACTTGGCCTTGAAAATCGGCTGGATGACCGGATCGGTCTGCTCTCGGGCGGGCAGCGTCAGGCCATCAGCTTGTTGATGGCCGCGTTGCAGCCTTCCAGCATCCTGCTGCTTGACGAACACACGGCCGCGCTTGACCCGAAAACGGCCGCCTTCGTGCTCGACCTCACTGCACGCATCATCGAGGAAAACAGTCTGACGGCGCTGATGGTGACACACAGCATGAAGCAGGCGCTCGAATATGGGAGCCGAACGATCATGCTGCACCAGGGGCGGGTGGTGCTCGATGTGGCCGGGCAGCAGCGTGAGGGCATGAGCGTGAAGGATCTGCTCGCCATGTTCGAGAAGACACGTGGCGAAGAGCTGGCCGACGATTCCTTGCTGCTTGATTGATCGGCTTCGGTGGCAAGCCCGCCCTGCGGGAACAACTTTGCCCGGATGCGCCCAGACGCTACGTTTTTGCCCCGCTCAGCACGCGATTCTGGCGGAAACGGCGTCTGGCAGCCGGGCTGCCATGGCGGTCTTGGCGTTATACGGAAGAAGGATATTCGTCGGCCACATTTGACGACCTGGGGCATTCGGTGCGTAGAATGTCGACCCACCTTCTTCGTTGATGTTCAGGAGTTCGATGATGACAGCACGCCCCCTCGTTTTTCGCCGATCCTTGATGGCAGGCATGGCAGCCGCTGCCTTGGTGGTGGCGGGGCTGGGGTGGCAGTCGGGCAGCTGGGCCGCCGAGCCATTGCCGAAGAAGGCCGTGTCGGTACTGTCCATCGTCGAACATCCGTCACTCGATGCATTGCGTGATGGTCTGTTCGACGAGCTGAAAGCGGCCGGTTATGAAAAGGGCAAGAACCTGAGCTGGGCCTACCAGAGTGCGCAGGGCAATCCCGGTACGGCCGCGCAGATTGCGCGCAAGTTCGTGGGTGACCGGCCTGATGTGATCGTGCCCATCGCCACGCCATCGGCGCAGGCGGTGGTGGCGGCCACCCGCGAGATACCGGTCGTTTACAACGCCATCACCGATCCGGTGGCCGCGCAGCTCGTCAAGTCGTTGGCGCCTTCCGGCACCAATGTGACAGGTGTGTCCGACCGTCTTGATCCGGACCGTCAGGTCGAGTTGATCCGCAAGATCGTGCCGGACGTGAAGAACGTGGGCATGGTCTACAGTCCGGCCGAGGCCAACTCGGTGACGGCGATGCGTGAGCTGAAGGCAGCACTTGCCAAACACGATATCGGCCTGGTGGAGGCGGCTGCCCCGCGTTCGGTCGATGTGGGTCTGGCCGCCCGTCGACTGGTTGGCAAGGTCGATGTGTTCTATAGCGGCAACGACAACAACGTGATCTCGGCCTATGAGGCGATGATCAAGGTGGGCAACGATGCGAAGATCCCGCTGATCGCGGCCGATCGCTCGAGCGTGCAGCGGGGCGCCGTTGCCGCGCTTGCCATCGACTACTACGAGATGGGGCGTCAGGCTGGGCGGATGGTGTTGCGCATCCTGAAAGGCGAGAAGCCGGGTGATATGGCGAGCGAAACCAGCGACGTGCTGAAGCTCACGCTGAACCCGAAGGCAGCAGCCCTTCAGGGCGTGACTCTGTCGGATGCCTTGAAAGCCGAGGCCGCGGAGGTCATCGGTCAGTAAGCGGCATCAGAAGGCACCGCATTCGCGCCGTGGGGCTGCGGACGGTGCCTTGTTCGATGGCGGATCAGAGTGCGGCGTCCTTGATCTTCTTCAGGGCGCGCACCTTGATGCGAACCGTGGCCGGCTTGGCGGCAAATTCGCGCTCCTCACCCGTGAAGGGGTCGATGCCACGACGCTTCTTCTTGGCGGGCACGTCCTGCACACCGATTTTGAGCAGGCCGGGGAGGGTGAACTCGCGGGCACCGCGCTTGTGAACCGAAGCCAGAATGGTCAGCTCCAGCGCGGCCATCACGGCTTTGACTGCCTTGGTTTCGATGCCGGTCTGTTCCGCCAGATGCTGAGCAAGGGCGACCTTGGTGAAGGTTTCCTTGATCGGTTTGAGGGTGGCGCCAGCGGGTTTGGCGGCAGCCTTGGTGGCAGCGGCTTTGGACTTGGCTGCAGCCGGTTTGGCTGCGGCTTTCTTGGTGGCGGGGGCGGCAGCGCGTTGAGGCTTTTTAGCAGTGGCCATGATGTGTAGAACGGTTCTTGAAACGATCGAAAATACCTGCCCAATATGGGGAGGTTGTTGAGAATCTTAACAATGGTCTGATTCCAAAGACCAGCGGCTGTATCAATTCGTTGGTTCTTGTCTGCATTTTCCATGCTTTTTTACGATGAACCACGCAGAAAAGCCCTGGAAAACACGGCTTTTCTGCACCTGATGTCGTTTTGACACGGAAAATGTAGGGGTTTTCAGTCCTTCTTCGTGCCGGACAGCTTCAAGCCGCCCAGCGCAGCCTTGAGCTTGTCGGCCATGGCCGAATTGCTCGGGAAGGATTTGTGCCCGCGGTTGCCGCGCTGATCCTGTCCCTCAGCACGTCGGCCCGGCGAGCCGGCTTGAGCGCCGTGAGGGCGTTTGCCATGCGGGCGTCCCTGTCCCCCCTTGTTGCTCGGCGCGCCTGATCCCGCGTCGCCGTGCTGGTTTGGCCCTTTGCCACCTTTCGGTGGGCGTCTGCCGTGCTGATGCTGGTTGTCCGAGGCGCCTGCACCGGCGCGGTGCTGTCCCTGTGGACGCTTGCCTGGCGCGTGCGCCTTCTGGTCTCGGCCGCCAGCGTCACCGGCATTGGCCCCGTCGCCGCCTTGCTGGCTGCGGGCTTGCCTGGCGCCATTGGCACCACCAGGACGCTGGCCCGGCTTGCCACCTGCACCGCTGCGCCGTGGCGCTGGTCGGCCTTGTCCGGCAGGCCGGCTGCCGGGGGCTGCTTTCTGGTTCTGGCGGTATTCGTCGGGCAGGCTGGACAAACCTTGTTCGCCAAAGACGGCTTCCACTTCCTTGTTGTCTTTGCCGTTGTCGAACACCAGCGTACAGGTGGTGGGCGATGTCCAGCGAATCGATTTCAGTGAGCCGAGCACCTGACGGTGCAGGGCGTGGATGCGGGCGGCCATCGCCATGATGTCCGGTTCGAGTTCCGAGAAGCCGGGCGCCAGCTCGATTTGCAGGTGCAGCGGGGCCGCGGCGGCCAGCGACATCATCGCTTCGCGCAGCGCGCGACGGATCTGGTTGACACGCTCGGCGGGCAAGGGGGTGGTGGGGGCATCTGCGTCGGTGGCCACCACTTTGGCGGGCGGCGCGATCAACTTGCCAGCCTGACTTTCGGCTTTCTGCAACAGCGCTTCAAGGCCGGGTTTCAGCTCGACTTCAGTGCATTCTCCCTGCTGGAAGGCCGTTTTCAGCTTTTTTCGTTCAGCGATCAGCTGGGATTCATCACGTTGCAGATAGGAAAAACGGATGTTGCCGGCCAGCTTCGACAGGCGTGCATTGCCATGCGCGACCATGATGAGCGCGGCGCGGATCTGGTCATCGATGGCCTGAAGTGCGTCGGGCAAGGGCAGGTTTTCGGGCGAGGGCTTGGGTGTTTCCGTTGTCGGGGCGAGTACCGGGGCTGCCGGCATGGATGCCGCTGCCGGGGCATCAGCCAGTGCTTCAGGTTTGGGCGCCTGCGCTTCCTCGGGGGCTGCCTGAGCCGCAGACTCGGCTGCCGCCGTGTCAGTCGTGCTGGCTGCTGTGGCAGGTGTCGGCATCTCTGTCTCAGGCGTGGCAGCCTGCGCCGCAGGTGTCAGGGCTTGTGCCTCGGATGTGGCAGTCTGCACGGCTGGCGCGGCGGTGCCAGCTTCGGTGGCAGGCGGGTTGGACGGGTTCGTTTCTTCGATGCTCACAACGCTTGCTCAGGGAACGGAAAAAGGGACATTGCCCGGATTGTGCTACAGATGTGCCCGAAGGGTAGGGCAGTGTGCGTGTAAACCGCTACCATTAGGGGTTTATTGGCCGCTTGGCTGGCTGTCTGGCAACAGGATGGCAGGCCAGACGTTCATTGTGCATCAGCTTTGGCCTGGATGCTCGCCTGAGGTGGGGCCAGACCTTCCGTGCCGCATGATCCGGGCATGGCCTGTCTGATGCGCCGATGCACGTCAGCCCGATCTCCGGCAACGTGGCCTGTCCTGCCTTGGCACCTGTGTGTGGGGCCAGGGCTTGTGCCCTGACATCGCTGGCCTCATAGCTTCCCTTTGTCGCATTCCCATTCTCAAGGATACAGACGTGCGCCTCTCGCTTGATAGAAACAAATTGAAAGTCGTCCTGCTGGAAGGCATTCATCAGTCGGCTGTCGACAGCTTCATCGACGATGGCTATACCCAGATCCAGACCTTTCCCAAGGCGCTCGATGGCGATCAGCTGATCGAGGCGATCAAGGATGCGCATTTCATCGGTATCCGCTCGCGCACGCAACTGACCGAGGCCGTCATCGCGCAGGCGCCCAAGCTGGTGGCCATCGGTGCCTTCTGCATCGGCACCAACCAGATCGCACTGGATGCGGCCGCACGTCGTGGTATCCCCGTCTTCAATGCGCCGTTTTCCAACACCCGCAGTGTGGCCGAACTGGTGCTGGCCGAAATCATCATGCTGATGCGCGGCATTCCGCAAAAGAACGCGGTGCTGCACCGGGGCGGCTGGCAAAAGAGTGCGGCCAACTCCTTCGAGGTGCGTGGCAAGACGCTCGGCATCGTCGGTTATGGCCATATCGGCACGCAGATCGGTGTGCTGGCCGAGCATCTTGGCATGCGCGTGATTTTCTATGATGTGGAGACGAAGCTGCCGCTGGGCAACTCGCGTCAGGTGGCGAACCTGAACGATCTGCTGGCCGAGGCCGATGTCGTGAGCCTGCACGTGCCCGAGACGCCCAGCACGAAACAGATGATGGGGGCCGAGCAGATGGCCCGCATGAAAAAAGGCAGCTTCCTGATCAACGCCTCCCGTGGGACGGTGGTGGACATCGATGCGCTGACCCGTGCGCTCGAATCGAAGCACATCCTGGGTGCGGCCATCGATGTGTTTCCGGTTGAGCCGGAAGGCAATGAGGGGCAGTTCGAGTCGCCGCTGATTCCGTTCGAGAACGTGCTGCTGACGCCACATATCGGGGGGTCCACCGGTGAGGCGCAGGAAAGCATCGGCCGCGAGGTGTCTTCCAAGCTGATCCGCTACAGCAACAATGGCTCCACCCTGTCGGCGGTGAATTTCCCGGAGGTTTCGCTGCCGGCCCACCCCGGTCAGTGCCGCTTGCTGCACATCCACCACAACACGCCAGGGATTCTCGCGCAGATCAACGAGCGGCTCTCGAAGGCGGGCATCAACATCACCGCGCAGTATCTGCAGACGAATCAGCACGTCGGCTACGTGGTGGTCGATGTCGATACCGAGGCCAGCATGGTGGCGCTCAACGAGTTGTCGGCCATCGAGGGCACGATCCGCGCCCGTATCCTGTACTGATCGAGGAGCCTGCACGCATGACGAATCCCTGCACTTTTCCAAGCCGTCCCACGCATTTGTTGCGCCCGTTGTCGGCGCTGTTGGCTCTCACGGCCGGTGCCACGCTGTGGCTCTCACCCGTACCGGCCGAGGCCAAGGAACGGGTCATCGGCACGGTCGACACGGTCTTCAAGCTGCTGACCCGTGACGACGACATCATCGTCGAAGCCTTCGATGACCCGGTTGCCCAGGGCGTGACCTGCTATGTCTCACGGGCGCGTACCGGTGGTGTGAAAGGCTCGCTGGGCTTGGCCGAAGACAAGTCGGAAGCCTCGATTTCCTGCCACCAGGTGGCGCCGGTGAGTTTTGCCCGACCGCTGAAGAAACAGGAGTCGGTCTTCAGTGAGCGGCTTTCGATTCTCTTCAAGCGGCTGCACGTGGTGCGCATGGTCGATCCCGACCGGAACACGCTCGTGTACCTGACCTATTCCGACAAGGTGATCGATGGCTCGCCCAAGAACAGCGTGGCCGCCGTGCCGATCGATGTCGGCACGCCGATTCCCTTGAAAAAGTGATGCGTGTCGCCAGCCCACGATCGGGCTGGCTCATAGGGGCTGGCTCATCGCATCAGAAGTCGACCGAGGCACCGAGGCTGAAGGTGCGTGGCGCACCTTGCACCAGATAGCCCGAGCCGGGATGTCCCCCGACGGACGACCAGTACCGTCGGTTCGTCAGGTTGTCGATACGGGCGCGTACTGTCACGAGGTTGCCGCCCACATCCATCAGGTAGCTTGCCCCGATATCCAGACGGGACCAGCCCGGCGCCGTCAGCGTGTTCGTGGCATTGGCCTTCGTGCCGCCGGTCGTCACTAGCCGTGCGTTGGTCGACAGACCCGAGACCCACGGCAGTTGCCAGTCGACGGTGAGCGATCCCTGGTGTTTCGGCACACCGATCACGCGCTTGCCATCGGTGGTGGCGTCGCCGGTCGTTATCTGCTTGGCATCGAGCAGCGTCAGCCCACCCAGCACGGTCAAACCACGAATCGGCTGGCCTTGAATCATCAGCTCGGCGCCACGGTGGCGATTTTTGCCCGATGCGGTGAAGATGTTGGCGTCGTTGACGAAGGCGCGAGGCTGGTCGGTGGTGAAGAGGGCCAGCCCGATCAGCGTGTTGCCGGCATCATATTTGACGCCGATTTCCTTCTGCTTCGAGACGTAGGGGGCCAGCTGTGCGCCAGGGTTGGCGACGGGCCGTTCCTGACGTGTGGCGGGTGCCGTCTCGCCCTTGGCCAGCCCTTCGATATAGTTGGCGTAGAGTGACACCTTCTGCGGCAGCTTGTAGACGAGGCCGAACATCGGGCTGGTACGGCGCTTGTCGTAGCGCTCTTCCAGCACGCCGGTGTTCCAGGCATGGGTGTCGACTTTCAGCGTCTGGTAACGGGCGCCCAGCGTCAGCAGCATGCGGTCGTCGAGAAAATGCATCGTGTCGCCGATGGCGAGGCTTGTCAGCATGGTTTTTTCCCGCAGGGCCGGTTCGCTCACCGAATTGCCCGAGGAGGCCCGATCGGTGAAGGACACGTTGTCGTAGCGCACCGGACGGTACAGGTTCGTGTCGAGCGTGTTGCTGAAGTCGAAGGTGTAGCCGCCCTCGTTCTTGCGATTGAAGGTGGAGGCTGACACGACCGCTTCGTGCTTGACGCCAGCGGTGTCGAAGTTCGCGCGCAGACCGAATTCGGTCGAGATCACCTGCTCCTTGCGACCGTTGTCGAAACGGTAGGTGCTGCCATCGCCATTGGCGGCGTTCACCGTCAGGTTGGCGAGCGAGTTTTCCTCGTCGCTGCTGCGCCCGCCGAGGGCGAACCAGCCCGTGACCTGTTCGTTCAGATCATATTCGCCCCGCACCGTGCCGAAGAGGCCGTTCTCTTCGGAAAAACTCCAAGGCTGTGCCCAGTTCGTCTTGCCATCGGGGGCCGAAGGCACGCTTGTCAGATTGTCGGCCAGCGAGACGTTCGTGCGGGTCTGTTTCAGCTGATGATCCTGGAAGGCCAGATCGGCTGACAGACGCAGTCGGTCATTGCGCCAGTCGAGTGCGGCGGAGGCGAGGCCCAGCATCATGTCTTCATGATCGATGCCGCTGCCCCCTTTGCGATAACTGGCATTCAGGCGCAGGCCGGTCTCGCCGTTCGGGCCGAAACGACGGGCCAGATCGGTGCCCAGATGAAACTGCCTGCTCGTGTGAAGGCCGATGTCCACACGGTTCAGCGGCTCGTTGGGTGCCCGTTTGGGGAGCAGGTTCACCGTGCCGCCGGCGCCGCTGCCGCCAGGGGTGGCACCGGTCAGGAAGGTGCTGGCACCGCGTAGCACCTCGACCCGCTCGAAGAGCTCAGTGGGGATGTATTGGCGTGGCAGCACCCCGTACAGGCCGTTGTAGGCGATGTCGTCAGAGTAGAGGATGAAGCCGCGCACGAAGAAGCTTTCCTGAAAATTGCCAAAGCCGCGTGCCGTGCGTACCGAGGGATCGTTCTGCAGCACGCTGCCCACGCTCTGGCTCTGCTGATCCTGGATCAGCTCGTTCGTGTAGCTGGTGACGGCAAAGGGGACATCCATCTGGTCTTGGGTGCCAAAGATGCCGACCCGGCCGCCACGAGCCGTGAGTCCACCGGCCACGCGCTTGGAGAGGCCCGTGGCCGACGCATCGGCACTGGCGCTGACGGTGATGGTGCCAAGGGGCGTTGCTTCCTCACCGAGTTCGGATGATTGGGCCAATGTCAGTGGGCTGGTCAGCGCCACCGAGACGGTGAGCGCCGTTTTCAGGGGCCTGAAACCCACGGCGGCGGGCATGAGGACGGGCATGTGCCGGGAAAAGGCGTCATCGGTGCACAGGGTGGCATCGCTGCAGCCTGTTGTGCGTGTTGAAAGGCGTTTCATGAAGGAAAAGGCGCGGAGCCTGTGGATGTAAAGGCTTTTAGAGCGTGTCATGTACGCCCGAAAGGGGCTTTCGTGGGGACGAAGACGTGCATAACACGCGCTAGTATAAGGAAGATAAAAAGATGGATTCATATTCTCATGTAGATGCCTGATGATGATCAGCCCGTGTCGTGCGCGGGTTCGTCCTGGCGACAGTCCTTCTGCCGTACGCGGATGGTGTTGCCACGCGAGAAAGGCGTTTTGGGATTTACCCCCGATGAAATCCGCGCTGCTCAGGGGCGGGATCTGTGCGCAGCGGGGTGATCGATTGTTTTCCTGAAAAAACAGGTTGACTTCGATAGCGAAATGGCTATCATCACCGTGTTTCCGAAAAAGGTTGCATCCAGTCGTTGCCGCAACCTTCTTTTGGCCTGTGGGTGGAGCGTTACGGAATTTCATCCGCATGGCAGTCCGGTCGTATGGCGCATCGTGTGTATTTGCAGTGTGTTTGCATCTGCGTGGCGCTTCTTTCGTCGGGCAACATCGATTTCTAGCCCCGTGCGCGCCCATGGTTTTTCTGAATGGGGTGCGCCTTCAGCCTGGTTGGCGTCGATGCTTCTTGGTCATCCGTCAACCATCAGGGCCGGTCAACATGGCCCTGCCGATATCTCCTTCCCTTGACTTTTGAGTCGGTCATCGCGTGGGCACGCCGCGCCGGTGACGTCGTGAGCATGGCTGTTTGGGGCCTGCCGCGGGACACGAGGCACTGGATGAGGCATCGGTTTGCTGGAGAAGAGCATGAATACCGAAGTTCAAGTCACCGCACTCGACGCCGACGCTGACGCGGGTGTCGCCTTTACCGATCTGGGGCTGATCAGCCCGCTCATCGATGCCCTGAAGCGCATGGACATCGACAAGCCCACACCGGTTCAGGCCAAGACGATTCCGATGTTGCTGGCCGGCCGCGACATGATCGCCTCGGCACCTACCGGCACCGGCAAAACGGCCGCGTTTCTGCTGCCGGCCTTGCAAGGCATCGCGATGGCAGCCCAGGCAGCTTATCAGCCGCCCGTGCAAGGGGAGGAGAGCAAACCCAAGGTGGGCGGCAAGCAGGCCCGCCGTGGCCGCACGCCCAATGGCCCCCAGGTGCTGGTGCTGACACCCACGCGCGAGCTGGCGCAGCAGGTCACCAAAACCAGCCAGTCGCTGTCGCGGCTGCTGCCACGAACGAGTACCGTCTGCATCACGGGCGGCGCCTCCTACTTTTTGCAAAACAAGGCGCTGTCGGCACCGTATGAGGTGCTGGTGGCCACGCCCGGTCGTCTGATCGACCAGCTCGAAGGCGGCCGAATCGACCTCTCGCGCGTGAAGATGTTCGTGCTGGACGAGGCCGACCGGATGCTCGACATGGGTTTTTCGGATGATGTGATCAGCATTGCCGAGGCGTTGCCCGACGATCGTCAGACCGTCTGCTTCACCGCCACGCTGTCGCATGCCGTGAAGTTACTCGCCGGGCGTTTGCTGAAGGATCCGGCATGGTTGACGGTCGAGCGCAGCCGTGAGCATCTGGTGCCGATCGATGATCACGTGGTCTATGTCGACAACCCCGGTCATCGTGGCCAGCTGCTGAAGGCATGCCTGAATGATGACGGTCTGGGGCAGGCGATCGTCTTCTCGGGGACGAAGCGCCATGTGGAAGAGCTGGCGCAGGCGCTGACGGATGAAGGCATGGCCGTGCAGGCGCTGCATGGCGACATGACGCAGCGTGACCGCACGCGCGCGCTGAATCGTCTGCGTCGGGGCGAATGCAAGGTGCTGGTGGCCACCGATGTGGCAGCGCGGGGCATCGATGTGTCGACCATCACGCACGTCATCAACTACGAGCTGCCGCGTGTGGCCGAGGATTATGTGCACCGCATTGGTCGCACTGGCCGTGCCGGCGCGAGCGGACAGGCTGTTTCCTTCGTGGGGCGTGAGGATGTGATCGCGCTGCGCAAGATCGAGCACTTCATCGGTCGCCACATCCAGGTGAGCGAGTTTGCCGGTCTCGAAGCGCAGTTCAAGCCGATGCCGAAGAAAAAGCCGAAGAAGGATCATCGTGTTGGCCACGGCAAGCCGCGTGTTGGCCGTGGTGGTCATGGGCATGGCTTTGAAGGCCGCCGTGGCAAACCCGATGGCGCGCATCGCTCGTGGGCTGGCACGCGTCATGGTCATCATGGTGCCACGTCTGGCGAAGGGCGCGGCACGGCGGGGCGCTGGCCTTCTGGTGAAGGTCGTGGCCATGATGGGCATCGGGCACAGGGGCGTGCTCATGCTGCCAGTGGCTATCGGCCGGACGCCCGAGGAGCCGGTGGCGCTGCCGGCAAAGGGTCGTATGCCGGCAAGGATCGTGCTCATGTCAATCGTGCCGAGGCGGGTGCGGGTTTTGGGCATCGCGCTGCCAAAGGCGCTCCCCATCACCCTCATCATGCCCGTGCGCAAGCGCCGAAACCGGGGGCAGGGGGGCATCGTCCTGCGGGCGGTGGTTTCGGGGGCGGGTTCGGCAAGGATCGTCGTTCGGCCGCGCCCGGTTTTGCCGAGCGTCGCGCCCGTGCCGAGAAGGCTCGTCGCATGGCCTGATCATGGCCAGACAGGGGCAGCACACGCGCTGACAGGCCGTGGCGTGAAGGTGCGGGGGCTTTTCCGCCGCGCTGGCTGCAGCACGGATCAAAGGCACTGATTGTTGGCGTCAAGGCGGCGCGGGCGGGCAGTGCCTTTTTTGCGTCCGTTGTGTTTGCGCGCCACAAGATGAGGTTGGTCATTTCGGGATCAGCTATGCTGTTGGTAGCTCAGTAGCGTGTCATGCAAGGGGCTGGGCCTGCCAAAGTCCCTGAACATGATCTGCTCATGTCGAGCGCAACCATGACACAAGCCAAAGCTGCTTTCATTCCCCCTGTGCCCAACCAAAGGACAGAAAGACGATGAGTCATCGAATGCCGACCCTGTTGATTCCCGGTTTGCTCTGCACCCCGCGCCTCTTTGCCGAGCAGTTGCCCGTGCTCTGGCGCAGTGGCTCGGTGATGGTGGCCAATGCCACGCAGGCCGAGAGCATCGAGGTGCAGGCGCAGCTGATCCTGGATGAAGCACCCCCGTCGTTCCGCTTGATGGGCCTGTCGATGGGGGGCTATCTGGCTTTCGAGATCTTGCGACAGGCACCGGCACGGGTGAAGGAACTGGTCTTGATGGACACGTCGGCACGGCCTGACACGCCGGAAGGACAGGACAGGCGTGAGAAGCTGATTCGGCTGGCTGAGCAGGGTGGTTTCGAGCGGGTGCCGCCGCTCCTGTATCCGAATCTGGTGGATGAGAGTCGGGCCAATGACCAGGCGCTGGAGGGCGTCGTCAATGGCATGGCCAGCGAGGTGGGGGCCGAGGCGTTCATCCGCCAACAGAAAACCATCATGAGCCGCCCGGATTCCCGCCCCGATCTGCCGAACATTCACTGCCGTACCTTGGTGATGGTGGGGGCAGGGGACATGCTGACGCCACCCGAGATGGCGGCAGAGATGGCCGATGCGATTCCCACAGCCGACATGGTGGTGTTGGAACGTTGCGGCCATCTGGCGCCTTTGGAGCAACCGGCCAGGGTCAATGAGCTGCTGGCGCACTGGATTGAAGGCAGCGGCCCCTTTGCCGGAGTCGCCCAGGCATGAGCGGCCTGGCTTCCGAGCTGGAGCCGGGTTTCATCGTCATCCACGGCAATCAGTCCGAGACGCTGCGCGATCTGCTGCGTGACTGGATGCGGGCCTATCCGCTGTCGCCCTTGGAAAACGAAGTGATCCTGGTGCAAAGCAATGGCATTGCGCAATGGTTGCAGTTGTCGCTGGCAGCCGACCCGACGCCGGCGGGGGATGGCGGATTCGGCATTGCGGCTGCGCTCGACATCCAGTTGCCTTCACGTTTCATCTGGCAGGCTTACCGGGCCGTGCTCGGCGATGATCAGGTGCCTGACCGAGCGCCCTTCGGGAGCGATCTGCTCACCTGGCGTCTGATGCGATTGCTTCCCCAATGGCTGGATGAACCGGATTTTGCGCCGCTGCGGCGCTTCTTGCAGGATGATCCGCAGCTGCGCCGTCGTCATCAGCTGGCCGCTCAATTGGCGGATCGCTATGACCAGTATCAGGTTTATCGGGCCGATTGGTTGCAGGATTGGGCTGAAGGGCGGGATCTGTACACGCAAAAAGGCGAGAAGCAACGCGGCAAGAAAATACCGCTGCCAGCCGAGCACCGGTGGCAAGCCCGCTTGTGGCGGGCCTTGCTGGCCGATGCCGGCGAGGTGGCGGCCATCAGCAATCGGGCCGTCATCCATCAGCGTTTCATGGCGGCCTGTGCCGAGCCGGGGCGTGAACGGCCTGCTGGCTTGCCCCGTCGGGTCCTGGTCTTTGGCCTGTCGGCCCTGCCGCGCCAGTCGCTCGACGTGCTGTCGACCTTGGGCCGCTGGTCTCAGATCCTGATGTGCGTGCAGAACCCGTGCCAGCATTTCTGGGCCGATCTGATCCCGGATCGGGCGCTGCTGGCTGCCACCCGCTTTCGCCACACGCACCGTCCGGGGCATGAGGCGCTGCATCAGCGCGTGACGGGCCTGAATCACGGCCATGCGTTGCTGGCGGCCTGGGGGCGGCAGGGCCGGGATTTCATCGGTCTGTTGGCCGAGCATGATGAACATGTGCAAGCCCATAACCGGTTGCTGCAAATCAGCCGTCGAGCTGACGTGTTCGTGAACCCAGTCGAGGGCTTGTCGCAGGCTGATTCGTTGCCTGCGCTGGATGAGCAGGTGCCCGTGGCGCCGGATGCCGTGCTGGACGAGCGGACAGCCGGGGGGCCAGCTGGTGTGATCGGCGAGGGGGGAGGCCCTGTCGCTCGGTGGGGCACGATGTTGCAGCAGCTTCAGCAGGACATCCTCGACCTGAGGCCGCTTGTCGAGACACGTGAGTGCTGGCCGGCGGTCGATCCGACGAAAGATCACTCGATCCGTTTTCATGTGTGCCATAGCCCCCAGCGGGAGGTGGAGGTGCTGCACGACCAGCTGCTCGCTGCCTTCGAGGCTGATCCCAGCCTGCAACCGCGTGACGTGATGGTGATGGTGCCGGAAATCGGCGATTATGCGCCGCATGTGCAGGCCGTGTTCGGGCTGAACCGGTCGTCTTCTGAACCTCATCGGTTGGGCGACAGGAGGGCTGAAGCGGCGGCTGAATCGGTGCGCGAAGAGCACGCCCGTTTCATCCCCTTCACGCTGGCCGATCAGGCCGCGCGGCATCATGAGCCGTTGCTGGCTGCGGTCGAATTTCTGTTGAAGCTGCCGCAGGATCGGGTGGCGGTCACGAAGGTGCTCGATCTGCTGGATGTGCCGGCAGTCCGACGTCGTTTCGGGATCGAGGCGGAAAATTTGCCGCTGCTGCGTCGCTGGATCGAGCAAAGCGGCATCCGCTGGGGCTTGAATCCCGCGCAGCGTGAATCCCTGGAGATGCCTGATCCGGTGGAGCAGAACAGCTGGATCTTTGGCCTGAAGCGGATGCTGCTCGGCTATGCGGTGGGCGCTCAGGGGGACTGGGCCGGCATCGAGCCGCTGGATGAGATCAGTGGACTGAATGCCGTGCAGCTGGGTCATCTGGTGGCTTTGGTGGAGGCGCTGACCGAGACTTGGGCGGTGTTGCGCGACACGGCAGACCCCGACACCTGGACCGAGCGTTTGAGCGCGCTGTTGGCGCGATTTTTTGACGCGGAAGGGGATGATCACGAGGCGATGCTGCTGCTTCGCCTGAATGAAAGCCTGCAACAGTGGCGGGAGGATTGCGAGCAAACGGGCATGAGCTTGCTGCTACCGCTATCGGTGGTGCGGGAGCACTGGTTGGCCAATATCGACGATGGAGGGCTGTCCAAGCGCTTTTTTGCCGGCGCCGTCACTTTTGCCACCTTGATGCCGATGCGGGCCATTCCATTCCGTCAGGTCTATCTGCTGGGCATGAACGATGGCGACTATCCGCGTAGCCGCCAACCAGCCGATTTCGACTTGATGGCCCATGATTACCGACCGGGAGACCGCTCACGCCGGGAGGATGACCGCTACCTGTTTCTGGAAGCGCTGCTGTCGGCCCGAGAGCGGCTGTCGATCAGCTGGGTGGGGCGCAGCATTCATGATGATACGGTGCGGCCGCCCTCGGTGCTGGTGGCGCAGTTGCGGGATCATCTGGCTGAGGGCTGGCAACTGGCGGCGGTGTCGCGGCAGGCTGAGCAGCAGGGCGAGACACGAGAGGATGAGCGCCAGCAAGGCTCCGACAACCTGCTCGACGCGCTGACCACACAGCATCGCTTGCAGCCCTTCAGCCGCGCTTATTTTGATGCGGCGGGCAGGAAACAAGGCTTGTTCACCTATGCCGAGAGCTGGCGGCCTGCCTTGGAGGCTGAGAAAAAATCGGCGGTGTTGGCTGCATCGGCCAAGTCGGCTGAGTCTGCGGGCTTGAATGCCGAAGGCGCGTGGCCGACACTGCCCCCCATGCCGCTACCGGAGGCGCTGAGCTTCATCGAATTGGGACGTTTCCTGAAAGACCCGACCAAACAGTTTTTCATCAAACGGCTCAACATCGTGCTGGACAAGGATGATGAGGTCACGCTGGATCAGGAGCGCTTCTCCATCGGTGGCTTGGACAAGTGGCAGTTTCAGAACGAGCTGATCGAAGCGCAACGACATGCCTTTGCCAACGGCCAATCCCGTGAAGAGGCGCTGGACGCCGGCCTTGCGCGACTGACCAGGGCGGGTGATTTGCCGGTGGGGGCTTTTGGCGCGTTGACTCGGCAGAAACTGGCCGAGCCGATGCAGAAGCTCTTTGATGACTATGCGACGTGTCTTGAAGACTACCCGATCGCACTGCCCGATCAGCCTTTCGAGTGGCCGGCGGATGAGGCCCAACATCTGCCTGCCGTCTCGGGTGTCATCGATCAGTTGCGCGAAGCCCCTGACGGGCGGCGTATTCGGGTGGTGTTGACATCCAGAAGTCTGGTGAAAAAATCGGCAAATAAGAAAGGGGACGAAGGCAGTCACACGAAGGTCAAGAAAGGCAGTCCACCTGCTTATCGGCATGAGCAACTGGTCAATGACTGGGTTGTGCATCTGGCGATGCAGGTATCGGGTCAGGCGATTTCCACTCTGGTCTTGGGCAAGAATGGACACGCCGAGTTGAATCCCATGTCGAGGGATGCAGCCCTGGCCGCCTGGCAGGCTTTGCTGATGGCCTGGCGGGATGGCATGCGTCATCCGTTGCCCTTTGCCATCAACACCAGCTTTGTGTGGCTGTTTGAGGCATTTCTGAAATCGCCTGATGGGAAAGAACAGCTTGCTGGTGGCGGCGTGGCCGAAACCACAGACCTGACGAATGCGGGTGAGCAGGCTGATTCACCAACTGCTTTGGGCAGGGAGGCGACAGCAGCGGGGGTGAGTTGGCAGGATTTTGAGGCTCAGCATGCCGAGGCCGCCCAGAAAATGCGCAAGGCATATGAGGGTATGGGGAGTGATCGCTTTGGCAGCCGAAGTGAGCGTGATGACAGCCCTTATCTGTTTCGCGCCTATCCAGACATCCCATCGCTCTGGGCTACCGGCGCATTGGCCGATTGGGCCCAGGCACTGCTATTGCCATTCAGACAGACAATCAAGGTGGGCGAGCAGGACGCCTCAAAGGGTTCATCAGGGCCTGGCACGGAAACAGCATCCGATACGACAGGCGAGGCATCGGCATGAAGGATGAAAAGCTTGTGCTGGATGATCAGGATGCAGGGCAAGTGCGTAGAGCGGATTCAATGAAAGCGGCAGAACAAATAAACGCGCCACAACAGGTCGATCCGCTGTCCTTTCCGTTGTACGGCAACAGCCTGATCGAGGCCAGCGCCGGCACGGGCAAGACTTACACGATTGCGGCACTGTATCTTCGTTTGGTGCTGGGTGCTTTTCCCAATCGTTCTGAAGCCCAATCGGATGATCAAACTGTGGCTCTGCCCGAGCCTGCCCGCAAGGCGCTGATACCCCCGGACATTCTGGTCATGACCTTTACCGATGCTGCCACCAAAGAACTGCGTGACCGGATTCGGGCGCGGCTATCGGAAGCGGCTGCCTTCTTCAGGGCGGGCATCGAAGCGCAGAGCATGCCGGAGGCGGCAAGCGAGGAAGATGGGGCAAACGGAGCAAACGGATCGGCCGAATCGGAAGCGTCAGCGGGCGACGGTTTTTTGCAAGGGCTTCAGGCGCGTTTTCCGAAAGAATCATGGCCTGATTGCGCCACTCGTCTGCAGTTGGCAGCCGAGTGGATGGACGAGGCTGCCATCTTCACCATTCACGGTTGGTGTCAACGGATGCTGTCCGAGCATGCCTTCGATAGCGGCAGCATGTTCAACCAGACGCTGGCCACCGACACCGCCGAGTTGTTGGCAGAAGCCTGCCGCGATTATTGGCGGGTTTTCTGCTATCCCCTGAATGAGGAAGAGGCTCAAGCATGGCGTGACTGGTGGCAAGACCCCGCCACATTGCAGCAAGCCATTGCGCAGGTTCTGCCATCGCTCAGCGCGTTTGATACCACGAATCTGTTGCCGCCGGCTGAGTGCATGGCAAAAGCAAAGGCAGAGGCAGCTATTGAACTGGATCGCTTGAAGGCGCCGTGGCGGGATGGGTGGATCGAAGAAATTGAAAAGCTGCTTGCGGAGATGGCGGCAAGAAAAGAGGTTAACGGCCAAAATCTTAAGCGTAACAGCCGAGCAAGTTGGATCAGTGCTTTACGCAGTTGGGTTGATGATGCCGAAAGAAAATTGCCGCATCCCACACGTAGTAATGGTGTGTATACACGACTGAATCCGGCGGGCATGAGAGAGACTTGGAAGGCGGCCTCACCCATGGATTCAGACTTTGAGGCCGCTTGCGATCACCCCGCCTTCAGGGCCATGAGTGAGCTGCTTCCCGCCATCGATGCCTTGCCTGATGGCAAGGATGGGGCCTTGATGCATGCCGCCACATGGGTGGCTGAACGTCTTCATCAGGCAAAGCAGCAGCAGGGCTTGCAGGGCTTCGATGATCTGTTGCATCACTTGCGTGATGCGCTGAACGGCCCCGGTGGTCAGACGCTGGCGGCCCGCATTCGGCAGCAGTATCCGATTGCGCTGATCGACGAGTTTCAGGACACCGACCCGATTCAGTACGACATTTTCGACAAGGTTTATCGTCTGTCCAAAGCTTCCAGCGGGAGAGCGACGAGCGTTGAGCTTTCAACGACCGAGGGAACAGCTTCGGTCATGCCTGACGAGCGCGTGTTTCAAATTGACGGCGTTTTTGAGCGTGATACCGGCATCGAATCATGCATGGATGCCCCCGTTGGCGAGGCCGCGGAGGAGGCTGAACTCAGCAACGCACTGATCCTGATCGGCGATCCGAAGCAGGCGATCTATGCTTTCCGGGGCGCCGACATCTTTACCTATCTGCGGGCACGTCACGCAACCGAAGGGCGGCATTTCACGCTGGGCCGGAATTATCGAGCGTCGACGGCGATGGTGGACGCCACCAATCATCTCTTTCATCAGCCTGAAAAGCTGGTGGCAGAGGGCGGGAAAGGGGCTTTCCGCTTTGCCCAGGCAGGCAATAATCCGGTGCCATTCATCCGGGTGGAGGCGCAGGGGCGTCAGGAGCATTGGTGGGATGACGCTTCCGTTGCGTGTCGAGCGGCTTTTGTATCCCCCTCGCCGGCGCCTGCGCTGACGATCTGGTATCCCGATGACGATGACCCGGCGCATGACAGCAAGAATGCTTATGTTGCGCGCTATGCCCGCGCCACGGCCGACGAGATCAGCAGGCTTTTGAAGGCGGGCCAACGGGGGCAGGCCGGTTTTGGTGAACAGCAAGGTGTGAAGCCTGCTGATATCGCTGTGCTTGTGCATACGGGCATGCAGGCGGATGCCGTTCGAGAGGCGCTGATGCGTCATGGCATCCGCAGTGTTTATCTGTCGGAACAAGGCTCGGTGTTCGAGAGCAGGGCGGTGGAGGATCTGCTGCGCTGGTTGCGGGCTTGTGCCAATCCGGGTGATGGGCGTTTGCTGCGCGCAGCACTGGGAACCAGTCTGTCTTTTCTGTCGATGGAAACCTTGTTGCAGTTGACGGAAGATGAACGGGTTTGGGAGCGGTATGTGGCGCAGTTTCAGCGCTACCGCATGATCTGGCGGCGCCAAGGGGTGCTGCCGATGCTCCGCCTGTTGCTACAGGATTTTGAAGTGGCCTCGCATCTGCTGGCTGAGGGCAGGGAGCGGGAACTGACCGACCTGTTGCATCTGAGCGAGCTGCTTCAGAAGGCATCCGTTTTGTTGAAAGGCGAGCAGGCGCTGATCCGTTATCTGCTCGAAGGAAAGCAGGCGGCCGATCGCGAACAGGATGAGCGAAGGTTGCGGCTGGAAAGCGATGATGAGCGCGTCAAGATCGTGACGGTTCACAAATCGAAGGGGCTGGAATACCCGCTCGTGTTCTTTCCGTTTGCGTGTCATGTTCGCCCTGCCAGGAAGTCGGACACGGTTTTGCGCTGGCATGATGAGACAGGGCGCTTGCAGTGTCAGCTGGGCGGTGATGGCGTGGATGCCGAGCTGCTGGAGAAGGTCAATGAGGAGCAGTTGGGCGAAGACCTGCGCAAGCTGTACGTGGCGCTGACACGTGCACGTCATGCGACCTGGATCGGCCTGGCCGCTTTGGACAAGGAGCTCCCGCAGAGCGCAATCGGCTATCTGCTGGGGATTGACCAGTCAGTCGTGGATCAATCGATTAAGGATGCATCGGCTTCGGTGAAGGCTCTGGATGCGGCGGCGTCCGGTTCAGAAAAAGCAGCCGCTGTATCCAGCTTCGACAAAGCCGTTTCGCCTGGAAAGCGGGCGCGCCGATCCAGAAAATTGGAAGATGGTGACACTGGGGCGGATGCCAAGGCTGAGAAGCAGGCGGCACAGACCGCCGCATGGAAAGCTGCTGTGCGCCGCCGTTTGGACAAGTTGCTCGACGGCGTGGGGCCGGAGCAAATACGCCTTGCACCTTTACCTGAAGAGGCGGTGCTCAGTGCGCCTGAAGTCCTGGATTGGGAGGCCGAGCGTCCGCCGCTCGTTGAGCCATTGACCCTGACGGATCACCGCTGGCCTTACTGGTGGATTGCCAGCTATTCGTCGTTGACGGCGAAGACCGCTGCGGTGATGGTGGATGAGGCGGCGTCAGGCAGTTCGCTGCAAGGCTGGGAGCAACTGGATGAGCAACATTTTTCGGCTTCGGCGCAGGAAGACCGTTGGGCCGAGCAGATGGCGGCCAGCCGTCGGCTGGATTTGGCGGCCGAGATGGAAGACGGGGAGGGCAGAGGCGTGCTTCCTTCAGCCAGCACGCCAGTCTTGCCGTTGCAGGATTTTCCCCGAGGGCCGCAGGCAGGCACCTTCCTGCATGGCTTGCTGGAGTGGGCCGCTCGGGAGGGGTTTGCCAGTCTGCATGCGCAACCCGAACGTCTGGATGACGCCATCGAACGACGCCTGCGACGCCTGCCGGCATGGGCACCGTGGCAACCGATGCTTCAAGCCTGGCTGAAAGCCTTGATCGGGCAGACATGGCCGCTCGCGGCTGTCGGTTCGGATTTGAGTGCCTTCTGCTTGGCAACGCTCCGTCAGTATCAGGTGGAAATGGAATTCATGTTGCCCGTAAATCGGGTGCCCATCACGACATTGGATCGATGGGTGTGCCGGCATACGCTGGACGGGGCGGCACGACCGGCCCTCACCTCGGCACACCAGCTCAACGGGATGCTGAAGGGTTTCATCGATCTGGTGTTCGAGCATGAGGGACGTTATTTCGTGCTGGATTACAAATCGAACTGGCTGGGCACGAGTGCGGCCGATTATTCGCGCGAGCGGATGCAGGCGGCCGTGCTCGAACATCGCTATGATGTTCAGTACCTGTTTTATTGCCTGGCGCTGCATCGCCTCTTGAAAAACCGCGTGCCGGATTATGACTATGATCGCCACATGGGCGGTGCGGTCTACCTCTTCCTGCGGGGCTTGCAGGGTGAGACGGGGGGCGTGTTTCATGAGCGACCACCGCGGTGGGTGATCGAACGACTGGATGCTGTTTTTGCCGCTCAGGCAACGCTGGAGGAAGCCTGATGGCAGCAAAAAACGCACGACAAACGGCAGGTGCGCGCCGACCGGCTCAGTCCGCGCAATTTTCGTTGTTTGATGAGGTTGATGAGATACACACACCGGATGAGACTGTCTTGAATGTGGACAGCTCAGCGGCGCTTGCATCGAAGCCGGCTCTCGATTTTCTGGCCGATTCGACGGAGATGCTGAGGCTGCTCCACCAGTGGCATCAGGCGGGGTTGCTGCGTGGTGTGGATCTGGCACTGGCCCGTTTTCTGGCCGAGCAGCTCGATCGGCTCAACGGCCAGGCCGAGACGACGGGGCAAGATCGGCGCGCAGCCGTGCCATGCACACCCGACCCGAAGGCGCTAATGCTGCTCGGGGCCGCATTGTGCAGCTGGCAGCTGGGGCATGGCGGCCATGCTTGCCTTGATCTGGTGGCCTTGTTGAAGCATCCGCTCTCGGTGCTTGGCATGCCGTCGTCCGGCGCGCTGGTGGCGGGGGCCGAGGTGGCGCGCCGGCAAGCCGGCGCAAACCCGCAGACAGAAGACCCGATTGCCTGGCTCGATGCCAGGCATGGGTGGCCCGACGAGCTGCTGGCGCTGTGTTCCTTTGACGATTGGGTGTGGGCCGCCCAGCAATTGCCGGCGCTGGTGTCCGTGCGGTCGGAGGGGGGGCTGAGCACCCAGGTGGCGTCGGGCGAGGGCGCGCACGAGCGGGGGCTGCTGCCACCAAGGGGTGCCGATGAATCCCGCTCAGACATGACACCGCTCGTCCTGTCCGGGCCACGTCTGTATTTGCGGCGTTACTGGCAGTATGAGCAGGCGGTGTCGGCCGCCATTCTGTCCCGGTTGGATTCCGCCTTGTTCAAGTTGACGGAGGGGCCGGACCCGAAGCCGGCTGATGAATCCGTTGAAGCACTGCATCAGGGCAGTAGCAAGGGGCCAGATGAGGGGCTAGGTCAAGAGCCGCTGATGGCCACGCGCCAAGGCGAGGGCAGGGCTGCTCAGCACGAGGCGCCTGAACGGCTGCTGAAGCAGGTGCTCGATGCCTTGTTCGAATCAGGCAAAGCCTCACCTCAGGCGAAGACTCAGGCGAAGAGGGCCGAGACTGCGCCGTCGCTCGACTGGCAGAAGGTGGCCTGCGCCTTGGTCGCGCGTCAGCGCTTCGGGCTGATCACCGGCGGGCCTGGCACCGGCAAGACCACCACCGTGGTGCGTCTGCTTGCCTTGCTGCAGTCGCTGGCCCGTCAGGGGCCGGCGCAGCGTTTTTTGCGGATCGGGCTGGCTGCGCCCACGGGCAAGGCTGCCGCCCGTCTGAACAGCTCGATCCAGGGCGCGATCGATCGTCTGCCGCTCGACGGGCTGCCCGAGGCCGAGGCAATCCGGGCCGCCATTCCGACCAAGGTGTCGACCTTGCACCGGTTGCTGGGCAGCCGGCCTGATAGCCGGCATTTTCGGCATGACGACAAGAACCCGTTGCCACTGGATGTGCTGGTGGTGGATGAAGCCTCGATGGTCGACTTGGAGATGATGGCGGCTCTCGTCAAGGCGTTGCTGCCCGCAGCACGCCTGATTCTGCTGGGCGACAAGGATCAGCTCGCCTCGGTGGAGGCCGGCGCGATTCTGGGTGACCTGTGCGCCAGGGCGCAGGCTGGTCATTACTGGCCACGAACGGCGGACTGGATGCGGAAAAAAACGGGGCAGGTGCTGGGCGGTGCCTTGGTGGATGAGGCGGGCTGGCCACTGGATCAGGCCATTGCGATGCTGCGTCACAGTCACCGCTTCTCGGCCGATAGCGGCATTGGCGCCTTGGCCTCGGCCGTGAACGCCGGCGATGCGGCCAGCGTGAAAGCGCTATGGCGCGAGGCAGACGATCGGGGCATGAGGTCGGATATTGCCCGGATCAGGGTGACGGATGCTGATCGACGTCAACTGCGAGAGCTGCTCATCTGGGGGCGCGGGGAGGAGACTGCACGAACACGAGGCACAGGGCGGGGAGGGCCTTCCCTGGCACAGGGCTATGCCCATTATCTGACCGTGATGCATGAGTCTCGTCCTGTCGATGACCGTGATCAGGATCGGGCTGATGTGGCACCCGCGTCAGGCCACGGCCGCGTCGAGTCCAAACCGGGTGTGCTCGGGCCGCGCTGGGATGCCTGGGCGCGTGAGGTATTGAAGGCGCACACCCGTTTTCAGCTGCTGTGTGCCGTGCGGCATGGTGCCTGGGGGGTGGAAGCGCTGAACCGGCAGATTGCCCACTGGCTGCATCAGGCCGGGCTGCTGCCGGCCAGCGAAGGCTGGTATCCGGGGCGGCCCGTGATGGTGGATGCCAATGACTACGAGCTGAATCTGATGAACGGTGATGTCGGCATCTGCCTGCAAACCCCGCTGGGTCTGCGTGTGGCTTTTGAAGACACGGGCAGTCCGGTTGAAGGGGGCATTCGCTGGGTGCTGCCCAGTCGCCTGCAGACGGTCGAGACCGTGTTTGCCATGACGGTGCACAAGTCACAAGGTTCGGAGTTCGATCATGCCGCGCTCGCCTTGCCTGAGACCGCATCGGCGGTGCTGACGCGGGAGCTGGTCTACACCGCCATCACGCGGGCGAGATCCTTCTTCAGCTTGTGCGGCCCGCACACGCTGTCGAGGCGGTTCGAGGAGGCCATCGGTCGTCGGGTGCATCGTGCCAGCGGTTTGATGGCCGCCTTGGCGCCGTCATCATCACCGGCCATCTAAGAGCGCGTCATGCATTTATTCGTCTCCGCATTCGTCTCCGCACCCCGCTCTCTGGGCGTGCATGACATGCGCCAACCTTTCGTGTCCACAACGACGAGCGTGGGCGCATGCCCTCGATCTGGCATCGACAGGGATGCGCTCAGGCAATGCCGTTTTGGTGGCAGCCCGGGCCGCTTCTGCGCGATGAAACCGGCCGCCCTCAGGGCATCACGAACGGGCCGCGACACGCTCCAGGTGGCGAGCCGGGCATCCGGCTGGCAGTGGGCCGCCACGGTTTTCAGCGTGTCTTCATGCCAGATGGCCGGGTTCTTGCGTGGGTCGAAGCCATCGAGAAAGACGCTGTGTGCACCGAGTGCGCCGTGGCTTTGCAGAAGCGCTGTCAGCCGTTGGCGGGCGTCGCCGATCAGCACGATCAGTTCGACCTCGTCATCGTCAAAGCTGAGGTGGATGTCGTCGGGTGACAGCGCCGGTGAAGTCTCGGCCCGCATGAACGAGCTCTGATGCCGCGTGGTGGCCTTTGGGCGGCGGTGGGACGCGAGTGGGGTTTTGCTGCGCTCGATACCTTCGATGCCACCCGTGAGGTGGGTGGTGTCTGTACCGTTTTGCCGGTCTTGAATGGGCCATCGTCCGGCCAGTTGCAGCCCCAGTGGGCGCAGCTCGGCGTTGGCATGCCGGGCGGCCCGGGCGATGGTGTCGGCCGAGACCGGATGTGCTTCGGTGGAGACGAAACGCAGGCGAGCGGGTCGTTTGTCGGTTGTGGCTCGCCACAGCGCCCAGGCTGACAGAAAATTCAGCCCCAATCCAAACCCGGTTTCGAGCATGACCCACGTTGCCGGTGTGGCCGATGCCTGGGCAGGCTGGAGCCAGCGTGCCGGCAGCTCGCAACCGCCCAGGAACACATGGCGTGCCTGAGCATGCGCGCCGCTGCTGGTATGGTATCGATCCCCATAGCGTTGGCTGAAGGGGGCATCCTGTTGCCAATCGACACGTTCCGGGGTGATTGGGGTTGAGCTTGGCATGATTTGCATAAAATGCGCGTTTGGCATCCGATATGAGTAAAGATATCAACAGTTTGAAGGGGAGCCGGTGCGCCACCCGCGAGTGTGGTGGCTTGGCACGGTTCTGTCCCAGGTGAACGCACCGATACAGGAGCTCGGCGGCGCGCGTGCCCACGGGGGGAGCGCCCCGATGCGTGAGGTCGGTGGGGTGATCGCCTGCGGGGTGTGTGATACCTTGCAGCAGGTGCCGGTGCTGGGGCCGGATCAGATCGCACATTGTGCGAGCTGCGGCTCCACATTACGCCGTTTCAGTCGGCTCGATCGGGCACGTACCGTGCCCTTGGTACTGACCTGCCTGCTACTCTTCGGCATGGCCAATGCCTTTCCTATCGTGGTGCTGGAGATGGGCGGACAGGCCCAGCCGCTCACGTTGCTCGGGGCGGTCATGACGCTGCTCAATGAAGGCATGATCCCGGTGGCGATGCTCGTCTTGCTGCCCACGTTGCTGTTGCCGGGCATGTATCTGCTGGTGTTGCTCGGCACGCTCATGGTGATCGGCCTGTCTCAGGTGCCCGACAAGCTCGTGAACCGAATGGTGCGGATGATGCAGCAGATCGCACCGTGGAGCATGGTCGAGGTTTTTCTGATCGGCATCCTCGTGGCCACGATCAAGCTGGCGGGTACGGCCACCGTCGTGCTCGGGCCGGCGCTCTGGGCCTGGATGGGGATGACGATCACGCTCACGGTGGTGCTGACGGTGGATCTTCGCCGGCTCATCCGGCGCTCTCCGGTTCGGCCCCAGCATGAAGCGATGGCGGGTGGGGGCGCTTCCCATCAACCGATGGCGGCCGTTGCCCGGTACGCTCAGGACAGGGCGCAAGCCTCGGTGCAGGACGGCCCGGCCAATGTCCATACGTCGGCCACGGCAGCGCAGCCGGGCGGGTCGACGCCTGACGGGGTGTTGCCCACGGCCCGTGGCTGCGGGATGATTGCCTGCCATGCCTGTGACACGGTGTGGGCCGATGCGCATGACGGGCAGCTGTGCCCCCGCTGTGGCGCGAAGCTCTCGCGCCGACGTGTCTATGACCTGAACCTCACTTGGGCCTTGCTGATCACGGCCATCATCCTGTATGTACCGGCCAACGTACTGCCGATGATGATCACGCAATCGCTCTTCGGCACGACCGAGGACACGATTCTCTCCGGGGTCGTGTTCTTCTGGCAGCACGGCGAGTGGTTCATTGCCAGCATCATTTTCATAGCGAGCTTTTTGATCCCGTTGTTCAAGTTGGTGGCTCTGATCATGCTGGCCATTCAGGTGCAGCGCGGCAGTGCCTGGCGGCTGCTCGAACGCACGCATCTTTATCATGCGGTCGAATGGGTCGGGCGTTGGTCGATGCTGGATGTGTTCGTCGTGGCGATCACCTCGGCGCTGATACAGCGCCCTGGCGTGGCGGTGGTGCAGGCCGGGCCGGGCATCGTGGCTTTCGGGGCGGTGGTGGTGCTGACGATGCTGGCCGCGATGAGTTTCGACCCCCGCCTGGCCTGGGATGCGCGTTTTGGGCAGCGGCGGCCTGCGTCGGGTGGAACGATGTGCCGCCAAGATGTTTCGCCGTGACGGGATTTTTTTCTGCGTATCCAGCGCAATACACCGTGTGTTGAGACAAGGCGGCACACGCCCTGAAGAAGGACAGCAAAACTCATGTCTTCCGACAACAAGGACAAGCCGGGAACGCCCGATGGCACACCATACCTGGCCGGGCAGCAGCGCGATCGGTCACTGACGCCGGTGGCCGAGGCTGAAGTGACCGAGCGGCGCTATCGCTGGATTCCATCGATGGTCTGGCTGCTGCCACTCCTGGCCGGCCTCATCGGGGCGGTACTCACCTATCGGGAGCTGACGCAGTATGGCCCGACGATTCAGGTCAGCTTCAGCTCGGCCGAGGGGCTGGAGGCCGGCAAGACGAAATTGCGCTTCAAGGATGTGGAGATCGGCATGGTCAAGCGCATCCGGCTGGCCGAAGACCGCTCACATGTGATCGTGTCGATCCAGCTGGACAAGAATGCCACAGGGTTTCAGGCCAAGGACACGCGCTATTGGGTCGTGCGGCCACGTGCCGACATCTCGGGCGTTTCAGGGCTGTCGACCTTGTTGTCCGGGGCGTATATCGGCGCCGACGTGGGTAGCGCCACCGAGCACATCAGCGCTTTCAAGGGGCTGGATGCGCCACCGCCCGTCCGGTATGACGAGGCAGGCAGTCAGTTCACCTTGCGTGCCAACGAGGTTGGTTCGATGGACATCGGCTCCCCGGTGCTGTTTCGGCAGATTCCGGTGGGCCGGGTCACCGGTTATTCGCTGGATGACGATGGCAAGGGGGTCAACATCGGTATCTTCATCAGCCGCCCCTACGACAGGTTCGTGGGCAGCAACACCCGTTTCTGGGTGGCGAGCGGCGTCAACGCCCGTCTCGATGCCTCAGGCATCAAACTGCACGTGGACTCCCTGGTGAGCGTGATGGCGGGTGGTGTGGCCTTTGCCAATCCTGAGGAGGGGCAAGGATCGAAGGCCGAGGAGGGCGCCGTGTTCCGGCTCTCGCGCGACCAGGATACGGCCCTGGCGGCACCTGATGGTCAGTCCCACATCGTGGTGCTGCGCTTCGATCAGTCGCTGCGCGGCCTGCAGCCGGGCGCATCGGTCAATTTCCGGGGGGTGGAGCTGGGGCAGGTCAAGGCCATCGACATCAATTATGACGAGGCCAGTGGTGATTTTTCGATGCCGGTGCTGGTGGAGTTGTTTCCGGGCCGTTTGAATTCGAAGCTCGATCTGGAGGGCTTGCCCAAAACCGGTGACAAGCGCTTGAACAAGGTTTCACCATTGGGCACGCTGGAAGAGGACGCAGCGCAAATCCAGCGGCTCGTCGATCGTGGACTGCGTGCACAGCTGCGCACCGGCAATCTGCTCACGGGGCAGCTCTATGTGGCGCTGGACTTCTTCCCGAAGGCCGAGAAGATGGCGGTCTCTCAGTATGGCCAGTGGCTGGAGCTGCCGACCGTGCCCAATTCGCTGGATGAGTTCCAGTCGCAGGTGTCGACGTTGCTCACGAAGATCAACAAGATTCCGTTTGAACAGATTGGCGAAGATGTTCGGCAAACGATTCGGGATGTGCGCCGCAATCTAGCCGAGTTCGAGCGCCTGATGAAGTCGGTCAATACCGAGATGCGCCCGGAAATGCTGCGCACGATTCAGGGCTTGCGCAGAACGCTGGATTCGGCCGACCGGATGCTGGCCAACGACTCACCCACGCAGCAGGATCTGAGAAAGACGCTCGAATCGGTCTCGAAAGCAGCCGATTCGGTTCGCCGCCTGACCGATTATCTGGAGCGGCATCCGGAGGCGCTGCTGCGCGGCAAGCAAGGAGAGAAAGGATGAGCAAGGCTTGGGTTCTGGGGGCAGGGTTGATGTTGGCTGGTTGTCTCAGCCAGACGCCGGTGCATTTCTACAGCCTTTATGCGCCGCAGGCGGGCGGCACGGCCGAGCACTGGCCCGTGCCAGGCGCCCTGGCCGGTTCGGGCGAAGGGCAGCCTGCGCTGCGTTTCGAGCTGGCGCAGGTTTCGGTGCCGGAGCGCTTGAACCGCCCCCAGATCGTCATCCATCCGGCTGCCGTGCAGGCCGTACCGGGTGCGCCCTCGTCCGCATCGGCCGTTGCGGTTGGTGGGGGAGGACAGAGGAGAGAGGCTGCTGGCGGGGCTGTCGAGGGGCAGCCTGCCGACACGGCCACGAAGCGACAGGCCGAGGCCCATGAGGTGGCGAAAGCGCCGGCCCGGCCCTTGCAGATTCTGGAGCACCATCGTCTGGATGCGGTCTTTGGGGATGCTTTCCGTGATGCGCTGGCCACGCACCTGGCCACGCTGGCTTCCGGCCGGAGGCTGGGCAGGTCTGTCGAGCAGGTGCCGCTGCTGCGACTGGATCTGACGGTCTACCGTTTCGATGGCGCGAGCGATGGTCGCTTCGATGCGATGGTGGACTGGCGTGTTCGCCGCCTGGGAGAGGTCAGCGAGCATGCATATGCGGGACTGGGCTGCCGCTTTCAGGTGCATGATCAAAGCCGCCCTGACGATGTGCCTGCCCTCGTGGCGAGCATGCAGCAGCAGATTCGGGCGCTGGCTGTCCAGATCGTCGAGGCAAGCCGACAGTGGCTGCAGACGGGCAAGGCCGAATGTCCGAGTGAGTTTGGGCCGTCGCGTGCAGATGGACATGGGCGATCGATGCCCGTGACCACGCATGGCAGCCACTCATGATGGTTGAGAGGCAGCCGGATGCAGGAGGCATGATGTCGGAGGCGCTGTCTGATGGGAGGGCGCGACTGGATGAGGTTGCAGGCTTCAGTCCCTTCGATGTGGCGATGATGCGCCAGGCCATCGACCAGGCACGCAACGCGATGCTGCACGGTGAGGTGCCGGTGGGGGCGGTGCTGGTGAAGGATGGCCAGGTGATTGCCACCGGCTACAACCATCCGATTGGCAGCGCAGATCCCACGGCCCATGCGGAGATCCGCACATTGCGGATGGCGGCCGAACAGCTGGGCAATTACCGGGTAGGCGAGGCCACCCTCTATGTGACGCTGGAGCCGTGCCTGATGTGTCTGGGGGCGATGCTGCACGCGCGCCTGACACGGGTCGTCTTCGGCGCGTCGGATCCGAAGACGGGCGTCTGCGGCAGCGTGCTCGATCTGCCGGCGCATCGCCAGCTCAACCATCAGACGCAGGTGCAAGGTGGTTTGCTGGCCGAGGCATGCGGCAAGCTGCTGCAGGATTTTTTCGCCGAACGGCGGGCACAGCGTCGTGCCGAACGGCTGTCACGGCGGCAGCAACAGGATCAGGCAGCTGCAGATGTGGCGGCAACGGCGATGGATTCACGGGCTTTTGCCGAATCCGGCCGGCCGGCAGCCCAGGGGCCGGGCAAACCGACCGCCGACGATCTTGCCGCCGGCATCGAGGTGGTGTTCATCGACGAGCAGTCGTTGTAGCCCTTCACCTGGGCATACGGCAAGGCATCGAAGCACATCGACGAAGCAGGTGTGTGCGTGAAGCCCTTGCTGCATGCCACACGCCAGCATGGAAACGCCCACTGCCGAGAGGCGCATGGCGCGTCAAGGTGAGTGGGCGTTCTGTGGTGCCGATGGCTACGACACCGCATGGAAAGACGGATCTTGTCCGCGTCTGGCCTGCTTACTTGATCTTGGCCGAAGCGCGCAGCTTGTCCTGCAGGGCCTGGATCTTCTGACGCTCAAGCTGCTGCTGCAGCTGTGGGCGGATCTGCTCGAAGGCGGGCGGCTCGGCATCACGCACGTCGTCGAGCATGATGACGTGGTAGCCGAACTGGGACTTGATCGGCGCCTGCGTGTATTCGCCTTTCTTCAGGGCAACCATGCCATCGGAAAACTCCTTCACGAAGGTTTCCGGGGTGTTCCAGCCCAGGTCGCCACCATTGGCACCTGAACCCGGATCCTTCGACTGCTTGGCCAGCTCTTCGAACTTCTCGCCGTTTTTCAGGCTTTCGATGATCTTCTTCGCATCGGCCTCGTTTTCGACCAGGATGTGACGGGCCTTGTATTCACGATTGCCGTTGGCCGTGTCTTTCACCAGCCGGTCGTATTCGGCCTTGACTTCGGCCTCGGTGACGGGGGCTTTCTTCAGCTCGTTGGCGATCAGCGCCCGGATCAGCACGTCCTGGCGGAGCTGTTCGAGCTGCTGCTTGACATCCTTTTCCTTGGACAGTCCGCGCTTGTCGGCTTCCTGGATGAACAGCTCGCGCACGATCAGCTCGTCACGCACGTGCTTGCGCAGCTCGGGGGTGTCAGGGCGGCCCTGGGCTTCCAGCATCTTGACGAACTCGTCGACGCGGGCCGAAGGGATCGCCTTGCCGTTGACCACGGCGGCATTCTGGGCGCTGGCCGGTGCGGCCATCCAGAGCGAGGCCGACAGCAAGGCGGCGTAGCCCAGTGAGCGTGCGAGCGGGCGGGATGCGCGGGAAACGAGACTGGAGCGGGAAGCGGTCATAGGAATCCTCTGGAAAGGGGAAAGGCAAAAAACGGGCGGCTCGGCGGCCGGCATGGATGATCGATGGTATCAGCCCCGTCTGGCGCATGGGCCGCCGGCCATGGCGAGCACCCGCCTGAACGGTCGAATTCAGGCACCCATTGGGCCGCAGGGCACGTGTTCAGGGCATCTGTGGTGTGGACGCCTTGATGCTGAGGGCATGAATGCGATCAGGCATCCAGTCGGACAGGGCATCATACACCAGCCGGTGTCGAGCCATCGTCGAGAGACCATCGAAGGCGGGTGAGATCAGTGCCACCGAAAAGTGCCCGGCACCGCCGGCTGCACCGGCGTGGCCGACATGATGATGACTGTCATCGGTGAGCTGTATTTGTGCGTCAGGAAAATGTTGTTGCAGACGTGCACGCAGTTCTTCGAGGCTGGGTTTCATGATGAGGAATCGTTGTCTTCCTGGATGTGCTTGCTGAGATAGAAGCCTTGTCCGATGATGAAAAGCAGGGTGAGGCCCGTGGTGCCGAACAGCTTGAAATTCACCCAGGTTTCTGTGGAAAACGCATAGGCCACTTTCAGGTTGACAGCTCCCATCAGCAGGAAGAAGCCGAGCCACAGCAGGTTCAGGGTCTTCCAGACCTGATCGGGCAACTGGAGCTGGCCACCCATCAGCTGGCGCATGGGGTTCTTGCCGAGCAGGCTTGCCACCAACAGGCCGGCCGCAAACGACCAGTACAGAATCGTGGGCTTCCATTTGATGAAAGCTTCGTCCTGCAACAGCAGCGTCAACCCGCCGAAGACCACGATGATGCCCAGACTCAGCCACTGCATGGCCTCGATGGTTTTTTTCTTCAGCATCAGCCAGCCGATCTGACCGATGCTGGCGGCGATGGCGACGGCCGTGGCGACGTAGATGTCGGCCACCTTGAAGGCGACAAAGAAGAGGATGACCGGAAACAGGTCGAACAGCAGTTTATTCATGAAAAACGCGACGAATCAGGACGTGGGAGGACTTCAGGATGATAGCGGGCCAGTCCTGGATTGGGGGGCCTGGGCGTGGATGAATCAGGACGTGACACGCCTTGAACCTGACAGGGCCAAGGACGTGGTGTCATATAGTGTTGTCTTGGTGGCAAAGCAACCACCCTTATAGGGATTATCCCGAGGCAGGATGTGATGGGCCGGCCTGATAATGCGCGTGGTTTTTTTACGGACTCTTTGGAAAGGTTTTACTTCATGTTTCAGGCTTTGACACGTTTTTCGGTTCGGCTGGTGGAACGCTACCTGCCGGATCCCTACATTTTCGTGGTGATCCTGACCCTGATTGCCGGGGGGAGCGCTGTCCTGTTCCAGAGCAAGGCGCCGGGGGATGTGGTGCGCATCTGGGGCGATGGCTTCTGGGGTCTGCTGCCCTTCACGATGCAGATGGTGCTCGTGCTCGTGACCGGTTTCATGCTGGCCAGCACGGGGCCGGTGCGCTGGTTGCTTTCCCGTATCGCGCGCTTGGCTCGCACGCCAGGGCAGGCCATCGTGCTGGTGACGGTGGTGTCGCTGGTGGCCAACTGGATCAACTGGGGTTTCGGCCTGGTGGTGGGCGCGATCTTCGCCAAGGAAATGGCCCGCCAAGTTCGGGCTGACTATCGGCTGTTGGTGGCCAGTGCCTATTCGGGCTTTCTCGTCTGGCATGCGGGTCTGGCCGGTTCGGTGCCTGTCACGATCGCGACGCCAGGGCATTTTGCGGCAGACCGCATCGGCGTGATTCCGACGAGTGAGACGATCTTCTCCAGCTTCAATCTGATGATCCTGGCCATGCTGTTCGTGGCTGTGCCCTTGCTCAACCGCTTGATGATGCCTGCCCAGGATGACTGTGTGATCGTCGATCCGGAGAAGCTGAAAGAGGCGGAGCCGGATGACGAGGTGTCTCAGCCGACCTTTGCGTCGTGGATCGAGCGCAGCTGGTTGCTGACGGCCCTGATCGGTGTGGCCGGTCTGGCCTATGCCTTCGATTACTACGTGGTGAAGCAGGGCGGCATCAACCTGAACATCATCAACTTCAGCTTCCTGTTCCTGGCCATCATCCTGCACGGCACGCCGCGTCGCATGCTGAACTCGCTGCAGGAGGCCATCAGGGGAACCGGGGGCATCGTGCTGCAGTTCCCGTTCTATGCGGGCATCATGGCGATCATGACGCAAACGGGGCTGGCTGCGTCCGTGTCCAATTGGATGATCTCCTTTGCCTCGGCGGAGTCGTTGCCGTTCTGGACGTTCATCAGTGCCGGTCTGGTCAACATGTTCGTGCCTTCAGGCGGTGGGCAGTGGGCCGTGCAGGCACCGCTCGTCATCGAAGCCACGCAGGCGCTGGGTGCGGACATCACGCGCACCACGATGGCGGTGGCCTGGGGGGATGCCTGGACGAACATGCTGCAACCTTTCTGGGCCTTGCCGGTGCTCGCGATCGCCGGCCTGAAGGCCAAGGACATCATGGGCTTTTGCCTGATGCAGTTGCTGTTGAGCGGCGTGCTGATTTCGCTCGGTCTGGTCTTTCTTTGACCGGACTGTTGCAATCGTGCGCCACGGAATCCTGATAGGCGCCAAATCAGCCCGGCTTCGGCTTAGACTCGGTGCATGAGAAAGATGAGCATGGCCAGCCGAAGCCTGAGCTTTCTGCTGCACGAATGGCTGACGGTCGACACGCTGTGTCGCCGTCCCCGTTTTTCCGGTCACAGCCGTGAAACGATCGACGAGCGGCTGTTTCGGGGTGCAAGGCTCGCGGAGGAGAAACTCGCGCCGATCAACCGCCTGCTGGATGAGCAGGAGGCCAGTCTGGAGGGGGATGTCGTTCGCACACCCCCTGCGCTCACCGAGGCGCTGACGGCTTTGGCGGATTTTGGCATGCTCTCGGCCTCGCATGACAGGGCGCTGGGAGGCGAGCAGCTGCCGCTCGTGATTGAAAAAGCCATTTCGGTGCTGATGAACGCGGCCAGCACGACCGTCAACACCTATGTGTTCACGACGCAGGCCGTCAGTCGGCTGATCCGTCATCATGCCGATGAGGGCCTGCTGGCCGCCTGTCTGCCACAGATCCTGTCCGGACAGGCCCTGGGCACCCTGTGCCTGTCCGAGCCGCAGGCCGGCTCGTCCCTTGCCGATATCCGGATGCGGGCGGTGTCTCAGCCGGATGGCAGTTATCGGCTCTATGGTCACAAGATGTGGATCTCCTGTGGTGATCATGAGGTCAGTCAGAACATCCTGCATGTGGTGGCCGCAAAAATTGAAGGGGAGGATGGCGACATCCAGCCGGGTGCACGGGCGCTGTCGCTCTTCGTCGTGCCGAAGTATTTGCAGTCCCCTGATGGTTCGGCTCGTGAGCGCAATGATGTGGTGGCCGATAGTCTGACCCCGAAGATGGGTCAGAAGGGCGCGCCCAGCTGCATGTTGAGCTTCGGTGAAGGCTTCCGCCATCCGGGTGGCGAGGCGGGGGCAGTGGCTTTTTTGCTGGGCAGCCCCGAGCAGGGGCTGGGCATGATCAACGAGATCACGCATGAATTGCGGATCGATATCGGGCTGTCGGCTGCCTCGCTGGGGTACGCCGGTTATCTGCACTCACTCGACTACGCTCGTGAACGTCTTCAGGGGCGCGTGCCGGGTACGGGAAGCGCCAGTACCACCCAGATCCCGATCATTGGGCACGCGGATGTCCGCCGGGTGCTGTTGAGCCAGAAAGCCTATGCCGAAGGGGGGCTGGCGCTGGGTTTGTGGTGCGCCCGTTGGATGGATGAGCGCTTGACGGCCGAGACGGAGGCGGCCCGGTCGCTGGCAGCAGACATGCTGGTGATGATGGCGCCGGTGCTCAAGAGCTGGGCGGCCCAGTGGTGCCTGAAGGCCAATTCACTGGCCATCGAGGTGCTCGGCAGCTATGGCTACATGCGTGATTACCCGCTCGAACAGTTCTACCGTGACAACCGTCTGAATGCGATCCAGGAGGGCACACACGGCATTCAGAGCCTGGAGCTGTTGCGTTTTCAGCTGGCCAGGGAGGATCAACGCCTCTTCAAGCGTTTTGCACGGATGGTTTGCGACACGGCAGATCGTGCGGCTGCCCGCGGCGGTGACGGTCGTTACATGGCGATCCTGCTCAAGCGCTACACCGAACGGATCGGTGCCGTGTTGAGCAAGCTCTACGCCGAGCCGGACCTGACGCGCCGGCTGGCCAATGCCTCCATTTTCATGGAGGTGTTCGGTCAGTATGTGATTGCCTGGATCTGGTTGGAGCAATGGCTGGTGGCCGAGGTGGCGAACCTGTCGGCCTATGGTGCGGAGCGCCATTTTTACGCCGGCAAAGGCCAGACGGCACGCTTTTATTTTCGCAGCGAGCTGCCGCGCATCGACCCGCAGCTGCTCGTGCTCGAACACATGGACATGACGGCTGCCGACATGCGGCCGGAGTGGTTCTAGCACGGCTCCTGCCTGATTCATCCCCGAAAAAGCCCCGCCGGACATGCACGACACGCGCCGGTGTTCTAAATGTCGGGCATGGGATAGGGCTGCTGCAACAGGCCGATGGCGGCCTCGCCGATCAGCAGGCTCGTGGCGATCATGCCAGCTGATTTGGGCTGGGCGCCGACGGCATCGATCCGCGCCTCGAAGAGCACCAGATAGCGCTTGCATGCGACCGTGAGCAACTCGGTTTCCGTGGGGGCGGGGCCGTCTTCCGTTTCAGGGGGGGCGGGAGGGTGTTCTCCGTGAACGGCAAGGCTTGCGGCCAGTACGACGATGCCGATGGGCGTGCCATCGTACGCCAGGATGTCGGTGCCGGGCAGTGGTAGCTGGCCGCTGCACAGGCCAGCAAACATCCGGCGTTTCTGTTTGCCCAGATACTTGCTTCGCGCCACGATCTCCTGGCCTGGATAACAGCCCTTCTTGAAGCTGATCCCGTCGGTGAGATCCAGATTCACCATCTGGGGCACGAACAGCTCCTGGGAGGGGGCGCTGATCCAGGGCACGCCGCTGGCCACGGCAAGTTGAAGCCAGTCGTTGGCACTGAAGCGGTAGTGGATGACGCCATCGTCACCGGTACGATTGGCCACCTGCTCGGGCGGGATGATCAGCAGGCTGCGGAACAGTTGCCGCTCGGGGCCAAGGTATTGGCGTGCCGGTGTGGTCAGCAAATCGGTCGTGGTTTCGGTGAGCTGAACCGTGGGCAGGGGGGCGGCTGCACCATGGCCGATCGTGGCACCCAGCGGGCGCAGTGCCTCGTCAATCTGACCGAAGAAGCCCAGCAACAGGTAATGGGCACTGGCATCTTCGACCTTCACTTTGGCACGCAGCACGTACATCGACAGGCGTTTGGTGATCGAGGCAGCGATGTCCCTGGCGCAGACGAGCCAGAAGGTGGGTAGCGCGTCGTCGGGGGCGCTGGCCGGTGTGTCGGTGCTCGCATCGGCCGTCCCGGTCTGGGGGGCAGCCGTGGTGGGGGAGGCCCCCGGCATGTCCTGCCGGATGACCCAGAAGGTGGCGAGCAGCCGGCCTTTGGGCGTGCAATAGCCGGCAAGCCGCGCCTGGCCGTTCTGTAGGGGCAGGATGTCCTGTGTCAGCTGGGCCTGAAGGAAACTGGCAGCATCCTTGCCCGCGACCCGAACCACGCCAAGGTGTTCGAGCACGGCATAGGGCAGGGCATTGGGGTCGATGGTTGCCTGGGGCGGCAGCAGGTGTGCAGCGTGAAACGATGAAGCGTTCATGAGCGGAAAGCGGAATCGATGGGCGCGATGTCGTCAAGCCATGCAGGCATCCGGTGAGGGGGCCTGTCAGCCAGACCGTGTCGGGACTGCGGCTGCAGCTGCTGGCAGTGGCAGATGAGCGGCACGGACGAGGACATGGCGCGCAAAATGAAGTGCAGATGAACCGAATGTATATCATAGAGCGTGTCATGTACTTATTCATCCCTGCGCTGGCTCCGGAACCGTGGGCTGGCTTGGTGGGTTCTTCTGAAAATGCGTGTGATTTATCGAAGCCTTGCCCTGGCCCTGGTCATTGCCTTGGTGTTCGGGGGCTGGCACTGGTGGGACTATCAACACCGGGCCGTGGTGCCTGACGGTGAGCAGGTCTCTTTCGAGGTGCCCAGAGGGCAAGCCGGTGTCCGGTTGGCGCCCGTGCTGCAACAGGCCGGCATCGCGGTGCCTGCCTGGAAACTGTCGGCGGCTTTTCGATGGCGCGGTGATGCCGGCCGGATCAAGGCGGGCCGCTACACGATCACCGGCCCAGCCACCTTGCCCGATGTCCTGGGGATTCTGGTGGCAGGGCAGGTGGAGAAGGGCAAACTGCTCACGCTGATCGACGGCTGGGGGTTCAGGGAGGTTCGGGCAGCGTTGAAACGTGCGCCTGATCTGGTCGACACGGTGTCGGCACTCTCGGATGCCGAGTTGATGAGTCAGCTGGGGGCACCGGCCGGCATGCTGCCTGAAGGGCGGTTTGCGCCTGATACCTATGAGTACCGGCCTGGCAGCACCGATGTCGAGCTGTTGAAGCGTGCTTTCGTGTTGCAGCAGCAACGTCTGGCAGCCGCCTGGGAAAGCCGGCAGCCAGCGCTGAAGCTGAACAGCCCCGATGAGTTGTTGACGTTGGCTTCCATCGTGGAGAAGGAAACGGGCCGCGAAGAGGATCGTGACATGGTGGCCTCCGTGTTTCATAACCGCCTGCGCGTGCGGATGCCGCTGCAGAGTGATCCGACCACCATCTACGGCTTGGGTGAGCGCTTCGATGGAAACCTGCGGCGAAAGGATCTGAAGGATCCATCTCCCTATAACACGTATGTGCATCGGGGATTGCCGCCGGGGCCGATCGCGATGCCAGGGGTGCGCGCGCTGACGGCTGCGGCCAATCCGGCTTCATCGCCGTATTTCTATTTTGTCGCACGAGGCGACGGCAGTTCCGAGTTCTCGAAGGATCTGGCCAGTCATAATCGTGCCGTCAACCGTTTTCAACGTCGGCAGGGGCAGGGGGTGTTGCATGGCCCTGGTGCGGCTGCCATCGAGGACAGATCATGACCGGATGTTTCATCAGCTTCGAGGGCATCGACGGGGCTGGCAAGAGCACCCATGTCGAGGCTTGTGCCGAGTGGCTACGCAAGCGTGGGCAGACCGTGGTTCTGACGCGTGAGCCAGGGGGTAGTGAGTTGGCCGAGGCTGTCCGTCACTGGTTGCTCAACCATGAGATGGCCGTGCAGACGGAAGCCTTGCTGGCTTTTGCCGCGCGCAGTGATCACCTGGACCGCGTGATCCGGCCGGCACTGGCCGAGGGGAAATGGGTGATCTGTGATCGGTTCACCGATTCGACCTTCGCTTATCAGGGGCCGGGGCTGGGGGGGGAGATCCGCTATCTGAGCGGGTTGGAGCAGTGGCTGCATGGGGATCTGCAACCGGCACGCACCTATTATTTCGAGTTGGCGCCTGAGGTGGCGGCGGCCAGACGTGCGGCCGTGCGACAGGCAGACCGTTTCGAAGCGCGTGATCTGACCTATTTCGAGCAGGTGGGCCGCGCTTATCGCAAGCGGGTGCTGGATGACGAGGCGCGTTTTCTGGTGCTGGATGCCAGTCAGCCCCGTGAGGTCATTGCCGGGCAACTGATGGCAGATCTGGCGAGCGTTTTTGAGCGCTGGCAGCGGGGCGGTCTGGCGTCGGGCCGCCAACCTCAGCCTTCTGGCGGCGGAGGCTGAGCCAGCGGATGGGCGCGCTTTTTGCGGCACAACAGCAGCTTGTGGGCAATCTGCTGGCCGAAGAGAATCATCTGCATCATGCGTTGCTGCTGCATGGCTTGCCAGGCATCGGCAAGGCGGATGTTGCACAGGCGCTGGCGCAGGGGATGCTGTGCGAGTCCTTGAAAAGCTCATCCGAAGGGCCGACCTCGTGCGGGCAGTGTGCGGCTTGCCGCTGGTTTCTGGCCGGGCATCACCCCGATTTCCGGCTGCTGGAGCGGGCGGTGAGCGAATCCCGTGCCGCGCGGGGCAAGGAAACCGCTCAGCCGACGCGGGCCTGGGAGATTTCAATCGATCAGGTGAGGGATCTGGATGGTTTTCTGACGAGTACCAGCGCACGTGGTCATGCCCGTGTGGTGATGGTCGACCCGGCCGACACGCTCAGCACGCCCGCCGCCAACGCACTCTTGAAAATGCTCGAAGAACCAGGGCAGAGCACGTTTTTCCTGCTGGTGACGCACATGCCGGCTGCCCTGCCGGCCACGGTTCGCTCACGCTGCCGACAGGTGAGGGTGCCGATGCCTGCCGAGCCGGAGGCCGTGGCGTGGTTGCAGGCCCAGACCTCGGTGGATGAGGCCGAGGCGCGTCGGCTGCTTGCCTGGTCGGGGATGGCGCCGTTGCATGCGCGCGAACTCGCCGACCCTTCGCACCTGACCGTCTATCGGGCATTGCTGGAGTCGCTCAGCGCCTTGCCCGACACTGGCATCGATACGGTGGCCGACAAGGCCGCAACGGTCGGTGCCACGGTCTGGTACCCGTTGCTGCTTCGCTGGGTCAGTGACCTGCTTCGTGTTCACGCCGGCACCCGGCCCCGTTTTTATTCGGAGTTCGCATCCCGGCTTGCTCGTCTGGCCTCCCGCACGACGCTGTCGGCGCTGGCCGAGGTGTCTGCCACGTTGCAGCAGCAGGCCGAGCTGGTTCGGCACCCGTTGAATCCGAGGCTGTTTCTGGAATCGACCCTGGCCACTTACCTGGATGCGTTCTCTGCCGATCGTCCCTCTTGAGACTGGCGTGCGCCTGCGCATCGATGAGCAACCTGCATGGAACCCTGGCAGCCAATGGCGCCAACCATTCCCCGACTGCGACCCGTCCGGGGGTGATTTCACTGTCCATCAAGGAAAAGGCAGCCCTCTACGCGGCTTACATGCCCTTCGTCGAGAACGGTGGCCTGTTCGTGCCGACCAACCGGCCTGCGCAGCTGGGTGACGAGCTCTACATCATTCTCACGCTGATGGATGACCCCACCAAAACAGCCATCCCCGGCAAGGTGGCCTGGATCACGCCGGCTGGTTGCAGTGGGCGCCCGCAGGGAGTGGGCATCCAGTTCAGCAAGACGGATGCCAGCGTGATCGCCCGTGAAAAGATCGAGACGCTGATCGGCGCTGCATTAAAATCGCCGAATCCTTCTCACACGATCTGATTTTTCTCCTCCATGTTCGTCGATTCCCACTGCCATCTGGATTTTCCGGAGATCCGCAATCGCCTGCCCGAGGTGCTGGCAAACATGGCAGCGGCCGAGGTCGAACATGCACTTTGCATTTCGGTGTCGCTGGAGAGCTGGCCCGAGGTGCTGGCTTTGGCCGAGGCGCACCCGCAGTTGAGTGCCGCGGCCGGCGTCCACCCCGATTATCCGGATGCCGAAGAACCGGATGTGGCGCGGCTCGTGTCGATGGCGAGTCATCCAAAGGTGGTGGCCATTGGCGAGACGGGGCTGGATTACTTCCGTGCCACGGGTGACCTCGAATGGCAGCGAGAGCGCTTCCGGGTGCATATTCGCGCCGCGCGTGAGCTGGGCAAGCCGCTCGTGATCCATACCCGTGCTGCCGCACAAGACACGTTGCGGCTGATGCGGGAAGAGGGGGCCGATGCCGTGGGGGGCGTGATGCATTGTTTCACCGAAGACTGGTCGGTGGCGCAGTCGGCGCTGGATCTGGGCTTTCATATTTCGATGTCGGGCATCGTGAGTTTCAAGAATGCGAAGACGGTGCATGAGGTGGCTCAGAAGGTTCCGGCCGATCGGTTGCTGATCGAAACGGATTCGCCCTATCTGGCACCGGTGCCGTATCGGGGCAAAACCAATGAGCCGGCCTGGGTGCGTCATGTGGCCGAGGCTGTTGCCAAATTGCGACAGGTCAGCGTCGAGGAAATCGGCCTCATCACCACGGCCAATTACAACCGTCTGTTCGGACGGGGGGCGCCAGTCTGAGCTGGCAATGATCCCGGCGTCCGTACCAATGAGCCTTGGAGAGGAGGGGGCGCCCCCAGATCGTGGTCGCAGGCCGGTCTTGGCCCTGTCCACTGGTTTGGCACCTGATAGGTGTCATCTCACCAGGCAGAGGCTGGTGGCTTGACCCGTGCGGTAGGGCGGCTTGCCACAGCATCATGCCGCTCAGACCGGGGCGGCGAACCGCTGGTACGAGAGTTGACGTTCATTGCGCCCCATCAGAAGATACTTGAGATCGTGTCATGAGGCTGTGCATGCCGTGCCTGCCATTAAAACAGGGGCTGCCAGCCCTGGCGTGAAGCGCAAGACCTGGCGCCACACGCTGAGACACAAGCCATTTTCACGTTTCTGCTTATAACCTGGTCTGATTTTTGCCGACATGAACAGCTCCAGCTCCCAGCACTCAACCACTGATTTGCCGACCACCGACCGGGTAAATGATCCGTGTTCACCAGACAGGTCGGCTGGCAGCGGAGGGTTGGCCATCAAGGCGGCTGCACGTGTCGTGCTGACCCTGGGCAGTGCGGCGGTGCTCGCGGCCTGCAGCACCACCGGTGAGCAGCCCGGTGCCGACTATTCTCGTGCCGATAGCGCCGTGTCATCCAGCCAAGGGCCGATCAAGAGTCCGGCAGCCGAACGGGTCGTGGGCGGGATCGTCGACATGGTTCTGAGTGGTCGACTGGTTTCCTCCATCGATGAGGCCCGCAAGCATCCGGTCGGACTGTTGCGTGATGGGCAGCCACTGTATCTGTATATCCAATCGACGCGTCCGCTGGGTGAGCTGGCTCATCCGGCCGATCCGTACAGCAAGCATTCGTTTTCGTCTTATCCGCATCTGTTCGTGCAAGTTGGTGACAACCACAGCATGCGGATTCTGAACACCTGCTATGTCACGCTGACGCCGGCGGAGGCCAAAGCTCATGCACTGGTGGTGCCATTGGCACCGCTCAGCAAGCGCGTCGGCGATGTGCCCAGTGACTGCTGGCTGGAGACGATGACTCAGGCCGAGCGGATCAAGCAGACGCTGGAGGTTCGGCTTGCCGGTTTTCCGGGGCGTTTTGAAAGCTGGTTGCCCGTGCCTGATCTGTTGGGGGTCGAAGCCGTGGATGTCGACCTGAGGCAGGGGGTGGGGGTCTACGCCGGCATGTTGCGTGCAGACCCGAAAGCGGCACCTGCATTGGTCTCCACGCTGGGTGCGAAGGCAGACAGGGTTGAAGAGGGCGGCAAGGCCCGCGCGGCTGCCGAGGCTGCCCGTCGCGAAGCCAATGCGGCCGAGGCTGCTCGCAAGGCCCGTGAACAGCAGGCACAGGCTGAGGCAGCGGCACGTGAGGCTCGGGCGCAGAAAGCACGTGAGGCGGCCGAAGCGGCACGCCTGGCAGAGCAGAAGCGGCTGGCCGATGAGCAGCGGATTCGGGATCAGGCGGAGGCGGCCCGTGTTGCGGCCGAGGCCAAGCGGGTGAGAGATCAGGCCGAAACCGCCAGGCTGGCAGAGGAGAAACGCGCGCGTGACCAGGCGGAGTCCGTCCGCCCTGTGGTCGGTGCCGGTTCGGCCGCTGGCGCGGCAGCCGCGGCGGGAGGGGCAGCGGGCAGTGCCGTGAGGGGGGCTGCCATCGCGGGTGTGACGGCTGCGGGTGCCATTGCCAAGGGGGCTGCCGCAGGGGGTGGGGGTGAGCAAGCGGAGAAAGCCGTTGCCGCCAAAGCATCGACCGCTTCACCTGCGGAGAGTGCCCGCATGGCTGCCCAGCAGGCACAGGCGGCTTCACTGGCCTCGCGGCGGGGGCTGGCCGCCTTGCCTGCCGGTGCCCGGTTGGCCCCGGTGACACCTTTGTTGCCTGCCAAGCCGCGCAATGTGGGTGGCACACGGATGGCGGTGCAGCTTCGCAGCCTCACGGCCACCTTGTTGGGCCGCCAACCGAGTGAAACCTATTTCACCGATCGCCAGTGGCAGACTCAACCGGGGCGCAGCCGGCGCGATGCACGGCAGACCATCCATGCCATTGCCGTGTTCCGTGGCGAAGAATGCAGCTGGCAGTCGTTACTGGTGAGCCGTCGCCCCAATGCCAGCACCATTGCTGAAGTGGCTGCCGATGGTGATGAAGTGCCGATCGCCTGCCCGGATCTGGATCGCTGAGCTTGGAGCGTGTTATGCACTGATTCGGCCCCTTGATAAGCCCCTCTGGGTGTGCAGAACTTCGTGTCCCTCACATACCCGGACACGGCCAAGCCCGCAGAATCTTCAATGGCTTCAAGGGGGTGGCAGTACTCCGATATTGGCGTTGTGCCTACCGCGCTAGAGGACGTGTTCGAGGAAGGCTTTGGCCCGCTCGTGCCGGGGGGCGTCGAAGAATTCGGCAGCAGGGCGGTTTTCGACCAGCTTGCCCTGATCCATGAAGCAGACCCGATGTGCCACTTCGCGGGCAAAGGCCATCTCATGGGTGACGACCAGCATCGTCATGTGTTCATTGGCCAACTGACGCATCGTCCGAAGGACTTCACCCGTCAGCTCCGGATCCAGGGCCGAGGTCGGCTCGTCGAACAGCAGGATGTCGGGTTCCATGGCCAGTGCCCGCGCAATGGCCACGCGCTGCTTCTGGCCGCCCGAGAGTCGATTGGGGTAGGCATCACGCTTGTCGAGCAGGCCAACTTTGTCGAGCAGCACTTCCGCCTTGGGAATGATCTGCTCGCGTTTCATCTTCTTGACCGTGATCGGCGCCTCGATCAGGTTCTCCAGTACCGTGAAGTGCGGAAACAGGTTGAAGTGCTGAAACACCATGCCCATCCGGCGGCCGATGCGCCGAATTTCCTGTTCGGGCACGTAGCGGGCGCGGCCCGAGGCATCGTTTTGCACCATCACGTCGGTGCCGATGGTGATCTGTCCCCGGTCGATGATCTCCAGGTGATTGAGGCAGCGGAGCAGGGTGCTTTTGCCTGAACCGGAAGGGCCGATCAGTGCCACGACCTCACCGCGCTGGATGTTCAATGACACGCCATCGAGCACTTGCAGGTTCCCAAAGCGCTTGTAGAGGTCGAGTGCCTCGACCATCATCGCCGCCGGCGGTGTCATCGGGCTTTCATTCGTCATGGCTGGCATAGCGTTTTTCAAGATACTGGAACAACCAGGTCAGCAGCAGCGTCATCAGCAGGTAGAAGACGGCAGCCACGATGAAGGGCGTGATCGTGAAGTCACGCTGCACGATACCACGGGCCGCACGCAGCAGGTCGTTCAAGGCCAGCACGTAGATCAGCGAAGTGTCCTTCACCAGCGTGATGGTCTCGTTCGAGAGCGGTGGCAGGATGCGCCGGATCACCTGCGGCATGATGATGCGCCGCATGGTCTGCGGATAGCTCATGCCGAGTGCCTTGGCGCCTTCATACTGGCCTCGGTCGATCGACTGGATGCCGGCACGGAAGATTTCGGCAAAATAAGCCGCGTAATTCAGCACGAAGGCGACGATGGCCGCCGGGAAATCCGGCAGCCGGATGCCGCCGCCCGGTAGCAGCGGCAGGGCATAGTAGATGAAGAGCATCTGCAGCATGAGCGGTGTGCCCCGCATCAGCCACAGATAGCCGCTCACCGATACCCGCATCAGCGGATATCGGGACAGGCGCATCAACGCGAGCGCAACGCCCAGTGGAATCGACAGCAGCAGGGTGATGAAAAACAGCTGCAGCGAAACCAGCGAGCCTTCAGCCAGCGGCCCGAGGATGCTCAGGATGTAATCGAACACGCCGATTTACTTGATGATGTTCTTGCCAAACCATTTCTGGGCGATGGCTTCGGCGCTGCCGTCCTTCTTCATCTCGTCGATCGTGCTGGTGAGTCGCTCCAGCAGGGCCGTGTCTTCCTTGCGCAGGCCCACGCCATATTCCTCGGTGCCGAAGTTCTCGTCGAGCACGTGATAGTCGCCGGGCTTCTTGGCCACGTAGTAGCGGCCGACCACTTCGTCCAGCACGGCGGCATCCAGACGACCGGCTTCGAGGTCGAGCAGCACCGTGACGTTGTCACCGTATTTTTTCAGGCTTTTCATCGACTTGGCGATGTCGGCTTCCTTCTCGATCGCATCGACCGCGCTGCTGCCATCCTGTGCGCCCACGACCTTGTCGGCCAGATCCTTTTTCGTCTTGACTGGTGAGCCGGCCTTCACGATGATGATCTGGTGGTTTTCCATGTAGGCTGGCGTGAACGCGATGTTCTTCTTGCGTTGCTCGGTGATCGTCAGCCCGTTCCAGAGCGCATCCACTCGCTTGCCGGTCAGCTCGGCTTCCTTGGCATTCCAGTCGATCGGCTTGAAGTCGACCGCCACACCCAGACGCTTGGCGGCTTCCTTGGCCAGGTCGATATCGAAACCGACGAGCTGATTCTGTTCATCCCGAAAACCCATCGGCGGGAAGTTGTCATCCAGACCGATCACGATCTTGGCGGGCAAGTCGTTGGCGGGTGCGGCGGAACCCGCGGCCTTCGGGGCCTCGGGGGCTTTGTTACAGGCGGCCAGCAAGGCAGTGGCTGCAACGGACAACAGCAGACGGCGGCGGAATGGTACGTTCATGGCAGGCAGTGGCTGGGTTGATGTCGAACTATGTTTTCGGAATGTCATGATGTTACCAACTTCGGCGGCCACGATGCGCGTGGCTGCATCACAGGATGCTGCTGCATGCTTGCCGGACGAGCCGTATCCGGCTCCTTGATCGGTATGCGGCGAAGGCCGGAAGTGGCACCATCAGGATGATGGCCTGACTTCGCATAATATGTATTATGTCAAATTAACGAAGTCTATCGATAGGGCTGTTGAGATAGCAAAAACGCAATGCGGCGCCCTCGTCAACCTCCTGTCGATGGTCGAGAGTCCGGCAGATGAAAACAGCGCGCAGAGAATCATTGACCGATTAATCAGGCACGGCCGGTTGCCAAAGCGAATTGATTATTCAGCGCTGCACTGGAATATGGAAAGAGAAAATGAGTCAACCGTATTTTCTGGCAGATGTGATCCACAGCGAAGACATGAACCCTGGCCGGAGGGTCAGTGAGAAGACCGGCCGTGTTTGGTCGCTGCATCGAGTCCATTGCGTCGTGCATCTGGATGAGCGCGAGCGCCGCGTCTGCCAGCTGATCAATGATCAGCCCGTGGCCCCTGGCCGTTATCAAATTGGCATTGGCTTGGCCGAACGGGATGGCCGAACCGTCTTTCAGCCATCGGGCTTCTTTCTCGTGCCGCAGCAGCCTGCCACGGGCGGCAAACAGACAGCCGCTGCCAGCGCCTGACGATTCCACGCTGACCGTGCGTGCGGCCCGAGCGCATGGCCGGTCTCGTCAATCGGGCAATGGGAGAATCATCATGATTCGCAAAATGGCTCTTGCCGCATCGGTCGGTATGCTGGGCGCGCCTGCCTTCGCTGCCGTGCCTGAAGGTGTGACCAATGCCATCACGACGGCGCAGACCGACGCTACCACGGTCGCCGCTGCTGTTCTGGTGGCTATCGTCGCGCTGTTCGGGTTCCGCCTGATGCGTCGCGCGCTGGCCTGATCCAGCCCCGGCCGACTTGGCTCCACACCAGGTCGGCCGGGTTTCGGAGGCGAATCATGGGATTTCAGGTTGGTTCAACGTGCTATGACACGGCCGAAGCGGCAGCCTCGGCGGCTGCCTCGTCCGTTGGTGGCACCTTTCACCAGGTCGGCCAGCATCTGTACGCCGTCCAGGTCGATCACGTTGGGGCCGACCGTATCAAATATGTCTTGCATGGTGTCAGCCAGCCCGCCACGCTGGAAGCCGTCGTTCCCTACAGTCCGCAGCCTTGCGGCTTGCTGTCAGCGGCTGATGGTGTCGATCTGGGCTGGCAGGTCGCCAGTGTCTGGGTGATCGCTTGGGCCACCATGCTGATTGCCCGTGCCATGTGGGCGGCATACGGGAGTGACCACGATGGGCAACCCTGAATTCTGGGCCGGATTTCTGGCGGTGACAGGATGCGCAGCAATCATGTTCTTTTCGCGCTGGTGATTCTGGGGCTGACGTGGGCGATGGTCGCGCCCCGCGCGGCCAGCGCCTTCGTCAGCCCAACGCCCCCGCCAGGTTTTGAACGGGGAGGCGACGGCAAATGGCGATACAAGCCCCCTGCTCCGGCCCGGCCCGGTTCTGGTGGCCTGATTCCAGGCGGCAATATCAACATTCCGAAGCCGGGCGGCGGCTCGCATCCCGTCCCCATCGGCTTCAAACCGGCTGCCGGTGCCATCGGCCGTGCCGTCGGTGGCCTGCTGCGACGGAATCCTGCCGCCGCGGCTGCAATCGGCATTGGCAGCTGGGCGATTGAGAAATGCCTGAAGAACAAGGGCGGAAGTTGGGTCATTGCTTGCGGGCCAGACCCTGATATAGATTGGGGGCCGTGGGTTGAACCCTACAGACATACTAAACATGGGTCAGCGTCTGAGGCTTGTAGGCAAGGTGAAATCAATCGAAGAGGTAAAGATGAACCTCCTTATGCCTTTGTTACAACCAGTGGGTATGATGAGAAAACGTCATCTTCTGTAGGTTGTGGGACGACACAGGGTTTGGTAAGTTTTGGGGTGTATCGTAGCCAAATTGTTGGCGATCCCGACGTTCTGCCCGATGACGAAATGGATCGGATGTTGGAGACGGCACCGCTGCCTGCCATTCCGCCGGTGCCGATTGAAGCTGATCCGATCATCAATCCATCGCCCGGCCCTGACCCTCAGCCGATGCCGTTTCGGGTGCCCGTGGGCGATCCGTTGCCGCGCGTCGATCCTGACACGGGCGAAACCACCTGGGTGCAACCGGGTGTCGAGTTGCAACAGCTCGGCACGCCGGCTGATCCGTTGCGCCTGGATGCACGGCCGTATGAAGAACGGATATCTGCCCCTGGTGGAGAAAAGCCGCCAACCGGTACAGGTAACGGCACGCCCACTGATACGGCCACGCCGCCGGGGGGTGATGGCGGCAAGCCAGAAGACAAGATAGATGTCTGTAAGGCCAACCCGGATATCCTGGCGTGCCAGAAATACGGTGAGATCAAAGAGCCGCCAAAGTTGGAAGAGCAGTTGGTGACGATGAACTATCAGCCGTATGGCGAGGCGAGGGGCGGTGCCTGCCCTGCTCCGCGCAAGGCATCGTTCTTCGGCCGGTCGCTGACCATCTCGTACCAACCCATTTGTGACTTTGCGACGATGATTCGCCCACTGATCATTGCGTTTGCATATCTGTCGGCCGCGTTGATCTTCATCGGCGCGGCCCGTAGGAGCTGATCATGCTGCAAGGGTTCGCTGCCTGGATGCTTGCCCTGGCCGCCCCGGTGGCTATTCGCGCCTTGGCTGCCATCGGCATCGGTGCCGTGACTTATGTCGGAGCGGATGCTGCGTTGCGTAGCCTGCTGGATCAGGTGCAGTCAAACATGGCCGGTATCACGAGTGAGCTGGCCGGCCTGCTCGGCCTGGCGGGCTTGTATCAGGCCGTGTCAATCATTGGCGGTGGCATGGTCTCGGCCTTGGCCTGGTCACAACTGACCCGTTTGGGTCTGTTGACCGGCATGGGCAGCAAACGATGATCACGCTCATCACTGGCGCGCCGGGTGCCGGCAAGACGGCTGCTTTGGTCGATCTGCTGTCCAGCATTGGCAAGGGGCGAGCTGTCTATGTGGACGGCATTCCCGATCTGGCCGTGCCTGATGTGGACGTGTCGCCGTTGGGTGATCCCCACGAGTGGCATAACACGGTGCCTGATGGTTCAATCATCGTCATCGATGAGGTGCAGCGCGTGTGGCGGCCGCGCTCGCCTGGCAGCCGCGTGCCCGCTGACATCGAGGCGCTGGAGACGCACCGGCACAAGGGCATCGATCTGTACATCATCACGCAAGGCCCGAACCTGCTGGATCGGAACGTGCGAACGCTGGTCGGCCGGCATGTCCACCTGCGCGATATCGGCGTGTTGGGTCGTTACTGGTATGAGTGGCCGGAGTGTTGCGAGCAACCGGGCACGGGCTACCGCTCAGCTCCTATCCGGCGGCGGTATCGTTTGCCCAAGCGGGTTTTTGGGCAATACACGTCGGCCAGCGTCCATATCAAGCCAGTTCGGCGCGCGCCCCCTGCCTTGATCATGTTCGTGGTGGCCACCATTGGCGCGGCCCTGCTCGCCTGGCGTGCGGTGGCCGGTATACAGGAACGTCGTGCTGGCGAGCCGTCGACACCTGTTGTTTCAAACAGTGTGGCCGATACCCCTGCCCCGGCGCTCCCTGTTGCCCAGTCCCTGCCTGCTGCCATGCCGACTGCGCCTGCCTGGGGGGCTTCTGGTATGGTGCTCATCGATGACCGCACGGCCTGGATACCGCGCGTGTCCACGCGGCCGGAATCCGCGCCGGCGTATGATCAGATACGTCAGGTGCGCGCTCATCCGGTTGTGGCCGGTGGGGCTTGCATGGGGGGTACCTGTCGCTGCTACACTCAACAGGCGACCGATGCGGGGCTGTCCAGTGACGCATGCCGCCAATGGATTCAGAATCCGCCATTTGATGCGTACACGGCAGACGCGGATTACTGGCCGGTGGCACCGGTTGAGGTCGTATCGGATGGGGCTGCGTCTGACCAGGTCAAGCCAGCCCCTGAGAAGGAAAGAATGGTGTTTACCAAACCGGTGAAGACTCAATGAGACAATCGCTTTCCTTCATCTAGTAGTACAGTCCCATAGGGGGGAACATGGAACATCCGTTGCTGGCAAAGGTTCAGGCGTGGCAAGAGCCGTCCGATACTCGCTCGCATGATGAGTGGTTGGCCGAGCAGCTCGCCATCAGTGAGGCAGTGGGCGGCTCATTCACGCATGAAGAGGTGATGGCGTACATCGAACATGAATTGGAAAAAGCAGCCCAGAGCCAGAATCGAGTACACGAAAGCGGCTAGGAAACAGCTGTCTTTCATTCTCCTGTACGTACAAAGCGAGTTTGGGCCGACGGTCGCAAGGCGGGTGAAGTCGAACATTGATCACGCCATCAGCACGCTGTCCCGGTTTCACTACCTGGGCATGGCGATCGAGAAGCACCCGCCGTACCGCAAGTTGTTTGTTGGTGGCCGCAACACGGTCGTGTATCGCGTCGATACAGAGGCCAAGCCGCCACGCATTGTCATTGCGGCAATCTATGTTCGGGGAGAGGACATCGATCTTGCAAAGATGCCGACTGACCCCTGATGAACGATGACAGCGCACGAGGCATTCCGGGATGGCTGGCATCTTGACTGGTCAGGCGATCCGAAGCGGCAGCGCGCCTGGCATGTGTCGGGCGCTTATGCGTCCATTCGTGGCCGCGATCTCCTGGGCTTGCCCATTGTCAGAGTCGATCGCCAGATGGTTGTCGATAGAAGGATATGGAGCATCGATGCCCTGCGAGCCGAGGCGTATATGCTGCAGACTGTTGGGTTCAACGATCAGCACCCATCGTTGGTTTCATCGGTTGTGGGGGATGAGCCTGCGCCCCTGCCCGATGCTGGCAGCCATGCCAACCGTCGCAAGCGCTGTTACTGGCTGACCGACATCGAGGCCAGCCGGGTCGAGACGCTGCTGCAATGGCTGCGTGACTGTCCGGCTTGACATCGGCCGCCCTGCCCCGCCGCGCAATCCGGCCCCTCGCCGGCCCCCCTGATCCATCGCGTTGCCAAACCCCTGACCTTGCCAGAAACAGCGTTCTGGGGGCTTTCAGCTAAGGGCAGCCTGCCGCTGGGGGTATCGGGGCACTCCCCGATGCCATCGTGACATGAACGAAGGGTGTCCCTCACCCATGAAAACGGCCCTCGCCTGGGCCGCTGAGGCATCTTCGCATTGAGCCTGACCTGCCCTGCAATTTGGCCCGTAGGCGCGTTTTGGTTGCTTGGGCAGTACGTCCCCCTGTTTGGTCTCCGTTGACGCCTCCTGGGGCCGATTTGGGCCGTTTGTGGCCTATCGCTCATTGAAGAGTAGCCCCAAACCCTGTCCGATACCAGCTCATCAGAATTTGTGTATCTTATCGTCTGCCCGACGGCTGCAAAGACGGCCGCCTGGCGTGGGATGCCGCGCCTGCCGACCGTCTGTCGATAACAGACGGTATCAGGTCAGTGACCGGCAAAAAAAAACCGCCAGCTGTTTAGACTGGCGGTTAATGGATTAAATCCAAATAGGTGGTTCAATGGTAGCAAAGAAAAATGCCGCCGGTGGCAAAAAACCGGCCAAGTATGGCGAGCCATGCGATGAGATGGCGCAAAATTGCGCCGAAACTTCACCCCCGTCAGGGGGTGATGAGAGGTCTGGGCAGGGGTCAACCCCGTCTAGTAATCACGGGGTAAAAGTTCCCTACGAAGTGCTGACCGTCGCAGACTTACCCCCCCTTGAAAACCCCGCTGCCGGCCACGGTGGAAGGCTCGGCAGGGTACTGGATATGGCGGTGACGGAGCCGGATACTGGCGCTCGGCTTGTGGCGTCGGTTGACTGGATTTCCTGCACCTTGCCGGAGCAACCTGGCTGGCGATCGATCATCGATGAGGCCGTGCTTGGCATCTGTGACGTCCGGGAAGGCTTCGTTGAGAATGAGCGCGGCTTTCTAGGCTATGAGCACTCGGGCCGTTATGGCCCGGTCGTGGTTGCTTGGGGTGGCAAGTCACAACGTCAGACGGTGTATCTGTCGATTCCTGGCACGGTGGCCGGCGCTCTCTCAGCGCATAAGCTTGCGCAGCTGGCTGTTTTTCTTGAGAAATCAGGTGCTCGCCTGACTCGTCTCGATTGCGCAGTGGATGATTACGATGGCAAGTTCTTGTCGATTGCGAAGGTGCGACGCTGGTACCGTGAGGGGCGTTTCATCAGCAACGGTCGGCCGCCCAAGGCCACGTTCATCAGCGATGAGGGCAATGGAACGGGCTCTACGTTCTATGTTGGTAGTCGTAATGGTGGCAAGTTTTTGCGGGTCTATGAGAAGGGAAAGCAGATGGGCGATCCATCGTCGCCCTGGGTTCGGGTTGAGGTTCAGCTAGGCAACAAGCTTCGGGAATTGCCTTGGGAAGGTCTCTCCCGCCCGGCTGATGTTTTGGCTGGCACCTATCCGGCCTTGGATGCCGTCAGTCGGGCGCCCTTGTCGGTGAATATGTATTATGTCAAATCACGAAAGCATGGTGGCTATCTGCCAGCTGTACGGACACTCGCTGCTACACTGATGGCTCGCATCTGCCCGCCTGTGTTTGTCTGTGTTGCCGTCGGTTTGATGCTGAGCAGACTGGCGCATGCGTTGCTCGCAAAGTGTCGGCCTGGCTTGACCCGGTCGGTTCTCGCCCGGAGGACGAATGCTGTTGGACGAACAGCTGGCGATGGCGATCCATGGAGGCGACGGCAGCATTCACACGCCTGATGAGCTTTCAGCCTATATCAGGGATCAACTGGAGAACTGGAGATAAGGAGACCTTCCGATGTCATTGAAGATTCACCGGATGGCCGCACCGATGCTGCTGGCCGCCTTGCCGTTTTGCGTGATGGCACATGAGCATGGGCATCAGGGGCATGATCATGCCGGGCATGGACATGCGCCCGAGGCAGCCGCGAAAAGCCTGTCACAGGCCGATGGCATGGATCAGGCATCGTCGGTGCGTGAGGCCGTGGCCGTGATGAAGCCGACCCAAGGCTCGAAGGTCGAGGGTCAGATCCGCTTTTCGATGCAGGATGGTGCCAAGATCCGGATTCACGGCAAGCTGAGCGGCTTGAAGCCCGACAGCATTCATGGTTTTCATGTTCATGAAAAAGGTGATTGCAGCGCGCCGGATGGCACGAGTGCCGGCGGCCATTTTCATCTCGACGGCCAGCAGCATGGCGGGCCGGGGTTTGACGACAATCACCATGCGGGCGATCTGGGCAACATTCGTACCGACACCGAGGGCGTGGCTCAGGTGGACATCGTGCTGCCGCAGCAGCAGCTGACGTTGGCTGCTGCACCGCAGAACGTCATCGGTCGCGGGTTGATCGTGCATGCACGAGCTGATGACTTGCATTCGCAGCCAACCGGTGATGCCGGTGGCCGGCTGGCTTGTGGCGTGATCGAAGCGGCCAGATAGCTTCTCGGTTCGCGCTCATCACACGCGCTCTCAGTGCGCTTCGGCCGCGTTCTCTTCGGCTGAGCTGAGCGCCACGATGACATGGCTGATGCGTGACTGGCGCTGGATCAGGCGGACTTCACCCTTGTCCATCATCTGGTTCAGCTGCGGCCGGGTGATCGTCCAGTGCTCACGCGGGTAGCGTGAGAAGATGTAGATGGAGCCGGCCGGGCTGACCCACCCGAGTTTGTAGCGCTTGCATTCGCCGCTGTCTTCGTGGCGTTCGATTTCATCGCCGTGTTGCAGGCCCGATCGGGTCACGGCGTCCCAGTTCCGGTCGGTCGTGGCCTCGGCAGGCTGGATGGCATCTGCCTCCTGATCCGGCACTTGTGCGCTGACACCCAGGCCGATGCCCACGCCGATGGCAGGCGGCAGGATGTCGGTATTCGGGCTGTGCTGGCCCTTGGCGGCTGGGATACTCGGGGCAGGAAGCTGTGCCGTCATGGATTCGGCCGTAGCTGGTTTGCCCACGGCCGGGCCTGATGGGCTGGGCTGGCTTGCCTGCGCTGCCGGGGCTGGCCGTGCCTCGGGCGTTGCCGTCTGGGTTCGTTGCTTGCTTTGCTCGATCACGTTGCCATGACACTGCATCAGCGCTTTCAGGAAGGCTTCGCGCTCGGCCGTGGGCATGGCGATGAAGGCCAGCCCTCGGGAGAGGTCGGCAATCAGCTGCGGCAGTTGTTTGGCCAGTTCCTTGATTTCGTTGGCCTTTTTCGGTTCCACACTCCAGAGCAAGGTGTTCATGACACGCTCGGCGCGGCTTTCGTCGAAGGGGTGTTCCTCGGCGTCGTCACGCAGCCGGACGATGACTTCGGCCCAGGCATTCAGGATGAATTGGCTGATCACCTCGGGCACCGGCCTGTCTTTCATCCGGGCACCAAATGCCTGACGCACTTCCTGCCGAATCGTGTCGATCCGCTCGGCCCGCCCTGCTGCCTCGGCGATCTTCGCCAGGCGCTCGTCACGGCGTGCCGTCTCTTCAGCCATGATGGTTTCGGTTCGATCCAGTGCTTCGGCGATGACCACCAGCTCGCGCTCGAAATTGTTCAGCACCCAGGTGACGAGCGCTTCCAGGTCGTCGACCAGGGGGGAGCCGGGTTCGGTCTCGAAATCCGGGTCGGAGCCGATCTCGGCCAGGCGGTCGACGAAGCGTCGCATGGGATGGTCGGGACGGGCGAAGAAGCTTGGATCGATCAGTGCGGCGCGGAAAGCTGCCACCTGCAGTCGGAGCAGCTGCTGCTTGATCGCGTTGGCGATGGCATCGTCTTCATACACATGCTGGAATACCTGCGCCACGGTCTCGATGATCAGCCGATCCAGTGGTGAGCCGTGGTGCTGGGCAGCGGCCGACGATTGTTGGCGTGTCCTGGCGATCAGGGTGTCGACCTGGTCGGCATCGAAGCCTTCGTCTTCCGTGAAGCTTTGCAGGGCACCCAGCTCGTCCAGCAGGCGATCGGAGGTCGGCTGTGGCGGGGATTTGGCCTGTGCACCAAAATGCTGGGGGTCGGACAGGTAGCGAGTGGCCGAGGCCAGTGCTTTGGGGTTGCCCTCGGTGCTGACCTGATCGGCCCAGCTGCTCAGATCTTCGTCCGAGACGGCTGCAAAGCCATGACCAGGGTGGGCCGAGCCGGCTTGGCGCGGATCATCGCCTTCGCTCTCACCGATGCCAGCGCCCTGCCCGGCTGCCACCTGGCTGCTGCGCGATTTAGCAATGCTGTAACGCAGTTCGGGCAGGATGCGGTAGGCGATGAGCCGCCGGTTCACTTCCTGATAAAGTTCGATCAGCTCGATGCTGAGTTTCGGCTCGAACATGTCGAGCAGGAAGGCCGTGGTGCTCTTGTTGTTCTTGGGCTGAAACTCCATCAGGGTTTCACGCAGCACCTCCAGGATGATGTCCGGGGCGATCGGGTACTCGTTTTCGGCAAACCAGTCCTGCTCCAGCAGCGCACCAAAGCGTGCCCGAAGCCCATCGATCAGCTCTTCCTCCATCCGGCGGCGTGAACGGGCCGAGATGCGCGAGACCATCAGCTGATCCTGCATCGTGTCATCGTCGACCAGCCGCAAGGTTGGCGGCTCGTCGTTCATGATCGTGGTGATCGGTGTGCTCAGCTGGCCGTCGGCGCCGACGCCCGTGCGTTCCTGCCAGCTGCGGGCGCACGCCTGTTCGAAGTGCTTTTCGATACCCGCCTTGTGGTTGCGCAGCAGATCAAGCGAGGCGTTGAGCAGATCCTGCCGTTCCCAGGAGGTTTCGGTCACGATCTGTTCGACCAGCTGGTCGACCACGTTGACGAAGGCACTGCGGAAACCTCGGCTGAGCGCATACAGGATCGGCTGGCGAAGTTCGCGCAGGATGTCGATGTGGCTGCGTTCGATCAAACTACCGGTGCTTTGCACGAAGAGGACTCCCGGACAGGCTGGCTGAGCTGGTTTGTCGCCAAGCATGCCAGCCTTTGAGCGCGGGGCTGCCGGGGAGCCGTCTATTCGTTCTGCCTGAGCCGACCACCGGTCGGCAGATGTGGAAAAGTGTGCAGGGCGTGGTTGGGGGGCTTTTTCGTCAGGACGAACGCTCGTCGGTGCGCTTGGCGTGCGTGGCGCTTGGCGTGCGCATCGTCATCAGCTCTTCGGCGCTGCTCGGGTGCAGGGGCATGGTCTGATCCAGATCCCGCTTGGTGAGGCCCATGCGCATCATCGTGGCGATCAGCTGGATCATCTCGGCGGCGTCCGGGCCGAGCAGCTGCACGCCCAGTACGCGATCATTGGTGCCATCGACGAGCACTTTCTGATGCACGCGCTCTTCGGTGCCCGAGAGTGTGGCTTTCAGCGTGCGAAAGCTCGTCTCGAACACATGCACGAGGGGGTGACGCGCGCGGGCCTGATCCTCGCTCAGTCCCACGGTGCCAATTTCGGGTGTGGAGAAGATGGCGGTGGGCACATAGGCCATGTCGGCCACCCAGGGCTTTTTGGCGTATTGCGTGTCGGCAAAGGCATGGCCTTCGCGGATGGCGACCGGGGTCAGTGCCAGATGGCCGGTGACATCGCCCACGGCATAGATGCCGGGCACGTTGGTGCGCGAGAATTCGTCGACAAGAATCTCGCCGTGCTTGCCGAGCGCCACGCCCACCGATTCGAGACCCAGCCCCTGTGTGGCAGGGCGGCGGCCGAGCGCCATCAGTACCTGATCGACGACCTGCGTGCTGTCGTCGTGGTAGGTGATGGTGATCGAGCCATCATCGTTGCGGTCGAGTCGTTTGAAGGTGCTGTTGAGCCGGATGTCGATGCCCTGCTTCCGGTACGCATCCATCAGCAGGTCGGCCGTGCGGGTATCGAAGCCGCGCAGGATGCGGGGGCCCCGATAGACCAGCGTGACTTCGGCGCCCAGCCCGTTGAAGATGCCGGCAAACTCGACCCCGATGTAGCCGCCACCGGCCACGGCGATCCGCTTCGGGAAGCTCGGCAGGTCGAAGACCTCGTTCGAGGTGATGGCCAGCTCGGCGCCTGGCAGGTCATCGGGCATGGCCGGTTCACCGCCGGTGGCGATCAGGATGTCGGTGGCGGTGATGTCCTTGCCGGAGGCCAGCTGGACGCGGTTCGGGCCGACGATGCGGGCATGCTCGGCAAAGCGCGTGACACCGGCTTTGTCGAGGTTGCTGGCATAAGCGCCCTCCAGCCGAGTGATTTCCTTGTCCTTGGCGGCGACGAGCTTTGACCAGTCGAAGTGGGCGTCGGGCACCGTCCAGCCGAAGCCGGAGGCTTCCTGAAAGTTTTGACGAAAGCGTGAGGCGAAGACCATCAGCTTCTTCGGCACGCAGCCACGAATGACGCAGGTGCCGCCGAAACGGAAGGATTCGGCAATGGCCACCCGTGCTCCGTTCTGTGCCGCGATGCGTGCGGCGCGCACGCCGCCGGAACCGCCGCCGATCACGAAGAGGTCAAAGTCTTTGCTCATGGGGATTGCTGTCTTGTCGGGTTGGAAGGGGGCGTGTGTCGCCGCGTGTGATGTCCGGGTTCGTGCCTGGAACAGATCCTGCTCAAGAGGCTGGGGGGACACGTTCAACGGGCATGCGTCAGGGGCGAACACGTGCCAAGGGTCATTTGGTGCCGAAGATTCGGTCGCCGGCATCGCCGAGACCCGGCAGGATGTAGCCGTGCTCGTTGAGCTCCCGGTCGATGGCAGCCGTGTAGAGCGGCACATCAGGGTGGGCCTCGTGGAAGGTGCGGATGCCTTCGGGCACCGTCAACAGGCAGACGAACTTGATCGAGCGTGGCCTGGTTTCCTTCACGCGCTGCACGGCCGCCACGGCCGAGTGTCCGGTGGCAAGCATCGGGTCGACGAGGATCACGTCGCGCTCGTGCATGTCGGGCGGCATCTTGAAGTAATACTCGACGGCTTCCAGCGTTTCGGGATCGCGATACAGACCGATGTGCCCGACACGTGCGCCCGGCACGACCGTGAGAAAACCGTCGAGAATGCCGCTGCCTGCCCGTAGAATCGAGACCAGGCACAGCTTCTTGCCATCGATCAGCTGCGAGGTCATCGTTTCCATCGGGGTTTCGATCGTCACTTCGTGCATCGGCACATCGCGCAGTACCTCATAGGCCAGCAAGGCACTCAGCTCGCTCAGCAGACGCCGGAAGCTGTTGGTGCTGGTCTCAGCGCGACGCATCAGCGTCAGTTTGTGTTGTACCAGTGGATGTTCGACAACGGTCACCTTGGCACTGTCCATGACTCGAAAGCCTCTCTATGGTCAAAATCGCTCCCGACGAATCTAGCACGGAATCCACGCGGATGAAGGTTGCACGGGTATTGATCATCGGTGCAGGGCTGGCTGGATGCGCGCTGGCCGAGAGTTTTTCACGCCGTGGGTGTCAGGTTCTGGTGCTGGAGCGGCAAGACCGCTTGGGCGGGGCCGTCGCCACCCTGCCCCTGATCGCCCAGCATCCGGCGCTCACCCCGGATGTCGATCTGCGCAGCCGTTTCCTGATCCGTGCGATGCAATGGCATGCCGCGCTGCGGGCCCGACAGGCTCAGGATCTTCAGGCAGCTTTCGAGGTGTGTGGACGGGTGCAGCCGATGACACGGGAGCGGGCCGAGCGTTGTCTTCAGCATGTGCCGTCCGAGGTGGCCTGTCTGCTCGGGGGGGCTGGCCCATCTTCGGCAGCATCGGCGGGCATCCTGTTTCCCGGTTGTGCGGCTGTTTCGCCTGGCCGTTGGTGGGAGGCCGTGCTGGCACGACCGGGGGTGCAGTGCCGGTTGGGGGTGACGGTTGACAGGATCGAGGCATGCCACGCTGCTGGCTCGTGGCCTGACGATGTGCTGGGCGTGCAGCCGTCCAGGCTGGGGGCAGCGGCTTCTGATCCAGGCGGTGCTGACATGATGAGGGGGCACACGCAGGAGGATGGGCGCGGAGCCGGTGCTTTTGCTGAACGCAACGGTCCGCCCTTTCTGAATGGGAGCCCCTTTCTGAATGGGAGCACAGGTTGGCAGGTGTTCGACCGGGACGGTGTGTGCCTGGCCAGTGCCGATCTGCTGATCCTGGCCTGCCGGGAGCAGGCGTTCTCGCTCGCCGGCATGCGCGAAGACGATCATGGCCGCTTGCGGATGAGTGCAGCCCGCGTGTGGATGGCGCGTGCCGATGCCGGCAGACCTACGGAGGATCCGGGCCACCCTGCCCTGCTCCCCATCATGGGCGGGCAGGGACTGGCGCTGACGCGCCCTGGCCGATTCTGGTTGCGCTCGGAGGAGCGCTATCAGTCCTGGTTGCAAACCGGTGTCTGGGCCGAGGATGATCCGTTGGGAGAAGCTGTCAGGTCGCAGCAGGCCGTCGAGTCGGCCCCGACGGCATGGGCCGATTATTTGAACCAGCCCGAGCATTGGCATCCGAGTGAGGTCGGCGACCGGTTGCAGTGTCGGGACAACCTGCCGATGATCGGTCAGGCACCTGATCTGGCGCAAATTGATTTGTTGGCAAATGATCTGGCGAGAAACGATCGTCTGCCGATACCGAGACGGCCGGGCTTGTACCTGCTGACCGCCCTGGCTGGCCGAGGCACGCTCTATGCCGCATTAGGCGCGGAGATGATCGCGACCGAGGCATTGGGTGAGGCCCCGGTCTTGGATGAAGCACTGGCCCGTGCGGTGGATCCCGCCCGATTCATCAAGCGACGCTTGCAGCGTGCCTGGAGCCAACGGGCTGGCGGTTGAACGCGCGCGGAGGCGCTTCGCCTGGGCGGGCCATCTGCTCACGACATGCGTCGGGACGACCGATCACTGGATCCAGCCGCGTTCCTTGTAATAACGTGCTGCGCCTTCGTGCAGCGGTGCGGACAGGCCGTTCTTGATCATGTCTTCGGCCTTCAGGTTGGCAAAGGCCGGGTGAAAGCGCCTGAATTCGTCGAAGTTGTCGAAGACGCCCTTCACCATGTGATAGATCTTGTCGGCTGGTACCTTGGCGGAGCTCATGACCGTGGCCATCACGCCATAGGTCGGGATGTCATCCGGGTGGTTCGGGTAGATGCCGCCCGGAATGACGGCTTTGGCCAGATAGGTGTTGTCGGCCACCAATTTGTCGACCACGGGCCCTTCCATCGGGATGATGCGGGCATTGCAACTGGCGATCGGATCCTGGATGTTGGCAGCCGGGTGACCGATCAGGTAGAAAAAGCCGTCGATCTTCCCATCGCAGAGTGCGGCACCATGCTCGTCGGCCTTCAGCTCGGAGGCGAGCTTGAAGCTGGCACGCGTCCAGCCCAGTGCTTCGATCAGCTGCAGGGCCGACACCTGGGTGCCGGAGCCGGGGTTGCCGATGTTGAAACGCTTGCCTTTCAGGTCGCTCATCTGCTTCACGCCGGATTTGGCCGAGGAGACGACCGTGATCGGTTCGGCGTGCAGCGAAAAGACCGAGCGCAGGTTCGTGTCGGCCCCTGCCTGTTTGAACTGTTGCTGGCCGACCATCGCGTTGTAATGGATGTCGCTTTGCACGAAGCCCAGCTCCAGCTCGCCCGAGCGCAGGTTGGTGGCGTTGAACACCGAGCCACTGGTGGATTCGACCGAACAGCGCAGGCCGTGCTGGGCGCGATCCTTGTTGGCCAGACGGCAGATGGCGCCGCCCGCCGCGTAATAGACGCCGGTGACACCACCCGTGCCGATGGTCACGAATTGATCTTTGGCCTGGGCCACCTGGGCCGACAGCCCAAGTGCCAGCGCAAGCCCGCTTGCGGCAAGGGTCGAGCGAAGACGCTTGCCGGGCAATACGGGTTCACAGGGTGCTTTCATGAAAGTCTCCTCACTTGGGGGATTCGGATTCATTGCGGGCCTGTCATGTTGTCCCTGAGAGGTTTGCCCTGCGGGGCGTGGGGCAGATTCCCTCAGGGCGAAACACGTGCATGGCAGGCGCAAAGGGGTCAGTTGAACTGCGCGCGCGCGTTGTGCCACAGGCGCATCCACGGGGAATGATCCAGGCCGGTGCTGGTCAGCTCGCGGGGCTGCCATGACCATTGCGCCAGGCGGAAGACGCGCTCGGGATGCGGCATCATGATCGTGGCGCGGCCGTCGGTACTGGCAAAGCCGGTCACGCCCTGGGGCGAGCCATTGGGGTTGAGCGGGTAATGCTCGGTGGGCCGTCCTTCGCCATCGACGAAGCGCATGGCCGGGTTGGCTGCCGCGATGCGGGCCTGAAGCTGATCAGCGCAGACCTGGCCAACGGCTTCCGAGGGGGCGAGGAAGTCGGCCCGCCCTTCACCGTGCGAGACGACGATGGGTAGACGGTCGCCCGCCATGCCCTGCAACCAGAGCGAAGGCGATGGCAGGATCTCGACGCTGGACAAGCGCCCTTCGTACTGCTCGGATCGGTTGCGCACGAAGCGCGGCCAGCCCTCGGCGCCCGGAATCAGCCCTTTCAGGTGCGAGAGCATCTGACAGCCGTTGCAGACGCCCAGCGTCATCGTGTCGGCGCGGTGGAAAAAGCGCTGGAAGGCGTCGGCCAGCTCGGGGTGAAACAGGATCGTGCGCGCCCAGCCGGCGCCGGCGCCCAGCACGTCGCCATAGGAAAAGCCGCCACAGACCACCATCGCCTGGAAGTCGTCGAGCTGGCGCCGACCGGCGATCAGATCGCTCATGTGCACATCATGCGCTTCAAAACCGGCCAGGTCGAAGGCTGCGGCCATTTCCCGCTGGCTGTTGACGCCTTGCTCGCGCAGGATCGCCACCTTGGGTCGCTGGCCGCCGAGCGCGGGGGCTGGCATCGTCTGCCAGGCAGCGCGGGAGCTGTCGGAGAGATGAACCGACAGCGGTGCGGGCGTTCGGGCATCGGCTGCTTCCAGTGCAAACGCTTCTGCCGTGCAGCTTGGGTCGTCACGCAGGCTGGCGATGCGATGGCTCGTTTCGGCCCAAGCCTGCTGCAGCACGGCGCGTGGCTGGCTGAAGAGGCAACGGGCGTCGTTGTGGATCTCGATCGTGTCCTGGTCGTTCGGCATGCCGATCACGTGCGAATGCACCGACAGCCCGTGCTCGCGCAGCAGTGCCATCATCCGGTCGCGGTTCTCACGGCTGACCTGCAGCACGACGCCCGGCTCCTCGTTGAAGAGCGCGCGCAGGACGCGGTCGTGGCGCAGCTCGGCCACCTGGGCCGGACGGATCTTGTAGTCGCCGGCATCGGCCGTGAAGGGGTCGATCGTCAGCATGTCGAGCTGGATCGACACACCGCAGTGGCCGGCAAAGGCCATCTCACAGATGGTGGCAAACAAGCCGCCGTCGGAACGGTCGTGATACGCCAGTAGCAGCCCTTCCGCTTGGGCGGCCTTGATCACCTGGTGCAGGTGGATCAGCGATTCGGGATGCTCGAAGTCGGGCACCGGGTCGCCCTGGCGGCCCGTCACCTGGGCGAGTGCCGAGCCACCGAGGCGCTGTTGGCCGGCCGACAGGTCGACGAGGATCAGGCTGCTCGGGCCATCGGTGTTCAGCTCGGGGGTCAGTGCGCGACGCACGTCACTCACCGGGGTATGGGCCGTGACGATCAGGGATACCGGTGAGCCGACCTCCACCGTTTTTCCCTCATCCTGCCACCGGGCACGCATCGAGAGCGAATCCTTGCCGACCGGGATGCTGACGCCCAGCTCGATGCAGAGACGGCTGGCGGCTTCGACCGCGGCATAGAGAGCGGCATCCTGCACCGGGTCACCGGCATTGGCCATCCAGTTCGCCGAGAGCTTGGTCATGCCCAGCTCATCGGGCACGGCCGAGAGCAGGTTCGTGAGTGCTTCGGCGATGGCGAGGCGCGAGGCGGCGGCCGAGTCCTGAACCGCGACCGGTGTGCGCTCACCCATCGACAGCGCATCGCCCATGTGGCTGCGGTAATCCAAGAGGCCCACCGCACAATCGGCCACCGGCACCTGCCAGGGGCCGACCATCGGGTCGCGCACGCTGAGACCGCCCACCGTGCGGTCGGCGATCGTGATCAGGAAGCTCTTGCTGGCCACGGCCGGCAATTGCAGGATCTGGCGGGTGATGTCGTCGAGCGCCAGCCCCGACAGATCCATGCCCGGCAGCTCAGGCTTGTCGGCCGTGATGCCGTTGCGGCGCATCTTCGGCGAGTTGCCGAAGAGCACGCCCATGTCGATGTCGACGGCTGCCGGCTGGTCGGCATCGGCCAGACGCAGGTGCTCGGCCTCGGTCACGGTGCCGACCACGGCCATCGGACAGCGTTCGCGCTCGCACAGTGCTTTCAGCAGGTCGAGCTGATCCGGGGCGATGCCGAGCACATAGCGTTCCTGCGATTCGTTACACCAGATCTCGGCGGGGGACATGCCGCTTTCGGCCACTGGCACGGCGCTCAGGCTGAAGTCGGCGCCCCGGCCTGCATCATGGGCCAGCTCGGGGAAGGCGTTGGACAAGCCCCCTGCGCCCACGTCGTGAATCGACAGGATCGGGTTTGCGTCGCCCAGCGCGCGGCAGGCGTTGATCACTTCTTGCACCCGGCGTTCCATTTCGGGGTTGGCGCGCTGCACCGAGGCGAAATCCAGCTCGGCCGCATTGCTGCCCACGCCCATGCTGGAGGCTGCGCCCCCGCCCAGCCCGATCCGCATGCCGGGGCCGCCCAGCTGGATCAGCAGTGAGCCGGGCGGCAGCCCCCGCTTGCGTTCGTGCTGCTGGTCGACCGAGCCGACGCCCCCGGCGATCATGATCGGCTTGTGATAGCCCCAAGCCTGGTGGGTGTCGCCGACAGGCTGTTGTTCGGTCTCGAAGGTGCGGAAGTAGCCGAGCAGGTTCGGGCGGCCAAACTCGTTGTTGAAGGCGGCAGCACCGATCGGTCCCTCGATCATGATCGAGAGCGGCGAGGCCAGGGTCGGCGGCTGGCTGCCGTCGGCCTCCCAGGGCTGGCGCCAACCGGGGATGTTCAGGTTGGAGACGGTGAAGCCCGTCAAACCATAGCGGGGCGAGCCGCCACGACCGGTGGCGCCCTCGTCCCGGATCTCGCCGCCGCTGCCGGTGGCCGCACCTGGGTGCGGGGCGATGGCGGTCGGGTGATTGTGGGTTTCCACCTTCAAGAGGCGGTGAATGGGGCGCGACGACCAGTGGTAGCGCGTGTCACGTGGGTTCACGTCCCAGGACTGGATCGTGCAGCCATCCAGAATGGCGGCATTGTCCGAATAGGCCACGGCCGTGCCGCCCGGATGTGCTTCGTGCGTGTCGCGGATCATCCGAAAGAGCGATCGGCTCTGTGGCTGGCCGTCGATGACGAATTCGGCGTTGAAAATCTTGTGCCGGCAGTGCTCGGAGTTGGCCTGCGCGAACATCATCAGTTCGACATCGGTGGGGTCGCGCTGCAAGCCCGTGTAGACGCGAGCCAGGTAGTCGATTTCATCGGCCGACAGCGCCAGACCCAGACGAAGGTTGGCGTCCGTCAGCGCTTGCCGGGCGTCGTTGCCCAGGGCCACGGTACCCATCGGCACAGCTGGCAGCGGCTTGAAGAGTTCGGTGGCATCCGGTTCGGCGGGGAACCAGCTCTCGACCATCGGGTCGTGCAGGCAGGCGGCCAGTGCCGCCACTCGCTCGGCCGACAGGTCTTTGGCCTTGGCAGCCAGCAGGCCCCCCTTGAGTTTCAGGCGGTAGCGGATGCCACGTTCGATGCGCTCGACCTGCTCGAAGCCGGCGTGATGCAGGATGTCGATGGCTTTGGAAGACCAGGGCGATTGGGTGCCGGCCCGCGCCGTGACCCAGATCGACAGCTCGCGCTTGTCGTCCTCCCGCTGTGCGACCGGCGCTTCATCGATCAGCAGCTGCAGTTTGGTCAATGGCTCGCCGCCGATGGCTTCAGCAGCCGACAACAGGTAAAACCACTCGGCCGACACGGCCTCGACCGCTTCGTCGATGGTTTGGAGGCGTTGCAACAGGGCTTGGGCACGGAAAGCGCTGAGGGCGTGCCCACCGGGCAGCTTTTGACAGGAGTGGCTCATGGTGGCTGGGCCGATCGGGGCGGATGATGAAGGAAGGCAGGGTAATCGGCAATTATAGAGCGTGTGGTGGCCTGGCTCAGCCTCGGCTGGCTCTGAGTTTGGCCTCGCCTCTGCCCTTCTTCATCATGCCCGAGAGTACTGTTCCAGTCGTGTCTGGCGCATGCTGTGTTGATTCGCGCCCAACGCGCGTGGCGCCTTGTCAGTCCACGGTGTTGGGGCCAGCGCGGGGACGAATAAGTGCATAACACGCTCTACGGTCTTTGGGAGACCGCGCGAGGACGAACAAGGGGGGGCAATCATGGGTTCAATCAATACCGTCTGTCGCTGGGGCAAGACGCCCGGATCGGGTAAGAAGGAGTAGCATCAAGGTTCTTCAAAAATTCCTGTCATGGAGACCTTTCATGTCGAACCTGTCGTATCTCACGCCCCATGCCGGCAGCCCCTGGGATACCTTTCTCGCGCAGGTGGATCAGGTGACGCCTCACCTGGGGCCATTGGCTCGCTGGATCGAGACGCTGAAAACCCCGAAGCGCGCACTGATCGTCGATATCCCGATCGAGATGGATGACGGCAGCATCGCCCACTTCGAGGGCTACCGGGTTCAGCACAGCCTGTCCCGTGGCCCCGGCAAGGGCGGCGTGCGTTATCACCCGGATGTGACGCTGGAAGAAGTGATGGCGCTGGCGGCGTGGATGACGATCAAGAATGCGGCGGTGAACATTCCCTACGGTGGTGCCAAGGGCGGCATTCGGGTCGACCCGAAAAAGCTCTCGGCCAACGAGCTGGAGAAGCTGACCCGGCGCTACACCAGCGAGATCGGCATCATCATCGGCCCGACGAAGGACATTCCGGCGCCGGACGTGAACACCAATGGCCAGATCATGGCCTGGATGATGGACACCTACTCGGCCAACCAGGGCGGCACCGTCACCGGCGTCGTCACCGGCAAACCGGTGGAGCTGGGTGGCTCATTGGGGCGCGTGAAAGCCACGGGCCGGGGCGTCTTCCTCACCACCCGTGAAGCCGCCAAATCGCTCAACATCCCGCTGGACACGGCCAAGGTGGCGGTTCAGGGCTTCGGTAACGTCGGTAGCGTGGCGGCGGAGCTGCTGCACGAGGCGGGTGCCAAGGTCGTGGCCGTGCAGGATCACACCGGCAGCGTGAAGAACGCCAACGGTATCGACATCCCTGCCCTGCAGCAGTATTCGCGCGACAACGGTGGCATCGCCGGTTTCAGCGGGGCCGAAGCACTCGACAATGAGGACTTCTGGACGGTGGATTGCGACATCCTCGTGCCGGCTGCTCTCGAAGGCCAGATCGACGCCGACCGTGCCGCCAAGGTGAAGGCCCGTCTGGTGGTCGAAGGCGCCAATGGCCCGGTCACGAAAGCCGGCGATGCGGCACTGGCCGAACGCGGCATCACCGTGGTGCCGGACGTGATCGCCAACGCCGGTGGCGTGATCGTCTCCTACTTCGAGTGGGTGCAGGATTTCTCCAGCTTCTTCTGGGGCGAGGACGAGATCAACCAGCGTCTGGAAAAGATCCAGCTCTCGGCCTTTGCCGACATCCAGCAGATGGCGGCCAACAAGAAGGTCTCGCTGCGTACCGCGGCTTACATCATCGCCTGCGAGCGCGTGCTGCGCGCCCGTGCCGAGCGCGGTCTGTATCCATAAAGCCCGTGCTTGGGCACTGAGCTGAGACCGTAACGAATCGTCCGCCTGGGGTAACTGGGCGGGCGATTAGGGCATGGGCGGTTCAGTCTCTTTCAGGATGTAGACCTGAACCGGGTCACGGTTGGTGCGCTGGTTGCACCCGGCCAGCAAGGCGTTGACCGACATCGGATAGCTGTCGGGCACGGTTTCGATCAGCACGGCCAGTGCGCGTGCTTCGTAGATGGACAGGGGGCCGGGTTGGCGGGATGCTTCGCTCATGCCTTGGCTCCGTGATCGCTCATTCAGGATAATGATTTGGACTGAAGTGTCACATCAGGAAGCTCTCGCACACCTTTGACGGTATCGACAAGGATTTTTTTCTCGGAATCGGTCAGCGTTTTCAAGTCACCATCGTCAAAATAAACCAGTGCCTTCAGGCTTTCACTTGGTTGAAAGTTCTGCCCGTACAACAAGCGGGCGGATGATAGCCCGCGTGACAGGCTGACGCCTGCTTTGATCATGGCTGCAACATCACGATAGTCCTTGGCTTCGGCACGCTGAAGCACGACTTTCACCTTGGTGGCCATCAAATCGTCGAAGGAGGCTACACGCAAAACTCCGTCGTTGGTGAAATCTGGTTCTCCCACCCTTCCAAATGTAATGGCACCAAAGAACGAGACTTTGACGTGTTCTCGATCGGAATCTCCGTAGGGAACAAGTACAACCCAGCCTGGCGGCGTTGGCGAGTTCTGGCCACAAGCGTTTCTGTGCCGTCGGCAAGATATCTATACAAGCTTTGAATGATCCGGTCATGAAAACCTCCGTACTGGCAAGGTGGGTACCTGACCTACACTCGCAAGATCAAGGCGATAGTGCCAATATGCCCATGAGCGCTCATTGAATTGACCAGCCTCTGCATGTGTCAGAACTTCACGAAGCACGTCATCACCCACTTGCACCGTCAGTGATTGGACATCGGTGTAGTCGCCGATGTTCATGACTTGGGCGATCACTCGTTCAGGCATGAGCACGGCTTCCTCCGGGGTTTTCCACCAGATGTATTTTCTGGCAAAGGCTTTCAACAATGCCTGATCGACCTGGATCATGATGTCATGGCTCCCGTCATGGTTCTGGCGCTACGCCCAGTTGTTGCTCCAGCGCGCGCAGGCGCTGTGTGAGCTGGTTGACGGTGGCCTCCAGGGCATCCAGACGTTGCACGAGGGCGTCTGGTACTGTGGTGCCGTTGTGACCGGTGCTGGCAACAGCAGCCGAGGCGTTGCCCCCATCCATGCCCTCACCTGCCGGCTGTCCGTCTGACAGAAGATGCCGCCAGCGTTGCTCCCGCTCGCCTGGCTGGCGGGGCATCTGCGCCACCAGTGCGCCGGCACTGCGGTTGGCGAGTTCATCCAGATAGGCTTCCACCGATGAGGTGTCGGCAAACTTGACTTGCCGCTCCACATGATTGCGCAACTCGGCTGGCGTTTGCGGCCCACGCAGCATCAACGTGGCCAAGAGCGCGGCCGATTCCGAGGGGATGTGCAGCACGCGCGGCAGGTTCTGCTCGTAGCGCATCACGCGGCCGCCACTCGACTCGATCACCATGCCCCGCGCCCGCAAGCCATCGAGTGCCCGCAGCAGATCGGCCTCGCTCAGGTTCATGACTGGGTCACGGTTGGTGCGCTGGTTGCACCCGGCCAGCAAGGCGTTGACCGACATCGGATAGCTGTCGGGCACGGTCTTTTCCTTTTCGATCAGCACGGCCAGTGCGCGTGCTTCGTAGATGGACAGGGGGTTGGGTTGGCGGGATGCTTCGCTCATGCCTTGGCTCCGGGATCGCTCAGATGGCTGCTATTGTGCGACACTTGGCGGGCACTGTGGGTGGGTCTATCGTGTCATGATGCCTGCTCCAGAGGGTGTTGTGTACTGATTCGTCTCCGTGACTGACTCGTCCCAGTGAAAACCCTGCTGGGCGTGCATGACATGGCAAAACGTTGCTCTTTTACCCGCCAGGAGGTTCGATGGCAAACCGGGCGCTGACATCCGAGGTTTTTCCTGCATCCCGTCTCTCACCCAAGCGCTTGCTGGATCTGAAGCGCATTCGAGACATCGAGGCAGCCTGGCTGGCCGAGACACCCGCCGGCGCGCTGATGGCCTGCGCAGGTGCTGCGGTGGCCGAGGTGGCCTTGAAGCTCTGGCGCCGCATGCCGGCCGACACACCGGTCGTGTTGCTCGTCGGGCCTGGCAACAACGGGGGCGATGCACTCGTGGCCGGCCGCTTGCTGCTGAAAGCCGGGCTGGCGGTGAAGGCTGCGGTTTTTGCTGGGCTGGACAAACGCCCGCCTGCTGCGCCTGATGCCCGTGCCGCGTGGGTGGCCTGGCGGGCCACGGGGCAGGACTTTGGCCGGCTTGCCGATGCCAAAAACTGGCTGCAAGGCCCTGCCCTGGTCATCGATGGCTTGTTCGGGATCGGTCTGGCACGCCCACTCGCTGATGAGGCGGCCGAGCTGGCCGTGTTGTTGGCAGACCGGCCCGAGAGCGTGAAGGTGCTGGCCATCGACGTGCCCAGTGGTCTCGATGCCGACACGGGTGGCGTGGTCGGTGATGGCGCGGTCGTCTCGGCCGATGTGACGGTGACGATGATTGCCGACAAGCCCGGCCTGCACACCGGGCCGGGTCTGGTGCATGCCGGTGAGGTCTGGGTGGCGCCGCTCAGTGTCGAGCCTTGGGTGCTTGCCTCGGAGGAGGACGTGGAGGCTGTGCCTGTGCGGCTGGATCAGGCAGCCGTTGCAGCCATGTTGCCCAGCCAGCCGGTGGATGCTCACAAGGGCACGGCAGGCGATGTGCTGGTGATGGGCGGCCGGCTGGGCATGGGGGGCGCGGCACGCTTGGCGGCCCGTGGCGCATCCGGGGCTGGGGCTGGCCGCGTCTGGATTGCCACCGAAGCGGTACATGGGGAGGATGGAGCCTCATCTGAAACGGCTGGCTCGGTCGATGTGATGCACCCGGAGGTCATGCGTTGGGGGATGCCGCTTGAAAGAGAGGGCGCCCGGTCGATGGTTGGGGTTGAGCAAACCCAACCCGAACGCCAAGCTCAAGTCCAACGCCAAGCCGATGACCAAGGCGGCATGCAGACGAGAGACAAACTTGAAGCAGCAGGGGTAAACGACGCGACAGAGGGGGCTGCGAACGCCATCGGCTGGCCCGGCAATCGTCCCGTGCTCGTGGTGGGCTGTGGTCTGGGGCAGGACACGGTAGCGCGTGCGTGGCTCGACGCGGCGATGGACGCCGGGCTGCCATTGGTGTTGGATGCCGATGCCTTGACGCTCCTGTCAGGATCGTTGGCAGACCAGGCAGACCAAAGAAGTCAGGAAACTAAAAATAAGGAAGCTTTATATGTGTCGGGGCAAGCGCTTGTAGAGCGAGAAGTTCAGGCAGATGACGCCCGGACAGTAACGCCTTCAGATCAGGTGTCGGTTGAGCCAAACCAGGGAACGACTCAGCCAAAGCTTCGGATCATGACGCCCCATCCATTGGAGGCTGCACGACTGTTGGGCATCAGTGTGCCGGCCGTGCAGGCCGACCGGATCGGGGCGGCCAGACGGTTGGCCGCGCGTTATCGGTCGTGGGTCGTGCTGAAAGGTGCCGGCACGGTGATTGCTGCGCCCGATGGTCGGGTGGCGGTCAACAGTAGCGGCCATCCGGTGTTGGGTACGGGCGGCACCGGCGATGTGCTGGCCGGCACGATTGGCGCCCTGCTCGCCCGACTGCTACGCGCTGCTGTGCCGCCAGAAGAAGCGGCATGGCGTGCAGCCTGCATCGGGGTATGGATGCACGGCCGGGCGGGTGAGTATGCGGTGGCCAATGCCGGGCCGATGGGCGTGTCGGCCTCGATGTTGCCGGAAGCCTATCCGCTGATTCTGGGCGATTGTTACCGCGCACGGTAGGGGTGCTGTGTCACGGCGTGCTTTGGCGTGTCATGCACTGGTTCGTCCCCGAGAAAAACCTTTGGGCGTGAACAAACGCTAGGGATACGCTGAACAAGTCCTCGCGGATGTCGCATCTCGTTCCGAGGCGCCTCGCTTCGCGGGACTTGCTCAGCGTATCCCTTAGTTTTCCTTCAGTCGGCCGCGGTTGATTTCAAGCCGGCGACCACAGCGTTCGGCCAGCCGTGGGTCGTGCGTGACGAGGATCAGCGTGGCGCCAAAATCCCGGTTCATCTCGAAGAGCAGGTCGATCACCCGTTCGCCGGTGGCGTGATCGAGGCTGCCCGTGGGTTCGTCGGCAAACAGCAGCTTTGGCGAGGGGGCAAAGGCGCGCGCCAGCGCCACCCGTTGCTGCTCGCCGCCAGACAGGGTGCGAGGATAATGCCCTGCTCGTTCAGCCAGCCCGACCCGATCCAGCAGGCGATGCGCGATCTCGGGCGCCGCAGGGTTGGCAGCCAGTTCCAGCGGCAGCATCACGTTTTCCAGGGCCGTCATCGCCGGCAGCAACTGAAAGGACTGGAAGACGAAACCCACCTGCTCGGCACGCCACTGCGCGCGTTGCTCTTCGTTCCAGGCAAAGAGCGAGTGCCCGTCCACCCGAATCTCGCCGCCAGTGGGCAGATCCAGGCCAGCCAGAAGGCCCAGCAAGGTGGATTTGCCCGACCCCGAGGCGCCGATGATCGCCACCGTCTGCCCCGCTTCCACCTCGAAACTGATGTCATCGAGGATCCTCAGGTTGCGGCCGCTATCTGGTACGCTTTTGCTTAACTGCTGGACTTGGATCAAGGGCATGAGGACACGCTGGAAACAGGAGAGGGAACAATCTGAGGCGTCTGTGATGATGGGCAGGCGTGCCGCAGAGGTACGCACACCCTCGGCAATGGTAACGGCCGCCGGGCCGTCTGTGCGCCCTGCTCGTCGAGGCTTGTTGTCTGGCGGAATGGCCTTGGGGCTGGGGGCGATGCTTGCCCTACCCTTGTTGGGCACCGCTCAAAGGGTGCGTGCCGATGATGGCGCGGCCAGCGCCAAGGCTGGGGCTGGCACGGGCACCGGTGCCTCTGCCGACGCTCACGCCCCTGCTGATCCCGCCATGTTGATCGTGGGCGACAGCCTGTCGGCTGAGTATGGGCTGCCACGAGGCCAGGGCTGGGTGGCTTTGCTCAGCCAACGCCTGAAGGAGGACGACACCGATCTGAAGCGCCCAAACTGGCGGGTGGTCAACGCCAGCATCAGCGGTGAAACCACCTCGGGTGGCCGAAGCCGGCTGCCCAAACTGCTGCAACAGCACCGCCCGGCACTCACCGTGATCGAGTTGGGCGGTAACGATGCGCTGCGTGGCCTGCCCATCCGCACGGCCCAGGCCAATCTTCGGCAGATGATCGATGAGGCCAAGTCCGTCGGCTCACAGGTGCTGCTCATCGGCATGCAGGTGCCACCCAACTACGGCGCGGCCTATGCCCGGCAGTTTGAGGCAATGTATGGGCAGCTTGCAAAGGATACGGGCGCTGCCCTCGTGCCCTTCCTGCTAGAAGGCTTTGGGCACGATCGACAGTGGTTTCAGCCCGACGGCATCCACCCTTCTGCGGCCGCCCAGCCCAAAATGTTGGATAATGTCTGGTTGGTGTTGAAGCCGCTGCTTTAGGGATACGCTGAACAAGTCTCGTGAGGCGCGGCGTCTGCGTGGAGTTGTTTAGCGTATCCCAAACGCCCGAGTGGTGAAATTGGTAGACACAAGGGACTTAAAATCCCTCGACCTTTGGTCGTGCCGGTTCGACCCCGGCCTCGGGCACCACCCCAGAGCCGCATGGACACACGCCGTGGATCACGCCCTGACGATGCCGAGGTGCTCATCGAGCTTTGGCGCCGCGCCGTGGATGCCACTCTCCTTCTCAGCGCCGAAGATCCATCGGGTGTGACGTAACAATTTTTAAATGATTGAGTTTGCAAGAAAGCAGAAGCTCTCTATAATCCTGTTCTTCAAGACGACGCGGGAATAGCTCAGTTGGTAGAGCGCAACCTTGCCAAGGTTGAGGTCGCGAGTTCGAGACTCGTTTCCCGCTCCAGATTCTTTCGGTAGCTGTTCAACAGCTGCCGATCTTCAAAAAGGCCCGCTCGGGCCTTTTTGCATTTCTGGCCTACTTGTTTTGTTAGCGACAAAGTTGACAAAAGAGACTTGGGCGACTAGAGTGTGCCTATCTCAGTGTCTCCTGAGCGAGGCTGGCCATGTCCTCCCCGGTCATTGAACTCATCGCAGATCGTCTGCCGCGTGTCACGGCAAAGGATGTGCATCGGTTCACGGATAGCGTTGAAATCCGTGATGCCAGGGCTTTTTCGGCAGAGTTGCAGGCGTTCATCCATGAGTGTCTGGAGTCGGTGAGATTTTCTGCCAATCAGGAAGTCGAGACCGTTGAACAGACCTTGGCTCGCAAGGCGCAAGCTTTGTCAGCCGACTCGGCCTGGGTTCCTTCTCAAACCGACATTCAGCGTGGCCGAACTGTGTTGCTGGATGCCTTCCAGCAGCCAAGTAACCTGCCGATTCCGGCGTTTGCCAAGTTGGCGGGCAAGTCACGCCAACAGATCTACAAGGATATATCGGCCCGTCGCCTGCTGACACTCAGTGTGGGGCCGCGTGGACAGCGTTTGCCAGATTGGCAGCTTGACCCGGTGAAACGGCAACTGACTGAAACCGTGCTTCATCAGACAGCCGAGGATATTGACAACTGGACGCTATACCGGGCGATGTCTGAGCCACTTGAAGGCTTGGGCGGGCGCTCGCCTGTGGATGCGGTCACGAACAGCTCGATTGATCAGGTAGTCCTGGCCGTTTTGAATGTGCTGGGTATACAGGCAGATTGAAACGGCGGGATCAAGGTGAGCGACGAGTTGCCATCTTTTCTGATCGAAGCCGGCGAGTTGCTCCAGCATGTGAGTCGAACCACCTACTTCGGTCGTAGTGGTTTCAATCGCTACGATGATCCAGCCCGAGGGTACGGTGTGTTCTATGTGGGACTTGATCTTCCCACAGCCTTGATGGAATCGGTGTTTCACAAACATCAGTGGCTTTCAGAGAAGAAACGAGTGATATCGCTAAAGGAGGTTCAAAACCGGATGGTGCGTGCGATAGGTGTCTTGAGCACGTTACGTTTGGCTGATCTGACCGCACCGGGTGTCATGGCGAGCGTCCTTGGTTTGAATCTGGAACAGTTGGCCAGCCGGGACTATGCGCACACGCAGCAAGTTTCTGCCCTTGTTCATGACATGATGGGCGTGGACGCTCAACCCCGGTTTGATGGGATTCTTTACCCTTCACGCAATAATTATCCTGCTGCCAGCGTGGCATTGTTCGAGCGATCAAGGGTAAAGATCAAGGTCTTCAAGGATATTGATTTGGTGGATCATGTCGATTGGCCGAGCTTCGTTGCCCGTTATCGCATTGGCATTCAATCCACTTAAGACATTTCCAATGCTTGGCCCTCCCCCACGCGCCTGGATGCGCCTACCGTCTGGACGCCACCTCGACCTGATCAACCCCGACCCCGACGCCTGGACGGATCATGATCTGGCTGTTCGGTTGTCACGCACTTACCGCTGGGGCGGGGAATCGAGCTGGCCCCTGCCCTTGTCGGTGGCCCAGCATTCGCTCCTGGTGTTGGCGATTCGGCAGCAACTGGCGGGCCGTCCGCTCACACCGGCCGAGCAGTTGTTGGAATTGCTGCATGATGCGGACGAGGCTTTCCTGGGTTTTGATTGCATCTCGCCCCTGAAAGCCGTGTTGGGAGAGCCTTTCCGGGCCGTGGGAGCCCGGCTCTCGGCGGCTGTGGCTCGGCGCTATGACTTGCCTGCGTGGTCGGCTCAGGCGCATGCCGAGCACAAACAGGCCGATGTGATGGCGGCGGCCAGTGAGGCGGCGCATTGTGTGGGCTGGCGCCCCGATGAGGTGCGCCAGGTGCTGGGCATCGGGGCGCCGATCCTGGAGACCGACCCGATTCACTCGCTGGCTGGGCTTGCGCCGTGGGAGCCTTGGCCGGCCGAGGTGGCGGCGACGATCTTTGAAGAACGTTTGCTTGCAATCCAGGCTTGGCGCGCTGAGTAGAGCCGCTGATGGCACATTTCCGCCAGATCGTGTCATGCACTTATTTGTTCCTGCGAAAGCCACGCTGGGGATGCATAACACGTTCTGGCGGCGGTTTGGGCCAAGGTGATCGGTATCTCGTGTGACTTAATCCGTCGTCGTGGTACCGATCATTTGACGATGTCACCTTTGAGGGCAACGCCAGCGACGACGGCGCCTGCATGGCATTCATACTCTGTCCGGCTTTTGAACTCGTTTTTCTTGTAGTAACTGACCAGGTTGACAATCTTGGTTGCATTCATGTTTTTGGCGCGCTGCTGAAAGGCTTTGACGGCAGAAAGAAATGCCCAATGGCAAGCTTCTTCATCGCTTTTGTTGAAGGCGTTCGTCTTCTTGTTGCTGACCACATCTTTCTCGATGATCTTCCCGCCGTTGCTGTAGCCGAACACAAGCTTGATATCTGGATCCAGCACTTCCGCGGCAGACGATTTCTTGCCGGAGTAATTCAGCGCATCTTTGATCGGCAGAATCAACTTGGTGTCTCGGGCCTGTACCGCCGTGCCGCTGCCGAGGATGATGGATCCCAGCAAAATTGATAGCATGCATCTTCTCATTGCATATCCTCTCGTTGTTTATTCGGTTCCCTGATGCTTGGGCGTCGACGTCCATGATACCCATCAATGCGTGAGGTTCATACTAGCACTGCCAGGCCTGTCGGGCCATTACCGCAGATCAGGCTCTGGCTGGCAGGCCCGGAAAGTCGGCATGCCTATCGGCATGATTGTCTGGACGCGCGGGATCGCAGCCGTTGCCAAAAGACGTCAAGTCTTTGCGAGAGGCTCGACTGGCGCGTCAGTCGGGTGCTCAAACAGTATCACCGTGAAGCGCTCGTCGCCGGATCAGAGCATTTGTCAGCATTCTGTCGTGTGCCGGCTCCGGTGCTGGATCAATATTCGCTGAGTCATTCTCAGGGACATGCCGTGCTGGCCAGCGCCAATTTCCCGACCAAATTGGGCGTGGATCTGGAGGCCGTGCGTTTACGGGATTACCGCCGCATGTTGCCGTTTTTCGTTTCTCCTGACGAAGATGAATGGTGGCAGCAGCAGCCAGATCCTGGGCTTGCTTTCTATCGTTTGTGGACGATCAAGGAGGCGCTGCTCAAGGCACAGGGGCTTTCCTTCCCTGCAGACCTGCCCAAGGTGGGTTTGCGCCGGGATGACGATTGTGCATCCGGTTTGAGACTGGAGGCGCCCGGATCCTGTCGGTGGCAAGGCACAAGTGCCGTCCTGGATGGCCGCTGGTTGCTCAGCTGTGTCTGGGCCGTTGAGGCCGAATTGCCAGACCCTTTGATCGAGTGCCGGTTCGTGGGTTTGCCTTTGTGGCATGTGACGGACGAATGTTGCTTCGGTGTCCGCCATCCAATGATCAGCGCATCCGCCGGAACACCAGGGACGTGTTGATGCCTCCAAAGGCAAAATTGTTGTTGACGACAAATTCCGTATCGATCAGTCTGGCTTCATCGCGGATGTAATCGAGCTTGCCGCAACGGGGGTCGACCTCGGTCAGATTCAGTGTGGGCGCAAACCATTGCTGGCGCATCATTTCGATGGAGAACCAGCTTTCCAGTGCACCACAGGCGCCGAGGGTGTGGCCCAAGTAGCTTTTCTGAGAACTGATCGGTATACGTTGGCCGAACAGCTGCTCCGTTGCCAGTGTCTCTGCGATGTCACCGTGCTCGGTTGCCGTCCCGTGGCCGTTGACATAGCCTACTTCCGAGGGCGGGATACCGGCATCCTGAAGCGCTTTCTGCATGCAGACATACATGGTCTGGCGTTCCGGTCGGGTGACATGGGCGCCGTCACAGTTGCTGGCGTAGCCGGCAACCTCGGCATAGATTTTTGCGCCACGCGCTGTGGCGCGCTCATAGGATTCAAGAACCAGGATCCCGGCCCCCTCGCCCAGAACCAGCCCGTCTCGCTTCACATCATAAGGGGATGGCGACCGCGCCGGTGTATCGTTTTTCAGGCTGGTTGCGTAAAGTGCATCGAAGACATAGGCCTCCGAGGGGCAGAGTTCTTCTCCACCGCCGGCCAGCATGGCGTCTGCTAGGCCATGCTTGATGGCTTCGTAGGCATAGCCAATGCCCTGGCTACCGGACGAGCAGGCGCTGGATGTGGGTATCACCCGGCCCGTCAGCCCGAAAAAGATCGCGATGTTGGCCGCTGTCGTGTGCGGCATCATCCGGATGTAGGTATTGGCGTTGAAGTGCGGTGATTCACCGGTGATCAACAACTGTCCGACATCACGGATGTCGGCGGTGCTGCCGGTCGAGGAGCCGCAGGCCACCCCCATCGAACCATCGCGGATCGACGGGTCGTCGAGAAGACCTGCGTCCAGGAGCGCAGCTTCTGCCGCTGCCACGCACAGGCGGGATACTCGTCCGAGGCTGCGAAGCTGCTTTCGAGTCCAGTGTGGCGGTGTTTCAAAATCGAGCACCGGAGCCGCCAGACGTGTGTTCAGCTCGGGATAGCGCCCCCACTCCTCCATGACGCGAACGACATTTTGATACCGTGCCAGACCTGCCTGAATCTCTGGCCATGTCTTGCCCAGCGCACAAATGCCGCCAATGCCGGTTACAACCACCCTGTTCAACACAACCCTCCATTCACGGCCAATACCTGACGTGTGATGTAAGCAGCACGCTCAGAGAGCAGGAATGTCACCGCGTGGGCCACCTCTTCGGGGCTTCCCATCCGGGCCAAGGGGATCATCTTGAGGATGGTGTCGACAGGAACGGATTCGTCCAGCATCTCGGTGTCGATCAGGCCCGGTGCCACGCAGTTGACAGTGATTTGTCGTTTGGCCAGTTCAAGTGCCAGCGCCTTGGCTGCACCGATCAGCCCGGCTTTGGATGCACTGTAATTGACCTGTCCCCGGTTGCCGATCAAGCCGGATACCGAGGCAATGCAGATGATGCGCCCTGAGCGGCGTCGGCGGATCATCGGCATGACAGCCGGATGCAACACGTTGTAGAAACCACCAAGATTGGTGGAGATCACACGATCCCAGTCCTCGTCACTCAGTGCCGGAAAGGCATTGTCCCGTGTCAGACCGGCGTTCAGCACCACGCCATAGTAGGCGCCATGTTCGGCGATGTCATGTTCGATGGCAGACCGGCTGGCTTCGCGATCTGATACATCGAACATCAGTACCCGAGCCTGACGGCCCATGGCCCGGACTTCGGCTGCCACCTGCTCGGCTTCGGTCTGGCGCGAGCGGCCGTGTACGACGATGTTCCAGCCTTCGGCTGCGGCGGCCAGCGCCACGGCCCGACCGATGCCTCGGGACGATCCCGTCACCAAAACGGTTTGATCATTCATAGGGCAGCCTGCCCCTCCGGATTGACAGAAGGTTGAAAGACATTGAGCGTTCCTTCGGCCACCAGATTGTCAGCAGGCAACTGTGCGCTGATGGCCTGGGGCGCATTTAACCATCGAAGTTGGCAGTCGAACAGGCTGAAACCTGATCCGTCGGAGACCGAGGCGCGGACGATGACCTCCAGCCTCGCGCCGACTGGCAGATGATTCTGATGCAGGATCAGCTTGCGTGATCCCAATAGAAAACCAAGGCGGACGGGGCGTCCCTCGTCGGTCGCATGGCAACCATCGAAGGCCGCGATGCCCTGAGCCATGATCTCGACGGCCAGCCAGACTGGCACGGTTCGATCCGGCTGCAGAAACACATGATCGTCACGAATCTCTGCCCGAGCTTGCAGCTGTTCGGCGTCATAGGTGATGATTTCGTCAAGCAGCACCATGTTACCGGAGTGTGGCAACAACGGTGCCACGGCCGTCACCGGACAGCGCATCAGGTCGTTTCTCCCAGAAGTAGAACGGTATTGTTGCCGCCAAAGGCAAACGAGGAGCTTAACGCAATCCGGCGCCTTGCCGAGGGCCAGTGACTGTTGTTGTCGGTCAGCCTCAACGGCGGCAAGGCGGGATCACGGTTGGCATGCCCATGGTGAGGCGGCAGCCGACCCGTCGGATTCAGCTGGCGGCTCAGCATGCCCCAGGCGATGGCGGCTTCCAGGGCGCCGGCTGCGCCCAGTGTATGGCCGGTGTAGGGCTTGGTGCTGGTACAGAAAAGGCCATGGCCGAAGCAGGCGGCAACGGCATGGCTTTCCATCTCGTCGTTGAGCTGCGTACCGGTGCCGTGCAGGTTGATCCAACCGATGTCACTGCTGTGAAGACCGCTGCGCGATAGCGCCGCCTTGATGGCCGCTATGGCGCCGGCGCCATCCGGTCTTGGCGAAGACATGTGCCAGGCATCACTGCTGGAACCGTCTCCCAGATAAACGGCACAATCCGAATCCAGCGGCTCACGGGTCATCACGAAAACTGCGGCGGCCTCACCGATGTTGATGCCGCACCGGGCAGCGGAAAATGGCTCCGCCACGCGATCGGTCAGCACTTCGAGAGAAGCGAATCCGTTGATGGTCAGTAGCGACAGGCAATCGACGCCGCCACAGACGACCGCATCGCACACGTTGCTTCGCAGCAGACGTGCGGCACTGATCAGCGCACGGGCGCCGGATGTGCAGGCCGTGGAAATGCTGTAGCAAGGCCCGCGCAGGTCGTACTGGTGTTCGATGAAGCTGGCAGGCGAGGACAGCAGCTGATGATCCTGGCTGAAGCAGACATCCCGCCACGAGGCGCCATCGGCCACAGCCTGAAAGGCTGGGCGGTTCTCATCGACGCCGCTGGTCGAGGTGCCCAGAACCGCGCCTACCCGTTCGGCGCCGAAACGTGCCAGGGCGTGATCAAGCGTGGCCTCAAGGTCTTGCATCGCGTGCCAAAGCAGGCGGTTGTTTCGGCTGACATGGATCTGCGGCAAGCTTTCAGGGAACGCACGCAAGGGGGTTTTGACCTGACCGAACGGTATGCTTCGTCCCTGAATCCAGGCATCGGAACAGGTCAACGGGGGGACTGTTTCTGGCGCCAACAACCGGCTGATGTTCTGTTCGATGCCCTCACCCAGGGCGCTGAGCACACCGGGCCGGGACAGATACATGGGACTCAATGTCATGGATTGCCTCGTTGCGTGGGTTCGCCGATGGGCTTGATACACCAGAGGTTGCCTTTGGCAGGCAACCGGATCTGCCAACCCGAGCCGGACTGGCGAATCTGCCACCGCATCTGCCCCGCTTCCGAATCGTGCAGGGTGTCGCCTTGTTGATGACGTGTCAGGGCGGGATAGACTTCGTGCAATCGTTTGACAGGTGTCATCGCGGCCAGCATGGACGCGAACAATTGGGTGGCATCGGGATTGGGAGGAAGGAAGCCGTCCTGACGCCATTGGCCATGCTCAGTGATCTGCCGAGCTTCGGGGGCGCCGAGGGCATCCAGCATGAGCCATCGGGATTGGTTGGCCGACAGTCTTTGAACGATCACTCGGCGGTATGGGCCAAGGGGTGCGGCCCGCTCATCACAGGGATGCGCGATGAATTGTTGCAGCGCCGGCATGTCTGGCAGGTGAGCCGGTGCGGGGGGGCTGGTCGACAGGGCCGCACAGGCTGACAGCAGCCACGGCAGCACGATCCACAAGGGGCGCGTCAGACGCGGATTATGGCCTGGTTCATTCATGGGCTTACCTGCTGCGAGCCGCATAGTTCTGCCAGTGCCTTCAGCCGACGGGTCGATTTCTGGACGAAGGGATTAGTTTCATCCCAAGCGTAGCCGGCCAGAATCGAGCTGATCATCTGTCTGACCTCTTCGTTGATCTTGTCTTCCGGGCAATAGATGACATCCTGGAAACTGCCGTCATACCAGCCCATCACATAGGTTCTGAAGGCATTGACCCCAACCATCAGCGGATCGGCATAGTCCCGCTGCCAGTCAACAGCCTCTCCTTGCAGCTGGCGCCCCAGCAGCCGGCTCGCAAGCCGTGCGGAATGCATCGCGACCGTCACGCCAGAAGAAAAGACCGGATCCAGAAACTCGGCAGCATTGCCCAGTAGCGCAAAACCCCGGCCATGCAGTGTGGAAACGTTCGCCGAATAATTGGACAGGCTGCGTACCGGCACGCCATTGTCCCAGACGGCCTGTGTCAGCAGGCTGTTCAGCATCGGGATTTCGGCGATGAACCGTTGAAGCAGTGTCTGTTCGTCGGTGCCGATCTCTGGCCGTTCGAAGCGCTCAGGCAAGCCCACGATGCCGATCGAAGTGCGGCCGTTGGAGAACGGGATGAACCACGACCAGACATCGCGCCAAACAGGATGGGTGCTGATCAGGATCTTGTTTCGATCAAAGCGCTCACTGACGATGTGATCATCGATGTGCGTGAAGATCGCCCTGCGTGGTGGGAGCGATGAGGGGCGCTCCAGGTCGAGCAGGCGCGGTAGCACCCGTCCATAGCCGCTGGCATCCAGCACGAAGCGTGCTGCCAGTTGGTAATGGCCTTCAGCCGAGGCAACGCTGATTCGCATGCCTTCGGCTTCTTCGTGCAGTCCGGTCACGGCATGGCCGAATCGAACATCGACCCCTCGTTTGGCCACCTCGTCGATCAGGATCTTGTCGAAGACGGCGCGCTGAACCTGGAATGTGGTGCCTGGCCCAGGCGTGAATTTTCGGGTGAAGTCTATGCTGGTATAACGATCGCCCCAGGTGAAGGCTGCCCCGTTCTTGTACTGAAAACCCGGGGTGGCGTCCACCACTTGCCGTAGGCCAGCCTCTTCCAGAATGTCCATGCAGTAAGGAAGCAGGCTCTCGCCGATGACAAAACGTGGAAAATGCTGTTGTTCCAGCACACAGACACGAAATCCCTGCTGGTGGAGCAGCGCAGCAGACACGGAGCCGGATGGCCCTGCGCCGATGATGAGCACGTCACATGGTTGGAGCTTATTCATCCTGTTTCCCGGTAAGGCTGAGTAGCCACGATGCAAAAATCAGACTGTAGAAAATGCCGATCGTGACACAGATGCCGAATCCCGCCACGGCGGGTGTGCTGCTGATCGACAGCAGCGCAAATGAAATCATCGAAGTCAGGGCAGCCAGCAGCATGCCGGCCAGGCGTGCTGCTGGTGTATGAGGCGCACCCTGGGCATGAACCGCATAGTCGATACCCATTGCCGACACCAGCAGCAGTCCAAAAGCCGAAAACAGGGTGATCGGAACGCCCAGCCAGCCCATGGTTGCCATCGTCATGAGCGCCGCGGCCAATGGCGCGGCCAGCACGGCCAGCCCACGACGCCAGCCGAACATCCAGGCCAGCAGTAATCCGGCGGCCGCATAGGAGATCACTTTCAGCAGGATGGCTGTATCGCGGGTTTCCAGAAATAGCCGGTTCAGGCGTCCGGAACGGTCGAGCAGGCGCACATCCTCTGTTTTAGCCAACCACGACTGAAGCGGCGCGGGATCGTTCAGACCATTGAGGCGGATCAGGGCCGCAACGCGGGGCTTGCCGCCAGCCTGTCGTGTCATGGGGACGTGGCCCAGGTACAGGCCGGCCCAGGCACTGGCCAGCTCTGTCTGGAGACTCTCGGCCAGGCCAACCGGTGCCAACGATGCCAGTTTCAGGAGGCTGGCCTGTATGGTTGCCGAAGGCAGGCCCAGTGCCTGCATCGCAGACCACTGCCAGGGTTCTCCGGCCAGTTCGGCCAGGCGTTTCTGGATGGCTTGTTGACGGTCGAGGGGCTGAACCCATTGGCTTAGCGATTGAAAACTTTGAAGCTGGCCGTCATTGACCCGTTGTTGCAGCTGTGCGGCGAGCTGACGATCCCGGTGCAATAGCGCGTCATTGCTGTCGGCTTCGATCAGCAGAAAACGGCTCGATGCCATGCCACCGCCAAGTTGGGAGACTTGTTGCATCTGAGCCAACCATTCAGGTGACACCGAGACCCAATGGCGGATGTCGTCCTGCCAGTTGCTGCGCCACCAGCCGCCGAACAGCAGCAGTACAGCCAAGGCGGCACAGAGCCAGTTGTGTCGCAAGGCATGGGAGAAGCGCTGAATGCGGTTCAATCCTTGAACCCAGGCGGTTGATGGCCGGGGCTTCCAGCGCTTGAAGGCTTCAGGCAGGAACAGGGCCGAGGCAAGGCAGGCGCCCAGCAATGCAAAGGCAGAAAACAGGGCTGTCTGGCGCAGTACGGGCAAGGGGGTGAACCAGAGAGCCAGGTAGCCGCTGATGGTCACGAAGAGACTCAGCGCGAAGGTGGGCAACAGCCGCTGCATGTCGGCTCGTGCCTGCCAGTCCGACTGCATGCGGGCCGGTGCAAGCCAGTGAAGTGGCAGGTCGATCAGCACCCCGAGCAGGCTTGTGCCGATGATCAGGGTCAGGATGTGGACGTGGCCAAAGATCAGCAGGCATCCGGCCAGCCCGAGCAACAGGCCGGCGGCGATGGGCATGGTGATCAGCACGATGCGTGGACTGCGGATGAGAACAAGCAACAGCAAAAGGGTCAGGGACAGGCCGGCCATGCCCATGACCCGTGCCTCCTGCTGGCCCGATGCCCTGCCCTCGGCCGCCAGAATTGCGCCACCGGCCAACAACACATTGGCCTGATGCTGATCGGCAAACGTCTGGGTTTGTTCAAGCAGCGGCAGCAAGCCCGCTTCGGCATGGAGTGCATGCGTGTCGGACGGTAACGTCGCATGAACCCAGACCCAATGCTTGCCCTCGTCTTCTGTTTGAAGCGTGTTGCTTGGCGCATCCCATCGAACACGGTCGTTCTGTGTGGCCTTCTCCGCCAGATGGCGGCCGATGCCCACCAGATCCTGATCAGCTGGCAGCAGCGAGTTTCGTCCGAAGGGGCTGACGAGATCCCGCGCCCGCTGCTGGAAGTACTGCTCAGGCTGTTGTTGAAGCTGATCCAGCACTTGATCGGGCAGCAAGGCCAATTGCAGACGGGCGGCGTCTGAGCGAAGCTGATCCAGTTCTTTCAGTGCGTCGACACGAACGTCTGCAAACAAGCCGCTGTCTGTCCAGAGCCGGGCCAGTTGCCGGGCTGTGGATGTTGCATGCCCCTGATCCGTGGCCCCTACCACCATCAGGAGCTGCTGGTTCATCTGCCGGTCGATCTGTTGTTCGGCCAGCAACTCGGTTGCGGACACGGCCCGCTCTTGTGGAAGCAAGGCGTCAAGGCCAGCCTCGACCAAGGCACCCTGCCAGGCACGCAGCAGGACAAGGCACAGGGCGGCCAGCAGTAGCATCAGATACAGGCATGGCATCCATCGACGCGCCCAGGCTAATGCGCTCATCGTGTTCGTCGTCTCTGACTACGTATTAGCGACGCACGAGTGCATCGAAGTGCAGCTCGACCCGGTCTCCCTGCGTCTCGTGCAGTTTTACCGAACGGACGTGCTGATCGCCGCTCAATTCGATGCTGTCAAAGATTTTTTGCATGACAGGGGGCTTGGGTTTCAGCGTCAGTTGCCACTGTTTATCGGTGCCCTTCAGTACCAGCTCAAAATAACGGCTGATACTGTCGAAACGGCCGCCGATCAGATCCATGAACAATGACAGCTGCGTCGTGGAGGCAGCGCCATCACGTTGTTCACGCCGCCAGGCATGACCATCCCAGTGTTGCACCCCTTTGTCATCGACCAGGGTTTTTTGCTCGAACGGTTCTTTCACATGCCAGAGCAATGATTGCTGGCGTTTGATTTGAAAAACGCCGCGGCTGGTCAGGGGGGTTGTGGGCAGGGATTTGAGATAGCGGGTTTGCACGAAGCTGCCCTGTACCTCGTTGCCCTGCTGTTGCAGTTTGGTCAGTGCCTCGATGTCAAAGGCAGCGGCATGCAGTGATTGAGTCCAGAGAGCTGCACCGAACACGAAGACGAGCCACTTGATACGAAACCAGCGCTTCATTTCTCAGCATCCATCCAGAAATCGTAGAAATTGAACCATTGAAGTGGCGCCTTTTCGCACTCTTCGGCCAATCTGTCGGCAAAACGTTGCGCAAGTGATTCGATCAGCGCCTCCCGGTTTTGGCGGCTCCAGACCGGCGGCTCGCTGAAGCGCTCAAGCCTGAGTCGGTACTGCCCATCGATTCGGCTGCAAAACACCAGGTTCAGGGGCGCTTTCAACAGACCTGCCAGCAACCACGGCCCCTGTGGAAAAGGCGCAGGATGACCGAGAAAGTTGACTGCCACGGTCTTGTCCCCGCGCACGGGCGTTCGATCGCCGGCAATCGCGATCCACTCGCCGGCATCAATGCGTTGTTGCAGCGCCATCATCAACGGCAGATCAAGATCTGTCACCTGAATCATTCGGATATCGCTGGCGCCTGAACGAATCAGCGCACGGTTGAACTTCTCCGCATGATGGCTGTGAACGAGGATGTTCAGCAGAAAGCCCTGATTGTGATCGACCAGCGCCCGGCATATTTCGACATTGCCCAGATGTGAGCAAACCAGGATTTGACCGCGTCTGCCCTTCTGGCTGCTGCTTTGGATGTCTTCATAAAGACCGTTCGGGTCTTCCACCTTCAGATCCTGATATTGGATTTTCCCTTGCCAGACGGCAAAACGGTCGACAATGGCGTGGCCAAATGCGAGAAACTGTTGCCAGATTGGTTGGTGTGCCGGAAGACGGGTAGCAGGTCTCGCTCGCTTCAGCCGTTGCTGATAGCGGCGGACATGCCCTCGCTGCCGGGCTGAGGTGGCAAAGAAATAGGCGACCACGACCCGGATGACGCCCCTGAGCAGCCAGGCTGGCAGATGGCGAGTTAGCCAGACAGAGAACGACAGCAGCCATTCGCTGCCCCGCTCCTGCTGGCTGGCCCAATGCCTTTGTGTCGGGTTCATGGCCTCTCCCGGCGTCGAAGAAGCGATCCGATCAGCCGCCCGATGTGTTCAAAGCACAGGCGGGTGTGCAGCAGACTGATGCGGGCATTGTCCTTGAATGGCATGAAATGGGAAACGCCATGCTGGTCGTAGCGGACGGTGGTCGGTATCCAGATGATCGGCACTTTTTGCCAGCTCAGGTACACGAGGATGGCAATATCAAATTCCATCCGATCCCCTGTCCGGTAGTGCTCGATCACCTGGAGGACAGGCGCCAGCGGGTAAAGCCGGAAACCGCACATCGCGTCATGGATACGGGTGCCCTCGGCGTTGACCGTGGCCCAGAAATTGGTCAGCTTTCGTCCGTACAGCCGGGCTTTCGGTGCATCATCACCATAAACAGGTTTGCCGCAGATGAGGGTGTCGGGATGTTGGCGGCTCATCATCAACATCCTGGTGGCATCGGCCAAGTGGTGCTGCGCGTCGGCATCGACCTGGAGCACGTGGCTGTAACCCAGCTCGTCTGCCCAGCGAAAGCCCACCTTCATGGCGTGCCCTTTGCCGCCGTTCTGGGGGCAGAAATGCACCCGGACACCATCATCCTGTGCGGCCAGACGCTTCAGCACCTCATGAGCCTTCGCGTCTGACCCGTCGTCCACGATCAGCACATCCAGACCTTGCCCGCGCATGGCGCTCACCACCTGGTGAACCTTGGCTTCGTGGTTGAAGTGTGGGATCAGGGCGGCAACTTTCATGGCGCGACAGATCCATGGGGGGCGAAGACAAGTCTGCCCGAGGCACACTCACCCTGTTCGTTGTGCAGGCTGAAGGCAAGTTTGTTGGCGTCGCTCAGTGCTTTCAAGCTCAGTCTGGCCCGGTCAGCGGGTTTCAGGAATTGCTTGAATTTGAGAACTTCAACTTGCCGCAATGAGGCTTCGGGGGCAGCCAGTCCGCTGCTGCGCGCAAGGCGGATGGCCCAGTCCAGCTCAACCATGCCGGGCACCAACGGGAAGTTGGCAAAGTGGCCGCCGAAATGAATCAGATCGAGCGGCACCTCGGCCTCGAAGACGTGCTCGCCGGGAGCGGTGGGGGGCACTGCTGCCCAGGTGGGGGTGTCTGGACGATCTTTCATCAGGGCTTCGGTATCGGCACGGGGCAGTTTTCCCTGGCTGTTGCGGGGCAATTGGCTGACGAAACGCCAGCGTCTTGGCAAGACCACGGCGTCGAAGTGCTGTCCCAAGTGCTGTTTCAGGAGTCCGATGACATGAGAGCGCCCTTTTTCCCGAAAGGTGTCAATGCCTGCATGGGACAGGGCCACACAAGCGTTGATCCGCCCGTGCTCAGCGTGCTGGTTGCAGAAGGCGTCCGAGATCCAGTCGTGCTGCATCAGGGTCTGTTCCACCTGGTCGAGAGAAATCCGCTTGTCGGCGAGCTTGATGATCCGGTCGTATCGTCCCAACAGTTGAAATCCCGTCTGATCGAGCGTGACGACATCGGCGGTTTGCTGAAGGCCGTCACTCCAGGGGGAATTGATCCAGAGCGTTCCTCGTTGGTCAACACCATGTCGGGCCGATGGAAAGATCTGCCATGAGGTATTGCCCTGCCGGTAGGCGATCACGCCGGTTTCCGTGCTGCCGTAAATCTCCAGTGGCCAACACCCGAGTTTTGTCTTGAGGCGTTGGCTGACATCGGCATCCAGCTTTCCTCCGGCCGAGAAAATGCCTGCAATCTGCCCTGGCCGCATGGATGCCAGACTTGCGTCGGCCAGGTGCCTGAGCAGTGTCGGACTGCTCATCCAGATGACACGCTTCAGCGCAAGACTGCTTTCGAGCAGTGTTTCCGGGAAGATGCATTGTTGCCGGAAGATCGGCCAGCCGGCGCACAACGACAGCATGATCCGAAAGCTCATGCCATAGAGATGCTGGGTCGAGACGCTGCCAATCACGGCCTCTATGGTGGCATCCGCCATGCCCGCATCGGGCAGGGATCGTTCGGCAATGGCTGTTGCCTCTGTCTGAAATTGCTCAACCGTCTTGCAGATGAGTTTTGGCTCTCCGCTTGAACCCGAGGTTTTCAGCCACAGGGGCGTATCTGCCTTCAGTCGTGCCGCGTTGGCAGGCGTTTGATCGAGGTTGATGCTTGCTGTTGCGCCGAGGTGCCAGCAAGGCAGGCCAACCGGTAAGGCGTCCTGGTCGGTCAGCCAGACGCTGGCCTGCTTCGAGGCCCAGCTCAGGTTATCACGCCCCAGATTGGGGGCAACGACCATCGAGACACCGGCATGGGCGCACGCCAGATAGGCGCAGGCGAAGGCGGCTGCGTCGTCGAAGTAAAGGGCTGCACAGGCCATGCCCTCGGTTTGAAGACGGGCGCTCAGAGTCAATGCCTGTCTAACGAAATCCTGACGCGACCAGGGCGGGCTGACCGCCACCAGACCCGGCAGAGAATCATTGGGCAGCAACAATTCGTCCAAAGGACACCACATCAGTACAAACCATCCTTTGTCATGGTTTCAAGGCTGGCAGGTGGCGGCGCCAGAGCCACTCGCCAGCCAGGAGTGCGCCCATCAGCAGATAGGCGATGATGCCTGTGTACAGCGCCCAGGCATCCCATTGCTGCATCAGGGTCAGCGCAAGCGTGATGCTTCCGTTGATCACAAAAAACAGACACCAGATCTGCGTGACGCGCCGGGTGTAACGCACGCCCGCCTCGGGCAGCTCAGGATGCTGAAGGCGCGCCAGACGCTCGACGATGCTGGGGCCACGAACGAGGCTGCCCGCGAAGAGCGACAGCATCAGCACATTGACCAGAACCGGATACCAGTACATGGCATCTGGCCGTTGAAGCAGCCACGCCGACAGGAAGAAGGCTGCCAGCAAGGCTGACACCAAGCGTTGTCCCTGATCTCGCTGAAGCAGGCCGCGTATCGCCCAGACAGCGCCCATCACGGCGGCCAGCATGCCGAAGTGGCCATGATCCCTGCCCCAATACCACAGGAAGGGATAGAGCATGCTCAGCAGGATTGCCAGTGTCTGCCAGACAGGTTTCACGAATGGGATCCGTCAATCTTCTTCATCACGGCGTCGACCACATCCTGGAGGGTTCTCACGGTGCGGAAATCTTCGGCCATCAGCTTGTGGCCGGTTTCCTTCTTGATATGGTCGATCAGGTCGATGGCGTCGATGCTGTCGATCTCCAGATCTTCATAAATGTTGGCCTCGGGACGGATGCGGTCTGGGCTGATCTCGAACAGATCGACCAGTGCCTTCACCAGTACCGCATGGACATCATCCTTGCTCAGCATCTTCAGCCCTCCTTGCTGATCGTCATGCCAGCGATGAATTGTGCCAAGGTGTTGACACTGTAAAAGTGCTCACGCAGGGCTGCGCTGTTGTTTTCCATCTTGAAGTTGAAACCGTTTTGAATCGCCAGACCAAGTTCCAGGGCATCTACCGAATCGAGTCCCAACCCCCCTTCACCGAACAGGGGCGCCTCATCGTCGATATCTCCTGGTGTCATGTCTTCGAGATTCAGACTGTCGATGATCAATGTCTTGATGCGGTGTTTCAGATCATTCATTGAGATCCTTCCCTGGAAAAATAATCCTGTAAATGATGGTTCAATCGGCGGGATGCTATGGGCAGCGGTTTTTCTACCAGCCAGGATGCCGGATCGATGTCCTCTCCCACCACGAACTCGTACCGGATGCGTTGACGTGCGGCCTGATACCACGGCTGACCTTTCTTCAAAACCGGTGGGTGAACCCGGATGACGACCGGCGTGATGACCCTGGCGCTTCTCAGCCCGATCGAGACTGCCCCACGATTCAGGCGGATCACGCCGTCATGACCGGTGCGTGTGCCTTCTGGAAACACCAGAAGGGACTGACCTTCCTTCAGTACCTTGTCGGCGGCCACCAGAACCTGTTCCGAGTCGTCGTTGAGAATGTAACCACTGCAGAGGATGGGACGTTTCATGGTCGGTCGCCTCAGCAGATCGTGCTTCACGACGCAATTGAGTGTCTGCACATGGGCGATCAGGAAGACGACATCCAGCAGGGAAGGATGGTTGGCCAGAATTAGTTGCCCTGGTCTGCCCAGTCGTTCCAGTCCTTGAAAACGGTAGGAGAGCACCCCGATCATGGAGAGGTAGCGTATCAAAACCCACCAGCTGAAGGAGACCAACGCTCTGGATCGCCGCTGAGCGTGGGGAGGCTGGATGCCGTGACGGGGCATGAATGGAAGCAGCAAGACATGATAAAGCAGTCCGATCACGCCAAACAGTACGAAACCGGACAGGACGGCGAGCAACCGATAGGCATGCAACAACCACGACAGTACTTTCATGGGCGTTTGTCCCATTGCCACCGGCATCGCGAGGAAGTCCGTTCGATACGCTGTCGTCCCTGAAGATACTGGGCAATCCAGTCCAGCGCCCCCCAATAGGATGATTCGCTCTCTGGCTGCGGATCGTGATGGGAGGTGCGGGCAAGTGTCCACTGTTCACCTGCTTCCACGACGAATGCTGCCGCATAGCTGAACGGCGCCCTGATGGCTGCGATGGCATGGTTGGCAGACAAGGGATCATCCGACACGAGGACGAGCACCTTCCTTGCTCCCTCATTCAGCATGGTGCAGGCTTCAAGCATGGCCAGCTCGAAGCCATCTTCCCGGTCACACAGCGCCGTGCTTTCACTCATGTCGTTTCTGAGCATTGACCACTGGCCCACCAGTGCGTTGTGAACCGACAGCCCGAAAGCGGTTGGCGAGACCTGCTGATCCCTGAGCAGCGAGAGCCACAGCTCGACACTTCGATTGATTTCTCCGTCGTGAGAGGCATACACGACAGGTACTCGTTCGTCGACGCTTAGCAACGGCCAGGCAGCATCCAGCATCATGCGAGCTGAATGACCCAGCCTTCTACGAGCCATCGGAGGCAGGAAATCGAGTGTCGGGTTGTAAGGCGGTGTTGGCGCCGATCTGGAGGGGTTGATGGCCCACTGATGCCAGTCGTCTTCGGTCGCCATCGCTTCACTGACGGCCCGCCAATGATTTAGGGAAAAATGCAACATAAATGCATATTTTTGCGGATAAAACCACGTTTGTATTTAATCGACAACAACAAGGCCTGTAACAGAGCCAGATGTTAGCGGGTCTATGGACGCAGGTGCGATTGGGCTGATGGCAGGCCGCCAATGTTGTCTATTAAGCAACAAACATGGTGGAAGCTTCAAGTTTGTAAGCCATTCTCATCAAAGCATGCTCATGCTCAACGGCCGACTCGGCGCTGGAGGGTCTGTCCTTTGGGGCACTTGTGCACTTGTGTTCCCGGTGGAAAATGAAAGCGTCGTTAGGAGGCGACGCTCTGTCCGTGAGTGGCTTGTTCTGTGCTGACGGGCGGGCAATACTGAATCGATGAGCCTTCTTTTCAGGCTTGCCCGCACCGGATGTCTGTCGAGTTCTTATCTAGGGGGGAGTACGGGATAATCCGCCAAGAGTTTATTAACCATCGCTTCCATACGTCCGCGGGTATTGCCCCATTTTGTCGGATCCCAATGTCGTTGAGCATATTCTGCTGAGGCGATCTTGATACCGTCTTTCCAAAGGTGCATCTCGAATCGCCCGAGATAAGATGCAAAATGCCAAGATCTGCGTGCAGTATATGTGAGGGAAATCGGGCAAGCATCCTGTGATTTGACGACGGTGGTTGAAATGCCACGACGGCCGAAACCTTCACGGATGACTTCTTGTGCTTCGCTGTATTTGACTTTGGGGTTGTTGACGATACACACTTGTTGAATATTTTCTGATTTTGAAGCTGGCGTCACGTTATTTATTGTCGAGCAACCGGCAATTAATATGGTGGATGCAATGAAGGCTGTTTTTTTCATAATATTTGGACATTTGTCCTTTGGTTGTTCAAGGTTTTTATTTATAATGCCCCTTGCCCCTTGCCCCTTGCCCCCTGATCGGTATTATTCAGGTGATAAGCGGTTATATTGTTGTATGTGCGCGACAAAAACTCCAGGGGCTGTCCGAAATTCTATGTGTTGAAACCTCTCGACCGCGGCGCGCCCGCTGTCTGGCTGAGGACTTTCTGCACAATATATGGTGGTGTCGACAGAGGGATCGGATGGTCGATTGTCGTCGGCTATGTAACCGACGATGTCCAAGAGATCATTCAACGCAGACTCGCGCCATTTAACGGGGCGAGCCTTGCGCACGTTTCGATGCCTCGATACTGTCAATCAACCGGACTACCCGGTTCATCGCTGCTTCATGGTCGATCAATGGGCTATCGTCACGGATCATTTATGCCGGTGCGCCCATGTGGCCAACAGTAATCCGAATGTTGTCAGGGTGCTGGCCATCCCAATCACCGATGGCCAGCCGCCATGCGCCCAGAACCAGCCGCCGGCCGAGCCGACCAGGCTGGAGCCAAGATAGTAGAAAAGCAGATAGAGCGAGGTGGCGTGACCCTTGTGGCCGTCGCAGGCGGGGCCGACGGCGCTGCTCGCCACCGAGTGGCTGCCGAAAAAACCGAGCGTGAGCAACGCGATGCCGGCCACGATCAGCACGAGTGAATCGGACAAGGTGATCAGCATGCCGGCGAGCATGATCAGGATGCAGAGAATCAGGAGTTGCGGTCGCCCATGCCGATCGGCCAAGGCGCCGGCGGTGGACGAGGCGGCGATGCCGAAGCCGTAGACGAGAAAGATCAGCGCGAGCGCGGTCTGGCTCAGCAGGTACGGGGCTTCGGAGAGCCGAAAGGTGCTGTAGTTGAAGAGGGCGACGAAGACGCTCATCAGCAGAAAACCGATGGCGTAGAGGCGCAATAGCGCGGGATTTTTCAGATGACGCCACCAGGTGGCGAGGTGAAAGCCCAGCCGGATGCCGGGCATCGGGCTGAAGTGGCGTGAGGGTGGCAGCAGCTTCCAGAAGCCAAGACTGCACAGCAGGCAGACAAGGCCCAGGCCAGCCATCGCCACCTGCCAGGAGGCAGCCTCGGTGACGAGCGCCATGCCGACCCGGCCCACCATGCCGCCGAAGGCGGTGCCGGCCACATAAAGCCCCATGCTCCGGCCCAAATGAGCGGGGTGGATTTCTTCCGACAGCCAGGCCATCGCAATGGCGGGTACGCCACCCAGGGCGATGCCTTCGAGCGTGCGGGCAGCGAGCAGCCCGTGCCAGCTGGGCACGATGGCGGCCACGATGTTGAGGAGCGAGGCAGCGGTGAGTGAGACCGCCATCATGCCGCCCCGCCCCAGCGCTTGCGAAAAGGCGCTGGAGAGCACGATCGAGAGGGCGAGCGTGCCCGTGGTGAGCGAGAGTGCGAGCGAGCTGGCGGCCGGGCTGATCTGAAAGCTCGTGGCAAACTCGGGCAGCAAGGGCTGCACGCAGTAGACCAGCGCAAAGGTGGCAAAGCCCACCAGAAACAAGGCCCACCCTGCCCTGCGGTACTCGGGATTGCCCGGCAGCAGCCCCTGGGCAGGGTCGGGGGCTGACGAGCGGGTGCTGGCTGGCGGGTTTACGTTTGCCGGGTCAGTGGATGGCGCGGTGGCAGCGGGTCTGCTGTTCATCAGGACGTGAACCGGGAGCGGAAGTAGCGATGGAGACTAGATTGGGGCCAGCACGGGGACGAATAGAATAAGTGCATAACACGCTCTACAAGAAGCTGTCCGTCCTGTCGTCAACGTGCAGGGCTTGCCTGCTGGTAGGTGGGGCGAATCTTCTCTCCTGCCAACAGATCGCCAAGGACTGGATCTGGTGGATCATACGACGGATGGGCTGTGTCCCTTGCCGAGATTGCGGAAGGAGGCGCCAGATCAAATTTTTTGGCAGACCATTTGCATTCCCGAAAAAAGCTTCTATAATCATGTCTTCAGACGACGCGGGAATAGCTCAGTTGGTAGAGCGCAACCTTGCCAAGGTTGAGGTCGCGAGTTCGAGACTCGTTTCCCGCTCCAGATTCTTTCGGTAGCACTTCATCAGCTGCCGATCTTCAAAAAGGCCCGGTTGGGCCTTTTTTTTATGGCTGTGTCTTCAGCACGAGGGAGCGAATGCGCGTCTGAAAGTGTCGTTATACCCTCCTCTTCTGCGAAAAGCTGTCCTTGAGATGGGAGCGGGGTTGATCGACGCTGATCTCGGCGGCGGCATTGTGAAGAAGCGTATCGGAATGGCCGGCTTCGGTGCTTAATCCAGTGCATCCACCGTCCGTAAGTGGGAAGTGGGCGACAAACGTCCCAGTGGCCCGTCGCAGAAGCTGCTTGACATCATCGAGCGCAAGGGACTGGAAGCCGTGCTCTGAGCGTGGGTTGTTGCCTTTTGTCAACGCCAGCCGCTCGTCGCTTGGCTGTGGCCGCTCAAGAAAATGCAAGGAGATTGCTCACACAACGGGCATGTTAGTGTCTCGGGCCGGCGCTTTTTCTGACCAATATAGTTGGACATGGTTGGGCAGACAATCGTGCTGGTCATCGCTCGGGCCGATGGTGTGGCAAGGTGAATAGCACCTGTCGGGCCGCCGTGTGCCATCTGGATGGCGTGCTGTGAATGCCTTCGGCCCGAGTCCATGACGCCATCATGAGGGCGAGGCGCCTTTGGCCACGACGCTCATGATCGGATACGGATTCGCTTTCCTTGTGTGAGGCCATCGTGGCATTTCTGACCTCCAGTTATTCTCCGTGGGTGGTGGCAGCTTCCGTGCTGATCGCCACGTTTGCGTCCTATGTGGCGCTGGATCTGGCCAAGCGGGTTCGCACGCCCGAGCGGCGGGTTGCCCTCACCTGGCTCGTGGGTGGCTCGATCACGATGGGCACCGGTATCTGGTGCATGCACTTCGTGGGCATGCTGGCGTTTTCGCTGCCGATCGAGCTGGGCTACACCGTCACGCTCACGGTGATCTCGTGGGTGACGGCGGTGGCGGTGTCGGCCATCGCGCTCAAGGTGGCCAGTCGGGATGTGGTGACCTGGCGCCATATCGTGGGTGGTGCGGGCCTGATGGGTATCGGCATCTGTGCGATGCATTATCTGGGCATGGCGGCACTCGACATGCAGCCTGGCATCGTGTGGGATTGGTCGCTCGTGGCGGCCTCGGCGCTGATCGCGGTGGTGGCCTCGGCGGCGGCGCTGCTGATCTTCAACGGCATGCGCAAGGTGAGCGACCGGACGGCTGCCTTCCTTCAGCCGGTGGCGGCGGTGGTGATGGGGCTGGCCATCAGCGGCATGCATTACACCGGCATGGCGGCCGCCCAGTTTCCGATCGATTCGCTGTGCCTGAGTGCCGATGCGCTGGGTGGCTCGCAGCTGGGCACCATCGTCTCGACCTCGTCGATTGCGCTGATGGCGATGACGCTCTTCACCTCGATCATGGATGCACGGATGCGAAGCTCGCTGAGCGTGGCGAACGTGAAGCTCGAATCGGCCAACGAGGAGCTGCGCCGTCGCGCCTTTCTCGATCCGCTCACGGGGCTGTCGAACCGGTTGCTCTTCGAGGATCGTCTCTCGCATGCGTTGCAGCGCTATCAGCGCCATCAGGATGATCTCCTGGGGGCTGAAAGCCGGAAGGTGGCGGTACTCTTCATCGACCTGGATGGTTTCAAGCCGGTCAATGACCTGCTGGGGCATGCGGTGGGTGACGAGGTGCTGAAGGAGGCGGCGCGCCGGTTGCGGCGTTCGGCCCGTGACAGTGACACGGTGGCCCGGATCGGCGGGGACGAGTTCGTGCTGCTGATGGAGGACGTGACGGACATTGCCGATTGTGCAAGCCTCGCGCGCCGGCTGATCGAATCCTTTGCCGAACCGCTGACGGTGGCTGATCAGCAGGTGCGACTCTCGGGATCGGTGGGCGTGGCCATGTACCCGGATCATGGCACCGGTGATCAGCTCGTGATTCATGCCGATGCCGCCATGTACACCGCCAAGCGTGCCGGGGGTGGCAACTATGCCCTCTTCGAGTCGCACATGGATGAAGGGGAGCAGGCGCTGGAGCAGATCAGTCTGCAGAACGACCTGCGCTATGCGATCGAGCGTGGCGAGCTGCATCTGCATTATCAGCCGAAGATCGATGCACGGATGGGGGGATTCCGTGGGGTCGAAGCGCTGTTGCGTTGGCAGCACCCCACACGTGGCATGATCAGTCCGGCCGTCTTCATCCCCATCGCCGAGCGCTTCGGGTTGATCAACAGCCTGGGGCACTGGGTGATCGATGAGGCTTGTCGGCAGATGCGGGTATGGGCCGACAACGGGATGACGATTCATGTGGCGATCAACCTGTCGGTGCATCAGTTGCGCACCGAAGACCTGGCCGACCGGATCCAGCAGGCGCTCTCGCGCAACCGGATCGATGCGAGCCAGCTGCTCTGCGAGATCACCGAGTCGGTGGCGATGGAAGACATCAAGAGCACGCAGCGCACCTTCGAGGCTTTGTCACGCATCGGCGTCTACCTGTCGATCGATGATTTCGGCACCGGCTATTCGAGCTTGAGTTACCTGCGTCAGCTGCCGGCCTGTCAGCTGAAGATCGACCGCAGCTTCGTGGCCGACATCGAGACGCGACCGGACGCCAAGGCAATCGTCGGCGCAGTGATTCAGCTGGCGCATCAGCTTGGCCTGCGCGTGGTGGCTGAAGGCGTCGAGACGGAGAAGCAGCGCGACATCCTGATGGAGCTGCAATGCGACGAGTTGCAGGGCTTCCTGCTGGCCCGCCCGATGGCGGTGGAAGCCTTCGACCACTGGTTGAGTGGCCAGTCTCAGACATCTTGCCTCGATGCCGAGCAGTCGGTGCCGACCCGGCCGATGTTGACCACCTCGGCGTAGCGCTTTCCTGGGGGCAGCTGGTACGCGCTATCCACCGCCCATGAGCGCCCTGCTGCGTTCTGGTGCGTGTGACGCACCCCCAGCGACCCACCCCCATCATGACACATGCCATGTCCTGGCGCACGCGGCTCGTGGGTTGATCACGTCTGCGTAGCAGCGCGCGGATTCGGCACGATGCACCGATCAGATCGGGGGGGCTTTTCAGACGGGGATCGGTGGTGTCATAATGAACAGGAGTACTGTATGAAAATAGCCTGATCAATTCATGACTGCAAGCCTGCCCTCTCTCGATCATCTGATGCGCCGCCATCAGCTATGGCGGGCTGCGCCTGTTTCTTCAGCTTCTGATGCCTTTTCTGTCGTTGGCGGCATGGCCGGGGTGCCAACCGGCCTGCCCTGCCTGGATGGCGTGCTGCCTACCGGCGGATGGCCGCAGGCGGCCATCACCGAGCTGTTGCTGCCGGCCGAGGGGCTGGGTGAGATCCAGCTTCTGTGGCCGACGCTCGCGCGGCTCACCCAATCGGGCAGGCGTGTGGTGCTGGTGGCGCCGCCCTTCATCCCTTTTCCTCAAGCCTGGCAGCAGGCTGGCGTGTGTTTGCCGTGGCTGGAGATCATCGAGGCATCGGGCCGGGAGGCGCTATGGGCGATGGAGCAATGTCTGCGTTCCGGGGCGTGTGCGGCGGTGGTGGGCTGGCCCCGGCAGGCTGATCACACGGTTTTGCGTCGGTTTCAGGTGGCGGCTGATCGGGGCCGGTGTCTGGGGTTCATGATGCGGCATGCACGCCATGTCGTGCAGCCGTCGCCGGCCGCGCTCAGGTTGCAGCTGTTGCCGGGGTTCAGGCTTCAGGTGCTGAAGTGCCGGGGCGGCACGGCCTTGGCCGAAGCGCTGTCGTGGCGGGCCGATGATGGCACCTTGTTCGACACCCACCTCAAGGCGCCCATGAAAACGGCCATGAGAGCCGCCACGAAAAGCGTGCTGAAGGCTGCTCGGGATGAGACGGGCCAAAGCGGTGCTGAACGTTTGGCCGTGCATCCCGTTCATCCTGTTCGTCCGGTTCAGGCTGGGGGCTGATCATGTTGTGGGCCTGCATCCGCCTGCCGCAGTTGCCGCTCGATGTCGTGTTGCGACGCCATCCGCGGCCAGACACGCCCATCGTGCTGCTGGGCGGCTCTGCCCAGAAACGCCTGCTCACGGTGGTGAACCCTGCGGCTGCCCGCCTCGGACTTCATGCCGGGCAGCGGCTTACCGAAGCGCAAGCCATGGCGACGGGTTTCGAGGCCATCGTCGAGCAGCCGGCCGAGGTCTGGCAGGCACGGCAGCTGCTGGCCCAATGGGCTTATCGCTACACGGATCAGGTGTGTCTGAGCTGGCCGGATGCGCTGCTGCTGGAGGTGGGGGCCAGTTTGCGCCTGATGGGAGGGTGGCCGACGCTTGAGGCACGTCTCAGGGCCGAGCTGGCCGAGTGGCAGTTTGAGCACCGGATCGGGCTGGCCCCCACCGCGCATGCGGCGCATGTGCTGGCGGGATGGCAGGATGGCATGTCGGTGAGCAGCCCTGATGAGTTGCGTGCCGTGCTTGCGCCGCTGCCCATCCGGCAGGCCGAGCTGCCCGATGAGACGGGGACGGCGCTGCGGCGCCTGGGTATCCGGCACTTGGGGCAATTGATGCGGCTGCCGCGTGCCGGCTTGCAACATCGCTTTGGTGAGGCGCTGTGCCAGCATCTCGATTGGCTGATGGGTCAGCGGCCGGCGGTGCTCGATGGTTATCAGCCCCCTGCCCGTTTCGAGATGGCGGTCGAGCTGCCCTGTCGGGTCGAGACGCATCTGCCGCTGATGTTTCCGCTGCGGCGGCTGCTGGCCGATCTGGTGGGTTTTCTGGCAAGCCGGGGGCAAGGCACGCAGCACTTGTCGGTTTGGCTCGATCATGAGGACGAGAGGCCGCCCACCCGGCTCGACATCCGGCTGATGCGCCCCGAGCGTGATCTGGCGCTCTTTGTCGACTTGCTGAAGACCCGTCTGGAGCAGGTGGTGCTGCCGGCACCGGTGACGGGGCTGGGTTTGCGCGTGACGGATCTGCCCGATGTCGTGCCGGTGGTGAGGGATCTGTTCGATCAGGCGAGTCAGGGCGATCAGGCGGGCCGTGATCATGAACCGTGGTCGGTCTGGCAGGCGCGTTTGTGTGCCCGCCTGGGTGATGAGGCCCTCTACCAGCTCGAAGCCTGTGACGAGCACCGTCCCGAACGGGCCTGGCGGCGGCTGAGTCTGGGGGTGTCGACACGGGGTGAGCTGTCGAAGGATCTGTCCCTCACAGGAGGCGGACGGCAGGTGGCGATGGCAGGGCCGGGTTCAACACCGGCCCTGGCATCAGTCCCGTGGCGACCGGCCTGGCTGTTGCCCAAGCCCGAGCCGCTGCGTGAAGGCATCCTGCGCGTGTTGGCTGGCCCGGAGCGGATCGAGTCCGGCTGGTGGGATGGGGAGGAGGCCCGTCGCGATTACTACCGGGTTGAAACCGTGCGCGGGCAGCAGGCTTGGGTCTATACGACCGTGGGCACGCATGGCCCGTGGATGGTGCATGGCTGGTTTGCATGAGTGCCCTACCCGCCCTGCCCGACTATGCCGAGCTGCATTGTGTCTCCGACTTCAGCTTTCTGCGCGGGGCATCGAGCGCTGCGCAGCTCTTTCAACGGGCGGCTGCCTGTGGTTATTGGGCGCTGGCCATCACGGATGAATGCTCGCTGGCGGGCATCGTGCGCGCTCACGAGGCGTCGAAGGCGAGTGGCGTGCCGCTGATCGTGGGCAGCGAGTTCCAGCTGAGCGATGGGCCGCGTCTGGTGCTGCTGGTGGAAAATCTGGCGGGTTATCAGGCGCTGTGTGCGCTGATCACCCTGGGCCGGCGGGCGGCGGCCAAGGGGCGTTATCGGCTCAGCCGGCAGGATGTGGCGGACTGGTTGGCGACACGCCTGAATCGCGTAAACCCGAATCGGCGGAGCGGATCGGTGCCTGCCATGTCCGTGTTGGCTGACGAGGCCAATGTCCGGGCACAGGCCCACATCGGGGATGGCCAAGCGTCTTCACCGCTGGGTCTGCTCGCCCTCTGGGTGCCGGGGCCGCAGCCCGACATCCGGCAGGGGCAATGGGTACGGGCGAACTTCCCGGCAGCCTGGCTGGCCGTGGCGCTGCATCGTGATCGGGATGATGAGCAGGCGCTGGCCGAGCTGTTGAGCCTGGCCGACAACACGGGACTGCGGCCGGTGGCCACCGGCGATGTCCATATGGACATCCGGCGTCGGCGTGCCCTTCAGGACACGTTGACAGCCTTGCGCCATCGGGTGCCGGTGGCGCATGCCGGGCGAAGGCTCTTTCAGAATGCAGAGCGCCATCTGCGACGCCGTGAACGGCTGGCCGACATCTATCCGCCCGAGTTGCTGGCCGAAAGCCTGCACATTGCCGGGCGCTGCCGTTTTCAGCTCGATCAACTCGATTATTCGTACCCGAATGAACTCGTGCCTGAGGGACATTCGCCCGCTTCCTGGCTTCGTCAGCTGAGCGAGGAGGGCATGCGATGGCGCTGGCCTGAAGGTGTGCCACCGGCCGTGGCTGCTCAGGTCGAAGCCGAGCTGGCGCTGATCGCCGAGCTGCGTTTCGAGGCGTATTTCCTGACGGTGCACGACATCGTGCGCTTTGCGCGCAGCCGCGGCATTTTGTGTCAGGGCCGCGGCTCGGCGGCCAATTCTGCGGTGTGCTTCGTGCTGGGCGTGACCGAGGTCGATCCGGCGCGGATGAATCTGCTGATGGAACGTTTCATCAGCCGGGAGCGCAACGAGCCACCTGACATCGATGTGGATTTCGAGCACGAGCGGCGCGAGGAGGTGTTCCAGTACATCTACCGGAAATATGGCCGGGCACGGGCCGCGCTGACGGCCAACGTGATCTGTTATCGGGGCCGCAGTGCGGCACGGGATGTGGCTCGTGCGCTGGGCTTTCCGATGGATCAGGTCAACGCGATCAGCGCCTGTTTTGGACGCGGTGCGGTGCCGGCCTCGTCGCGTGAGCGGCTTGAAGAGGCCGGTTTCGATCCGGATACTCCGATCATGCGCCGGCTCTGCTATCTGGTGGCCGAGCTTCAGGATCATCCGCGTCATCTCTCGCAGCATGTGGGCGGCTTCGTGATCGCCGATGCGCCGCTATCCTCGCTCGTGCCCATCGAGAATGCCGCCATGCCTGATCGAACCATCATCCAGTGGAACAAGGATGATCTGGATGCGCTCGGTATCCTGAAGGTGGATTGTCTGGCGCTTGGCATGCTCAGCTGTATCCGCAAGGCATTTGCCCTTCTGAAAACCCATCATGGCATCGAGATGACACAGGCTTTGGTGCCGCCGGATGATGAGCCAACCTACAAAATGATTCAGGCGGCCGATACCATCGGTGTCTTTCAGATCGAATCACGGGCGCAGATGTCGATGCTGCCTCGACTGAAGCCAGCCTGTTTCTATGATCTGGTGGTCCAGGTGGCGATCGTGCGGCCGGGGCCTATTCAGGGCAAGATGGTTCACCCGTATTTGCGCCGCCGCCAGGGCAAGGAGCGCATCGATTATCCGTCGGTGGATTTGCGGGCGGTTTTCGAGCGCACGCTGGGCGTGCCGCTCTTTCAGGAACAGGTGATGCAACTGGCCATCGTGGCGGCCGGCTACACACCGGGTGAGGCCGATCAGTTGCGCCGCTCGATGGCGGCCTGGCGTCGACATGGCGACATGGAACAGCATCGACGCCGTATCGTGGGCGGGATGCTCGCGCGTGGTTATGAGGAGGATTTTGCCGAGCGGCTTTTCGAGCAGCTGAAGGGCTTTGCCAGTTATGGTTTTCCGGAAAGCCATGCGGCTTCGTTTGCCCTGATCACCTATGTCAGCTGCTGGCTCAAATGCCATTACCCCGCGGCTTTTTGCTGTGCGCTGCTCAATGCCCAGCCCATGGGGTTCTATTCGGCCAGCAGCCTGATCCAGGATGTGCGCCGGCATGGGGTGATGGTGCTGCCGGTCGACGTGATGCACAGCGATTGGGATTGCACACTCGAAACCATGCCCGCGGCGCTCGGCTCGAAGGCGGCTGATCAACCACCTCGACCGGATCAACCACCTCCATCACCTCAGGCTCAATCGGCTCAACCCGTGCTCCGTCTCGGCTTTCGGAAAATCAAGGGCGTGAGCGAGGCGGTGGCCAGGCGGATCACGCACAGCCGGCAGCAGCAGCCTTTCGAGAACGTGGCCGATCTGTGTCATCGGGCAGGTCTCAGCCGCCAGGTGGCGGCACGACTGGCCGAGGCCGGTGCGCTGCGCGCGCTCAGCGAGCACCGGCATCAGGCGTGCTGGGCCGTGGCCGGGGTGCAGGAGCCTGCACCGCTCTGGGGCATCACCTCGCCCGAAGAGGCCACGGCACTGCCCTGCCCTTCGGTGGCCGAGGAGGTGCTGGCCGATTACCGGATGATGGGGCTGACGCTTGGGCAGCATCCGGTGGCCTTGTTGCGTGAGCGTCTGCTTCAGCTCGGCTGTGTGGACAGCCGGACGCTTGGAGAAAAGCCGCATGGCTGCCTGCTGAAGGTGGCGGGCCTCGTCATCATGCGGCAGCGCCCACCGACGGCGAGCGGTGCCGTGTTCGTCACGCTGGAAGATGAACACGGCATCGTCAATGTCGTGATCTGGGCTGACCTGGCCCAGCGTGCGCGGCGTGCGCTGATCGGCAGCCGTCTGCTGGCCGTGCACGGGCGTTGGGAACAGGTCGATGGTGTCCGGCATCTGATGGCCCGCCAGCTGATCGACCTGAGCGACTGGTTGGGCCGGCTGATGACGGCCTCGCGGGATTTTCGTTAGACATTGCCCGCGTTGTGGAGTAGGCGGTGATGGCCGGCCTCGTCTCTGTTATGGTTTTGGCTTTTTGCCACATCGGCACGTGTCATGCGCTGGTTCATCGCTGCGTCGCTGCATGGCTGCATCGCCGTGATTTGCCCGTCGTCAAAGGCCCATCGGCCAGGCCGCTGCCTGGTACGACCGACCGGGCCTGCATGCCGTGCGCAACCATTTGGAGAGCCATCGAATGAGCGTGTCTGCTGATCAGAAACCGAAACACCATGCCGGCATGGGGGCCTTGCCGTACGAAGGCGGCGTGTTCTTTCGTGTCTGGGCACCCCATGCGGATCAGGTCTGGGTCATGGGGGATTTCAACGACTGGTCGAGAACCGATCACCCCCTCAGTCACGAAGGCGACGGTTACTGGTATGTCGAGGTGCCGGGCGCCAAGACTGGTCAGGAATACAAGTATGTCTTGCGTCATGGTGAAACCTGTCTGGACCGGATCGACCCTTATGCGCGGCAGGTGACGAACTCGGTCGGCCACGGCGTGATCTATGATCCGGCCGGGTTCGACTGGCAGGGCGATGACTTTCAGCTCAGCCCTCACAACGCGCTGGTGATCTATGAGATGCATGTCGGCTCCTTTCATGCCGAGGAGGAAGGCCGGCCAGGCGGTTTCGAGAGCGCGTTGCAGCGCCTGGATCATCTGGTCAAGCTGGGTGTCAACGCCATCCAGATCATGCCGATCTCGGAGTTTGCCGGGGACTATTCATGGGGTTACAACCCTGCGCACGTGTTTGCGGTGGAAAGCGCCTATGGTGGGCCGGATGGCTTCAAGCGTTTGGTTCGCGAGGCGCACAAACGTGGCATCGCCGTGATCCTCGATGTGGTCTACAACCATTTCGGCCCCAGTGACCTCGACCTGTGGCATTTCGACGGCTGGTACGAGAACGACAAGGGGGGCATCTATTTCTACAACGATCATCGCTCGACGACGCCCTGGGGCGATACCCGTCCTGACTACGGCCGGGGCGAGGTGCGACAGTTCATCCACGACAATGCGATGATGTGGCTGGCCGACTACCACGTCGATGGCCTGCGATGGGACATGACGCTCTACATTCACAGCGTGTATGGCGATGGCGGCGAGCAGATTCCCGAAGGCTGGAGCCTGATGCAGTATGTCAATCGTTCGGTTCGGGAGCGCTTCCCCGGCCGGATCATGATTGCCGAAGACCTGCACAGCAACCCGGCGATCACGGCTGATGTGGATCGGGGTGGCGCCGGTTTCCATTCCCAATGGGATGCGCAGTTCGTGCATCCGATTCGGGAAATGGTGATTCATGCCGATGATGCGGGCCGGTCGATGGCCTCGGTGCAGAATGCCATCACCTACCGTTATGAAACGGATGCCTGCAATCGGGTGATCTACAGCGAATCACATGATGAGGTGGCCAATGGCAAGGCCCGTGTACCGCATGAAATCAACCAGGACGACCCGACAGGCTGGCACGCGCAGAAACGCTCGACGCTGGCGGCCGGGTTGTTGTTCACCTCGCCCGGCATTCCGATGATCTTTCAGGGCCAGGAATTCCTGCAGGGAGAATGGTTTCGGGATGATGTGCCGCTCGACTGGGAGATGCGCGAGGATTTTCATGGGGTGGTGCGACTCTACCGTGACCTGATCCGCTTGCGGCTGAACCGGGACGGGCTGAGCCGCGGCCTGTGCGGACAGCATGTGGCGGTGACGCATCTGGATGATCAGCAGAACCTGATCGTGTTCCAGCGCTGGGATCAGCATGGGGATGGCGACGACGTGATGGTCATTGCCAATTGTGGCCACCAGCCGAGAGAAAATTACCGGATCGGCATGCCGCAAAGCGGTGAATGGAAACTGCGCTTCAATTCCGATGCGGCAATCTACAGTGATGATTTCGCTGACACGCTCAGCACACACGTCATGGCCTCCGACGAGGGCTATGATGGTCTGCCGGCCAGCGCGGACATCATCATCGCGCCGTATACCGTGCTGATCTACAGCCGTGATCCACGCTAGAGCGTGTCAGTCCTGCTTGCTGACCGGGCAGGTGTTGATGCCCAGCAGGGGGTAAAGCGGGCAGAAACGGAACAGCCCGGTCGCGAGCGGAATCACGCCAAGCCAGCCCCACCAGCCGACCGTGTTGGTGGCGGCCAGGACGATCAGCACGACGCCCAGGATGATCCGCAGGCTGCGGTCGATACCGCCGACATTCAGTTTCATGATGGCTCCTTGAGGATGGTGTGCAGGCTGTCGCATCGAGATGAGACAGCGGGAAATCCTGGGACATGGTCGACATGCCGAGATGGGCATGGGCACACCTCCTGGCGCAGCATGTCCTCAGATCAAGCACATGATATACAAATGGTCTAATTTAGCAATAACTAATCACGAGAACGGCGGGAGCAGCAGTTCGGCGCACTGGGCCTCATGGGTTTTTTCCAGCGACAGCACGACCTGGTTGGTGGCGAGCCGGGCAGCATCGGTCAGGGTTTCGCCGCTCAGAAGCTGGGCGGTCAGCATGGCGCTGAACAGATCACCGGTGCCCTTGACGGTGCTTGGCACTTTCGGGTGGCGGATCAGCGCATGTTGATCACGGGTGATGATCAGCACCTGGATGTCTTCGGGGGCACAGTTGGCGGGTGCAGCGCTGGTGACGCTGATCCAGTGCATGTTCGGGTGCCGGGCCAGCAGGGATCGTGAGGCCATCAGCACGTCGTCGAGCGTGTCCACCGGCATGCCGGTGAGGCAGCCCAGCTCGAAGCCGTTGGGGGTGAGCCCTTGGGCTTGGGGCAACAGGTGTCGGGTCATGCCTTCGAGCAAACCCTGGTTCACATAAAGACCGCTGTCTTCATCGCCCATCACCGGGTCGAGCACGACGATCAGGTCAGGACGACGATTGCGCTGCTGCTGAATCCAGTCCGACAGCAGGCGGGTCTGGCCGGCATCACCCAGATAGCCGATCAGCACGGCCTGAAGGGCGTGGAGTGATTGGCGGGCATCGAGGTCGGCCAGAAAACCTTCAAACCATTCAGGCGGCACGACGCCACCGTGGATGCTCGGGTAATGTGGCGTGTTGCTGAACAGGACGGTGGGCACCGAGGCCACGGCCAGCCCGGCGTTGTGCAGCGTGGGCACGGCCACGTTGTTGCCGACGCGGCCGTAGATGACCTGGGACTGCACCGACACCACATCGATGTCGAGGGGTTTCAGGGTACTCAGATAATCGCTGGTGGAAGACGTGATCGGCGCTGGCATGAGACTGGCTGTTATGGTTCTGGCGTCTGGCGTGTGTGATGGATGCCGGGTGAGGTGGGGCGTGCGGGAAATGGGCCGGGCCGGTGATCGATCTGCAGTTCGTGATATGCAGTCCGCGAGCGCCTGTCGCCCAAGCACCCGGCGCGCGGGGGCGAAGCGGTGCATGACACGCGCCTGTTATCCGGTGGGTATCCCTGGCCAATAATAGCTGTCCGGAAGCGGGCGCGCACCGAAAATCGCCTGTCCCACTCGGACGACGGTGGCGCCCTCCTCGATCGCGATCTCGGCATCGCCCGACATGCCCATCGAGAGCTGATCCAGGTCGATGCCGTCGGGGGCCTCCTGCCGGAGCCGGTCACGCAGCGTGCGCAGCCGCACGAAGCAGGCCCGCACGGCCTCGGCGTCGGCCGAGAAAAGGGCCAGTGTCATCAGCCCCTTCACCCGCAGTGCAGAAAACCCTGGTAGCGCCCGGATGAAGGCAGGCACCTCGTCTGGTGCCAGACCGTACTTGCTCGCTTCGTTCGAGGTGTTGACCTGCACGAAGACGTCGAGCGCTCGCCCTTCATGCTGCAGGCGACGATCCAGCGCCTCGGCCACGCGCAGGCTGTCGAGTGCCTGGAATTCGCTGGCAAAACGCGCCACGAGCTTCGCCTTGTTGGTTTGCAGATGGCCGATCACCGACCAGCGCAGGTCGCTCAGATCCTGCATGGCCGCCCATTTCTGGTGCGCTTCCTGCACCTTGTTTTCACCCAGGTCACGGCAACCGGCCTCATAGGCCAGTCGGATGCGGGCCTCATCGACCGTTTTGCTGACGGGCAGCAGCCGAACCTCGGCCGGGTTGCGCCCTGCTCGTGCGCAGGCTGCTTCGATGCGCTCATGGACGGCTGCCAGATTGCGCCGGAAATCCTCCGCCGTCTCCGCCGTCGGGTAGCGGCCATGCTGGCCATGCCGGGTTTGGGTGGCAGAGGCCGTGCCGGGCCTTGCATGGGTCATCGTCGTCTCCTGGGTTTGATAGGGGCAAGTCATGCATGGAACCGTGCTCGTGAGCGCCCTGGCCCGGCCAACGCGGGGACGGACACGTGCATGACGCGCGCTGGCATGAGGCTCACTCTTCCACGGTGACCAGGCCCGGCTTGCGCACATGCATCAGCCGGATGCCGAGCAGGCAGCCGAAGAGCAGCACGGCAACCAGGGTGAGCCAGGCGCTGTCGAAGCGTTCGGTGTGCGTCAGAAGCCAGGCAAAACACAGCGGGCCGAGGGCGGCACCGCCCAGCCACGCCAGAGACAGCAGGCCACGAACCGCGCTGGCGCCACCAAAGCGCGGATCACGGATCAGCATGTTCATGGCGATGGCTTGTGTGGGGCACAGCGTGAGACCCATGGCAATGGCCGCCAACCACAGCAACCACAGGCTTTCCGGATCGGCCAGGCGCATCAGCGCGAGGGCCAGCCCTGCCATCGAGAACAGCATGCCGATGATGATGCTTTCATCCTCCAGCGAACGCGCTGCCCGGTTGAAGAGCCAGCCCGACAGGATGCCGGCCAAGCCGAAGGCCGCCAGCATCAGGCCCGAGCTGTCGGCGTCGATGTCGAGCTGGTTCGTGTAGACCCCGAAGAAGGTGATGAAGGCGGCGAGCACGAAGCCGCTGCAGGCCTGCATGATCATCAGGAGACCCAGACGCCTGTTGGGCAGACGGACACGATGGCCCCGCATGGTGCGGCCCTCGTCCTGCCGTGCCGGCAACCAGGTGAAGACCTGAATGGCCATCAGCAAGGCCACCGGCGCCCAGATGGCCAAGGCACTTCGCCACCCCCACTCGAAGGCCAGTCCCGGCAAGGTCAGCCCGGCGAACAGGGCAGCTGCGGCCAGTCCTGCCTGCTGGAAGGACAGAACCAGCGTGGCCCGTTGCGGCGGCACCTCTTCGGCAATGCATTGATAGGCCACCGGCGTGGACAGCGCCAGCGCCGTTCCGCCGCAGAGGGCGGCCAGGATCAGGCCCAACATGCCCGGCATGGCTGCGATCAGCGAGAGCGACACGCCCACGAGAAAAAAGAGTGTCACGAGCGAGGCCCGATTGCCCATCGCCCTGACCCACCCCACTGCCCAGGGCGAGAGCAAGGCGGCCATGCCGAAGCTGAGGCCGGCGATACCGCCCAGCCTGATGGGGTCGAGGAACAGATCGACCATCAGATCCGGGCCGAGCAGGCCGATGGCAAAAAAGACCAGCAGCGGCATGCCGGCAGCCGCCAGCAACAGGAAAGACACCCCGGTCATCAGCGGGGCGCGTTGGGCTTGGGTGTCCATGAAGATGTCCTTGGGCGCTCGGAATGTCTGTCGATTCAACAGTGTAAAGCCAGGTGATGAGCTTGTGCCTGAACCCCAATCGTGCTCTGGGGTCTGTCATCACGGGGCGTTCGGACACGGTTATACCTGTTGATTTGCTGGCTAATTGATCTGGATCTTGACTTATGACAACATGAATCTAACTGAGAATCGTGCATATTCACTTGCAGAACCATTCAGGAGACTTCCATGAAAACCGTCATGTCATCGTTATCCCTGTCTGCGGTGCTCGCCTTGTCCACGACAGTCTGGGCTGCAGGAGGTGAGGCTGACCGGGGCAAGGCCCACGAAGGCTTCACGCTCGAACCCGACGAGATCGTCTGGAAGACGGATGCAGTCAAGCCCCAGATGCAGCTGCTTCATGTCAGTGACGACTGCCATGTCGTGACGAAGCGTGTCCGTATCCCTGCCGGCCTTGATCTGCCCCCCCATGGGCATGAGCAGGGATATCGGCTGGTGACCGTCGTGTCGGGCACGCTGCAACTGGGTTTTGGCAAGACCTTCGATGAGAAGGCATTGAAAACGCTGAAGCCGGGCAGCGTGTTTTCCGAGCCGCCCGGACATTTGCACTTTGCCCGGACTGGCCACGAACCGGTAGTGCTTCAGCTGACCGAGGTGGGTGGCAAGAAGCCGGATACGCCCCCTTGCCGTTGAGCCGACTGATCAAACCGGCCTTTGCGCCGATATCCCGCCACGCTTGTCTCATCGATCTCATCAAGCTGCCATGAAACTGTTTCCAGCCGCCCGCCCTCCATCGAATCACGCCCGCCGTCATCCGCCCATCATGAGGCTGAAGACCTTGGCCGTGTGCCTGGCCACCCTGCCCTGGTTGCCGCTGGCCCAGGCGCAACAGACCGCGCCGGCAAACGAGGAGCCCTCGACCCAGCTGCCTGATGTGACGGTCACGGCCAAGGGCTATGCTGCCGAGCGGGCGCAAACCCCCGCCTCCACCGTCGTGCTGGATACGGAGACGTTGAAACGGCGATTGCCACAGAATCCGGGTGAGGCGCTTCGGTGGCAGCCGGGGCTGTCGGTCAACAGTGATGGGGCCCAAGGGCAGAATCCGGTCATCCGCGGCCTGAAGCGGGATTCGATCGTGCTGCTGGTCGACGGGATGCGCTTCAATTCGGCTCAGCCGTCGGGTGCAATCGCCTCTTTCATATCGTTGTCACTGGCCGAGCGGGTGGAGTTGGTCAAAGGCCCGGCCTCGGTGTTGTATGGCACGGGGGCGCTGGGTGGCGTGATCAATGTACAGTTGCCGCAGGCGCGATTCGAGCCAGGCGTGCAGGCTCAAACCCGGCTGAGCGTCGAATCGGCCAACCGGGGCGTGCTGGGCACGGCCGTGCTGAATGGCAGCGAGGGGGATCATGCCCTGATGCTCGGGGCGGCCAAGGGGCGATACAAGGACTACCACTCGCCGGATGAGCGTGTCAGTCTTACGGGCTACAAGACTCAGTCGTTGATCGGCCAGTACCGTTTTCGGCTGGATGCCGACCAGCAGCTGCGCCTGTCGGTGCAGCAGCATGAAGACAAGGCTGTCTGGTATCCGGGGGCGGCGCGTCCGCATCCCAACCCGCGTGTGGGCGATCTGATCACCCATTCCCCCGAGCAGCACCGAAGGCTCCATGAGCTGGGCTACCGTCACCAGAAGACGGGGGCGATACCACTCAACGTCGATGTTCGGCTGTATCGGCAGGAGATGCGCCGAACGATCTTTGGTCACTCAAGCGCCCTTGGCCACGACATCGTGACCACGGATGTCCGTTTCAGGACGGATGGCTTCGATGCACGGGCTGACTGGCAGGCCAACGCGCAGCATCTGCTGGCTGTCGGCCTGAATCTGTGGCGGATGGAAGCCAGTCCGGATGCGAAGATGGCCGCACCGCCGAGTTTTGCTCAGTGGGTGCCGAGCGTGCCTTTTCATGATGGCGTGGTGCAGGCAGCGGGTGTCTATGTTCAGGACGACATGCGCTTTGGCGCGCTCAACGTGCTGGCGGGCTTGCGGCATGATCGCGTCAAGGGCAGTGCGGGGGCCATGAACAATGGCCGCGTCACCACAGGTCTGGATCGCTCGGATGGGGCAACCTCCGGGAGTCTGGGGGCGGTCTACACGATCCATGCTGGCTTGCGTCCTTTCGTGAACCTCTCGCGTGCGTTCCGGGCGGCTGACCTGCGGGAACGCTATCAATCAGGGCCGCGCAGCAGTGGCTATTATTTTGCGGGCAGCCCTCAGATCGCACCGGAGGTGGCCACGCAGCTGGAGCTGGGCTTGAAGGGGGCTACCCGCACACTGCATTACAGCGTGTCGGCCTATCGGAACCGGATCGATGACTACATCACCGGCACCCAACTCAATGGCCAGGCCGCCGTGGCTGCCTGTGGTGCGGCCCAGGCTGCCTTTTGCAAGCAGACCGTCAACCTTGGGCATGTGACGATGACAGGTCTGGAAGCAGAGCTTCGCTGGCGGATGACGGAGTGGCAATGGCTACGTGCGGGCTATTCGATGATCCGTGGCGAGAATCATGATCTGGATGAACCGCTCTATCAGGTGCCGGCCGACACCTTGCATCTGGGCTGGGACATGCGTCTTGCCACCGATTGGCAGCTCGATGCTGACTGGTATCTGGTGCGCCGCCAAGACCGAGTAGCCACCCGTTTCACACGGGGTACCGAGAACGAAACACCTGGCTATGGCCTGGTGGATCTGGGGGCCACCTGGCGGATGATGCCCGGCCACTCACTGCGTGTTGCGCTGAAGAACGTTGGCGACAAGCGCTACCATGAGCATCTGGCCGAAGGCATCTCGGGTCGGGAACTGCCGATGCCGGGCCGCAGCCTGCAGGTGTCCTGGCAGGGTACGTTCTGATGGCCGTTGGCCTGGTGCTGTCGGCATGCCGCGTGCGTGCCGGTGAGGATCAGGACGGTGACCGGGCCGGCAACCCGGTCGGTGAGTGGGGCCACCCGTGCTGGCCTCAATGGCGAAGGTCGAAACAACTTGGGGACGGACATCACGATGACAGACACAGGTGCTGAAGCGGGCCAGCATGCTCCCGCCATGACGGGGGTCCGAGCGGCCGGCAGCCCGTACTCGCGTCGGCAGACGCTGGCGCTTGGCAGTGGTCTGGCGCTTGGGGCATGGTTGCCTGGGCGTGCACGGGCTGGGCAGGACAGTCCGGCGCAGATTGAACGCTTGCCCGGTGGTGGCGAGGTGATGCGCCAGGGCGAGCATGGTGGCGCACAGGTGACGGCCACAGCTGGCCGCAGCACGAGCCGCAAAATCCCCAGAGTGGTGCTGGCCGGCCCTTATGCCACCGTCTCGAACCCCTTGATCCGCATCGTCGACAGCGGCGCCTTGAAGGACGTGGCCGAGGAGGTGAGCTTCGTCAGCTGGAACAGCCCTGATCAGCTGCGGGCGATGGCCATTAGTGGACAGGCCGATTTCATCGCGATGCCGAGCAATGTGGCGGCCAATCTCTACAACCGGGGGGTGAAGCTGCGGTTGATGAACATTGGCATCTGGGGCATCCTGAGCGTGCTCTGTCGGGATGAAAACATCCGGACGATGGCTGATTTGAAGGGGCAGGAAGTGGTGATGCCGTTTCGGGCCGACATGCCGGACGTGATCTTTCGGGTCGTCGCTCGTGAGCTGGGTATCGATGTGGATCGGGACATGCGGCTTCGCTACGTGGCTTCGCCGCTGGATGCGATGCAGCTCCTGATCACGCGTCGGGCCGACAACGCCCTGCTGGCCGAGCCGGCGGCCTCCGTGGGGCTTCGCAAGACGAAATCCTTCCCGGTGAGTGTCGTGGCGCCCGAATTGCACCGGGGCGTGGACATGCAGGCCGAATGGGGGCGAGCCTTCAAGCGGCCGCCGAGAATCCCGCAGGCGGGCATCGTGATGATGGGCCGGCATCTGGATGACCCGGTATTGGCCGAGCGTTTTCAGCAGGCTTGCACCGAGGCATTGCAATGGTGCGAGAATAATGCCGATGCCTGTGGTGAGGCGGTGGCGCGACGTGTCGAGATGCTGACCCCCGAAGGGGTGGCCGATGCCATCCGGCTCGACCAGGCCGAGATCGTCAGCGCCGAGGCCGCCGAGCCTGAGCTGCGGTTTTTCTACGAACGACTCCTCCAATACCAACCGGGATTGATCGGTGGCAAATTGCCTGCAGCAGATTTCTACGAGCGTCCTGCCTGAAAGGGCAAGATGCCTTGTCGTCCACGTCCCCGCCCTGTTTCGCTCTGCCTTCTCCTGCCGTCAGCCCTGGGCCCGTGTTCAACCCGTGGGTGTTGCCCCGTTTTGTGAGGGTGACGACATCCTGCACGCGCCGCCCAGCGCCTGCGGGCAGGCATGAGTGCCCAACGCGCATCAAGGTGCCTGCCATGAAGCTGCTGACTGCCTGGTTGCGCGCTCTGCCCGCTTATCTGTGGAGCGGCTGGGGCGCCATCGCGAGCCTGATCCTCGGGCTGGCCTTGTGGGAGGCGTTGGCTGCTCACTATGGTTCGCTGGTGTTGCCGCCCCCACTGGAGGCTGCCGGCAAACTGCTGAGTCTGGCCCAGGACAGCGGGCCGGCATCGCTGTGGCCCCAGTTGTGGACGACCGCCAAACGGGCCTTCACCGGTTTGAGCCTCGCGCTCGTGTTGGGCAGCGTGGCCGGTGTGTTGGCCGGCATGTCGATGACGGCTGCCATGATGTCCCGCCCGTGGGTGACGGTGCTGCTCGGCACGCCGCCCATCGCCTGGCTCGTGCTGGCGATGCTGTGGTTCGGCCCTGGCGATGGCACACCGGTTTTCACCGTGTTCATCGCAGGTTTTCCGGTGGTGTTCGCGGGCGGCATGCAAGGTGCCCGCACGCTGGACAAGCGCTGGCACGACCTGGCCAAGGCTTATCGTCTGCCTTGGCACATGCGCATCACGGATCTCTATTTGCCGCATGTGCTGTCTTATCTGCTTCCGGTCTGGATCGTGGCGCTGGGCAGCGCCTGGAAGGTGGTGGTGATGGCCGAGCTGATGTCCACGCCCAATGGCGTGGGCGCCGCGCTGGCGGCCAGCCGCGCCCAGCTCGACATGTCGGCCACGCTCGCCTGGATCGCCGCGGTGGTGCTGACGCTGCTGGCGCTCGAATACCTGATCCTGGAGCCGATCAAACGTGAGATCGAACGCTGGCGTGACAACGGACAGGCCAATGGGGGGTGAGCGGGTCATCATGGTGGATCAACCGGGCCAACTTGCGCTGGCCGTGCAGCAGCTGACCCACACGTTCGCACTGCGCACGGTGTTGCAGGACATTTCCTTCGAGCTGCCATCCGGGCAAACGGTGGCGCTCGTCGGCCCCTCGGGTTGTGGCAAGAGCACCTTGCTGCACGTGTGCGCCGGGCTGCTTGACGTGCAGCATGGACAGGTGCAGACCACTGTCGACCGGATGGCCACGCTGTTTCAGCAGCCGCATCTTCTGCCCTGGAAGACGGCGCTCGACAATATCGCGCTGGGACTGAAGGCCGCCGGTATTCGGCGGTCTGAGCGGCTGGCGATGAGCCACGAGATGGGCTTGAGTGTGGGCCTGAGTGCCTTGTCACTCGCACAGTTTCCGCATCAGCTCTCGGGGGGCATGCAAAGCCGGGTGGCCTTGGCCCGTGCCCTGGTGCTCTCGCCCGAGCTGTTGTTGCTGGACGAACCCTTTTCTGCCCTCGACATCGGCCTGAAGGCGCACATGCATGAGTTGCTGCTGGCCCAGCAGGCTGAGCGCCGGCTCTCGGTGCTGATGATCACGCACGATCTGCACGAGGCCGTGAGGCTTGCCGATACGGTGCTGGTGATGGCCGCCGAGCCGGGACGGCTCGTGTGGCGGCTCGATCTGCCGGTGCCTGCCCGTGAGCGGGATGAAGCCTGGATTCACCGGCACACGGCGGCGTTGATGGCACAACAGGGGGTGCGAGAAGCCTTCGGTTTGCCGCCGTTGCCGGTGCATGAATCGGGGCATCATCCGATGGATGGCGCGGGTGTCCTGCCGAGGCCTCTTCAGTCGGCGCTTCCTGCTGCCGGTGTCCCCATACCGCCATCCCCTACCCTTTCACGACCTGCTGGCCGATGTTGACCTCTTTGCCGTGGCGCACGATCGGGCGCGCCGATCATCCGCTGTGGCTCTGCCCTTTCCGCCCGTTTTTTGCGCTCTCGTTGCTGGCCGTGCCAACCTTGATGCTGTTGTGGTTGGCTTTTCTCGGCGCCGGTTGGCCCCTGCCGGCTGTACCGGGTGGCCCGCTGCTGTGGCATGGGCATGAGCTGATCCTGGGCGTGGGGCTGGCGGCTGTGGCGGGTTTCGTGCTGACGGCCGTGCCGGAATTTACCGAAACCCCTGGCTTTTCCAGGCAGGCTGCGCGACAGTTGGTGGCGTGGTGGTTGTTGGGACGGGTGGGGTTCTGGTTGTCGGGCTGGTGGCCGATCACGGGGATGTTGGGCGCTGGTCTTGCGCACCTGATGCTGATGGGGCAGCTGATCTGGCTTGTGGCGCCCCGGCTATGGCGGCACGCGGGCCGTCGGCAGGTCGGTTTCCTGTGGGGGCTGGTCGCGCTTGTCGGCACGATCATGGGGTTTTATGGCAGCCTTTGCCTATGGGCAGGCGAACCGATACGCTGGCTCCATGCGGTGCTGGGCGTCTTGCTGATACTCATCATCGTCTCGATGAGCCGCATTTCGATGGCCATCGTGAACGACAGTATCGATGAGCAACGTCAAGCGCGCGGGCCATGGGGCGCAAGCCCGAGCGCTGCCGAGGGAGACACCGATGCGCCGAGCGCCTATCTGGCCCGTCCGCCACGGCGCCACATGGCGGTGTTCTGCATCAGCCTCTTCACCTTGGCAGATCTGATCGACCCCGCCAACCGGATCACCGGTTGGCTTGCGCTGGCTGCCTCGGCCGCCATGCTGAACCTGCTGAACGACTGGCATGTGGGCCGCGCCTTGTGGCGTCGCTGGCCGCTGATGCTGTATCTCGTTTATGGGTTGATGGCCTTGGGTTATGGGGTGATCGGCCTGTCGATCCTGAGCGAATCGGCCTTGGTGAACGCCGGCCTGCATCTGCTCACGGCCGGGGCATTGGGATTGGCGATTTTCGTGGTGATCACCATTGCCGGTTACACGCACAGTGGCCTGAAAAAGGATGGTCGCGCCTGGGTCTTGGTGGGGGCCTGCCTGCTCGTGACGGGCGCGTTGTTGCGCGCCTGGTCGGTGTATTCGCCCGAGCCGATGTGGCTGACCGTCGCCGGGCTGCTCTGGGCCGCTGCCTTCGGGCTGCAAGCCTGGCAGATGCTGCCGGTGTTTCTCAGCCCCCGGCCGGATGGCGGCGGGGGCTGTGAGGGGATCATTGACCAACCGACAGATTCCGCCACAGGGCGTTGAGCGATCCATCTTCGGCCTCTGCTCATCCCCACTGCCCGACTTCCCATGACGGGTGAGGCCAACAGCGGTATCCGGTGTGTGGCGATGGGCGTCAGACTTTCAGATGACGGCCGCTGATGGCCACGCCAATCATCAGGAGCGCCACGAGCAGAAAAGCCGTTTGCAGGCTCGTCTGCTGGGCGATGAAGCCGATGCCGGCCGGCCCGCTCAGCACCCCCGTGTAACCGAGCGTGGACATGGCGGGCACGGCAATGCGCTGCGGCATGCTCGTTTGCTGGCCGACGGCCGTGAAGAGCACCGGCACGATGTTGGCGCACCCCAGCCCGACCAGGGCATAGCCGGCGAAGGCGAGCGGCCACCACGGGGCGTAGATCGAGAGCAGGATCCCGGCAGCGGCACCCAGTGCACCGATGATCAGGATGGGCCGACGGCCGAGGCGCGCCACGATCCGGTCTCCCGTCAGGCGACCGATGGTCATCGTGGCCGAGAAACAGGCAAAGGCGAAGCCGGCATGCGCCAGTGACAGACCGTGCTGCTCTCGCAGGAAGACGGCGCTCCAGTCCAGCATCGAGCCTTCCACCAGAAAGACGATGAAACAGAGGATGCCTAGGAAGAGCACGGCACCGCGTGGCAGCGCAAAGGGCGGGCCTTCGGCCGGATTGGCATAGGGCAGCAGAAAGCGATGAGCGCCGCCCAGCAGGGCAAGCATGAGGCTGGTCATCAGCAGCATGCTGCCGAATGGTGACAAGCCGATCAGCATCAGGCCGCTGCTGCCGGCGGCACCGACGATGCCGCCCAGGCTGTAGAAGCCATGAAACCCCGACATCAGGGGTTTTGAGGCGCCCCGCTCCACGATCACGGCCTGAATGTTCATCACGCACTCGAAGGTGCCGATCATGGCGCCGAAGAGAAAGAGCGTGATGCACAACGTGGATATGGAATCGGCCAGCGCCAGTACCGGCAGCAGTCCTGCCATCAGCGCGCCGGAGACAGCCAGCACTTTCCGGCATCCATAGCGGGTGCTGAGGGCGCCAGACAGCGGCATGGCCATGATCGAGCCGATGCCGAGAAAGAGCAGCGTCACCCCGAGCGAAGCTTCATCCAGACCGGCTCGCTCCTTGGCGGCGGCAACGAGCGAGGCCCAGGCACCGGTGGCCAATCCTGCCAGCAAAAAGAGCACACGGGTGGCGTGCTGAACCGGTGGCTGATCCAGCGCGATCGAGGTGGGAGAGTAGGACATGATGGCGGTGGGGCCAAACGGGTGGGGAATGCGAGGACATCAGCTGGGGCTGCGGTACGGCGCCACAGTCATGTACGCGCCACAGACTTGTCGCGGTGGTGCGCTCAGGCGGCCGTGCTGATGCGAAAAACGTGGTGAAGAGCCTGAGAAAAACAGACGAGAAGAAGCTACGGAAAATGGGCCGTGAAGGCTCGAAAAACCAAGCGCTCATTGTCCGGAGCTTTGCGTCGGATGGCAAGCTTTTCAGCACGATGGCGCCGGGTGCCGCACAATACGCCTCTTGCCGTCTGATTCATCATACTGCCTTTCTCATGCGCACTGACAGAACCGCGATGACCCTTGTCCTGGCCATGCTCTCGATGGTGGGGGCTTGGGGCATCGATGCTTACCTGCCCTCCTTTCAAGCCATTGGCCAGAGTCTGGAGGCCACGCCGGTACTCGTGCAGCAGACACTCTCGGTCTACATGGCCGCGCTCGCCACCACCGTGCTCTTTGCCGGCACCTTGTCCGACAGCCTCGGGCGGCGACCGGTGGTGCTGAGCGCCGTGCTGCTCTTTGCTTTTGCCTCGGCCTGGGCATCGATGGCCGAGGACATCCAGTCGTTGATCGTGGCACGTGGCTTTCAAGGGGTTGCCGCCGGTGTCACGACCGTGCTGTCCCGCACCATCGTGCAGGATCTGTTCCAGGGCGCGGAGGCACAGCGTGTGATGTCGCTGATCACGATGCTCTTTGCCATTGCACCATCGATTGCTCCCGTGGTGGGGGGCTGGTTGCAGGCAACCCTGGACTGGCCCTCGGTTTTCGTGATGTTGGCGGTGTATGCCAGTCTGCTGTTCTGGCTTTGTCTGCGTCACGTGCCTGAGAGTCTGCCGCCGGAGAAGCGTCAACCACTGCGGTTTGGTCGGGTCTGCAGCAATTATCTGCAGGTCTTGCGTCATGGCCGCTTCATGGCGATGGTGCTCAGCATCGGTCTTGTCTTCATTGGCATCGCACTGTATGTCAGCTCGGCCGCTTCCTATGTCGTGAACGTGTTGAAGCTGGGAGAAACGGATTTTGGCTGGATGTTCATCCCGGTGACGACCGGCATGGTGCTGGGCGCCAGCGTGGCCCGGCGGTTTGCCAGAAAGGTGGCGCCGGAGCACCTGAGCCGAACCGGCCAGGGCGTCATGTTCACGGCCTGCCTCATCAGCGTGCTCTACACACATGCCTTCACGCCCACGGTGCCGTGGGCCGTCTTGCCGCTCGGGCTGTATGCCTTCGGCCTGTCGCTGGCCTTGCCCAGCATGACGGTGGCCACCCTTTCGCTCTTTCCGACGATGCGGGGTCTTGCGGCCTCGATGCAGAGTTTCGTTCAGATGGGGATTTTTTCGCTGGTATCGGCTTTCGTGGCACCGCTTGTGTTTCACAGCGCGCAGGCGCTGGCCTGGGCGCACCTGGTCGGGCTGACGCTGGGCATCGTGCTCTGGGGCCTGGCCGCCCGCATAAAGGGCAAGCCTGGCTGACGGCATGAATCGTTGCGCCAAGACAACGACTCGTTCATTTTATGTTCACGAGTGCAGCCTCGGCCATTGTCTGCTTGCCGCTCGGGGAGATAATGATCGTTGCAATAAGAACACGCCTCAGCGCAGTGTTCTGAGGACAACAACGACATCAGGAGAGGTATACGCATCATGAAAAAAACCACGCTGGCTCTCGTTATGGCTGCTGCCTTGCCGGCCGCCGCTCAAGCCCAGACCAGCCTGCAGCTGACGGGCAGTGTCGATGTGGCTGTTGAAAGCCTCAACAAGGATGCCAACGGTGGCACCAAGGGCGATCTGCATGTCACCGACGGTGTGTGGGGCGGTTCGCGCGTGATGATTCAGGGCAGCGAACAGATCAACGAAGGTCTGCACGGCATCTTCAATCTGGAGATGCGGGTACGGGCCGACAACGGCGCCCAAAGTGATGCCGAGAATTTCTACAGCCAGGCTTGGGTCGGCGTGCAGGGCCGGCTGGGAACGCTGCGTTTGGGCCGTCAGGACACCGCGCTGCAGCTCGGCATGGACAGCCTGGGCGACTTGACCGAAGGCAGCTGGTATTACAACGGTGATGGTCTGGCTGGTCTGATCGGCACGACCAACAACACCATCGGCTACGAAAGCCCCGAGCTGGGTGGTCTCGTGCTGCGTGCAAGCTATGCCGCCGGTGAAGCCGAAGCCGTCGCGGGGGCGCCGGCAGGCACTGACTTCAACAAGCTGAACGACCTGTACTCGGTGTCGGCTCGTGGCGAATTCGGCATCGTCGGCGTCAGCCTCGGCTACCAGTCGAGCGATGGCGCCGAGATCGACAACATCAAGTCGGTCGATCAGTTCGGTGGTGCCCTGGCGCTGAATTTCGAGCGCTTCGGTGTGGGCGTCGGTTACGTCCAGTCGCAGCAAAAACGTCAGAATGGTCTGGCCAACCTGAAGACCACCGGTTACTCGGCCAGCACGCGTTTCATGCTCTCGGATGCCGGCACGGTCTACCTCAGCTACCGTCATGAAGATCCGGACGGTGATGACAACGTCGAAAGCGGTCTGGGTCTGACCTATGCACACGGCCTGAGCAAGCGCACCTATGTGTATGGCTCGGTGGGTCTGGGCAAGGTTGAGCAAGGCGCTGGCGACGACCAGAAACCCCGCCGTCTGGCACTGGGTGTGCGTCACTTCTTCTGAGCCTGCGCCTGAAAGGGGTTCTGCCTGAACCCCTTGGAGCGTGTGATGCACGCCCAGAGGGGCTTATCAAGGGGACGAATCAGTGCATAACATGTTCTAGTGTCATGTTCCATTAATAACTTTGCACAAACGTTCCAGTTTTGCCAGGATG
>JAUNKF010000064.1 GCA_030532895.1 Lautropia sp. | reverse complement strand
TGCTGGCGCTAGGACCTGAACCTAGTGCGTCTACCAATTCCGCCACCTGGGCAACAACTAAGAAAAAGATTATAGTCCCTTCTTTAGGTTTGTCAAATATTCAATGATTGATGCTTCCAACCCACCCAGCAGACAGGCGATCCTGGATGCTTTGGCCGAGGCGGGCGCGCCCCTCAACCTTGAGGCGCTCGTGATCCGCATGAAGGTGCCGCCCGAGGCGATGGTGGGCATGCGCCGTCGAGTGGCTGCCATGCAGCGGGACGGTCAGATTTTGTTGGGTCGCAAGGGCGACCTGATGCTGGTGAGCCGCATCGACCTGATCCCGGGCAAGGTGCAGGGCCACCGTGATGGTTTCGGTTTTCTGCTGCCGGATGGCGACGGCGATGACCTGTTTTTGCCGCCGCGAGAAATGCAGAAAGTGATGCACGGCGACCGGGTGCTGGTACGCCGTGTCGGCAGCGACCATAAAGGCCGCCCCGAGGGCAAGATCGTCGAGGTGACGGCGCGTAGCCGCTGCCAGGTGGTGGGCCGGCTCGTGAACGAACGCGGCGTGCTGCTCGTGGTGCCTGAAGATCAGCGCATCAAGCACGAGATCCTGATCGAGCCGGGCGGCACGAAAGGGGCCAAGGCGGGTCAGGTCGTGTCGGTGGAGATCATCGAGCCGCCGGGCTGGAACACGCCCCCCATTGCGCGCGTCTCCGAGGTGCTGGGTGATGTGGACGATGCCGGCATGGAAATCGAGATCGCCGTGCGCAAGTTCGACGTGCCGCACCGCTTCAGCGAGGCGCTGCTGGCCGAGACCGAGGTGCTGCCCGATGCGCTGCGGCCGGCAGACTACCGGGGCCGGGTGGATCTGCGCGATGTGCCGCTCGTGACGATCGATGGTGCCGATGCCCGCGATTTTGATGATGCGGTCTATTGTGAGCCGTATCAGGGGGCAGATGGCGGCAAGGCCGTTGGCTGGCGCCTGCTCGTGGCCATTGCCGATGTCAGCCACTATGTGCGGCCGGGCAGCCTGCTCGATGAAGAGGCGCAGGCCCGCACCACCTCGGTGTATTTCCCGCGCCGGGTGATCCCGATGCTGCCCGAGAAGCTCTCGAACGGGCTGTGCTCGATCAACCCCGACGTGGATCGGCTGGTGCTGGTGGCCGACATGGTGGTGGACGTGAAGGGTGAGGTGATCGCCTATCAGTTCTACCCGGCCGTGATGCACTCGGCTGCGCGCCTCACTTATGACGAGGTGTGGGGCATTTTGTCGGGCGAGGATGCGGCGGCCACGCAGCGGCGCAAGGCGCTCGTGCCGCAGTTGAAGGATCTGTACGATCTGTATCATGCGCTGGAGCATGCACGCCAGACGCGCGGCGCCATCGAGTTCGAGACGGCCGAGACGCAGATGCTCTGCGATGACAGCGGCCATATCACGGCGATCGTTGCGCGTCATCGCAATGATGCCCACAAGCTGATCGAAGAATGCATGCTGGCGGCCAACACCTGCGCGGCCGATTTTCTGGGGCGCAACAAGCATCCGGGCCTGTATCGGGTGCATGAGGGGCCAAGTGCCGACCGGCTGGCGAAGTTGCGCGAATTTCTGAGCGGCACCGGCCTGCGGCTGGGCGATGCGGCGGCCGAGGCCAAGGAAAACCGCGGCCCGCGTCCGCAGGATTATCAGGTGTTGTCGCGTCAGATCAGCGGTCGGGACGATGCCGCGCTGCTGCAGACGATGATGCTGCGCTCGATGCAGCAAGCCGTCTACACGCCCGAGAATCAGGGGCATTTTGGGCTGGCCTATGATGCTTATGCACATTTCACCTCGCCCATCCGTCGCTATCCTGATCTGCTGAACCACCGCGCCATCAAGGCGTTGCTCGAAGAAAAGCGCTACCGGCCCGAGATCGTGTCGCCTTCGTCAGAAGGCCATGGTGAAGACCTGTCGGCCGAAGGGCCTGCCGTCGCCGCGCAGGTGAGTGACAAGGCTGTGGACAGCGCCACCAAGGGCAAGCGCCGTCGCAAGCAGAATGCCGATGGCCCCGAGGCGCAGGCCGTCTGGGAAACCCTGGGCCTGACTTGCTCGGCCAACGAGCGGCGAGCCGACGAAGCCACGCGCGATGTGGAGGCGTGGCTCAAGTGCCTCTACATGCGGGATCGGGTGGGTGAGCAGTATCTGGGCCGCATCACCGGCGTGGCACCCTTTGGCGTGTTCGTCACGCTGAACGACCTGTATGTGGAAGGCATGGTGCACGTCTCCGAGCTGGGGCACGAGTATTTCCGCTACGAGGAGGCTGCCCATGCATTGGTGGGCGAGCGTACCGGCCGGCGCTATGCGTTGACGGATGAAGTGCTGGTGCAGGTGAGCGCCGTCAACCTCGATGCGCGACGGATCGATTTTCGGTTGATCGATGACGCGGATGCCGGTGACGACGGTGGCGACTGGCCTGTGTCGTCGACCCGTCGGCGTGGTTCGGGCGCTCGGGGCCGGATGGACAAGGGATCGAGGAGAGGGGCCGACAGAGGGGCGCCGAAAGGAGCGGAAAGAGGCGGCTCGGCTACAAAGGGGGCGGACGGCGGTGGCGTCAAAGGAGGCTTGAAAGGGGCTTCCAGCGGTCGTGTCACCGTTGGCGCACAAGGAGGCCGTGCGCAAGGCGCGCCTGGCGGGGCGACCGCCGCACCTGCCTGGCAATCCCAATCGACGATGCAGCAAAAGGCCGGGCTTCCCGATCCGGCGGGGAGCCGTGCGAGCGCACCATCTGGGGGCGCGATGACTTCCCCTGGCGGTGCAACGGCACCGATGGTGGCTGAGCAGGAGCCAGTCGCGGGCTTCAGACACGCCCGGCCACGGACGGCAGCGGTTCTGCTGGGCGGTTCGGGCGTTGGGCAGCCCCGTCAGCCGGCCGATGACAATGGCTGGCATGAGTCGGCAACGGGTGCGGATGATGGCTGGCCCGATAAGGCGGCCGCCACGTCCGCCAAGGCAGCGGCCGGCAAAAAATCCAAAAAGACCGCCAAAACTGCGAAGGCCACCAAAACCACCAAGAGCGACAGCAGCGCCGCCACCGCCGTCAAGAAAGCCAGTCGCAAGAAAGACGTGCATGCAGGTGCTGCGCCGGACAAGGCATCGAGCAAGCGTGCTGGTGCCGAGAAGCGCGGGGGTGGGGGGCGTAAGCGGCGGAAAGCCTGATTGCCTGGAGAAACGCTGAAAGCGCTGGTGGACAAAGAGGATGCAGATGATGAACAGAGCCGAAAGCATCAACCAAAGTGCTCATCCGTCAGACTCCAAAGCGCTGCATGATCAGTTGTGGGAGTCGTTGAAACAGTTGGACGGGGATGGATCGGCAGCAGAGGCAACGCTGGCTGCTGGCATTCCTATTTATTACGGAGAAGCGGACACGCCTGACGGTCTCTTGATCAAGGAGTATCCAGATGGCCGGCGCGAGCTGGTTCGTTATTCCCGGCAAGGAGACGAAATCATTCGTGTCCTATGATTGACGAAATAAAACCACAATTGTGGATCGTTGCTGGGCCAAATGGGGCTGGCAAGTCTACGCTGGTGGCTCAACACGCTTTGGCCCGGCAGATCATCATCATCAACCCGGATGATATTGCCGAGCGCATAGGGCCGGGGCATCAAGGTGAAACAGCTGTCAAGGCTCAGGCTGGCCGGGAGGCTTTGCAGAGGCGGAAGGCGTTGCTTGAGGAGCGTCAGACCTTTGGTATCGAGACGACATTAACAGGACGTAGTGAGATCCAGTTGATGTGTCAGGCAAAAGAACAAGGTTATAAGGTCAACCTCGTATATGTTGGTCTGGACAGGGTTGAAAAGTCCAGTAGCCGGGTCGGTATTCGTGTCTTGAAAGGCGGTCATGATGTCCCCGAGGCGGACATCCTGCGTCGTTTTGGTCGTAGCCTTGGCAATTTGCCCGGGGCGATCAGGGCGGCTGATCGGGTTTTTGTGCTGGACAACTCGGGGCGTCAATATCGCTTGGTGTGCAGCATCGAAATTGGGCACCTGCGCTTCATGGCGAAGGCGGTGTCCACTTGGGCCATTCAGGCGTTGGAGAAGGCGGGTTTTGAGCCTGATGGCTATATTCAGAAGGGTGTCAGCCTGTGATCTGCGAGTAATTGATGTTCTGGCGGGCCACATAGATTGCCACCACAACGATTTTGGGGGGTGAGGAACGTTCATCGACCCGATAAACCAGCATGTTTCGACCAGCGACGAACATCTTTCGGTAACGCGGGTTCTCTTCAATGACCATGCCCAGATGATGGAACGTAGCCAACGTGTCATTCGTTCGTACGAAATTCCGCAGGACACGATTTGCCACCGCTCGACCGAAGCCCTCGTTTACGTAGTCAACGATGTTCAACAGATTGCGTTGGGCTGCCTTCGTGTAGACGACTTTGGCTTTCTGCTTTTTTTGCGAGTTCATCTCTGATGTAAGCCACAACCTCTTGAATCGTATACTCGCCGCCGATTTCTTCACTGATGGCGATCTGTTCGTTCAGCCACTCAGCATGCGGACGGGTATCACTCGGGTCTTGCCACGGCTGAACCTTTGCAAGCAACGGATGTTCCATGTTCACCCCCTCATGGGACAGGGTACTATCGAATCACTAGCGACATGCATCGCTGGACAGCCTCCGCATCGGTCGCCTCTTGAGTGTAGCAGCGACAGGTACCCTCCTTGCAAGTCCCAGCGGTCATAACCGGATCAACGCGCACCTGATGACGTATCTGGTTATGATTTGGCGCGGATTTCGGCCGCGTGTGGACGTGCGGTATCCAAGCCGTCCGATCCTCGATGAATGCCAGACCGGCGCGTGTCTCTGTCAGTTTTGTGAGCACAGTTTTTCAGGTTGCGGGCAGAACAAAGGCCGAGACTCGTTGTTCTTCAAGTCTCGGCCCTTCTCGCTGGTCTGATCTGATCCGGTCAGGTCAGGTGTGCGGATCAAGGTCAGTTACGTCGATCAACGCCAGAACATGAACCCGGTTTCACCGTTGTACGGCGTGCGGTCTTCGATCAGGTAGTGCTTGCCGCCTTTCAGTTCCTTGCCCCAACTCCAGGCGGTGGGCACCTGCCAGGTGACGCAATGCAGGCGTTGGGCGAGCCAGGTATGCAGATGGGTGCAGAGGCGCACGGTATTGGGTTCGTCTGCCTTGATCAGCAGCAGCTGAACCTTGTTGGTTTCTCCATTGATGGGGGCGCTTTGCCATTGGTTCATGGCGCCGAAGGGCACCACGCCCTGCCGTGAATAGCTGCGGGCCGTGCCTTCCAGCCAAGACTCATGCAGAGCTGTGAAGGGGACATCATTGCCGGCGATGGTGGTGGCTTTGTAGCCCATGTCCTGTTTCAGCTTGAGCTTGACCTGTCCGCGAATGACGATGTCCGTGTCGGACACCGTGATCGGGTACTCGACTTCCGCCATGTTGACGCCTTTGGTGATGTAGGGGCTACCGTAGTAGCGTGAGGTCAGGAAGGTGTGGTAGCGCCCTTCGCTCACCATCGTGAAGATGTGATCACCTGGCTTGACCGGATTGCTGTACGAGCGGATGTCGGGGTAGTGGCATCGGTAGACGTAGCCGGGTGCGCGGGCGGGCGGGTGTCGTCCGTCGATCTTCCATTTGTCCATGTCATAGGTGTAGGCATCGTGATTGAGCGCAGCCATGATGTAGACGGGCGGCGTGTCAATCTTGGTGTCGCTGTCCAGCGAGAGCGAGGGGCCGGTGAGGGATTCGACCCGGCCAACGCTGAACTCGCTCTGGCACGCCTGCTGGTCGAACATGGCCACCAGTACGTCACCGCGCACGCCTTGATCCGACACGAGCGGGGCCACGCCGGGGGCGACGGTGGCAGGGGGCGTTGCGTTGGCATCGCCGCCGGAAGTGCTGCTACCTTGGTTGCCTGTGCCTGGCGGCGTGGTGGTGCCCTGGTCGTTGTTGGCCGGTGGTGCGGGCGGGATGACGATGGTTTCACCGGAGGTAGGCGGCACCGTGGTGCCCGTGCCGGTGTTGCTGCTGCTGGGTGGGGTGGTGGTGCTGGGGCCGTTGCCGCTCGTGATGGCGTCGGCAATGGCACCGGTGCCGGTGTTGACGTTCAGCGTGACGTTGCTGCCCGTGCCGCTCTGGCCGCTGGGCGAGGGGCTGGAGGAAACCTTGCGGTCGCTGCCGCCGCTGCTGCCACCGCCACAGGCGGCGAGCAACACGGCCACGGCGATGGCTGTCATGGGGGTGCAGAGGGAGGCGCGTCGGGATGGATGCTGTGTCATGGTGCAATCCTTGATGTGATGTCGATTTACAACGAAATCGGGCCGGATTTTATATTAGTGGTTTCTGGTGTCGGATGAGTGGTCATTGTTGTCGTCATGTTGCAGGGTTGATACACCGACGCCATCAAGTGAGGGGGCTGGTGGTGCAGATGTCGTGGCCGCTGGAGGATGTACCATCCATCCATGCTATTGGCCGTTCAGGCGAGTCTGAACCCGATCCCGTTCCTGTCTCTGAGCCACA
>JAUNKF010000063.1 GCA_030532895.1 Lautropia sp. | reverse complement strand
AAGTCTCTGACCCTCAATCTACTTCTGATTGCTGTCAAAAATGGGGGGACTACCCCTCAAGCACAACCCCCCTCTGGTAATTAATTAGCCCACCAGAACCTCCGTCCCGAATGAAAGGAAACAGAACCCCCAAGAAAAAATCTCATAAAAACAATGAGTTATCTTTAATAAGGCACTTTTAACCAGTATGCACTTATTAAAGCCATCAAAAGACCAACAACTTATGTTCCTTCAAGCTCAACCCCGCTCCCGCTTCGGCAACACCCGCTCCAACATCGACTCGATACGATGCGTCACCCGAATCACCTGCTCCAGGCTGTAACCGAATGGCAGGTCGTTCGCATCCAGCAACATGCTCACAAACTCGGCCGAGGAAGGGTTCTCGAAACCCAAGCGGCCGCAGAGCAGATAGGTCACGCTTTCTGCCTCAAGCTCCTGAGTGGCGTGTGGCAACCCGCGGCGATCAGGCCAGAAGTCGCCTGCCTCTTTACCCAGATGACCACAATAAAGGTGAGCCAGCTCATGAAAGATGGCGGCGGCCCGTTCCTCTTTCGACAGGTTGCTGTTGACGATCAACCAATACAGGAAATCACCATGCCTGCCGAAGTACACCACCTCCTCCGGATGTTTCTGAACATAGCCTGCCATGCCGGCTCCCAGATCAGCCTCCAGGTAGAAAACGCCGTCCTGCCAAAGATTGTCCAGCAGGTTCTGATAGTGATGCTCATCGATATGACCATTCATCCGGAACGGCATCTCCAGTCTCTCGGGTAACGGTGCGCCATCGGTTTCAGTCACGTCATAGACAAAACGCACCGGGCCAAAAGGCCACAAGATCACCAGCGGTCTCGCCCCCGGCTTGATGTCTCGCCAAAACTCCTTCCGCCACTCCACGGCCGTGGCGACATACGTGCTGCCCGGTTTCTGGATATGCAACAAGCACGCATTGAAGGGCGCCATCCGCCGAAAGCGCCGGACGAAGTCCAACAACTCACGCAGCTCGGCCGAGTTTCTATAGGCCACTGCGTCCCGGATGAGTCCATCCAGGGCCAGTGCGTCTCTGAAAGATTGCTTGAACATGTTTTGTCTCCATGCCAGAAGGGAGGCCATCGCGCATCACTGTCAATCTGATCAGCATGCACCAGCATTCGGAACGATCAAATCTTTTTGATCCTGTATTGGGTCATATTATGATCCTATAGACGGCTCAATAAAGTGCTTATAGACTCATGACGAGACATCTTTCACACTCACCCGCCCCCAGATGAACCCAGCCCCCCTCGCCACGCTTCAAGACCTCAGCCAATCGCAGCGAGACCGCCTTGCCTTCGTGGAGTTGCGCGTGCGCTTCATGGGCCGCGTCCGGCGGCAGGATCTGGTGTCGCGCTTCAGCATTCAGACGGCGGCCGCCACGCGGGATCTGGCGCTCTACAAGACGCTCTCCAACGGCAATGTCAATTACGACACCAGCACCAAGACCTATGTCCTGGCGGACGCCTTCCGCCCGCTCTTTCACTTTGCGCCGGCGCATGTGCTGTCATGGCTCACGCAAGGCTTTGGCGATGGCGAGCCGATTCCGCTCAAGACCTGGGTGGCCAGTGAAATACCCAGTCGGCTCACACAGCCTGATCTGGACGTGCTGGCCGCCATCACACGCGCCATGCACCAGGGCTGCGCACTCGCCATTCACTATCACTCGCTATCGAGTGGTCATACCCAGCGCCAGATCGTGCCCTTCGCACTGATCGACAACGGTTTGCGCTGGCATGTCCGGGCCTTCGACCGCCAATCACGGAGCTTTCGAGATTTCGTCATCACCCGCATCCAGCACCCCCGCGTGCTCGCTGGCGAACCGGTCGCTCCCCATGAGACCGAACGTGAAGACATCCAGTGGAACCGGATCGTCGAGCTGGATCTGGTGCCCCACCCGGATCAGCCCCGGCCAGAGATCACGGTGATGGACTACGGCATGCAAGATGGCAAACTGTCGATCAAGCTGCGCGCAGCCGTGGCGGGCTACATCCTGCGCCAATGGAGCGTGGACTGCTCCCCCGATCACAGCCTGCGCGGGCCGGAATACCGCCTCTGGCTGAAAGATCCGCTCAGGCTCTATGGCGTTCGCAATGCGATCCTGGCGCCGGGGTATCGGGGGCAGGATCAGCAGGATGCGGATGCGGTGGTAGAGGCGGACTGAGCCATCACAACGCCAGACAAACGCCATGTCACCGCCCGCGAGGAGATGCAGCGCCTGTTTCAACGCTCGGGCCTGGTTCGTGGCGACCGGGTAGCAATGCATCCCGCGCGCCTTGCAAGCATGGCCCCGTAGCATGAAGATCACTTCCGCAACGCCTACCTGACCCCCGCCCTCGGCCTGATCGAAATGACCATTCCCGACAAGCCCCGGAGCCGCTTGCAGAAATATCGGCTCAGGCCACGGGGACAACGATGGCTCGCAACCCATCACCCCTAGCAGGCTGTTGAAACACCCCAGAACCAGGGCATCCCGCCCTTTCTGAATTTCACCAGCCGATATTTTGTGCTGGCGGGTGGAGAACCCAGTCCAAGAACTGGCTTGCCCCCGTTTGGCACTGGCTTGCCCCCGTTTGGCGACCTGATCAGCCCTCAAACGATAGCAGCTTTGCCGTTTCGATCAGCAACGCGCGAACCTGGTCAAGCGCCGGCGCGGCATGCCGGTCGATGCGCTGAATGTAGGGCGCGGTGAGCACGGCAATGGCCTGTCCACGCTGGTCGAGAATCGGCGCGGAAATGTCCTGCACCCCAAGTGACTGCAGAGACTCCCGCTGGCGATACCCCTGGCGCCGGATGTCGTCCAGCACCCGGCTCAATGCCGGCGGCGTCAGCGTGTGCTCGCCATCGATCTCCACATGCTCACGCAGCATCCGCTCACGAGACTCGGCATCGGAAAACGCCAACAGTACCTGGCCGGAACCGGTATCGACCAGACTGACGGTAGCCCCCACCCGGACGTTCAAGCCCCAGGCCGCTGGACTGTTGCTTTGCGCCACCACCAACATGTTGCCCCGATCATGAACCGCGAGATGACAGGACTGTTCGGCCTCGGCGCTGAAGCGATGCATCAGCGGCAAGGCCAATGACACAAGCCGTTGCAAGGGCGGGTGATGGGCCGCCAGCGAGAACAGCTTCAGGCTGAGGGCGTATCGGTCACCTTCCGGGGAGCGGCGTACATAGTGACGCGCCACCAGCCGCTCCAGCATGCGGTAGATCTCGCTGCTACTGCGCCCCAGTGCCCGCTCGATCTCGGCTCGGGTCAGACCGCCATCATGCTGGGCCAACAACTCCAGGATATCCAGGCCCTTGTCCAATGCCGGTGCCCGATACTTGTCTGCGCCCTGATCGAGATCGACGGATGAAAGCTGGGGCCGGGTCTTTTCGGCAACAGGACGCCGTGGCGACGGCGCCGTGTTTTTGGCTGATCTGCTCATGATGTCTCAGCGGAAACGAATACTTGCCCAAATGTTTGCTTGCAAGGGGTCAGCCCGCGGTTTTGGGGTCAGCGCGGGGACGAATCAGTGCATGACACACGCTAGGGAAATCACTGATACCCGATGGTATGCGAAGGCTTGCACAATGCCATTCAAATATGAAAAGTTCAACCACCCATGAATGAATGGGGCGGTTTCGCCATCATGCAACCGATTCAGCCCACAGACAAGCAGCACGCGACCAGACCATGAGCCACATCAAACGACTGCAGGACAAGCGCATCCTGATCACCGCAGCGGCCCAAGGCATTGGCCGGGCCAGCGCCATTGCCTGCGCCCGTGAAGGCGCCCAGGTCATCGCCACCGACATCAATGCAGACTTGCTGGCCAGCCTCGCCAGCGAACACCCGCAAATCCGGACTCGGCTGCTGGACGTGACCGACGTCAACGCCATCCGTGATCTGGCCGATGAGATGGGCGCACTGGACGTGCTATTCAACTGCGCCGGCTTCGTGCATCACGGCACGGTACTCGACGCCCATGATGCAGACTGGGATTTCAGCTTCGACCTGAATGTCAAGTCGACGTACCGCATGATTCACGCGCTGCTGCCCGCCATGCTGCAGCAGGCAGCCCGCACCGGCAGCGTCTCGATCATCAACATGGCCTCGATGGCCTCCAGCATCAAGGGTTTCACCAACCGCACCCTGTATGGCGCCACCAAGGCGGCCGTCATCGGACTGACGAAAGCCATCGCAGCCGATTTCGTCAAGCAGGGCGTACGCTGCAACGCGCTTTGTCCCGGCACGGTCGACACGCCCTCACTGCGGGGGCGCATCGCCTCAGCGGCCGATCCGGTGCAGGCAGAAAAGGACTTCATCGCCCGCCAGCCCATGGGGCGCCTGGCCACGGTGGACGACATCACCCCGATGGTCGTCTACCTGGCAAGCGATGAATCCCGCTTCGTCACGGGGCAGTGCCTGCTGGTGGATGGTGGTGTCACCATCTGAGCGGCCCGCCAGCGCATGACACCGCTTCAGGCCCTGCATCCAAGCCTGCCGGCAACATGCCTTGTGCCCGCGTTCGAGTTCGTCAACAAGCCCACGCCATGAGTCCGATCAGCCCCCCGTCGACAACGCCGCTTCTCGATTTGCAGCACATCAGCAAGTCATTTCCCGGCGTCAAAGCTTTGCAAGACGTGCGCTTCGAGCTGCTACCGGGCGAAGTGCATGCGTTGATGGGCGAAAACGGGGCGGGCAAATCCACACTGATGAAAATCATTGCGGGCGTCTATCGCAAGGATGCCGGACACATGCGCGTCAACGGTCAGCCCGTCGACATCACTCGGCCACAGGAGGCGCAGGCACTCGGGATCGGCATCGTCCACCAGGAGCTTCACCTGATGCCACACCTCAGTGCGGCACAGAACATTTTCATCGGCAGAGAGCCTCGTCAGTTCGGCGGCCTGGTCATCGACGAAGGGCGAATGAACGCCAACGCCCAGCAAATCTTCGACCAGCTGGGCCTGAAGCTCGACCCGCGTACCCCCGTGGGCGAGCTGACGGTGGCCAGGCAACAACTGGTGGAAATTGCCAAGGCCCTGTCCTGGCAATCCCGCGTGCTGATCATGGACGAGCCAACAGCGGCCTTGAACGACCGGGAAATCGAGGAACTGTTCCGCATCATCAGGCAGCTGCGCGCCGAGGGCAAAGGCATCGTCTACATCTCACACAAGATGGACGAAATCCAGCGGATTGCCGACCGGGTCACCATCATGCGAGATGGTCAATACATCGACACGGTTCCAGCCAGCACCGCGATGGATGACATCATCACGATGATGGTCGGACGGGACATCGAGAAAGTCGAAAAAACCATCCCGGATGTCAGCGCGAACGATGTCCTGCTCGAAGTGCGAAACCTGAACCGCGGGCGGCATGTTCGCCATGTGAGCTTCTCGATCCGCAAAGGTGAAATCGTTGGTTTTGCCGGCCTGATGGGCGCAGGTCGCACCGAGGTGGCGCGTGCCATTTTTGGCGCCGACCGGCGCGACAGCGGCGACATCCTTGTACACGGTCGCAAGGTCGAGATCCGCTCACCCAAGGATGCCGTCCGGCACGGCATCGGTTACCTGTCCGAGGATCGCAAGCATTTCGGTCTGGCCACCGGCATGGACGTGGCCGCCAACACCGTGATGGCACACATGCGCCCCTTCACACACGGCGGCTTTCTGCTGAACGAGGCAAAAATCCGGGAAACCGCCCGAAACATGGTCGAGCGGCTTCGAATCAAGACGCCCGGCATCGAACAGATCGCCCGCATGCTCTCGGGCGGTAACCAGCAGAAAGTCGTCATCGCCAAATGGCTGGTACGTGACTGCGACATCCTCTTTTTCGATGAACCGACCCGTGGCATCGACGTGGGCGCCAAAACCGAGATCTACAAATTGATGGAGTCCCTGGCCGCCCAAGGACGCGCCATCGTGATGATCTCCTCCGAGCTGCCCGAAGTGCTTCGCCTCTCGCATCGGATCCTCGTGATGTGTGAAGGGGAAATCACGGCCGAATTAGCCGGCGACACCGCCGATCAGGAAAGCATCATGCATTACGCCACCCAGCGTGATGCCACGTCTCCGACCACCCCTGCCCGGGCCTTCCGCCACGGCACGTCTCACCCCATGAGCACGACGGCATGAACACCAACAAGCGTCCTTCCGACATGGCACAGCCCGCCCCACCCAGCGCCGCCCGCCCTGCAGCAGACAAGGCCCGACAAGGAGGCTGGTTCAACGCCGACACCCGTCAGAAAATGCTGGCCTTCCTGTCGCTCATCGTGCTGATCGCCGTGTTCGGCGCATTACGGCCGGATGCTTTCCTGACACAGGACAACATGATGAGCATCCTGATGGCCACTGCCGTCAACGGCGTGCTCGCCATCGCCTGCACCTTTGTCATCATCACGGCCGGCATCGATCTGTCAGTGGGTGTGCTGATGACCTTCTGTGCGGTGATCGGAGGTGTCTTGATGGTCAACCTCGGATGGCCATTATGGGCAGGCATCCCGATGACGCTGGCCACGGGTGCCTTCTGCGGCATGCTCTCGGGGCTTGCCATCACGAAGCTGCGCGTGGCGCCCTTCATCGCCACGCTGGGCATGA
>JAUNKF010000029.1 GCA_030532895.1 Lautropia sp. | reverse complement strand
GTGCGCCCGTCGATCGCTATCTGTTCATGACGATGGCCGTTGGCGATGGTTATGGCGGACTGGAGCACCGGGCCAGTACGGCGCTGATCTGCTCGCGCAAGGATCTGCCCTGGCCCGGCATGCAGGGTACACCTGAGGGGTATCAGACCTTTCTCGGGCTGGCGAGCCACGAATATTTCCATACCTGGCACGTGAAGCGGATCAAGCCAGCCTGTTTTGATCCCTATGATCTGGATCGGGAAAGTTTCACGGCACTGCTTTGGGTCTTCGAGGGCTTCACATCCTATTACGACGATCTGATGCTGGTTCGCTCGGGCGTGATCGATCAGGGCGCATATCTGAAGTTGCTGGAACAGAACATCCGTCGCGTGGCGGACAATCCGGGACGGCATCTGCAGTCGATTGCCGAGTCGAGTCAGGATGCCTGGACAAAGTATTACCGGCAGGATGAGAACAGCAACAACAGCATTTCAAGCTATTACGTGAAAGGCGGGCTGGTCGCGCTGTGTCTGGATCTGACGATTCGGGCGAAAACAGGGTCGAAGCATTCGCTGGATGATGTGATGCGGCTGATGTGGACGCGATATGGCCGGGATTTTTATCCAGTATCGGGTACGGGCCGGGGCGTGAAGGAAGACGAGATGCCTGCGCTGATCAAGGCGGCAACAGGGATTGACCTGTCACGCCAGATCAAGGCTTGGGCCTATGGGACGGCTGAGCTGCCGTTGGCGGCCTGCCTGAAGCCTTTTGGCTTGAGTCTGCGCCAGGACAAGGGCTCCTCTCAGCCGGACGGTGCCTGGTTCGGGGCACGGACGGCGGTGCGTGACGGCGAGCTGACGATCGTCAGTACACAACGTGGCGGGCCTGCCTCGAATGCGGGCCTCTCAGCCGGAGACAAACTGGTGGCCATCGATGGGTTGCGCTGCACCGAAGCCGGTTTGAAAACACTGCTGGCGCGTCGCCGCTCCGGGGATGAGATCGAGGTGGTTGGTTTCCGGCGGGATGAGCTGTTCCAGCTGACTGTTCGGCTCGGACAGCCACCAGGGCAGATGGCACTTGACCTTGTCGAGGACGCCAACCCGGCGCGGGATGCCTGGCTGGGTAAAGCGGGCAAAAGGAAGCGCTCGCCACGTTCTACCGAATGATCTGCGAGCCTTGTCACGTACAGGTGCCCCGGATCGACTTCGTGGGCACGCACAGGGATCGAACCGTGCCGCGCCCGACTGGGCGCCCCCCAGAACGAACGACTATGTGCTGCCCCCTAACGAATCAAGGCATCGAGCGCCTGGCCGGGGTCAGGGGCGCGCATGAGGGACTCGCCAATGAGGAAGGCATGGACACCATGATCTCGCATCAGGGAGATGTCTTCACGGGTGAAGATGCCGCTTTCGGTGACGAGAATCCGGTCAGAGGGGACTTCGGGCAATAGCGACAAGGTGGTGTCGAGGGTGACACTGAAATCGTGCAGATTGCGGTTGTTGATGCCAACGAGCGGGGTATCGAGGCGGAGCGCCCGCTCCAGCTCAACGGCATCGTGAACTTCCACGAGCACATCAAGCTGGTGTTCAGCCGCGCAGGCCGCCAGCTCGGCCATCTGGGCGTCACCGAGGGCAGCGACGATCAGCAGGATGGCGTCGGCACCGATGGCGACAGCCTCCAGCACCTGCCAGGGGTCGACCGTGAAGTCCTTGCGCAGGACAGGCAGGGTGACGGCGGCGCGTGCGGCCTTGAGGTAGTCATCATGGCCTTGGAAAAAGCGTCGATCGGTGAGGATCGACAGACAGCTGGCGCCGCCCGCTTCATAGCTTCGGGCGTGGGCCGGTGGATCGAAGTCCGGACGGATGATGCCTTTGCTGGGGCTGGCCTTCTTGATCTCGGCAATGACGGCCGGCCGCTCGGCCGAGCAGGCCAGTGCCAGCGAGACCTGGCGGCGAATGGCCTGCTCAAAACCACGGGGAGGCAGTTGGCGCAAACGCTCGGCCACTTGATCCCGCAACGCCGACTCGCCGAGACTGGCTTTGACCTCGGCGATTTCCCGGTGTTTTTCAGCAATGATGCGTTCGAGTACAGTGGGAATTTTCATAAGCTCAGGCAGCGAAGGATCGGGTGATCTGGATGAACTGATCGAGCTTGGCCCGTGCTGCGCCACTCTCGATGGCCTCCCTTGCACGACGGATGCCATCGGCAATGGATTCCGCCACATTGGCACTGTAGAGGGCACTGCCCGCATTCAGCAACACGATGTCCCTGGCGGGTCCAGCCTTGTTCTCGAGCACATCCAACAACATCTGGCGGGATTCATCGGCATTGTCGACCCGGAGGTTTCGGCTCGACACCATGTTGAAACCGAAGTCTTCCGGATGAATTTCGTATTCGACGATCTGGCCATCTTTCAGCTCGCCCACCAGCGTGGATGCACCCAACGAGATTTCGTCCATGCCATCGAGGCCGTGAACGACGAGTACATGCTCTGCCCCAAGCTGTTTCATCACGCGCACCTGGATGCCGACCAGATCCGGGTGGAAAACCCCCATCAGGGTGTTGGGTGCCCCCGCCGGATTGGTGAGCGGCCCCAGAATGTTGAAAATGGTTCTGACGCCCAACTCCTTGCGGATGGCAGCCACGTTCTTCATGGCTGGGTGGTGGTTGGGTGCGAACATGAAACCGATACCACATTGCGCGATGGACTCGGCTACCTGTTCGCTACTGAGCATGATGTTCGCGCCCAGCGCCTCAAGCACATCGGCTGCCCCCGATTTGGACGAAACGCTGCGGTTGCCATGCTTGGCAACGGTGGCTCCGGCACCAGCAGCCACGAACATCGAGGCCGTGGAAATGTTGAAGGAATGGGCGCCATCACCACCAGTACCGACGATGTCGACGAAATGGCTACGATCCTTGACCAGTACCGGTACCGAAAACTCGCGCATGACTTGTGCCGCTGCAGCGATTTCTCCGACGGACTCCTTCTTGACACGCAAACCGGTGATCAGCGCTGCCGTCATCACCGGCGACAAGTCACCGCGCATGATCAGCTGCATCAGGCTCAGCATCTCGTCATGGAAGATTTCGCGATGCTCGATGGTTCGCAACAACGCCTGCTGAGGGGTGATACTCATGACTCAACGCTCCAGGAAGGTTTTCAGTTGAGCATGGCCATGCTCACTTTCAATCGATTCAGGGTGGTACTGCACGCCCTCGATGGGCAGCTCGCGATGGCGCAAGCCCATGATTTCGCCATCATCCGTCCAGGCCGTCACCTCAAGACATGCCGGCAAGCCATCCCGCGCCACCACCAGCGAGTGGTAACGGACGACCTGAAAGGCTTCCGGCAATCCGGCGAAGACGCCCTGCCCTTGATGGTGAACCGTGTCATGCTTGCCATGCATGACGCGTCTGGCCCGAACGATGCGGCCACCAAAAGCCTGACCAATGGCCTGGTGCCCGAGGCAGACCCCCAGGATGGGCACGCGTCCCGCAAAATGGCTGATGGTCTCCAGCATGATCCCGGCACCATCCGGATCCCCCGGCCCAGGGGAAAGCACGATGTGGCTAGGAGCCAGCGCTTCGATGCCGGCAATATCGATGGCGTCGTTGCGAATGGTCGTAACATCCGCCCCCAGCTCGCCCAGATACTGGACGATGTTGTAGGTGAAGGAGTCGTAGTTGTCGATCATCAACAGCTTGGGCATGGCATTCCTTGAAGAAACGGGAGACGCAAGAAAGCGGAGGCACCTGTCAAGCCGTTTGCTCGACTTTTCTGGCGAGCACGCGCAATCGGCGCTTTTCCTCTTCCAACGGCAGACTGGCCTCCGCCCGGTCGAGCGCCATCCTCGATTGTGCCAGTGCAGCTTCGGTAAAAGCGTCGTCCCCCACCTCACTGAGCGCCAGCAACGCCTTCTGCAACGGTAACTGCACCTCGATCATGCCTGCACCGTCACGAGCGATCAGCATGAAGGCATCCTCGAAGAGATCACTGGCCTTGACCGGTGGAACGTGAACCTTGGGGTAGTCGAGCGCCTGCTCCTCCGCCGTGTCGTCAGGCGTCGCCACCGACGCGACAGCCCAGATGTTGAGCAGCCGGGTGAGTCGACCAATGACGCCGATGGCCGTACCAGGGTCATTGACGGCCGGCGACAAGGCTCGGGACGCAATCTCGCTCATCACGGCCAGACCAAAGCGGGGATCCTGCTCAAAAGAACGCTCGTTACCGACCGAAAAGGCGGCCACCAAGGACTCACGCCACGCCTGTTCTGCCCCGGCAAGCTGCTCAACCTGCCCCCCCTTGACCCGAGAAGCGCCCTCGCCTCGCAAGGCAGGGGTGGCAGCAACCCATAGCAGAGGCCGACCAGGGTAGACAAAAGTGCCTGGCGAGGCACTCAGATAGACACGGGTTTCATGTTCCTGACAAAAGGCCGACAGTGCGGGCATATCGACATGCAGGACATAACCAACCTCTTTACCGACGACGGGCAAGGCATCAGCCGGAATCTCTTTGTCGGGATCCAACAATGCCTCCCCACCGAGGTAAGGCTGGGCCAAACGGGCTTCCAACGCCTTTCGGGTTGCTGCCTCGACCCGATCCGTGGTCTCCCCAAGACGCCCGAGCTTGGTGAGATGATCGATCCATTGCATCAGCGACACGACCACCAATGCGATGACGACGATCGTGGCAACGAAGAGGACGATCCGGCCGCGCTCACCGTACAACCCCACCTTCAGCATGACGAGTCCGACGATGCCAAAGAGGAAGGAGCCAACGAAGTTCGCCAGCACGGTCTGGGTCAGCGTGTCCTCGATCAGCAACTTGGTGGCACGGGGCGTGGCCGTGTTGGTGGCTGAACCATAGGCCGACACCATGATGCTGAGAGAGAAGGTGGTGACGGCAAGCATGCTCGACGCGAGAATGCTCAACAGGCTATCGACCGCATCAGCGCTGATCTCACCCGACAACTCCCACGGCAAATAGGGTTCGATGACCGCGGACAGGACCGCGATGAGCACGCCCATCAATCCGATGATGGACGTTCGTACCCACAATTGCCTGCTGAGCTGGGACACCAGCCATTGCCAACGGGACATTCAGTTTTCTCCTTGTCGTGATGAGGTTCAGCGGTTGGCCGCACGGGCACGGCGCAGGTTCTTTCGCCAATTCTTGAAAAGGCTGCGTTTGCTCAATGGCTCGAACATGTCATCCGGCCCTTCGGGATCGAGGATCTGGTTGTCGGCCAGCCACTCTTCGGTGGCACTGAGTTCGGGAATGTCATAGGGAGCCAGACTGCGGCCCGGTGCACGCAAGGATTCGATGGCGGCGATCATCGACTCGTGCGCCTCATGCGCTTGCACGAGCCGCTCGACCGGCACACCCAGATGTTCAGCGATCAGGTCGTCACGGACATGGGCGATCTGTTCCCTGAGCGTCTGCGCCTCATCGCCTTCGGCCGCCAGCACCACATCGCATTCCGTATCGAGCCGCAGCGAGCGGCTGTTGAAGTTGGACGAGCCGACACGCAAATAGACATCGTCGATGATCATGACCTTGGCATGGACATAGATCTCTTCACCAGCCGCCGTCTGCGGGTGGTAGATGCACAAGCGATGATGTTTGTCGACCCGCTTCAAGGCTTCGAACAACCGTGCCCTGGCCGAGTCCATCGCGATCGGCTCCAGCCAGCCTTCTGCCGCCATCGGATTGATGATGACGATCTCAGGGCCATCATCCTCCTGCAAACGGGCTGCCAGTGCCATCGCCACCTTGCGAGAGGCGAAATACTGGCTTTCGGCATAGATCAGGCGTTTGGCCCTTGCAATCAGGTCGAGGTACATCTGCTCGATTTCATGAATGGCCGGCAGCTGATCGAGATCGGGACGTGTTCGCGCAATACCGAGTTTCACGTCCGTGAAAGTGGGTTTCAACCCGTCGGGCCAGCAGTCATGGCAGGTTTCGCAGGGCGTCAAATCCTCGCCGGAAGCGGCAAGCCAACGCTCCCGCGCCAGATCACCCAGGGCACGAGCTGCCTTGCCATCAAAAGCACTGGTGGCATCGTGCCAAGGGCCGTAAGCCTTGCCATCGGGATTGAGACGTCCCGGTTCATCATCCAGGTGTTCACGACGATCCCAGCGTCCCAGCGTCATGTCGATACCACCACAAAAAGCCAAACTGTCGTCGATGACGACAATTTTCTGATGATGAGACCCGGCAAAGGGATGGGCGCCATCAAGCCGCAAAGTGATTCTCGGGTGTGCCTTCCAGCGCAGAATGGCCATCAACGAGGCAGGTTGGAACAATGCCTTGAATGCCCCCACATCCCAGCGCAAGAGCCGAACCTCCAGCGAGGGCGTTCGGTTGGCCAGCCAGATCAGGAAATCTCCCAGCTTGGCTGGCCCCCCATCGGCCGGGTTGCCGAGCGTGATGCGAGGATCGAAATCCCATCCCACCAGAAAGATGCTCTTGCGCGCAGCCAGCATGGCACGACGTGCCACGACGAAGTAGTCTGCTGCATCGACGATGAAAGCGAAGCGATCGGCTTGCTCGACACGCCAACAGTTGTCACCGGGGCGGAACAAAGAAGACGGGCTGGAATGGGGCATGATCGGGAGTGGCCGGTTTGTCCATCACGCCAAGCCCCACGCCGTTGAGCGGCAGGAGACCATGGGCACGCCCGCAGATACGGACATGTCAGGACAGCATGACGGTGGTTCATTCAGATGCCAGGGCGAAGACCATGCAGGCCCGATCGGGGGCTGCAACAGGGACGACACCATGCATCGACACGCGCCAAGGATACCAAAGCCCGTTTTTGGCGTTTCGGGTTTGGCCAGTAGAAGCCCTGATGGCGGTGCGGGTAGCCCCATGTGATGATGAGCGCTGCCGCCTGAATGGAGACACACCAAAGATGAGCCGCATACTGTACGAGCTGGTGGGCGCCGACCCTGAGATCCGCTTCAGCCCGCATTGCTGGAAAGCACGGATGGCGCTCGCCCACAAGGGACTGGAAACGGAAACCCGCCCTTGGCGTTTCGTGGACAAGACCGATCTGGCCTTTTCCGGACAGGACAAGGTGCCGGTGCTGGTCGATGGTGAGCAGGTGATTGCGGACTCCTGGCAGATTGCCTGCTATCTGGAGCGCCGATATCCGGACGCACCCTCACTGTTTTCGCCCGCCCAGGCCGACGAAGTCAGCATAGGCAATGCCATGCCGCTGGTGCAGCTCATCAATGCCTGGGTGGATACCCAGCTGATACCGACGGCCCTGCCTCTCTTCCTGATGGACATCCATGCCTACCTCGACGAGCCCAGTCAAGCCTATTTCCGACAGAGCCGCGAGCGCCGCTTTGGCAAAGCATTGGAAGCAGTGGGACGACATCGTGACGAGCACTTCGAACGCCTGGCACAGGTGTTGACACCCATTCGGCTGATACTCCAACAACGGCCCTTTCTGGCAGGCCCCAAACCGGGCTATGCCGATTACGCCGTGTTCGGCACCTTCATGTGGTGCCGCGCTGTCAGCGATGTGGCCCTGGTGGCCACGGACAGTCCCATTCATGCCTGGCAGGAACGGCTGCTGGACGCCTTCGATGGCCTGGCGCGACGGGCCAAACGAGCCATGGCCACAGGCCAGAGGTAGCGCGTGCCATGTGCATGCACGTCGTTGGCTCGCTCAAGCCGCTCGACACAGGCGTGGCTTGTGCCTGCGCCCCCAAAAGGCAGGGGGCATCGCTCCCCCCCGCCCCACTGCGACCGGCACAGACCCTATGGGCAGTGCGACAATCGCAGTTTTCCACCACCACGGATGACGCCCATGTCTCAGAACGCTTCCCCAGCGGCACTGACCGCCATGCCTGACGCAAACGGCTACTTTGGCCCCTATGGCGGGCAACTGGTGCCTCCTGCCCTCAAACAGGCAATGACGGACATTGCCACAGCCTACGAGGAAATCCGTCAACGCCCGGACTTTCAGAACGAGCTGGCCAGTCTGTTTGCTGATTATGTAGGACGCCCCAGCCCTGTCTTCCATGCCAGACGCCTGTCGGCACAACTAGGCGGTGCGCAGATCCATCTGAAGCGGGAAGACCTGAACCACACCGGCGCGCACAAAATCAATCACTGCCTGGGCGAAGCGTTGCTGGCCAAATTCATGGGGAAGAAAAAGGTGATTGCCGAGACAGGGGCCGGCCAGCATGGGGTCGCGCTCGCGACGGCTTGTGCGCTCGTGGGCATTCCCTGTGAAATCCACATGGGGCAGGTCGACATCGAGAAGGAACACCCGAACGTGACGAAGATGCGCATTCTGGGCTGCAAGCTTGTGCCCGTCACCGAAGGGGCGGCCACATTGAAAGAAGCCGTGGACAGCGCTTTCCGCGTATACCTGGAAAACCCGAGCGACTATCTGTACGCCATTGGCTCGGTCGTCGGCCCACACCCCTTCCCCGCGATGGTTCGTGATTTTCAAGCCATCATCGGCCGTGAAGCGCGCGAGCAGTTTCTGGCCAAGCACGGCAAACTGCCACATTATGTGGCCGCCTGTGTCGGCGGCGGCTCGAATGCAATCGGCATGTTCACGGCCTTCCTGGATGACCTGGATGTTCGTCTGGTAGGCGTGGAGCCGGCCGGCGAAGGCATCGACAAGGCCGGGCGGCATGCTGCCACCCTCACGATGGGCAAGCCCGGCGACATCCACGGCATGCATTGCTATGTGCTGGAAGCCGCCGATGGGGTACCGGCAGCGGTGCACAGCATCGCTTCCGGTCTGGACTATCCAGGGGTAGGCCCCCAGCACAGCTACCTGAAGGACTTGGGCCGTGCCACCTATGAGACAGCCAGCGACCAGGAAACCCTGGATGCCTTCATCACGCTGTCACGCGTGGAAGGGATCATCCCGGCCCTGGAAAGTGCACATGCGGTGGCTTGGGCCATGCGCGAAGCACCGAAGCTGGACACGGACCAGCACATTCTCATCAATCTGTCAGGCCGCGGTGACAAGGATGCGGACTACGTGGCCCAAGTGCTCGGTCTCTGACCGGCGAGCGCCTCCCTTCAAAAGGCGAGGGCTTTTGGCCTCGCCAGAGAAGGCACGGCTGCCATCAACTGTCGCGTGTATTCATGTTGTGGTGCATGGAGCACGGCATCGGCAGCCCCCTGCTCCACCATCCTGCCACGCTGCATGACGCCCACGTCATCACACATGAAGCGGATGACGGCCAAATTGTGGCTGATCAGCAGGTAGGTGAGGCCGAACTCATCCTGAAGGTCACGCATCAGGTTCAGCACCTGGGCCTGAACCGAAACGTCAAGCGCCGAAGTCGGCTCGTCACAGATGATGAACGCCGGCCGGCTGATCAGCGCACGGGCAATGGCAATTCGCTGACGCTGCCCGCCCGAGAACTCGTGCGGATATTTCCGACCATCGTCAGGCGACATCCGTACATGCCGCAGCATGTCGGCCACACGGGATTCGACCTCCTGCCGGTCACGCACCAAGCCCAACACCTGCAGCGGCTCTGCAATCAATTGGTCGACCCGCCAGCGAGGATTGAGGCTGGCATAAGGATCCTGAAAGATCATCTGGCACTGGCGCAGCAATGCCTTGTCGGGACGGCTGCCCGCCCAGCGCGAGACACCGTCGATGAGAATACGGCCCGTATCCGGTTTGATCAGACCTGCCACCATCCGGGCGATGGTGGATTTGCCGGAACCCGATTCACCCACCAAACCGAAGGTTCGCCCCCGGCTGAGCTGAAAACTCACCTGATCGACTGCTTGCAGGACGCGGCGTTGCTCACGAGCCAGCAGTCGAATCATCCAAGACGAAGAAAGGTCGAACTGCTTGGACAGACCTTCGACGACCAGCAAGGGCGAAGGCACTTCACCGCTCATGTCATCAGATACCGAAGGCTTGTCGGTGCGGGATGACAGGCACGGCACGATCTGCGCCGACGGCTTGGCGGCAACCCGCTCGGCCATGGTCTGGGGCTGGGATAAGCCGGACTCCCCGGCACCTGCCCGAACCTCCGGCACGGGCAGGCGCCACTGCCGGTGATCCATCGCAGGGATGGCGGCCATCAATGCCTGGGTGTAGGGTTCTTGAGGGTGGTCGAGCACCTGACGAACCGAACCCGTTTCGACCACACGACCGTGGTGCATCACCATCACGCGGTTGGCGGCCTCGGCAATGACGCCCATGTCATGAGTGATCAACAAGGCGGAGAGCTGACGCTGTTCGCAGAGCCTGCGCAGCAGCGCGATGATCTGTGCCTGAACCGACACGTCGAGTGCCGTCGTCGGCTCATCGGCGATCAGGAGCCGTGGCTCGGCACTGAGCGCCAGCGCGATGGCCACCCGCTGACGCATGCCACCTGAAAGCTGATGCGGGTATTGCGCCATACGCCACTTCGCCATCGGAATCTCGACTTCATCGAGCAAGGCCAGCGCACGGGCACGCGCCTCTCGCTCACTCAGTGGCAAATGGGTACGGATTGTCTCGATCAGATGACGGCCAATGGTGTAAACCGGATTGAGGCTGGTGAGCGGATCCTGAAAGACCATGGCGATTTGGCGGCCACGAATCTGCCGGATCGCCTCTCCCCGCAGCAGGTCGATACGCTGGTCTGCCCAATGGATGCTGCCCCCGGAAATCCGGCCAGGTGGCTCGATCAATCCCATGATGGCCAAGCCCGTCATGGATTTGCCGGCCCCGGACTCACCCACGACGCCGAGGACTTCACCGACCCCCATGGAAAAGCTGACATCAGACAAAACCTGACGCGGGCCTCGATGGCTGTCGAACGTGACATCGAGCGACTGAACCGTCAGAAGCGAAGACGATGGTTCAGGGACAGGAACCGAAGGAGACACCTGCACCACCGAGTCGGCAGCGGTGGACGTGGCTTCACCTGGCGACGCGGCAGGTAATGGTGTGGCAGTGTGGGTCGGTTTCATGGTCGACTTCATGAAAGCCGGGGATTCGTGGCATCGCGCAGCCAGTCTCCCACCAGATTGACGGACAACGCCAAAGCCAGCAGCATCAGCGAAGGGAACAGCAGGATCCACCATTCTCCCGAAAACAGGAACCCCTGCCCGATACGGATCAGCGTACCGAGAGAGGGCTGGGTCGGCGGCAAGCCGACACCGAGATAGGAGAGTGTCGATTCCGTGACGATGGCCAGCGCAAAGCTGATCGTGCCGATCACCAGCACCGGTGCGAGGATGTTCGGCAGCACATGAAAAAAAGCAATGCCGATGCGCGATCGCCCGATCAATTGGGCAGCAGCCACATAATCCTTCTGCTTCTCCACCATGACGGCACCACGAACGGTACGCGCATACTGAACCCAGTCCGAGAGTGCGATGGCCAGGATGATGATGTAGGCCGCCGCCTCATCCCGATAGGCTTCGGGCAACACGCTGCGGGTAATACCAAAAATGAGCAAGGCGACGAGCAACACCGGAAAGGTCAACTGCACATCGGCCAGCCGCATGATGAGAGCATCGATCCAGCCACCGGCGTAGCCGGCCAGCAGCCCAAGGCCGACGCCAATCAGCATCGACACGGCAACCGCCGCCAGCCCCACCAGCACCGACATTCTCAGCCCATAGACGATAGCCGACAACACATCGCGCCCCTGGTCATCGGCCCCCAACCAGTAGCGCTGCCCCGAGATACCCTGCTCACCGGGAGGCGTGAACGCATCGAGCAGGTCAAGATCAGCGGAAGAAAAAGGGTTCTGGGGAGCCACCCAAGGTGCAAGCACCGCGGCCAGCACGCAGAGCAGCAACACCAGCAAGGCGAGCTGCGTCAATCGTGATGCCGCCAAGGCCCGGATCACGGCAGCGTCGGACCGACGCCATGAACGGGACGAACGTGCAGGTGATGATTGGGAAGACATGGCTCAAAACGCACAGGGGAAAGACGGGATGGGCAACGGTGAGGGCAAGATGGCTTCATGCACGACTTCGTACCGCACTCAGGCACGGCGCAGCCGCGGGTTGACCCAGGCATACAGTGCATCGACCAGCAGGTTGATCAGCACATAGAGCAGTGCGATCAACATCAGGTAGGCGGCGATGACCGGGATATCCACGCCCTGAATCGAGGCGATGAACAGCAGCCCTACCCCCGGCCACTGAAAGACGGTTTCGGTCACGATGGCAAAGGCGATCAACGAACCGATCTGCAGTCCGACGATGGTGATGACCGGCACCATCGTGTTACGCAGGGCATGACCATAATGCAACGTGCGCTCACGCAGGCCACGTGCGCGGCCGAAGCGCATGTAATCGCTGCGAAGCACATCGAGCATTTCGGCACGCACCAGCCGCATGATCAACGTCAGCTTGTAGAACCCCAGGGTGATGGCTGGCAGGATCAGCGCACTGAGGCCGGATCGTGTCAACAGTCCGGTTTCCCAGCCACCGATCTTGACCAACTCCCCGCGGCCAAAAGAAGGCAACCAGCGCAGCTCGACGGCGAACAGATAAATGAGACCGATACCGATCAGAAAAGTCGGTAAGGATACCCCCACCAGCGACACGGCCATGATGACCCGACTGATGAACGCCTGTCGACGAATGGCCGTGAGCACCCCCAGGCCAATTCCACCGGCCACGGCAAAGAGGGAGGCCGCCACGGCCAGTTCCAGCGTAGCGGGCAGGCGTGCGGCAATCACCTGTGTGACGGGCTGCTTGAATCGATAGGAAACGCCCAGGTCGCCATGCAGCACCTGTCCCAGGTAGTGAGCGTACTGAACCGGCACCGGCTGATTGAAGCCGAGCTGTTCGACGAGCGCCTCGCGCTCCTCGACCGAAGCATCCTCGCCGAGCAGACTGACGGTGGGATCGCCCAGGTAACGGAACACCAGAAACGACACGAACGACACCGCCAGAAGGACCAGAATTGATTGGCCGACACGCCGGAGCAAATAGGCAATCATGAGCGCTTATTGTCCGGAGCGCTTGAGCAACTTGAAATAGGTGATGTTGTTCGGATGCACGGGCATCTCGATGTCCGGTTTGGAGGCATAGCTGATCATCTGGTCATGTAACGGAATGTAGAACTGCTCCTTCTGCACCGTGTCCCAGATACGGCGAATGGTGGTATTGCGCTTGTCCTTGTCGACTTCGGCGGCGAGCGAGAGGATATCGGCATCGACCTGTGGGTTGCTGTAGCCGGTCACGTTCCAGGTGCCCCGATTGTTCTTACCACGCGTGTTGACCAGATAGTCAAAAATGTAGGCCGAATCATGCGTGGGCACGCCCCAACCGTAAAGGTAGAAATCCGTCTCACCCTTACTGAGAATGGCGTTATGCAGCGCAATCGGACGAGCTGAGACATTGACCTTGATTCCGATACGGCCCAGGAAGCCGGCAATGGCCGTGCTGATGGCTTCATCATTGACATAGCGGTCATTGGGCGTATCAAGTGTCAGTGTAAAGCCATCGGGGTAACCTGCCTCAGCGAGCAATTTTTTGGCCTTTGCAGGATCGGGCTTCGGATAGGCTGCCAGCGAGGCATCGTAGCCATTGACGAAAGACGGAGCCATCAGGCCCGTAGGCTGTGACAGGCCGCGCATGACTGCACGCTTGATGGCATCACGGTCGATGGCCAAACCGATGGCCTCACGCACCCGAATATCGGCCAATGGATTGGCAGTCTTCACACTGGACTGACGCAAGGTTTTGGCGCCGATGTTCAGCCCCAGAAAAATGGTACGGTTCTCCAGCCCATCGACCACGCGCAGCCGCTTGTCCGCTTTGAGGCGCGCCACATCCTGTGCCGGCACATCCTGCACGAAATCGACCTCCCCCGACAGCAGGGCAGCCACACGGGTGGCCGCCGACTTGATCGGCAGATAGGTCAGCTCCGTGACCTCCAGCGGAAACTGCCCCTTGCCCCAGTACCCGTCAAACTGCTTCATCACCGTTTTTGCGTCGACTTCACGCGAGGCCAGCACATAGGGCCCCGTGCCATTCACATGGCGCGTGGCATGGTTTTCGGTTTTGGCGGCCACATCCTGCGGCACCTCAGCCTTGTTGGCCTTAGCCCATGCCTCGCTCATGATGAAGAGGTTCGTCAGATTGTTCGGGAAGACCAGATCGGCCCCCTTCGTCTTGACGTGAACGGTTAACGGATCGACGGCACTGACCTCGACCACCGACGAGAGCAAGGATTTCATCTGGGAAGACGGCGCCTGTGCCCGCTTCAGCGAAAACACCACATCAGCCGCGGTGAACGGCGTGCCATCGTGGAAGCGGACATCAGGTCGCAGCTTGAACTCCCAGACCGTCGGATCCTCCAGCATTCGCCAGGAAGTGGCAAGCGCCCCCTGCAGCGAATTGTCAGCCAACCGAACGATCAACGGCTCGTACATCTGGTGCAGCACGTTGAAGTTGGTGCCCACGTTGACGGCATGCGGGTCAAGTGTGGCCGGATCGGATGAGCGTGCCCAGCGCAATGGCTCGGCCTGCAAGGCAGCATGCGGCAGCAGACTCATCGACATCAGGGAGGCGGCAAGCAATTTCTTGATCATGACATTCCAGGAGAAAACGGCAACGGTAGCGCTTCTGATACAGGCCCGACAGGACTTTCAGGCGTGCCGATGCAAGCATGGCATACGCCAGACCGGGAACAAGGATACAGACCGAGCAGCAGAACAAGCTGAAACATACCGATTACAAGCCGCCTGGACAACATCGATCCATAGCCCACCAGACGAAGCATGCCGGATTTTTGATAGAAACGGATCAGATATGCATAGTGAATAAATGTCTATTCCGTGATGACGGCAACATGCCGGAAACATGAATGGCACACCCAGAATTCGCTGCCGGATTTAACAAAAACGGCTCAAAAAAACGCCTCATGGACGCCGTCTGTTGGCTTCAAATAAGGCCAAATTGCATAAAAAAGACATTTGAAAGCTCAAAGATAACGACATTTCGCTGGAACGGTGAGCACATGATGCCAATCATGAAACTGCCTTGCCGTGAGGTTTTTTCAGAAACAAATGGTTTCGTTAATACAACTCAACATTAAATCAGGATAAATTTAACGTTATTTATTAATTAAATGTTGTATTTCGACCTAAATCGCTAAACTTTTTGCCCGTTTTGAGGTCTACAGTTATGCCTTGCTTGCAGATCGCCACACAGGACGCAACGGGGACACCTGCTGTCACATGGCATCAACCACCCATCTGCAAGCCATTGAAAACGTGCTTGGCCACCCCCTGTCTTGGCGGTGCCCATCTCCCTGCACGAGCGGTTTCACAGCCTTTGCAGACGGAGAGCACGTTCACCCCAAAACGTAACAAACGGTAATCAGGAAACACTTTCTCGAAAGAAATCTCAGCGCTTCTTACCCAAGGAACATGACAAGCAAGCGATTGCGTCTCAGTCAATATGTTCCTGCGTGGTGTGCTGCCTCTGCCGTGCAGATTGATTGCCCACGTTCACCTTGTCATCAACCCAACCCTGCAACCCAACCTTTCCCATGAGCCAAGCTTCTTTCAAAGCCCGGACACTGGTTACCGCCATCGGTCTGACCTTGTTTCTCAGCACCACCGCCCACGCACAGCGCGGCCCGAATGTCGTTTGTGCAGCACCGGCCACGATGATTGCCGACCAGGGCCGCGGTGACGCCTACCTGGCTGGCATCAATCCTTACTGGACGTGGTCGCACGCCGGCTACTCCACCAGCGCCAAAGGTGGCTGGAACCATTGGCCCGCCTGGGAAAAAGCCCGGCTGGCCCAATACCGGTACGTGAAGGGCGAATGGAATCGCCTGATGCCATGGTTCGTGATTTCCGGCCCAGCCGGCAGTCGCACGCCGGCTTATGTCGAAGTGGGTCGCATGTCGGTGCACTATTTCTCGAGCAAGACCCGCAGATGGCGCCTGCTGGCCAAGGACATCTTCCCCGAGATCGGTACCTGCCGTGCCAACACGGCACTGACGGATTGCACGATGACCAGCTCTCCCAGAGCCACGGCCTATTCACCGAACCCGCTGCACGGCTGGTTCAACTTCGTGACCATTCCCAGTGATGTGCAAGCGCTCAGCGTGAGCGTTCAGGCCCGTTCGATCAGTGGCGGCCGGGCACTCTTGACCGTGGGCGCGGACTACTACCCACCGGCCACCAGCAACCTGGGTGGCGTGGCCATCACGGCCGCCGGCAACTCGGCCCCCCGTTTCCTGCGCCGTGGCTGGACCACCGTCTCGATGACGACCTTGTCCGACCAGACGACCGACTACACCGGCATCACCCGTCAGGAGCTGATGCGCAACCACCCGGTTTGCGCCTACCCGGCCAAGCGCTGATCCATCCGCCCCTTCTGCCATCGATGTTTCCCGAAGGCAGTCCCCTCCGCTGGCGAAGCCCGAAAGGGCTTTCGCACGGAGTGCCATCCATCACCGCACGTTACTCAGACCGCTTTCGACCATTTCGGCCGCACGGATCACCGCACGGGCTTTCACTTCGGTTTCCTGCCACTCATTCTCGGGCACCGAATCAAAGACCACCCCAGCCGCCGCCTGTACGTTGAGCACCCCATCCTTCAACACGCCTGTACGGATGGCGATGGCGACATCCATCTCACCCGAATAGCTGAGATAACCGCAAGCACCGCCATAGACCCCCCGCTTGAAGGGCTCCAGTTCCTCGATCAGCTCCATCGCACGCACCTTGGGTGCCCCGGTCAACGTACCGGCGGGGAACGTGGCACGCAGCACGTCGATGGCATCCATTTCCTGGGCCAGCTCACCCTCGACGTTGGACACGATATGGATGACATGTGAATATTTTTCGATGGCCATCTGCTCGGTGACGCGAACGCTGCCGATGCGGGCCAATCGGCCGATGTCATTGCGAGCCAGGTCGATCAGCATCAGATGCTCGGCCCGTTCCTTCGGGTCGGCGAGCAGCTCGGCCGCAGCCCGTTCGTCATCAGCAGGCGTGAGCCCCCGTTTTCGGGTGCCGGCAATGGGCCGCAGCGTGACCTTCGGATAAGCCCCCTTCTCCTGACGCACCAGAATCTCGGGCGAGGCCCCCGTGACATGAAAGTCCCCGAAGTCGTAGTAATACATGTAAGGGGACGGGTTGATGGAGCGCAAGGCACGATAGAGCGACAACGGGGCATGCGGAAAGGGTTTGCGCAGGATCTGACCAATCTGCACCTGCATCAGGTCACCCGCAATGATGTGTTCCTTGGCCTTGGCCACCATGGCCAGATAGTCGTCACGGGCAAAGGGCCGCTCGATCGGCGTGTGCTCGACCTGCTCTCCCCCCCCCACGGCAAAGTCCTCCGGCGCGAGGGCCGCCTGCCTCATCCGTTGTTCCAGCCGCCGCAGACGCTCCCGTGCCCTGCCATAAGCTTCGGGTTCGGCCGGGTCGGCATAGACGATCAGATAGATCATGCCGCTGAGGTTGTCGATGATGGCCAGTTCATCCACCACCAAGAGCAACAGATCAGGCACGCCGATCAGGTCCGGCTTCTGGGCATGGCCGATTTTGGGTTCGATGAAACGCACGACATCGTAGCCGAAATACCCTGCCAAACCACCACAGAAGCGGGGCAGGCCCGGACGGGTATGAACCCGGTAGCGCGTCTGAAACCGCTGCACGAAGGCGAGCGGATCGCCCTCGGCCCTTTCGATCACCACGCCGTCACGCACGACTTCGATCTGGTTGCCCGTTGCACGCAGCAGGGTTCGGGCCGGCAGGCCAATGAAGGAATAGCGCCCAAAACGCTCCCCCCCTACCACCGACTCCAGCAGGAAGGTGTTCCGACGATCCGTTGGTGCCGTCAGCTTGAGGTACAGGCCGAGCGGGCTGTCGAGATCGGCCAGCGCCTGTGTCATGACCGGAATGCGGTTATAGCCCTCGGCGGCCAAAGCCTTGAATTCGAGTTCGGTCATGCATCAGCTCCTTGTGAGATCGTGCCGGGCCGCCAGCCAGGCAGCCAATGACTCGATGGTATCAATGACCGAGTCGGCATCCACGGCATCAAGTGATTGCCCCTCGTTATAACCATAGGGCAGCATCACGACGGGCATGCCGGCCGCACGGGCTGCCTGGGCATCATTGAGCGAATCACCTACCATCAAGACCGAGGCGGGCGGCAGCTGCCACCGGCGGCAGGCTTCAAGCAGTGGGCCGGGATCCGGTTTTCGCGCCGCCAAGGTGTCCCCACCGATCAGGAAGTCGAAATAAACAAGCATCTCAAAGCGCTGGAGCAAGGGCGCGATGTAAGCCTGCGGCTTGTTGGTGACACAGGCCAGCGGCAGCCCGAGCGCACGCAGCCGATCCAGACCAGCCACAACGCCCGGATAAAGCCGGGCTGCCTGCCCATTGATCCGGGCGTAGTGTGCATGAAAACGGGAGCGGGCCGCCGAGAAATCAGGGCTGTCCTGCGCCGTGGGTTGCCCACCCGCGCTGAGCATCCGTTCAATCAGGCGGTCGGCCCCCTTGCCGACGAAGGTGGCAACCGTCTCCAGGGCGATCTCGGGCAGACCCAGATCACGCATCATCGCGTTGGCTGCCTCGGCCAGATCAGGAATGGTGTCAAGCAACGTGCCATCGAGATCGAAGCAGAGCGCACGCACGCCCGAGAGTTTTTCCTGTAATGGCGCATCCGGCCAAGGCGTCCCTGCGGGCAACGATGTCCCCACCTTGCCGGCCGCCCCCGTCACAGGCTGCTCCACCCCGGCGCCCCCTGCCACCAACGTGCCGCCCTCCTCGTTCATGCGACCGCCAGTGCGTCACGCAGCCGGCCGATGATGCCGTGATAACCGCCATCCGGATCGGGCGCACCGAAAACCGCCGAGCCTGCCACGAAAGTGTCGGCGCCAGCAGCCGCAATCTCCGCGATGTTGTCGACTTTCACCCCGCCATCGATTTCCAGCCAGATCTCTCGGCCAGTACGTGCCATCGATTCATCGATGCGCCGACGTGCCTCACGCAACTTGGCGAGCGTGGCCGGAATGAACGCCTGCCCGCCAAAGCCGGGATTCACCGACATCAGCAGCACCATGTCGAGCTGGTCGATGGTGTGATCAAGCCACGACAACGGCGTAGCAGGATTGAAGACCAACCCGGTCTTGCAGCCTTTGTCCCGGATCAGCTGCAGGGTGCGATCCACATGCTGACTGGCCTCCGGATGAAAAGTGATGATGTTGGCCCCAGCATCGGCAAAGGCCGCAGCCAGGCTGTCGACCGGCTGCACCATCAGATGGACATCGATCGGCATCTTCACGTGTGGCCGCAGTGCCTGACACACCATCGGCCCGACCGTCAGGTTGGGCACGTAATGGTTGTCCATGACATCGAAATGCAGCAGGTCGGCACCGGCCGCTTCGATCGCCTGAACCTCTTCCTTCAGACGGCCAAAGTCAGCCGACAACATGCTGGGCGCAATACGGTAAGCCATGATGGTTCTCTTTCCCTGCGTTGAGGAGCGTTATGAATAGAATGCGATTGTATTCACGGATTCTCAAACACACGCGACGCCCATGCCCATGACAGCCCCCCCTAAGTACGCCATCGACATCACGGTGGAGAGCCGATACCTCGAAGAGCAGTCGGCACCAGCCGAAGGGGTGTTTTCATTCGCCTATACCATCACCATCACGAACCGGGGTACCGTGGCCACCCAGCTGATCAGCCGTCACTGGATCATCCGGGATGACCACGGCATGGCCCGCGAAGTCAAAGGTCTTGGGGTGGTGGGACGTCAACCCTTGCTGAAGCCCGGTGAGAGCTTTCAGTACACGAGTGGCAGCCAGCTACCGACACCGGGAGGACAGATGGAAGGCAGCTATTTTTTCGTGTCGGAAGACGGCGAACGCTTCGATGCCGAGATCCCGAGCTTTCCGTTGAACATGCCCCATACGCTACATTGAGCCAGCACGATGAACACCCTCCACCCCCTCTGCCGACACGGGCGTCGCCTTTGCCTCATCAGCACGCTGGCCCTGCTCGCCGCCTGCCAGAGCACGCCACCGAAGGCGCCTGCCCCCACCGCACCCCCTGCACCTGTGGCCATCGATGCACTGCCCGGCATTGAACAGGACGATCTGAACGGGCTGGATCAGGCCATCCGGCGTCAATGTCTGCTGCCCAAGCCGCCCGGCCAATGGCCCACGCTCTGCACGGAGTTTTCACAACTGTCCCCCGACAGCACCAGCCTGCGCCATTGGCTGAACCAGCGCTTCGTGGCCAGGGAGCTGCTCGATGACAAGCAGCCAGATGGTTTGCTCACCGGCTATTACGAACCGTTGCTGACGGGCAGTCGCGAGCGCGAACATCCTCGCCAGGTGCCACTGCGCGCGATGCCGACCGACCTGCTGATCATCGACCTGGGTGCCGTGGCGCCCAAGCTGAAAGGCATGCGGCTGCGTGGCCGGCTGGATGGCCAACGGGTGGTACCCTATGCCAACCGCCAGCAGATCGAGGATGGTGAACGGCTCCACGGCATCGGCGCCCAGCCCGTGATCGCCTGGGCCGATGACCCGGTGGATGCCTTCTTTCTCGAAATTCAAGGCTCCGGCCGCCTGCAATTGCGCGATGGCTCGATGATCCGCATCGGCTACGCCGACCAGAACGGCCACCCCTATCAGGCCATAGGCAACACGCTGGTACGCCGTGGCGCCCTGAAGAAAGAAGAAGTGACGGCACCGGCCATTCAGGCCTGGCTGCGCGCCCATCCGGAAGAAGGCCGAAAGGTGATGCAGACGAACCCTGGCGTCGTGTTCTTTCGCGAGCTGCCGGACAGCCCGGATGATCCTGGCGCCGGGCCACTGGGCGCAATGAGCGTGCCCCTCACCCCGCACCGCTCACTTGCCGTCGACCGCAGCCGCATTCCGCTCGGCTCCCCTGTTTTCATCCAGAGCACACACCCGGTCAGCCAGCAACCAATGGCCCGGATGATGCTGGCGCAGGACACCGGTGGCGCCATTCGGGGCGGCCGACGCGGAGATTACTTCTGGGGGTTTGGCCCCGATGCGGGGCTGGCCGCCGGGCTGATGAAAGCCCCCGCCCGCATGTGGTTGCTGGTGCCGCGGGGACTACGCTGATCAGCTGTCCTGGGCAGCGAGCAGCTGCTCCAGCCGCTCGGGGGGAATGGCCCCCGGCACCCGCTTGCCATCGGGGAAGAACAGCGTGGGTGTGCCTGTCACCTGCAGTTTGCGCCCCAGCGCCACGAATTCATCCAGCGGGGTGTCGCACTTGCCCTCATTCTCGGGCGTTTTGCCCTCGCTCATCATCTCACCCCAAGCCTTGGCACGGTCTTCGGCGCACCAAGCCTTTTGGGACTTGGTATACGAATTACCCGAGAGGATCGGATAGGGGAAGGTGTAGAGCGTCAGGTTGTCGATATTGGCCAGCGTCGCCCGCATCCGGCGGCAATAGGAACAGTTCGGATCCTCGAAGATCGCCAGTTGCCGCTTGCCATTGCCGTAAACCTGCTTGATGGCCTTGTCGAGCGGCAGATCCTTCTTGAAGTCCACACGCAACAGCTCATCCTGCCGCTCCTGCGTCAGATTGCGCTTGTTCTTCAGATCGACCAAATTGGCCTCCAGCAAGGCAAACTCCCCCCGCTCATCGACATAAAGCAGATGCTGGGCGACACGCACCTCATACAACCCCTTGATCGGGGTGGCCCGGATTTCCTCGACCTTGATGTCCGCACCGGCCGGCAACAGGCTCTTGACACCTTCACGGATGGCCTCCTCGGACGGCTGCCCGGCCTGAACGAGCGCGCTCGTCGATAGCGCGGCCACTGCCGCCACCGCCAAACGGCCCCATTGGGCGATCATTCGGCTGCTCTTCATCTGGGTCTTCATCCTCATCATCACCAATCCCAATCCTCCGCCCCTGTCAGGGCATTGATCATTGCATCCAACAAGCTGGGCACCCGCCCATCCCGCCTGACCAGGCTTTGACAGGGACGCGCAAGTGCCATGACATGTTCTGGTGCGTGTCATGCACTACTGGCCGACACGCTCTATGCTAACGAATGGCGTGGGCGATCAGTTGACGCTTGAGCCAACCAGAAGCCGACACGAGCTGCCAGCCGATATTGCGAGCCATCACGAACGGCGCCGGCAGGTTCGGCCCGAACAAGCGATGCAAACCCGTCATCGTGGCCTGCATCAGTTCCACCGGCTCCTTTCTGGCCCGCTCGTAACGTCGCAACAGAAGTCGCGAGGGCGACCCCTGATGCCAGCCTTGGCCTTGATGCCCCGTCAATAACGCATCGATCAGCGCCTGCACGTCCCCCATGCCCAAATTCATCCCCTGGCCTGCCATCGGATGGATGGCATGCGCGGCGTCACCGATCATCACGAAAGCCGGTGCAATCACCCGCTCACAACGGATGGCCCGCAGCGGAAAGCTCGCCACGGACGAAATCGGCTGCAGCGCCCCCAGCGCACCGCGTGACAATGCCGCCACCTCGATGGCCAACCCCTCGGGCGGCATGGCTCGCAACGCCTCTGCCCTGGCCGTCGGTGCCGACCAGACCAGACTGACACGCCCCGTCCCACCCGGTCGGCCATTGGCCGGCAGCGGCAACAAAGCCATCACCCCCTGATCCCGGTCGAACCATTGCCAAGCCGCATCACGCGTTGGCAGGGCACTGTTGAAATTCGTCACCAAGGCCGTCTGGTGGTAATCGAGTACCTGATGCCCAAGCCCCGCCATTTCCCGCAAGGGCGATCGGGCGCCATCGGCAGCCACCACCAGCCCGGCACGCCATGATTCACCATTGGCCAAGCGGAGTTCTGCACCGTGGCGCAGATCCCGCTCCTCTGGCAAGGACAAGGCCGCCACCGATGTCTCCAGCCGTGTCAGACGAAACGCCTTGGCCGCATCGGCCACCGCCGCATCCAGCGCCCCCTGCAGATGCCGCCCTTCGACGATGTGCGCCAACAAGGCCACCTGTCCCTGATAAGCCTCCAGTTGCAGACTGGCCTGGCGAGCACCGCCATCCGCATCATGGAAAAGACGCATGTCATGAACGGGGGCAATCCGCTCGAGAGCCATCCGGTGCCAGACGCCCAACTCACCGAGCAGCCGGCAACTGGCGGGCGACAAGGCGAACACGCGCACATCCCAGTCATCCGGATCAGCCGGCAGCACCGATGATGGCAAAGGCGACAGCCCCCCCGAGGTCACAGCCGAACCCGGCAATGAAAAACCGCTACGCCCGGTCTGCCTGGGAAACGGATGAGGGCGTGGATCGATCAGCGCCACATGCTTGCCAGCACGCGCAAAAGCCAGCGCAGCAGCCGCGCCCACGCTGCCGGCCCCTACAACAGCCACGTCACAGGTATTCATGCCAGACAGTATAGAGTAGAGCGTGTCATGCGCCCCGGCGAACATGCGGCAGTCCCTGGCTCGCGCCCGGATGACACCGGGATGACCGCACCACAGCCGCCTGTCGGACACCAGCCCGGCATGCCAGCCCCGTCCCATCACGGACACACACGGGAACCGGCACAGGCGCCATTTGACGCCCTGTTTGTATTCCTCCAAAACTTCGTCTATACTGCTGACTTCTTTGATGTGGCGCCTCCAACCACATCGGGAAGTTTTGCATATGGCCAAGTAGCTCAGTTGGTAGAGCAGAGGACTGAAAATCCTTGTGTCGGTGGTTCGATTCCGCCCTTGGCCACCATATCTTTTGCGCCTGATCGCTTATCCGGTCAGGCGTTTTTCTTTTTGTGGCCTTGCTTTTCTTGTAGTCTTCGTTCTACGCGTTTTGTTTGCCCTACCTCGTTTATCCTGGAGGAGAAATCCATGCCCGCTCACAGCCCCGAGTTCATCGAACGCTGCGCCAGTTTCACCGATCTGTTCCTGCAACTGGGGCTGCCCAGCAGCCCGGAACAAATCGCTGACTTCATCGCCGAGCACCACCCGCTCTCCGATCAGGTACTGCTGGCCGACGCCCCCTTCTGGAACACGGCGCAAGCCCAGTTCATCCGTGAACAACGACAGCTGGATGAGCCGCCCTGGAACCTGCTGATCGACCAGCTCAGCGAAGCATTACGCGACTAAGTCGGCACAAAAGCCGCACCTCTCTCCCGCCCGGCGCCGCCACACGCGAGGCGCCCCCACCCTCCCCCCAAGCCACCGGGTTGACGTTGATAAACGTCAACAGCGCCCCGGCCATGCAGGGTTTACGCTTGGCTGGTTAGGTGAAAAAGCTCAGACCGGTCTGGCATGTCCACGCGCATGCAGCACCGGTATTGAGGTTTTGGTGTGTTTGGGTTTTTCGTGCAGACGAAAGGGAGAGAAACATGATAGAACGAGGCCACGACGCCGCCCAGAGCGAACATCCTGCGGGCATCGGCCGCCGGCGTTTCCTGAATACGGCCGCCATCCTGGGCATCAGCTCGGTGGGTCTTGCCGCCTGCAAGAAGGAAGAAAGCGCAGGTGCATCAAACGCCGGTGCAACGGGCGGCACGCAACCGGCCCCCGCCTCCCACGTAGGTGGCGCCGGCTCGGTCGAGGTGAAGCCCGGCGAGCTTGACACCCACTACGGGCTGTGGAGCAGTGGGCACACCGGCGACATGCGGGTGCTGGGCATCCCATCCGGCCGCGAGTTGCTGCGCATTCCCTGCTTCGTCCCCGATGCCCTGATCGGATGGGGTCAGACAAACGACTCCAAAGCCATCATGGGCACCAAGCCCGACGGCACGCTACGCTATACCGTGGGCGATACCCACCACGCACATGCCTCGTACAAGGATGGCGTCTACGATGGCAAATACGCGTGGATCAACGACAAGATCAACTCGCGGCTGGCGCGCATCCGTCTCGACTACATGGTGTGCGACAAGATTACGAAGCTGCCGAACGTGCAGGGCTTTCACGGCATTTTTTCCGACAAACGCGATCCGGTCGATCCCAACATCAATTACACGACACGCGTGTTCTGCGGCCAGGAGTTTCATGTGCCGATGCCGAACAACGGCAAGGACGTCAACAACCCGGACAACTACCGCTGCCTCTTCACCTGTGTCGATGCCGAAAGCATGGACGTGCGCTGGCAGGCGCTGATCGACGGCAACTGCGATCTGGTGGCCACCTCCTTCGACGGCAAGCTCGCCGCCAGCAACCAGTACAACGTCGAAAACGGTGCCGACTACACCGACATGATGTCGCTGGAGCGCGATGCCTGCCTGTTCTTCAACATCGCTCGCATCGAACAGGCCGTGAAGGACGGCAAGTTCACCACCATCGGTGACTCGAAGGTGCCGGTGGTCGATTGCACGATGGCATCAAACAAGGATCCCGAAACGGCCCTCTGCGTTCGCGTCTCGACCCCGAAAAACCCGCACGGTGTGAACGCTTCGCCTGATGGCAAATATTTCATCTGCTCGGGCAAGCTCTCACCCACCTGCACGGTGATCGAACTGCAAAAGGTGCTCGACTGGTTCGACGGCAAGCTGGACGACCCTGACAAGGCCATCGTGGCCGAGCCGGAAATCGGCCTGGGGCCATTGCACACGACCTTCGATGGCCGTGGCAATGCCTACACGACGCTGTTTCTCGACAGCCAAGTCTGCAAGTGGAACATCGACAAAGCCATTCAGAAACACAACGGCGACAAGACGGTGAACCCGATCGTGCACAAGCTGGACGTGATGTACCAGCCTGGCCACATCAATGCGACGAATGCCGAGACGACCGCAGCCGATGGCATCTGGATGGCCGTGGGCAACAAGTTCTCGAAAGACCGCTTCCTGCCCGTTGGCCCTATGCACCCGGAAAACGACCAGCTGGTCGACATCACGGGCGAGCAGATGGTGCTGGCACACGACAACGCCGTCCGGCCGGAACCGCACGATTTCATCATCTTCAATCGCGACTGGCTGCATCCGAAGCCCGTCTATGACATGTCCGACTTCCCGAATGCCGTCAAGACCGCTGCCGAAGCGGGTGTGACACGCAACGGCAAGAAGGTCACGGTGAAGATGGTGTCTTTCGCACCGGCCTATGACCCATCCGAATTCACGGTCAAGGTGGGCGATGAGGTCACGTTGATCCTCACCAACCACGACAAGGTGGAGGATCTGACCCACGGCCTGGCCATCCCCGAGTTCAACGTGCAGTTCGTCGTGAACCCGCAGGAGACCCAGTCCGTCACCTTCACGGTCGATCGGCCTGGGGTGTTCTGGTACTACTGCACCAATTTCTGCCATGCCCTTCACCTTGAAATGCGTGGCCGGATGATCGTTGAACCCTGAGCAATCTGGCCAATGCCTGTCACTCGCCGCCTCGGGCACCCGACAGATTCATCTGGCGGGTGCCTGCTGCGGCGCTGGCTTGGCAAGCCGTCATCGGCCAGCACCAATCGAGCGCATCCTGGCGCGCTGACGCGAAAACGATTGGCCGCCTTCCCGATGCCGGCCCAAGCCACGTGGTGTGTGATGGGCCATGTTTCATGTCGACGCTTGTGATCGGTGCCCAAGATGAAGTGGAGCCAAATTGGCAAAGCGATGCTGGCGGTTGCGCTCAGCACGCTGCTTTCCCTGACGACAACAACGACCACGGCTGCCCCTCGGGGTGCGGGCGCAGGTGGTACCCAAGCCTACGAAGCCGCACTGCCAGCCAACCTGGCCACGGCGGCCGACCTGTGTGCGCTGCTGCCCTGTCAGGACGTGTTCCCCGGCGCGACGCACTTTTCCGAGCGCAAAGGTCAGCCGCCCTACGTCGAAGCACTGGGCGGCCCGGATGGCAGGCAGCTGCTCGGCTATGTGATGCTGTCCACCGACATCACCGACATCCCTGCCTACTCGGGCAAGCCTGTCGTCACGCTGATCGGCATGGACACGGCCGGGCGCTTCGTCGGCATCAAGATCCTGAAGCACTCCGAGCCGATCCTGTTGCTCGGCATTCCTGAATCGGCCTTGCTGGATTTCAATGCCCAATATCTGGGCCGGTCGGTCAAGGACACGATCGAAGTCGGCCAATCGCGACCAGCGGAAGACATCATCGGCGTGGACGCCATTTCAGGCGCCACGGTCACGGTCATCGCGCAGAACCAGGTCATCATGACATCGGGCGCGGCCATCGCCAAGCAGGTCGGCATCATCGAACCGGTGGTGCGACAGCCCGTCAAGTATGTCGAGCCGGCCCCTGGCGCCGCTCCCCCCACCTGGGATGAACTGGTTCGTCAAGGCGCTGTCCAGCGGGTGTTGATCACGCCCCAACAGGTCGGCCTGCCCAAATCACCCGATCCCTTCATCGAACTGTGGTTCGGCTCGCTCAATTCACCGATCGTCGGCCCAGCCATCCTCGGCCAGAGCAGCTGGAAGCACCTGATGAGCCAATTGAAGGAAGGCGAAAACGCGATTTTCGTCATCCGCACGGCCGGACGGGAGTCCTTCAAAGGCTCGGGCTTCGTGCGTGGCGGCATCTATGACCGGATTCAGGTACGCCAGGATGGCGACACTTTCACCTTCCGCGACACGGATGCCAAGAACCTCTATGGCATTGCGGCCAAAGGCGCGCCGCGCGCGACGGAATCCGGCATCTTCATGATCCGCTCGACCGCCTTTTCAGCCGCCTATCCGTGGAAGCTGATCTTTCTGGGCAACAAGGTCGATCGAGACACGGGCGCCAAAACCTTTCTCGCCTTCGACACCGAATACTGGCTGCCCGCCGAGTATCTGGCAGGCGGACATCCAGCCATCGTACGCCCCGATCCGGCCTGGCTGAAGGTCTGGAAGGCTCGCCCGATACAGATCGTCCTCTTTGCCCTGCTACTCATCGCGGTAGCCGTGGTCTACGCCTTGCGCGAACGGCTCACCCGCCTCTCAAGCCACAAGAACAAATGGCCGGTCAACGCCTTCAAATACACCTTCTGGCTGCTCTTCATCGTATGGGTGGGCTTCGGGCTGTTGGCACAACCTTCGATCACCCAAGTGCTGACCTGGTTCCACGCGATCCTCTTCAAATGGGAATGGACGCTCTTTTTGAGCGATCCTTTCATCTTCCTGTACTGGATTTTCATCGTCATCACGGTCTTCCTCTTTGGGCGCGGGCTGTTCTGCGGCTGGACATGCCCGTTCGGCTCGATTCAGGAAGGACTGCACAAGATCGGTGCCAAGGTGGGCTTGAAGCGCTACCAGTTCCTGCTGCCGATCCGATGGCATGACCGTCTGAAGTGGCTGAAATACGCCGTGTTCTTCGGCCTGCTCACCGTCTCCCTCTTTTCGATGATCGAGGCAGAAAAACTGGCCGAAGTCGAACCTTTCAAGACCACCTTCCTCGTGGGCATCTTCAATCGGAGCTGGCCCTTCGCCACCTTCGTGCTGGTGATCTTTGCGCTGTCGGTCTTCATCGAACGTCCTTATTGCAAATACCTGTGCCCGCTGGGCGCTTCACTGGCGATGCCGAGCACCTTTCGCTGGTTTGGCCTGAAGCGCAAGCCCGATTGCAACCGCTGCAAAGCCTGTGCGAAGGGATGTGGCGCACAGGCCATCAATGCCGATGGGCAAATCGATCATCGCGAATGCCTGCATTGCCTGGATTGCCTGATCCTCTACACCGACCAGACGGCCTGCCCTCCACTCGCCAAGGAACGCAAGCGCCGCGAGCGCAACGGTGAAGCGTTGACACCGATCGGCAAAGACGGGTATTTCATCCCGATCAGACTTGAAACGCTGACACCTGCGAACATGCCGGTAGACGGCGTCGATCCGAGACTGCCAACTGCGCCGGCCATCCCCCCCGTCTCGACGATGACCGGGCTACGCCGCCTGGTGGCAGAAGTGCTCGACCATCTGTGGCCTTTCAGCCGCGAGGCTTGGCATCGCAACCACCTGTTGATGGCCATGGCCGTGGCCTGCGCCATTGGCGCCTCACTGGTCTGGGTGCTCGGCGCTCAGGGCAGCGTCTCACCGCTGGGCCTGATCGGCGCCTGGTTTGGCTGGAGCGTGCTGGAAGTGCTGGTACGATGGCAGGGCAAACGCTATGTGAAAGACGGCCCCTGGTGGGGCAAGACCTACCGTGAAGCCAATCTGATGGACATGCTGGCCTATGTCTCGTTCAAGAACCTGCTGATCGGCGCTGCACTGTTCTGGGCGCTGGCGCAAAGCGGCACGATGCTGCCCTGACACGCCCCCTGATCAGGAGACCACTTTGACCGGATCACACTCACGCCCTGTGCCATCACCCGCGCCTCCGCTGACAGCCTTCGGCCTGAGCCTGCTGGGCCTGTGCACCAGCCTGCTCGCCGTGACGCCGGCCTGGTCGGCAAGCTGGACGGTGCGCCCTGGCGAGCGCATCCAGGCGGTCATCGATCAGGCCGCGCCTGGCGACGACATCCAGATCGAACGCGGGCGCTACGTCGAAAACCTTCGCATCGACAAGCCGTTGACACTCCGGGGCATCGACCGCCCCACCCTCAGTGGCAACGATCAGGGCGACACGATCCGGGTGACAGCACCAGATGTCATCATCGACGGCCTGATCGTCTCCGACTCGGGCGGCAGCCTGCGAGATCAGCATGCCGGCATCTACATTCAGCCGGGTGCACACCGAGCCATCGTGCGCAACTGCGTGCTGAGCTACAACCTGTTCGGCCTGTGGATCGAAAAAGCCGATGATGTCCAGGTACTGAACAACAACATCACCGGCAAGCGCGACTATGACAGCGCCCAGCGAGGCAATGGCGTGCAACTCTACAACACGAAAGGTGCACGCATCATCGGCAACGAGATCAGCTTCGTGCGTGACGCGCTCTACATCGATGTCTCACATCACGCCATCTTCAAGCAGAACAAGCTGCACCACAGCCGCTACGGTACCCACTACATGAACTCCTATCACAACCTGTGGGAGGACAATGACACGTGGGAAAACCGGGGCGGCCTTGCGCTGATGGAAGTGCGCAACCAAGAAATCAGAAACAATCGGGCCTGGCACAACAGTGACCACGGCATCATGCTGCGCACGCTGCAAGACGCCACGGTCGAAAACAACATCGTGGTCGGCAATGGGCGCGGCCTTTTCGTCTACGATGTGGAATACACGAAGCTCACTGGCAACGTGGTGGCCGCCAACCGTATCGGCATTCATCTGGCCGGCTCGGCCCGCAACGAAGTCGATGGCAACGACTTCGTCGAAAATCGTGAGCAGATCAAGTACGCGGGCACCCGCGACATGGCCTGGGGCGGCCCACTCGGCAACTACTGGAGCAATTACCGGGGCTGGGATCGAGACGATGATGGACGTGGCGACATTCCCTATGAAGCCAATGATGTGGTGGATCGGTTGAGCTGGCGCTATCCGGCGATGCGCCTGTTGCTGGCCAGTCCGGCTGTCCAGGCTCTGCGCATGGTCGGCCAGCAATTCCCCGTCCTTCGCGTGCCCAGCATCGTCGAGAAGCACCCCCGCATGCAACCTGACTCGATGTCATGGGTCAGCTGGCGCGAGCGGACTCTGGAGAACCTGCATCATGCCCCATGACATGAGCCTGTCCACCACCTCGCCCGTCATCGAGGTAAAAGCCATCAGCAAGCGCTTTGGCAACTTCACCGCGGTCGATGACGTGAGCCTCTCGATCCACCGTGGCGAAGTGTTCGGCCTGATCGGGCACAACGGCGCCGGCAAGAGCACGCTCTTTAAGATGATGCTCGGCCTGCTCGCCCCCACCGGCGGACAGATCCGGATCAGCGGCGAGCTGGTGATGGGCAGCAATGCGCGCACGGTGAGACAGCGAATCGGTTATCTGCCCGAAAACGTCGCGCTGTGGGATAACCTGAGCGGCCTTGAAACACTGAACTTCTTCGCTCGGCTCAAAGGGCTGGATACGGCGGAATGCGCAACGCTGCTCGAACGGGTGGGCCTGGGGCACGCCGGCGAGCGCCCGGTACGGGCCTACTCCAAAGGCATGCGTCAACGGCTCGGCTTTGCCCAAGCGCTGCTCGGTAAACCACAGGTACTGTTTCTGGATGAACCGACGACCGGCCTCGACCCCCGTGCCATCCATTTTTTCTGGGACACGCTGGCTGAATTACGGGCACAGGGGTTGACCATCGTACTCACCTCACACATTCTGGCGGAATTGCAACACCGGGTCGACCGGGTTGCCGTGATGGCCAACGGACGTGTCGAGGCGCTGGGCAGCCTGCACACACTCCGCGAACAATTCGAACTACCGCTGCAGATCGAGGTGCAATTGAAGGTGCCGCCCTCCGAAGCGAGCATCGCCCAACTGCGCGCCTGCCTGCCTGAACACTTTGCCCACCTCCCCTGGCAACACTCACCCCAGATGGGTACCCTGACCCTGTCCGTGCCACGTCAGCAAAAAATGGCGATGCTTGAGCAGCTGCTCGCAGCCAGCCATCTGGTGGCCGATATCAGTGTGGAGGAACCGTCCCTTGAAGACATGTTCTTTTCCGATCCGAAGGAGCAGCACGCATGATCCAGCCCCGCCAAGTGCTCACCCTGGCAGCCAAGGAATTTCGTGACCGGCTTCGAAACCGTTGGGTGCTGGCCGTGGCGCTGGTCTTTGCCGTGTTCTCCCTTGTCATCACCTATGCGGGTGGCGCACAACAGGGCACGGTCGGTTTGCGTTCGCTGGAATTCACCATCACCAGCCTCGTGAGCCTCGTGATCTACCTGGTGCCCCTGATCGCCCTGCTGCTCGGTTTCGATGCGATCGTGGGCGAACGGGAACGCGGCTCGCTCGATCTGCTGCTGGCTTACCCGATCACACGCAGCGAATTGTTGCTGGGCAAATACGCTGGCCTGGCCTTGGCGCTCGCACTGGCCATGCTGACCGGACTGGCTGCAGTCGGCGTGCTGCTGGTGATGCAGTTTGGTCACGAAGCGATTTTTCATTATGCCGGTTTCGTCATCAGCGCACTGATGATGGGCCTGGCTTTTCTGAGCCTGGCGATCCTGGTGTCAGTGCTGGCACGAGATCGCACACGCGCGTCGGGTGCCGCCATCATCCTGTGGTTTCTGTTCGTGCTGGTGTTCGATCTGGTGCTGCTGGGCGTGCTGGTGGCCACAGCCGGCCACTATGGCGGCGAGATCTTCCCCTACCTGCTGCTCTTCAACCCCACCGATGTCTTTCGCATCCTGAACGTGTTTTCGATGGAAGATGTCAAAAGCGCCTATGGGCTGATCAATGTCGTGCCTCCCATCCTCTCACACATCGGCGTGTTGACCGGCGTGATGCTGGGCTGGATCGCCGTGCCCCTGATGATCGCCAACTGGAGATTCAAACCATGACGACTTACCTCTGCCGCTGTGGCCGTCCCGGCCCGCACACACACGCCAGCGCCCACATGCCGAACGACACCCGGCGGATGCTGCTCGGGCTGGTGGCGTTGGCCGCACTCAGCCCCCTGAGCGCCTGCAAGTCCGACACTGAAAAGGCCGCGACTATCGCTCCCGTCGACATCACCCGCAACACCGCCTGCGAACTGGATGGCATGTTGCTGATGGATTTTCCTGGCCCGAAAGGACAAATTCACTACGCTGGCCTGCCACAACCCGCCTTTTATTGCGACACGATGGAGGTCATCAACGCACTGCTGGTGCCCGAGCAGGTGCGCAAGGTCAATGCTGTCTATGTTCAGGACATGGGCCAAACCGACTGGGATAACCCGCAAGGCGCCTGGATCGACGCCAACACGGCCATCTATGTGCTGGGCAGCCGCCGAAAAGGCTCGATGGGGCCCACGCTCGCCAGTTTCAGCAAGACAGAGGATGCCCAGGCTTTTGCCAAGGAATATGGCGGTCAGGTGGTCAAGATGGCCGACATCAAGCCCGAGATGGTCGATTTGCGCGGTGGCGCCCATCTCGACCATAGCATGTAAGCCAATCTTCACCATACCCCATGAGAAAAACCACGATCGGCGTCTCACGTCCCCTGTCCGCCCACACACTCGCCAGCGGCTGGCAGGAACAACTGTTCTTCAGCTATCAGGGCCTGGGGCGGCAAGCCAACCCCGCCATACGGGCAAGCTATGCCCCGCCTCAAACCCTGCCGCCCACCCACGGCACGACGGGATCGGACAAAACCGTGATGAGCGGTTTTGAAGCCGTCACGCTGTTGATGTCAGGCGACTTGCAGATCCGTGACAGCACGGGCCAGCAAAACCTGTTGCTGCCAGGCGATGTGCTGTGGCAAGGAGCAGGCCGGGGCATGCAGACGGAACAACGACTCGGCCCCAATCTGACGGAACAGGGCGGCACGCTGAGCCTGCTGACGCTCTGGATCAACCTGCCCGCATCCTGCAAGCAGATCGACCCGCATCATCAGTGCCTGCCCAAGGCTCAGATCCCCTTGATGTCACTGCCGGATGATGCCGGCACACTGCGCCTGATCGCAGGAGAATGGGAAGGCCAACTGGGGCCGGCCGAAACCGTCACCCCACTTCAGTTGTGGGACATCCACCTGGCGGGCGAACATCAGATCAGCCTGCCGATACCCCGCGGCTGGTATTGCCTGCTCCTGGTGCTGTCAGGCCAGCTTCGTCTGGATTTTTGGCCAACCCCGGTCAAAGGCCCGCAACTGGCCTTCCTGGATGCCAGCGGCGATCAGGTTTTTCTGAATGTGGACACCGACACCCACCTGGTGTTGCTGAGTGCCGCACCGCTGGATGAACCCATCGTGGGCAAGGACAGCCTCGTCATGAACACGGCCGAACAGCTGGCCGACGTGCAAGCTGCCTGGCAGCAAGCAGCGCCCCCAGGCATGCCTTGAGCCCCTTGCGACAGGCTTGGCGCCTCAACTGACGCCAACTTCGACCGGCTCGACCTGGCCATCCAGCGACATCAGCAGCGTTTCCACCTCCAGCTCCGGATGGCGTGCCTTCAGCATGCTGCGCAATTTACCCAGCTGCGCGACGTGTGCCTCGGTTTCGAGCTTTTCGGTCTTGACGCTGTCTTCACCCAGCACCACCTTGTAGGCACCGCAATCACGATGGTCGATCACGATGACCTTCTTGATGTGGTGCAGCTTCTTCGCGATGTCGACGTGATCCCAGAAGGTCTTGTTCCAGGCCGGAAACTGATCCGTCACCGCCCCCAGCGATGCGCCTGCCAGCACCACATGATCGTACTTGTCACGCAAACCACGCGCATTCATGTAGTGCTCGATCTCATTCATCAAGCGGAAATCCATGCAGCTCAGCAACAAGGCTTCGGTTTCGCCCGCGGCTTGTGCGCTCGGCATGCTCAGCCCCAAGAGGCTGGCACCGCCGGCCAACATGCCCAGTTTGACGAACTGGCGACGCACCGATACCGACTCCTCGACGGCGTGGGACACTTCTGATCGATCACAGCATGACTGGGACATGGGGCCACTTCTCCTCAAAAAACCATCGGCATCAGGAAAACCCTGCTGCCCTTCACTGAAAAATACTGTCAACGCAGCATAACAGAATCATCGATTGCCACCGGCTTTACCCAGATGATTCGGTGGCTCATTCATTCATGTTTTGTTCATCAACCCCACAGAACAACCCTCAGACAAGGGTTGGGAAACATCCGCATGGGTGGCGCACCGGGGATATCGTTTCCGCAGAAGAGCACTGCATGCTATCTTTGAACAAAGATCCGGGATGACGGCGCCGCGGTTTTCGCAACGCAACATCCAGCCGTCCACCACCACGCCAACATCGTCCGGTCTTTCCGCATAAAACACACAACCCTTGGCCTTGCCAACACGTGGTTGAGCGTCCCACGGTGGCGGCTCAACCAGCCGAGGCCAAGACAGCGCAAAGGACGCAGGATGCCACCACGCGCGCTGACACAGGAGACACCCACCATGCCCTACGCCGAGACCTATCGTGCCTGGCAGAACGACCCGGAAAACTTCTGGATGAAAGCCTCGCAGGCCATCGACTGGGTTCAACCGCCCAGCCACGCCCTCTTCGATCAGAACCCGCCTTTTTACGAGTGGTTCAGCGATGGCCAGTTGAACATGTGCTGGAACTGCGTCGACCGGCACGTGGAAAACGGTCGCGGTGATCAGGTCGCCATCGTCCACGAAAGCCCTGTGACCTTGTCGACCAAAGGCATCACCTTTGCGCAGCTGCAAAAACGCGTCGCCACGCTGGCCGGCGCCTTGCGTGCCAAAGGCATCGGCAAAGGCGACCGGGTGATCATCTACATGCCGATGATTCCGGAAGCGATCGAGGCCATGCTGGCCTGTGCGCGGCTGGGCGCCATCCATTCGGTCGTCTTCGGTGGTTTCGCGGCCCGGGAGCTGGCCACCCGCATCGACGACTGCCAGCCAAAAGCCGTGATCGCTGCCTCCTGTGGCCTGGAGCCTAAACGGATCGTGCCCTACAAGCCGCTACTCGATGAAGCGCTCGATCATGCCAGCCACCAGCCCGATTTTTGTGTCATCTTTCAGCGCGAAGCGCTGATCGCGCAGCTGACAGAAGGCCGTGACGTGGCCTGGCACAGTTTCCAGTATGGCGTGACACCAGCCGAATGCGTCCCGGTCGATGGCAATCATCCGGCCTACATCCTTTACACCTCCGGCACCACCGGCCAGCCCAAAGGCGTCGTCCGTCATACCGGCGGGCACGCCGTGGCACTGGCCTGGACGATGAAAGCCATCTACAACATCGACCCTGGTGATCGTTTCTGGGCCGCCTCGGATGTGGGTTGGGTGGTTGGCCACAGCTACATTTGCTACGGCCCCTTACTGGTTGGCGCCACCACACTGGTGTTTGAAGGCAAGCCTGTCGGCACACCCCATGCCGGCGTTTTCTGGCGCACGATCCAGAACCACCGGATCAAGAGTTTTTTCACGGCCCCCACCGCCATTCGTGCCATTCGCCGTGACGACCCCGATGGCGAATGGATCCGCAAGTACAAGCTGCACAAATTGCAGGCACTGTTTCTGGCTGGCGAGCGAGCCGATCCCGACACCATCGCCTGGGCCGAAAAACATCTCGGTGTACCCGTGATCGACCACTGGTGGCAAACCGAAACGGGCTGGGCCATCGCCGCCAACCCGCTCGGCCTCGAACGGCTGCCCACCAAACCTGGCAGCCCCAGCGTGCCCATGCCCGGCTACGATGTACAGGTGCTCGACGAGTATGGCGAACCGGTACCGGCCGGAGAGCTGGGCGCCATCGCGATTCGCCTGCCGCTGCCGCCTGGCACCTTGCCCACGCTCTGGCAGGCCCCCGAGCGGTTCCTGAAAAGCTATCTGAGCCGCTATCCAGGCTGGTATGAAACCGGTGATGCCGGCTACATCGACGACGACGGCTATGTGTTCATCATGTCCCGCACCGATGACGTGATCAATGCGGCCGGCCACCGGCTGTCGACTGGCGCCATGGAAGAGGTGCTGCTCTCACACCCGGATGTGGCCGAGTGTGCCGTCATCGGCGTGGCGGACGAACTGAAAGGTCAGGTGCCCGTCGGTCTGCTGTGCCTGAACCGCGGCACGACCCGCGACCCGGTCGAGATCAGCCAGGAATGCATCCAGTTGATCCGTGACCAGATCGGCCCGGTGGCTGCGTTCAAGGACGCCATCGTCGTCGATCGGCTGCCCAAGACGCGATCGGGCAAGATCCTGCGTGCCACGATGGTGAAGATTGCCGACGGCCAGTCCGTCAGCATGCCCGCCACCATCGATGACCCGAGCGTGCTGGATGAAATCGCGGTGGCACTCTCGGCCCTGAAGCATTAGTCAGAGCAGGCAACACGATGCTGCACGCCCGCGGGGCTTTTTCGGAGACGAATCAGTGCATGCACGCTTTAGCAGGCTGGTGACTGTCCGATCCCCCTGATCAGCTGCAACAGGATGCGCTGCGTCAACGCGGTCGCCTCCCAGTGCGGCATGTGCCCCACATCCGACAACAGGTGCAGCCCCACCTGCGACGGGGCATTCAAGACATGCCGCCAGGGCATCACGCCATCTTCCCGCCCCTGGATGATGACAACCGGACAGTGCAAGCTCGGCAACACCTCACGAATCGAGTTTTGCTGCAAGCCGTCATCCGGCCCCACGGCCTCGTCGATCAAGGCTCGAAGCTGAACCTTGGCCGCCTCGATGCGCGTCAACATCTGGCGCAAATAGTGGCTGGATGCACGCTGGTGCTTGACCGTCACATAGGACAAGGCATCGGCCAACATCTTCTCATCCGTGGCCGCCATCACCGCCTCCAGAAATGTGCTGTTGACTTCCCGCCCCATGCCGGCCGGCGACAACAACGCCAGCCCAGCCACCGGGAGATCGGCATCGGCCGCCAACCGTGTTGCCACCACCGCGCCAAACGAATGCCCGACCAGCACGAGCGAAGGCCAGGCTTCTGCCAGCAACGCCTCTTTGACGCTCTCGACCACGGCAGCCATCGTCGTGGCACTCACCTGACTGGCACCGTGTCCGGGCAGATCGACAGCCAGCACGTTCAACCCCGCCCGGTTCAGGTTCAAGGCGGTGGCAGCCCAAACATCGCTATCACCGAACAAACCATGAAACAGCACCACGGTCGGCCACCGGGATGCGCCGGACGGCGCCGGCCAGTACTTCAGATGCAAAGCCCCGAGCCTGGTGTGCCGAGACCGCGACACCACAGCACGGGGCGACACATGAACAGCAGAGCTGACACCTTGCGCTGTCGCCGACACGCCCTCCGGCTTGGAGGCCACATCCTGCCCCCCGGCCATCGTCTCAAACAGCCCTGCCTCGCCTTCCGCCGCGGGAAGCCCGGACGCCGTCGAAGCCTCCAGGGCCTGCAGAGGGCGCTGCACCAACACGACATCCAGCCAGCGACCGGCCTTCCAGCCCACTTGTGGCAAATGGCCAACCCGCCGGAACCCCAGCTGCTCATGCAAGCGAAGCGAGCCGACATTGGCTGCGTCAACCACGCCGATCATCATGTGCAAGGAACGCTGGCGGGCCGCCTGCAGCAACGCCTCCATCAGCGCGCGCCCTACCCCCTGCCGATACTGATCCCGCCTCACATGCACGCTGTGCTCGACCGTGTGACGATATCCCGGCCAGGCATCCCGGAAAGGCCCAAAGGAAGCCACACCAAGCACCTCACCGTCCCGATCGGCCACCAGCACCGGAAAGCCCGCCCCGGTTCGTGATTGAAACCACGCACGCCGTTCCTCGAACGTGGCCGGCACCTCGGTATACACCGCATCCGAGTGCAGTACCAGGTCGTTGAAGATCGCCAGCATGGCGGGCAGATCGGCCTCGGTGGCCGGACGAATCTCAAAAGCTTGCATACAGTCAGCCTGAAGAGAGGGAAAGTGTCATGCAGCCAGGCAGGAAACGCACACACGTCATCGGATGGGCGCTGGCCAAGTCAGATCGCAGCTCAGACCCCCGAACACATCATGCGCTGATCGTCTCCACACTGGCCCGGAAGGCAATGCTACCGCGCCGCCTTCACCTATTTTTTCTGTCGAGCCGTCTCATTGGCGGCATAATGCCCGCCATCGATGCGTCTGTCCCAACTAGGTAGCAGCCCTCGCTTGCGAAAGGACAGCCCATCACCCAAGACTTGGGCGTGGCAAGGACACATTCGGCCCTGCAGCCGTGCCCACAAGACGTATGCCTCACGTCGGCCCCTGCCCGGCAGGGTGCCGCCTAGCTCCCAATCACCCGACTGCGATCGATGAGCATTTCACAACAACTGGCCAGTTTCCGGCCCCAGATGCTGTCCTATGCCAGCAAACAACTGGGCGATAACGATGTGGCCGAGGATGTGGTTCAGGACGCCCTGCTGGCAGCCCTGGATCGAGCCGAAGCCTTCCGCGCCGAGTCGGCCCTCAAAACCTGGGTATTCGCCATCCTGAAAAACAAGATCGCCGACGCCTTGCGGGGACGCTATCGGCGAGACCAGCACGAAGTGCCGCTGGATGACGACCCCGATGGGGACATGCTGATCGAAGAACTCTTTCAGGCGAACGGGCATTGGGCGACAGGGACAGCCCCCAGCGACCTCGGCACGCCGGAACAACATGCCCACAGCCAGGCTTTCTGGCAGGTTTTTCAACGCTGCCTCGACAACCTGCCGGGACAGCAGGCACAGGTGTTTTTGATGCGAGAATATCTGGGACTGAGTGGCAAGGAGATTTGCGAGCAAACGCGCCTCAGCACCAGTAACATGAACGTGTGTTTATATCGTGCCCGACTGAAGTTGCAGAAGTGTCTCCAGCAAAACTGGCTGGACGGAGCGATCGGGGTTCAGTGACATGAAAAACCAGAAGTGCCTTCGTACCACCCAGCTCGTCTCGATGGATCAGGATGCCGATCTGCCACTGTGGGCGCGCCTGACCATGCGCCTGCACCTGCTGGCCTGCGCAGACTGTCGGAATTTCAGAAAAAATTCGGCTGCCCTGCGCCGAATCATGCAGCACTACGCCAACGGTGATGCCTCGTCTTCGTCCTCAGGACTTTTTCCGCCCGCTTCCCATACGGCCAGTGCCGGCGCGGATACCGATACCGCCGATGACGGTGCCCATCAGGGCAACGCCCCCCGCTGACACCTGAGAAACCGCGCCCACCATGCACGGCACCTGGCGAAATTTCTTCTGCTCGGCCCAGCCAGCTTGACCAGATCAAGCACGTGCATGAGCACAGCCGGTCAGATGATCACGGCCGGCGCAGCAAGTCAGCAAGTCAGCAAGTGCATGATGCACGCATGAAAGACGAAGGGCCGGCAGCGTGAAACGCCCCGGCCCCGGTTGCCCCACTACCGCATCAACGCTGGCGAGAGAGCAACCCGTGGATCAGCCCATCGATACTCAGACGCCCCGGCCCATAGAACATCAGGGGCCAAAGCATTGTCATGAAAATCAACGGCAGCTTGAAGTTGCCATGCCCCTTGTTGCTGATCACATAACCGCGCCACAGCTCGGCCAAAGTGCTCCACTGATCCGGCAGATGGACAGCAGCCGTCGCCACCACCGTCAGCACCAGCAGACTCAGCGCAAAAAAGCGGGTACCCACCCCCAGAATCAGCGCGATGCCCCCCACGATCTCGAACCACATCGCCATCGACCAGCTGACATCAACCGGCAGCAGATTGAACGGGAAAATGAATTTGTCCTGAATGCTGTCGAACCAGTTTTCGCCGCCAAGCTTCTCAAGCCCAGCCTCCAGAAACTCCCAACCAACCAGCACTCGCAGAAAAAGCAGCGCAACCCAAGGTGCCGCAGCAGTCAGCATGGCACGCAAGGCACACAACCGGTCACCAACACGATTCATCACGATCCTCGAAAACCTCGAAAAAGGGTTGTCAGCAAATAGCCGGGGATTGTTTCCGCAACAGCTCATCGGCCAACCACTGATCACACAAGCCATCCGTCTGGGTCTGAAGGACATCCAGACTCAACTGAAAAGCCTCGGCCAGGGACTGCTGGGCTGCCAACCAGTCACATCCGTTGCTTTTCAGCAGGTGCAGCAACTGCGCCGCAGCTGGCGTCAGCACACTGAAACGCACCTGATGCTGCCGGTTGCGGAACACCGCCACGAAGGTTGGCTGCTCAGGCACCTCAACCGAATCCGGTGTGATCGTATGAACGGGCCACTCATACGCCTCCAGCTGACAGGACGGGTTCACGGCCAACCCTTGGGGGCCAAACTGCGGTGGCACATCAGGCGCCGTATCCACGGCGAGCTCCACCCACTCATAGTGGGCCAGCGCGCCAAACCACGGTGGCAGGTCGGGGTGTGGCGTACAGCCCCCCAGAAAAGCCACGAAAGCCTTCGGGATTTCATGGAAGAACGGACTGTGGTGCCAGACCGACTCCGCGAAGAAACGATCGATCAACGCCTCCCATCTGGCCTGCGGCAGCGATTGCCGGCAAAGGGGAAAGCACTGGTGGATGAAGCCGCCGATATTGTTGCGCAGCAAACTCGCATAAGCCCCCATGTGCCGCGCCGACGTACCTGCCGGCTGGGGTGCCGACTGAGGCGCCCGCAAATAGCTGGCCCACTCACCCTGCATCTGCGCCAAAGCGGCAGATGGCGAAGCCTCGTTGTTCATGCCCCCCCTCACAGCGCACAAGCGGGAGAAATGACAGCAGCAGCCAAACGCTTCTGCGCGCTGCGCGCAGACGCTTCGCGCTGCTTCTGGTCGATGATGCGCACCTCTTCGGCCAGCTCCGTCAACGGTGGGAAATTGAAATCACGCTCCAGGCAAGAAGGAATCGCCACAGGATCCAGCCCTGCCGCGGCCAGCTCGTCATAGGTGAAGTCCAGCAACTGCCAGACCGGATCGATCACCGGCATGCCATGCGTGTCGATGATCAGCCCATCCTCTTCGACGTGATGACCGGCCACGTGCAAATAGCAGGTTTTGTCCAGTGGCAACTGACGCATGTAATGATAGGGATCGAACTGATGGTTGCAGCTATTGACGTAAACATTGTTGACATCAAGATGCAGCAGGCAGCCCGCCTCCTTCACAACCGAGGCCACAAAAGTGGCGTCATCCATCTCGGCCCCTTCAGGCGCAGCATAGTAACTGGCATTTTCGATACCAATCTGCTCGCCGAAGAAATCCTGAACCTGCTCGACCCGCCGAGCCACATGACGTACCGTTTCATAGGTGGCAGGCAAAGGCAGCAGATCGTACAAATGCCCTTCGTGGCCGCACCAGGACAGATGTTCGGTATAAAGCGCTATCCGATAGGTGCGCATGAAAGCCTTGACCTCGGCCAGCAGACTCATGTCCAACGGATCCGAGCCACCGAGATTGAGGGACAGGCCATGACAAGCCAGCGGGCGGAACTCACTGATGGCCCGCAAATCACGCGAGAACTTCCCACCCAGTCGACTCCAGTTTTCAGGCGCCACTTCAAAGAAAGCTACAGACTCCAACTCACCCGCTTTCAGCGCGCTCAAGGTATCTGGCAACAGGCTACGCCGCAACCCAAGTCCAGCCCGGTGCAGCAGTTTGGCGTCAGGATTGTTCATGATCGTATTACCCACCCGTGACGGGTATCTTGTTGTTCTTACCCGTATCTGAAACCGGGCTGGATGACGCCATCAAAGCGATGACTGGAAAAACCTGGATCCAGCCCCGATGAAAAAAGAGGAGAAGCAGATGGCAAAAATGCAAACAGGCGCCATCACCCTGGAGGCAAGTGCCCAATCGGATCGACACCACACAGACCAGACGATCAGGACACTTGCCATCAAGCGGATCAGCTACCGCACTTGCCCTCGCCGCACTTGCCTTCCTTGGCCTTGCCGGCTTTCTTGCCATCGGCGCCACACTTGCCTTCGCCGCACTTGCCGTCCTTGCTCTTGTCAGCGCCGCACTTGCCTTCAGCAGCCTTCTCTTCGGCAGCACCGCACTTACCCTCACCGCATTTACCTTCCTTGGCCTTGTCGGCAGCAGCCACCTGGTAGCCGTCAGCCAACGTGACGGCAGCAAAAGCAGGCGAACCGATCAGCGCACCAGCAGCCACGGCACCCGAGAGCAGAGCAGCAAATTTCTTGTTCATCAAAAGGACTCCAAAAGAAGTTGGTGATTGAATTTGGTGAAACCCCGCAGCCATTCCGTGCTGCGTTACCCCTTTGGTCGGAGGACGCGGCCCGTTTCTTACAGCCCCTTCAAAAAAATTTTCTGCTCTGCCCCCAAAGGTAACCATCCTGTGCATAAACGCACAAGCCAACACGCTTCCAGCACGGCGCCGGGAACACAGCCCCTTGGTCGGCACTACCCTGCGCGTGTGAGCCTCATTCAAGCGTGCCCCACACCAAGACGAGGCAAGTGAGCGCGATCATGATCAACGACCTCTTCCCTTAGCGCGTGTCATGCACTGATTCGTCCCCGCGCCGGCCCGTTCGGACGACGCGCCCGATCCATCCAGACAGCAACCGCCCACCACCAGCCTGCTGCTCCAAAAAGCAACGGCCCGGCATCAAGCCGGGCCACATTCAAGGATGGCGGCAACAGGGATCGCCCGCTTGCCTCATTCACCAAAGGGTGTCAGCGTTCAGCCACTTCAACCTTTTTCACGCCGACAACCTCGATGCTGACACGACGATCTGGTTGCAGACAGGCCAGATTTTCCGTACGCTGCCCTGGATTCAAGACCTGACATGCCGACGGCTTCTCGGGAACAGCCCCCATCGGCACCAGTCCCATCACCTGCGAGATGCCCAGACGCTGCAACTCGTCACGCACCGTCATCGCACGCTGCATCGACAACCAGCTGTTGTACCGCTCGTTGCCCATCCGGTCGGCATAACCAATCAAGTTCAGACTGTCGATACGGCTATAGTTTGCCTTCAGCGCCTCGGCAAACTGACGCAGCTGCACAAGATCGTCCGGCAGGATGTCGTCAACCTGATGCTGGTCAAAGTGGAAATGCACATCAAGTCTGGCAGCAGACACCGCGCTCACCGGCGCAACTGCGGGCGCTTCGGTTTGCACCTTGGCCATGCCACACTGGCTGATGGCCTGCTCGGCCTCTGCCGTCAGGTCTTCGGCCATCTGGATGTACGGGCTGGCATGACGCCACCCTCCCTGACGGATCTCGTTGCCGGCATGCACCAGCTCCACCTCGGCGCATGCCAGGCGTGATGCAGCACAACTGAGATGCTCGGACTGACGCAGCTCGGCATGACGTGCCCACAGATCCTGACGCAAGCGCTTTGCACCATTGACCAACGGTGTTTCGCTCACATCCGGCATGCTCCCCTGTTCCAGCACGTCCAGAATCCCCTGTGCCTGCTGCAAGGCCGCACGGGGAAAGCCGCCACGATCATTGCGGCTGTACTCATGAAAACTGACATCCAGCCAGCATTGGGCCTTGGCCAGCGCATAGTTGTTCAGCCGAATGCCCTGTTTGGCATTCAGCGCGGCAATTCGCGCTTGCGTTTCCCGATAGATGCCTTGATCACGGGCAACCTGTGCCTCCTCGATCTTTTCAAAGGAAGCGGCACGATCTGTCGCCTGTGCACTGCCGGCCTGATCTTTCTGATGGGAAGCACTCACACACCCACCGAGCAACACTGACAGCGTCATGACCACAGGCAAGGCCTGTCTGCGTATTTTCATGTTCCTAACCGTCCGGCTGACACCCTGTGGGCCGCCCTTCATCGTGGTTCAACAATTAGCAGCCACGTTAATCGAAGCAGCCACACTTTGCCCTGGCCTCACCGATAAATGGCCAGACACGGCCGATGCTCAGAGCGTTGGCCTGGCACTTGTGCTCCCCGACAGACAGAACATGAGATCGGTGCCCCTGGGCGAGTTTGAGCACCAGGCGTGCGCCCGGTGGGCGCACGCAAAAAAGAAGCCTGCCTCAACCACGAATGGTCGAAACAGGCTTCAATCCGAAGCATGAGCCACTGTCACGCCCCGTCCACACGGGGCATGATGGCGGCAGTCGGATACTTAGGGATTGGCCGAGGGGTTGATGCGGATGATGCGGCCCTTCGACGGCACACCAGCCTTGTTCAGTGCAAAGACCATGTAATAACCCGGCGGCGTCAGGAACTTGTTGGCCGGCAGCGTGATGTCGAGTTTGGCACCATCTGCCTTGAACTCAAGCTGGTTGAAACGCTGTTCCATGTCGAAGGAGTGCGTGACAGCCCCCGTCTTGATCAGCGTGACCTTGTCGATGTCCAATGCATCGGCTGACCCCACCGAGAAAGTACCCCCCGGCTCGACGACCAGCGGCAAAGCACCATCGGTGCCTTCCAATGCGGGACGCTTGGCCAGCGTGCCATCCGCATTGAACAGGTAGCCGGGCTGATAGACCTGGGCGTTCAGGTTGTGAACCGGGCCAGGCGCACCACCACCCGTCGACAGCACCGTACCATCCTGCAGCAGCAAGGTGGTGCTGTGATACAGACGCTGAGCATTGAACTTGCCGGCATCCATCCAGGTACGGCTCTCGGGGTTGAAGATCATGGCGTCATAGTTGATTTCGCCCGCGTCTTCATTGATCGGCTCCACCGTATCGAGCAGCAGATTCTTCGTCGAGCCACCCGAGACCAGCACGTTGCCATCCGGCAGAATGGTGGCGTTACTCCAGTGATAGACCTTCTTCAGCTTGGGCAGATCGGTCAGCACCGGCTTGGCACCGTTGATGTCGATGAGCGTGGCACGTGGCTCCGAACCACCAAATTGCAGGATCAGACCCGGACGAATCATGGCCGTGGCCGACGTGGCCGACCAACCACGATAGAAGTCAGGGTTCTTGGCGGCCTCGGCCGGATCGCTGTGGGGAATATCCCAGTGAGCGCCGTACATCTTGACCGTACCCTTGCCCTTCGGATCGACCTCATACATGTAGTGCGGGTCAAAGCCGAAGACCTTGCCATTGGGCGCGACAAAGTTGCGCGGGTAGTTGTTGTCGAAGTAGTTGCCAGCGCCACCACCATAGGTCGCCAACGTGTCGATGCCATCCAGCAGGCGGAAGGTGCCATCCAGATTGCGAACCTCCGGATGTTCTTCACCGCTCGTGCCACCCTGAATGTAGATCTCACCGCTTGGCAAGGTCGTGGCGGTGCCGTACCAGCGTGGCAGCTGCATGGCGTTGGTAGCACGCTTCAGGCTGTTGTCAGCCGGGTTGAAGAGGTTGACATCCTTCACACCGGTGTTGGTGACCTTGCCATCCTTCAGCAAGTCACCGCCCAGGATCAACAGCTCACCCGTGGTCGGCACGAGCACCTGAGCCGCGCAGAACAGGAACGTGTTGGTCTGGTTGGGCAGCACCATGTGCGAATCCGGGCCGGTACCCTTGGTCGGATCCCAGACGTCATAGTAGAACTTGTTGTCGTTGCGGCTGCTGTAATCGACACCGAAGGTCATGACACGGCCATCAGGCGTCAGCGCAGCATGGATGGAGATGACGGGCCAGTCCATCAGGGGTGACCAGATCCCCTGAGCCTTCAGCGTGGGGCTGGGCGTGGGCACTGGCAGCTGGGTGATGCCCGTACCGCTTTGCGGTGCCACGCCGGCACCGACCGTACCACCGAGGCCGAGGCCCGGTGCGGGCTTTCCGTTGATGATGGCGCCGTTGGTGCCGTTGTCGGCATTGGCCCGTGCAGGCGGATTGCCTGGCGCGGCAGGCGCACCGGGAGCCGTTGCCGTGGATCCTGAAGTCTGAGGCGTGGACGAGACATTGCCCGAACCGGAATCACCGCCACCGCCGCCGCAAGCAGCCAGAATGGTCAGCATGGCGAGGGAAGCGAGCTTGAAAGATGGCGTGGATACTCTCATGGCGATCCTGTCTACGTATGAATGAACGACGCCCGGAGACTGAATGAGCGCCCTTCTTTGCCAATGAAATAGGGTTGAGGCGAATCTTCCGCCTTTTTTGTCATTTTCACATTAAAAAACTGCACACTCCACCCTCTGTGCGCTGCTTGCGAATCGAATAGATTACTAACGAACGCTTACATATCGAGATCCGATGAGGCGCATCGGGGCTCAAGGATGATCACAACGGAAGTCTGCTTGAAGAGCCGAAATCAACCGATTGATACAAAAGAAAATTTCTATGGCTCAATTTTCAGCCATCCGGAACAGCCTCGTGCGCCGCCAATTCATCCGCTTCATCAGCTTTGCCTGGACTCAAAAATGAAGTCTCAATGCGTCCCTCTGTACCAACTATCTGTAACGTTTTGAAATGACAAAAATACTACACTATTCGGCTGTTTTATACGCCAAAGCGTCCAGTACCTCAAAGGAGCGCTTGTTTCGCGCCCAGAACGGCGGATCTCATTCACCAGACTGATAAGAGTTGGGCAGGCGCAACCTGAATGGGCGCCACCCTTTATGTTGCTGCGATGCCCAAAAGCTCGGGGTGATGCACGGCAGGGGCTAGTGTCATGTTCCATTAATAACTTTGCACAAACGTTCCAGTTTTGCCAGGATG
>JAUNKF010000062.1 GCA_030532895.1 Lautropia sp. | reverse complement strand
GCCTTCTGCCTTCTGCCTTCAGATCAGTCTGAGCCTGTGTCTCCCACACTTTCAAGGGAATCCAACCCATGAACCGCCCCGCCCCTCATCACGACAACAAGATCGGCCTCATCGTGGCCACCGCGCTCTCCGTCACCGTCGTGCTGGGCGCCGGCATCCTGGCCCTGCCCGGCATCAGCTACCTGCATGCGGGCCGGCACGGGCACTGGCCGTGGCTCATCATGGCGGTCGTTATGCTGCCACTGCTCGCGATCTTCAGCCATTTTGGGCGACATCATCCCAGTGCCGGCGGGGTGGTGGGCTATGTGCGGGTGAGCCTTGGCGAACGATGGGCGGCCGTCACCGAGATGATCGTGCTGGGGACCTTGCTCGTGGGCTTGCCGTCGATCGCGCTGATCGGCGCCAGCTATTTTTCGCAATTCTTTGGCGGCTTGCCCGATACGCTGGTGGCCTGGCTGATCATCAGCACCAGCGCCGTTGCCGCACTCATCGGCCTGCGTCTGTCCGGCCCGGTACAGACAATGATCGCCGTGCTGATCCTGCTCGGGTTGTTGATCATCACGGGCGGCTTTTTGCTGACGGCACCTGATCTTCCTGGCGCGCTGTCACCCGACCGGCTCAACACCCCGGCCAACACCTTCCCCTGGATGCCCATGCTGCACGCTCTGCCCGCCATCCTCTTCGCCTACACCGGCTGGGAGCTGACAGCCTTTCTGGCCGAAGACATGCGCCACCCTCAGCGAGACCTGCCCCGCTCGATCTGGATCAGCTTTATCCTGGTGTCTGCCCTGTATCTGCTGATGGCCTGGGCCGTGGCCGCCCATGCACAACCGACCGCCGGCTGGTACGACACCCCCATCGCCCAACTGGCCGAGGGCTGGCTGGGCAACAACGGGCGTCGCGCCGTCGGGCTGATTGCCGCGCTTCTCGTACTGGCCAACGTGATGGCTGCCTTCCTCTCCACCTCCCGTGCGATGTTCTCCGCCGGTCGTGATGGCCTCCTGCCCCGATGGCTCGCCACCCGCAACCAGCACGGCACGCCGGTCAACGCGATCCTGCTCACCTGGGCCGCTTGCAGCCTCACGCTGTTGATCGCCTGGCTCACCCGCACACCCACCCACACGCTCCTGCAACTGGCCGGGCAAAACTTCTTCGTGCTCTATCTGCTGGCCGCCATCGGCTATGTGGCAAAAGCACCCGATATGGCGTCAACTCGCCAGCCTGGACGAGGCCCAACGTTGGCAACAACGGGATCAGATGAGACCCATGGCAATGGCAAAGCGATGAAATTCGGCAAAACAGCGTGCAGCCTGAGCTCCTCGCCGCGCAAACCCCATGTCACCTGGCTGATCGGCGCCCTTGCCATCCTGAGCGTGCTGGGCATGATGAGCCTGTTCCAACCGCTGGGCATGTTGTATTGCGGGCTACTGGCGGCCATGGGTTATGTTGGGGTCAGATGGCGGCGCCAAACACCGAAAACCTGAGTGGATGGACGGCTCTTGACTTTGGTAAGAAAATTTCCTTACCATAATTCAATATCTAGAGCGCTTGGCAACGGTGCGCCGATCTGTCAGGTGCACGAAGCTGCGTCACCTCGCGGGACTTGTTCAGAGTATCCCAAAGGGGGACGAACCAGTGCAGGACACGCTCCAGGCCCAACAAGCCCGCATCCCAGCCACCATGCCCGCCATCATCGAAACCTCCACCCTCACCTCCAAAGGCCAGATCACGCTCCCCAAACCCATCCGTCAAGCCTTGGGGGTCGATAGCGGTCAAAAAGTGCTTTTCCGGCTGAATGACGACGGTCAGATCACGCTCTCACGCGCCGACGTCGCGCACGAAGACCCGGCCATTCTGGGTTTTTTGTCGATGCTGGAAAATGACATCCATCAGGGCCGCCATGTCCATGACTTGCCACCCTCCCTGCAAACAGCCATACGAGCGGCACTGCTCGATGGCAATACCCCTGATCTGAACGATGACATCGACGGGGATGTGGCCCTCTGATGCAGCAACACGGATGGACTTTGCTGTTCCATGACTGCATCATCGAACAGCTACAAAAACTGCACCATGCTGCAAGCCGGGCAGAACAGAACGATCCCGCCAAAGCCCCAGGCAACGCCAACGTCAAGCTCTTTCATGCGTTGAGCCACCTGATGCTGACGGTCATTCCGGCCGATCCTGCCAAGGACGAATACCGCCAAGGCAACACGCTTGGCCCGCATCATCGTCACTGGCGCCGTGCCAAGATTGGCCGACGATTTCGGCTCTTTTTCCGATACGACACGCGCAGCCACATCATCATCTATGCTTGGGTGAACGATCAGCAAACGCTACGTGCGGCTGGCAGCAAGTCTGATCCGTACACCGTTTTCGAGAAAATGCTGTCCCGAGGACACCCGCCCGATGATTGGAAAACGCTGAAGGAACACAGCCAGCAAGACTGGCAAGACGATCAAACTTCAACATGAATGCCCATGCGCAAGCGCCGTCGCAGAACACCATGGAAAGCGCCTCAATCACACAAGCACCTTTTCAGCAGGGGCTTTACTTTTGGGCAAGCCTGCTACTGGCCCCGTTCTTTCTGGGATGGTGGGCAGTATTGCAATACCAGCTGCAAGCGCCTCTACCTCCCAACATCACGGCCCAGACACTTGTCGTTCGGCCTGCCCACATCCGACACCCACCAGCCCCCGAGAGCGGTCGCGGTGCGCTGCCCCGAAGCCTCGTCGTCATGACGGTGGAATACCAGCGGGATCAACAACGCGAAAAACGCCGCGTGCTGATGCCAGCAACCCAGACACTCCCCCCGGCCGTCCTGCAAAGCGGCCACTTGCAACTCGAACTGGACGAAGGCCGCCGCCACCCCGAAGTGAAGCGGATACTGGATGCCGACGGACGCACGCTCGTGCCCGCCCCCCCCCCCTCCATGAAGCAGCCCAACTTGGGCACCGGCACAGCCAGCAAACAGCCTGCCTGTTCCTGCTGGCCGGCTTGGGCACGCTGCTGTTTGGCGTCGTGTCCGGCATTCGATATCGCCGTCTCCGAGCTGCATCTACCGTGGAAAAAATCCACTCGGATGCCATTGATGCGCGTCTGCTCGGCCAAGAAGGTGGATTACGCTGTCCCAAAACAGTCACCAACCCATTGAAGCGTGAAGTGCTGCAACGCCTTCGCAAAAAGCACGGATACGCGGACTAAAGCCGTCGCTCAGCAGCAACATCTCATTCAAAAGGGTTGATCAGGGGAATGCCTGTTTGAGAAAAATCCTTGATGTTCCGAGTCACCAGCGTCAGACCGTTCAGCCAAGCGGTTGCAGCAATCAGCTTGTCGAGCGAATTTTCAGGATGAGGAACCCGCATGGCGCCCCATATCAAGGCAACCTCACGATCAACAGGCAGGATGCGATCCTGATATTCATGAAAAATCTTCATCACCCATTTCATCAGCAGATCGGCCTGCTCATGATCACCACGATGGCGGATCAACCTGACCCCTCTTTCCAGCTCCCCCACCGTGATTGCTGATAAATAAATCGGGCTTCCTTCCCTTGCGGCAAGGTGGAAAAACGCTGTCACACCACGATTGGCTGCACGGCCCTTTCGGGCTTCACTGATGACGTTGGTATCAACCAAAAACATCCCTCGTCGCTCCACCTTCCTGCTGCCGCTCAAAGTCTTCATCCAGGCCAACGTTGGGCATGCTCGCCAAGACGTCAGCCAATGACCGCCTCGGAGGGCGTTGGAGGCTCTCTTTCAAAATGGCACGATGTTCCGCCTCGGCGCTACGGCCGTTTGCGGCTGCTCGCTGCTTCAAGGACTGAACCAGCGCCTCATCCAACCCGCGCACCAACAGACTCGTCATCTAAGCTTCCCCTTCAGCAAAATTTGATATCAATGATATCAAACATGGATAGCCACGAGAAGCCCATGAATGCCCCCTGAGCGCACCATCAGAAATCAAGCCAGCGACACACCCATGAGCAAGCGCTGACCAGTTCATACAAACCTGGTGCACTGCCTCCCCCGGTCACGATGATTGGACTGTGCGGTCACGATCGATCGGAATACTCATTCATGGGATCATCAAGGAAAATGGCATGGATACCAACACCCCGAGACTCCCCATGAGCTACGACGAACTGCTGGCAAGCCTGCAACAACACGCCGATGCCGACAAGGCCGCCGGGATGGCTGCCTACATGCGAGACCAGTTTGTCTACCTCGGAATACCCACGCCACTGCGCCGAAAGCTGGGCAAGCCCTTCATCCGCCAACTGAGCGCGAAACCGGGCATCGACTGGGCGTTCATCGACGCCTGCTGGCAATCGCCCTACCGGGAGCTGCACTATGTGGCGCTCGACTATCTGAGCGCGACCCGGTCGCGCCTCATGCCCAGTGACATCCCCCGGCTGAAAAAGCTGGCCATCACCCATCCCTGGTGGGACACCATCGATTTTCTGGATCGCATCATCGGCGACATCGCACTGCGTCACCCGAAGGTCAACAAGACCCTGCTCGCCTGGAGCGTGGACGACAACATCTGGCTGCGCCGCATAGCCATCGACCACCAGCTGCTGCGCAAGGAAAAAACCGACACCGAGCTTCTGGCGCGCATCCTTTGCAACAACCTGGGCCAAAAGGAGTTTTTCATCAACAAGGCCATCGGCTGGGCACTTCGGGATTACAGCAAGACCAATCCCGATTGGGTACGAGACTTCATCGCACGTCATCGGCCACAGATGGCGTCGCTCAGCATCCGCGAAGCTTCAAAATACCTGCAAGTCTTCAATCGGTCGTGCTCCAGGCTACCAACTTAAGCACCAACGGCCGGATGCTCAACAAACTGATGAACGCCAACGGCCAGGCCAGCGCATAGGCACGCAACGTTCGCTCTGGCCAACCGCTGTCAACGCCGGTGTTGAAAGCCACCAGAAAGGCACTCATGATCAGGGCCATCAGCGCAGTGGCATAAAAGGTGAAGACGATACCGCTGTGTTTGCTCGGGATCTTTTTCATCATGACTCCTGAAAGAAGCAACGCCGGCGCTCAGCCATGCGGGTGAGACGCTAATCGGTTGCCGATCGGTTCCAATGCGTCCAAAGCCCCGTGATCTGGTGGCCCGGAACGCTCGCCATGGCCCAGCAAGCAGACACCGATGAGCCTGTGCAAGCGCTGTCGCTCCACAACATCCTGCCGTCCATGGTGGTGAAACTGTAATTTGTCGACAGAAAGATGAAAACAGCCTGAATTGGCGATGATCGACAATTGATGCACAATCAACGCAGATGCCAAAGGAACAAGTACGCTCACGGCAGGCGCCAGGCGCAGATACGCAAGGGATACTGATGGATTCGCCAGCATGTCTCCAGTCTTTTTGCCCCGGCCTTGGCTGATCCGCGGAGACGACACCATGAAACTGGACTGGAACGACCTGCAATACTTCACCACCCTGGTGGCGCAGGAAACGCTCACGGCTGCGGCTGAGGCCCTGGATGTCCAGCACAGCACCGTGTCGCGCCGCGTGGCCCAGCTGGAGGCCAGCCTGGGCCTTCGACTGTTCGATCGAATCGGCAAGCGCTATCTGCTCACCGACGATGGCAGGCGCATTCATGCGCATGTCGAGGAGCTGGCCAAGGACATCCATACATTGCAACGCCTGGCACGCGGCGCGGGCGAGCTTCAGGCACGGGTCGTGGTGTCTGCGCCACCGCTGGTGTTGCGTGATCTGCTCACCGCCCGACGACTGACGACGTTTTCCAAACAGCACCCACACATCCGGCTGGTGATCCAGGCCGAAGCACGGCTCAGTGACCTGCATGCACGGCAGGCAGACATCGCCTTGAGGCTGGTAAGGCCCGAGCAGAAAGATCTGGTCATCCGCCGCCTGCGAAGCGTGCGCTTCGGCTTTTACGCCCTGCCCCAATACCTGAAGAAACATCCCCGTGAGCGATGGCGTTTTCTGTTGATTCCCACCGCAGCCAATCAGGGGCGCTGGGCACGGCAGCTGATCGGAGACGATAAAACCGCCTTGGCATGCAACGATTTTCTGCTCATCAAGCAATGCCTGCTGGAGGGCATGGGTGTGGGGCTGCTGCCAGATTTCTTCGTGACGCCCGCCGACACATTGAAGCCCGTCGCCCTTCAAGACAAAACCCCCGAGGTGCTGGAAGAAAGCCTCTACCTCGTCATGCACGAAGACGTGCGTCGCTCACCCGCCGTGCGAACGGTGGCAGATTTTCTGGTGGAGACACTGGCAACCTGAAACGAAGCCTGCACTGGCAACCGGAAACAAGGTCCATACACTGACAACCAAAAACAAGACCCTATCGTGCACCGATGCGTCTCCACGTTGCCCTGAATCAAACTCAGTCCAAAATCCTGGCCCCCGCCCTCTCGGCACGTCTCATATTTCCCCACACACACATCGCATCGAGCACAGGGATCAAAGACTGCCCAATGTCGGACAGCCGGTATTCCACCTTCGGCGGAACCTGCGGATATTCGGTTCGCGTGATCAGCTCGTCACGCTCCAGCTCCTTCAGCGTGGCTGACAGGGTCTTGTAGGAAATGTCACCGATCAGACGCTGCAACTCATTGAAACGAACCACCTGCTGCCGGTACAGCCAGTACAGGATCACCATCTTGTATTTGCCGCCGATGAGCGACAGCGTGTAGCCCACGCCGCTCTCTTCCAGCGTATCGATTTCGGCATGACCGCCATCAGCCCCGCAGGGAATCTGAATCATGACGCTTTCCTCCGGGTAAGTGGCTGATGTCAGGGTGCGTACTTGTCAGGTATCACATGCAATTATAGGATGCGAAAAATCACGACAGGATCGGTTATGTAACAGCCACCCATCACGTCGAACCACTCACGGAAAACCCCCATCCCCATGCCCGATACCCTGATCATCGCCGCCCACCCCGACATCGAGCATTCCATCGTCAACCGGCGATGGCTGAAAGACATTCGCCTGCAGCCCGACCATTTTCGGGTGCATGAGCTCTACGCCCGTTACCCCGACGCACAGATCGACGTTGCCTCGGAACAGCAGCTCGTGGATGCCCACGAAAAACTCGTGCTCCAGTTTCCCGTGTACTGGTTCAACTGCCCACCTCTGATGAAGCAGTGGCTGGACCAGGTGCTGACCTATGGCTGGGCCTACGGCAGTCAGGGCAAGGCACTCACCGACAAGACGGTTTCGCTGGCCGTCTCACTGGGCACCCCTGCCGAGGATTACAGACCGGGAGGACGAATCGGTCATGATCTTGCCGAAGTGCTTCGCCC
>JAUNKF010000028.1 GCA_030532895.1 Lautropia sp. | reverse complement strand
CCAACAGCCAACAGCCGGAATCTCGTGCTGAATTAGGCTACAGCCCCGATCCGCTGGCGCAACGCCAGAAGGACTTGCTGGCCACCCTCGGCCAGATCGAACCCGCCCTCATCAAGGACAACCAGCTCGACATCGACGCTCTCAAAGCGTTGCTGGGCCAAGAAAATCTCACCGGCCCCGAACACTACGAGCTAAGCTGGGCCGGCAAAAGCGACGCCCGTCGAGAAATCCAGAAAAGCAGCAGCAACATCCTGCGCCCCGCTGCCAACAACCCCGAACGTGCCCCGCACATGCTGATCGAAGGTGAAAACCTCGAAGTGCTGCGCGTGCTGCAAAAAAGCTACTACGGCAAGGTCAAGATGATCTACATCGACCCGCCGTACAACACCGGTAACGACAGTTTCGTCTACCCCGACGACTACGCCGAGTCGCTCGACGAATACCTGAAGCGCACCGGTGAAAAGAATGAAGCCGGCCTATTGAACAAGCAGAGCCTGTGGAAGAAGAACAGCAAAGAAAGCGGGCACTACCACAGCAACTGGCTGTCGATGATGTACCCGCGCCTGTACCTGGCCCGAAATCTGTTGCGGGAGGATGGGGTGATTTTTATCAGTATTGATGACAACGAAGCGGCGAACTTGAAGCTGCTTTGTGATGAGGTGTTTGGTGGGGAAAATTTTATATCTATTCTTGTATGGGAAAGAGCTTACTCTCCAAAAAATGATGCCAAGTATGTTTCAAGTAGTCATGATTATGTTGTTTTTTATGCGAAAAATATAAGTAGATTTTCTATAGGTCGGCTTGATCGGTCAAAGGAGGCAAATGATCGTTATTCAAATCCAGATAATGATCCAAGGGGGGTTTGGAAATCGAGTGATATGTCTGTAAAGACATATACGCCGGAAAATGATTATGAGATAACTACCCCTTCAGGGCGGCTTGTAGAGCCTCCAACAGGGCGCTGTTGGAGTCTCTCAAAAAAAGCATTTTTTGAGAGACTCAATGATAACAGGATTTGGTTTGGTTCGGACGGAAATAGTGTTCCTAGCATCAAGAGATTTTTGTCTGAGCTTAAATATGAGGGTATGGCTCCTCAGTCTTTAATGTTCTACAAAGATGTTGGTCATAGTCAGGAAGGATCAAAGGAGTTAACAGCTCTTCTTGATGCAGGGGTTTTTGACGGCCCTAAACCTGTTCGGTTATTGAGACGCTTAACTCGACTTTCAAATTTAGGCGAAAGTTCGTTGGTTCTTGACTTCTTCGCCGGCTCCGGCACCACAGCCCAAGCCGTCATGGAGCTGAATTTGGAAGACGGCGGAAACCGCCAGTGCATCTGCGTGCAGATGCCCGAAGTGCTGGAGGAGAAGTCAGAAGCCTACAAGGCAGGCTACCGCACCATTGCCGACATCACACGGGCGCGGATCGACAAGGTGATCGAGAAGCTGAAGGCCGAGCACCCTGACAAGACTAAAGACTTGGCGTGCGCGCACTTCACGTTGGCTTCCTCGAATTTTCAGGCGTGGCGCAGTGATGTGAAAACGGTAGAGGCGGTGAAGGCACAAATGGAATTGAGCCTGAAGGCCGAGAAACCGGGGGTGACGCTGGCGGATGCCGAGACGGAGCAAGCGATGCTGACCGAGCTGCTGCTGAAGCTGGGCCTGGGCGCGTTGGGCGTGGATGCGATCAGCAAGCCGATAACGCAGGGCGGGGTGAAGGTGCATCGGGTGCTGCTGCCGGATGATCGGGATTTGTGGCTGTGCTTTGAGCCATACAAGCCTGAGCTGAAAGAGGCCATCGTCAAGCAAAAACCGGCGCAGGTGATTCTGCTGAGTTCGGCCTTTCAGGGGGAAAAGGCCGATGAGGCGTTGGCCAATCTGCAATTGGAGCTGGCCGCTCTGGACATCAACCTGACGGTGGTTTGAGGGGGCAATGGTGAATCAGGAGGTAGCGACGACGACTCAAACCGCTTCAAAGCAGCAACCGGCAATGCAGTTGAAGTTCAGCCACCAAGCCTATCAAGCACAGGCGGTGAAGGCGGTGGTGGATGTGTTCGATGGGCAGCCGATGGCGAGTGCCAGCTTTGTGCTGACATCTGAATCTGCTGGCGTGGCGTATGCGGCAGAGGGCAGCATCGGCAACCGGCTGGTGATTTCGGACGAGCAGTTGCTGGAGAATGTTCGGAAGGTTCAAGCGGTCAACACACTTACGCCTTCGGAAACACTCGTGCCGATGATGGCGCCAAGGGCCGAAGACGATGCGGAGATGGCCGCGGGTGAGGCTGATCAAGGATATCAGGCCCAGTTGTCGGGCCACGATGCCAGCGATGGTCGCCGTGTGGCGCAGGGAGCCAAGGGACGAAGGGGGCGCGCCAAACGTTCGGCGCGTGCCGAGTCGGTGGAAGAGGTGCCCGCCTGCACACTCAATCTCAGCATCGAGATGGAAACCGGCACGGGCAAGACCTATACTTTCATCAAGACGATGTACGAGCTGCACAAGCAGTACGGCTTCAAGAAGTTTGTGGTGGTGGTGCCGAGCGTGGCGATTCGTGAAGGCACGATGAAGAATATCGCCATCACCCAGGCGCATTTTGCCGCGGATTACGACCGGGTACCGTTCGTGCCGGTGCTCTACGACAGCAGTCGCCTGAACGAGTTGCAGAACTTTGCCCGGAGTGATGCGCTGAGTGTGCTGGTGATCAATATCGACAGTTTCACGAAGGACAGCAACCGGATCAGGCAGAAGGGCGAACGCGGCACGAAGCCGATCGAGTACATCCAGGCCACCCACCCGATCGTGATTCTCGATGAGCCGCAGAACATGGAGACGCCAGTACGGCGTGAGGCCATCGCCAAGCTGAACCCGCTCTGCACGCTGCGTTATTCCGCCACGCACAAGCACGCCTACAACCTGCTGTACAAGCTCGATCCCGTGCGGGCTTACGACCTGGGGTTGGTCAAGCAGATCGAAGTCGATGGGGTGGTGGGGGATGAAGACCACAACCAGGCGTTTATCGAGCTGCTGGCGATCGAGGCCAAGCCGCGAGGCATCACGGCCAAGGTGGCGATCGATGCGTTGGACAAGACGAGCAGGAAACCGGATCGTAAAGAGGTTCGCCTGAAGCTGGGTGATGATGTCTGGGCCAAATCCGGCAAACGGGATGTCTACGCCAACAACTACACGCTGAACTCGATTGGCGAGGATTACATCGAGTTTTCAGGCGGCCGCATCGTGCGGCTCAACGAGCAGCAGGATGCCTTGGCCGATGATGTGATGCGATTCCAGATCGAGCGCACGGTGGCAAGCCATTTTGAAAAGCTCAAGCGGCTTCAGCCGCTGGGCATCAAGGTGCTGAGCCTGTTTTTCATCGACCGGGTTGCCAACTATCGGGGCTATGATGAGGATGGCAAACCGGTGCCCGGCAAGTTTGCCCGATGGTTTGAAGAAGCCTTCAACAAATATGCCGCCAGACAAGACTACCGGGGGCTGATCCCGCACGAGGCGTCTGCTGTGCATGGCGGCTACTTCTCGGGAGACAAGAAGGGCAAAGGCAGCGAGGCACGGGTGGAATGGGTGGACACCAAGGGCACGGTCGCCAAGGATGAAGACACCTATGCGCTGATCATGAAGGACAAGGAGCGGCTGCTGAGCTTTGCCGAGCCGTTGCAGTTCATCTTCAGCCACAGCGCGTTGCGTGAGGGCTGGGACAATCCCAATGTTTTCCAGATTTGCACGCTGAATGAAACCCGAAGCGACGTGAAAAAACGGCAGGAAATCGGCCGGGGTCTGCGGCTATGCGTGAATCAGCAAGGCGAGCGGGTGCAAGACGCCAACAAGCGCATCAACGTGCTGACGGTGGTACCCAATGAAAGCTATGAGCGCTTTGCGCGCAGCTTGCAGGAGGAGATCGAAGAAGAAACCGGCGTGAGCTTCAACAACCGGGTGAAAGATGCCCGTGCCAAGGCCCGCATCCGTCGGCGACAACTCAGCGAAAAGGATGAAGCGCTGTTCAGGGAGATTTGGCAGAAAATCAATTACCGAACCCGCTACAGCGTGCGGCTTGATACCCCGACGCTGATCGAGACCTGCGTGAAGGCGCTGAAGGACACGAACCAGTATCCGAAGGTGCAGCCCGCCAAAATCCGCTCGGCCAAGGCCCGCTTGTACATGCAGGCCGACGGCATTCACGGGCAGGCCAACGCCATTGCTTCAACCGTGGCCCGGCATCAGGGCGGCATGGTGCCAGATGTCTATGCCTATATCCAGAACCGGGTGCACCTGACCCGCAGCACGATCTTTGCCATTTTGGACAAGTCCAACCGCTTGGACGAATTGCTGATCAACCCCCAAGCTTTTCTGGATATGGCCGTTGCCGTGATGAAGCGCTGCCTGCAAACCCTGATGGTGGAGGGCATCGAATACCACGAGATCAACGGCTCACGCTACGAGATGACGCTCTTCGACGAGACACAGGAAGCCTACCTGAGCAGCGTCTACCCGCGCGCGGATCAGCAGCAGGTGGTCAAACTGGATAAAACGCTACTTGAAGCTGAACCGATCCACCCTGTTTCCAGCGCCGCCTTCGCCTGCGTGCTGAGCGACAGTGAGGTCGAAAGCCAGTTTGCCCGAGACTGCGCGCTTGATGAGCGGGTTCGTTTCTTTTTCAAACTGCCGTCCCGCTTCAAGATCAACACGCCGCTGGGCACCTACAACCCGGATTGGGCGGTTGTCTTCGGGCAGGGCGATGAAATCCCCCGCGTGTACTTCGTGGCAGAAACCAAAGGCAGCACGGTAGCGGCCATGCGGCGCCCTGACGAAAACCTGAAGATCGAATGCGGTCGCCGGCATTTTGCGCTGGCCCGCGGCGTTCAATTCAAGGATGTGTCCAAACTGAGCGAGTTGGTAGATCCAGTTTCTGGCTGAGTTTTTATTGGCCAACCGCCAAGCGAACCGGCTTGCCGATGCGACTTAACATTTCAACCAGCGTATCAATCGTGAACTTGGCGGCTTTCTTGTTGACCACGTCCGAGACGCGCGGGCGGGATACCATCAGAATTTCCGCAGCTTCGGCTTGCTTCAAGTGGTGCTGTTCGATCCACGCCGCCAGCTCGGCCATAAGCTGTTCTTTGAGCTGCTTGGTGTCATTGATCTGCTGTTGTGATGCCCGGTGGAGTCGCTCAGCTTCTTCCGGCGGAAACCCTAGCTCCAGGAAGAGATTGGCGCCTGCTTTGGTCACATGACGGATTTCAGTGTCGATCTTCATGGCTTGAGTTTCCTCGCGTTGATGACAAAGCATCACAAGATGTCAACCGGAGGTTCCTCTGTTGTCAGAGGCTGTTGGCCTATCAGTACGTAGCGGATTCAGGATGGACAGTCCTGCAAAATCCTTCTCGTTGGCTGTGACTATCTGACAGTTGTGATGTATGGCGATGGCGGCGATCATCATGTCCAACGGGCTTCGGGGGCGGCCTTGGAGGCGCCCCTCCGCCATCAGGCGCGCCCAACATAGTGCAGCGGGTTCATCAAGGCTCAGAATACGGCCGGAAAACAGGGCGGGTGGGCCTTGTTTACTGTTGAACCACTCATGCAGCTCTTTCTGTCGGCGGCCTACTGGCATTTCCAGAATGCCTTTGTGGATTTCTCCTAGTGTCAGTGTGCTAATGAAGAGTGAATCGTCTTCTTGTTGCCCAAGCCAATGGAGTAATAGGGAAGAGGGGCGAGGTTTGGTGACTTCGCTGACGATGTTTGTGTCGAGCAGATAACGCATCATAGCTCGACTTTTCGGGCTTCCACGATGGGCCGGTCAAGATCCAGCTCTGCGCCGACCATTGGTGAGGCCCGCAGTGCGGCGAGGATATTGCCTTTGGTGCTGGGAGGCTGCCCAAGATTCTGCTTGATGATGTGGCGTATCTGGTGGGATTCGGGGCCGTCTTCGGCCAGTTTCCGTGCCAGTAGGCGAATCAGGGTCTGATCCCCGTCTCGGCCGATCACCTCAAACCGTTTCAAGCCTTGTTGGACAAGGCGTTGCCGATAATGGTGAACAGCCTGTTTCTGAGCGATGGACATGCGTACCTCCTTGCTCTGACGGGATGTCTGGAAATATGACCAGACATAAGCACGTTGTCAAGCCGGCCCCAGCAAGGATTCCGATACAGGCAGCTGCTCAGGGCGGCAAACCAGCCGCCCGTGTGCTCACGAATGCACCGGCACCAACACCCAAATGGCCAGTACCAAGAGGCCGAAGGCGATCAGTTCCAGGCGGTTGCGGGTGGGGTTGGTGCGGCGCATGGCTCAAGCCTCCGTGGTGTCGGGGATGGGTTCAAAGCGCACGTTGTCCTGCACGCCTTGGACGAGGCCGCGCTCGAAGGCGCTGGCGCTGGGCTTGTCGACGTAAACGCAGCGCTTGCCGGTGCGCTTGCAGTGATCCTTCACCAGCCAGTAGGCGCTGTGGCTGATGCAGCCGGCCTGGCAGATGACGAGATCGGCAGCGGCCAGATTGGTGTCGAGCCGATGCACGCTGTCTTCGCGCCCGCCATCGTGGTGGATGAAGCGGCCGCCGCGTTTTTCGACGATGCGCCGATACACCGAGATGGCATGGTGGCGTCCGCCCACGCAGAGCACGGCGCGGGAATCGAGGTTGTCGGCAGGGCAGGGCTTGCTGGTACCGTCGGCCGTGCAGCCGCCGGCTTCAGCGTGGGTGCAGCTGTTGTTCCTGGCGGTGGGTGATGCCGAGGGTTGGGCCTCCGCGGGGGCGGGCGTTTCACCCGTGCCCGAGCTGGGGGCACTCTTCGCGCTGGATGTGCCGTTGTCCGACGCGCCTTTGCCCTCCAGCGTGGGGGCATTGACCTTGTGGCGCATGTCCACGATGCGCTGCATCAGCTCCTGGTTGCGCTCGCTCAGCCAGCGTACCTGTTCGGCCAGTTCGATGCGGCTGTCGAGGTCTTCGGCCTGTTGGCGCAGGCTGACCAGCTCTTCCTGCAACTGCTTGATCGTGTTGTCTTTGGCAGCGTTGTCGTTGCGCAGGCGCAGGATGTCGGCGTTGAGGCTCTCGACTTCGGTGGCCTTCTCGGTTTGCAGCTGCTGGTAACGCTGGCGGGATTTGTCCAGATCCTGCTGGCAGCGGGCATGTTCTTCGGCCAATGCCTGATAGCGTCCATCCTTGTCACGCGAGGCGGCGCTGGCCTGGTGCTGCAGCATGTGCACTTCACGATAAATCTGCTCCAGCATGCCGGGGTCACAGCGGGGGTGCGTCATGCAGGCCCAGAGGCCCGCCGGCATCTCGCCCCGGTCGATGAAGCCTCGCCAGGCTTGATAGAGGTCGTCCCGGTTCTTGATGCTGCCGAGCTTGCGGATCGGCATGGCAAAACGCTGATCCAGCTCCTTTTGCAGCACTTCGGCCAGGGGGCCGCGCCGGCGCGATTCATTGACGGCGTTGACGTGCAGCTCGTAGTCGTCTTCAGGCAGTGTTTCGTTCAGCGCACGGGTGGCCAGTTTGCGCAGTGTGCCCATCGACAGGCACAGCCCGATGATCGGACAGTGGCAGTGCGCAGCCAAATCCCACAGCTTGCGGCGGCGCGAGCTGCTGGGGGTGGGCAGTTTCACCGGCTCGCGCATGGTCGGCTCGAAGTTGCCCAGATCGATGGCAGGCGGGTTTCTCAGGATGGCCAGCGTGGGCCGCTCGTTCAGATACAGCTCGCGGTCTTGCATGGGTGTCCCCTGGTTGGTGTCGATGAACGACTGATCGTGAATGGCGGGCCGGCAAACACCGGTGGCATTTGCCATGAAACGGGTATCGGACTGCTGGGATATGCGGCAGGAACAAGTAGGCTTGCGCCGCTTGTGCCCATGCGCTGGCGATGGGTGCCAAGCCTGAAGGGTGAGGAGATGAAACACCCTCAGGCTTGGGCTTGTTGAGACTTTCAGCGCTCAGTCTGATACGCTGCCTGCAATCGGTCGTAACAGGCAGAGTCCCATCATATTACTAATCATTATCATTGGCAAATTTAATTGCCCTATGTTGTTCAGTGTTATTCGATGCGGCTTTGCAGCAAGTGTGCCGCTGGCATCTGCATTGTTGAAAAAAAACCGGGCACATGGCCCGGTCTTCAGGGGAGGATGTGTCCCAAGGGAAGGGGGCGCCATGAAGGGGGAACCATAGTGCCCCTTCAGCGGCCAACCCCCGTTGCGTGGTTACGCCGTGTCAGCCCTTTTTCTTCTTGCCGAAGGAATCCTTCAGCGTCGTGATCCGGTTGAACACCGGTTTGTCGGGCGTGAAGTCGTGGCGGTCGGTCACGAAATAGCCTTGGCGCTCGAACTGGAAGGGTTCTTCCGGGCGAGCATCGCGTACCGATGGTTCGGCATAGCCCTGGCGCACCTCTTTCGAGGTGGGGTCGACGTTGTCCAGCGGATCTTGCCCGCCCGCATCCGGGTGCGGGTCGAGAAAGAGTGGCTTGAAGAGCCGCAGCTCGACCGGCACGGCATCGCTGGCCGACACCCAATGGATGTTGCCCTTCACCTTCACACTGTCGGCGCCCGGCGTGCCGGAGCGGGTATCAGGCAGATACTCGCAGCGCACCAGTGTGATGTTGCCGTTTTCATCCTTCTCGAAGCCGGTGCACTTCACCACGTAGGCATAGCGCAGGCGCACCATCTGGCCGGGGGCCAGCCGGAAATACCCCTTGGGCGGGTTCTCGGCGAAGTCTTCGCGTTCGATCCACAGCTCACGGCTGAACTCGAAGCTGCGCTGCCCACGCTCGGGGTGGTGCGGGTGGCGGGGCGCCTCGCACATGATTCGAGCATCCGGATCGAGATTGTCGACGACCAGCTTAATCGGGTCGGTGATGACGTTGAGCCGGTTGGCCACCGGCTCCAGGTCTTCGCGCACGGTCTGCTCCAGCACCGCCATTTCGATCACCTGGTGCGCCTTGGAGACGCCGGCACGCTCGCAAAACAGCCGGATCGACGAGGGCGAGTAGCCGCGCCGACGCAAACCTGCCAGCGTCGTCAGCCGAGGGTCATCCCAACCATCGACCAGACCCGCATCCACCAACGCCTTCAGCTTGCGCTTGCTGGTGATCGAATAGGTGAGGTTAAGCCGGGCAAATTCGATCTGCCGCGGCAGCGGGGCGTCGAGCAGGCCGGTTTCGGCCACGCGGGCCAGCAACCAGTCGTACAGTGGCCGGTGATCCTCGAACTCCAGTGTGCACAGCGAATGCGTGATCCGTTCCAGCGCGTCTTCGAGCGGGTGTGCGAAGTCGTACATCGGGTAGATCGGCCACGCATCACCGCTGCGGTGGTGGTGGGCGAAGCGGATCCGGTACAGGATCGGGTCGCGCAGGTTGATGTTGGGCGAGGCCATGTCGATCTTCGCACGCAACACCATCGAGCCTTCCGGGTGCTCGCCGGCGCGCATCTCCTGAAAGAGGCGCAGACTCTCTTCCACCGGCCGGTTCCGATAGGGCGAATTCTTGCCCGGCTCGGTCAGCGTGCCGCGGTTCTCGCGAATCTCGTCGCCGGTCTGGCTGTCGACATAGGCATGGCCGTTCTCGATCAGCTTCAGCGCGATCTGGTAGAAGGTCTCGAAATAATCGCTCGCGTAATAGAGGTCGTTGCCACCTTCGGGCGTGCGCCAGTCGAAGCCGAGCCAGCGAACGGCGTCGATGATGGCATCGACGTAGGCCTGGTTTTCCTTCTCGGGGTTCGTGTCGTCGAAGCGCAGGTGGCAGCGGCCGTCATAGTCGGCTGCCAGCTCGAAGTTCAGGCAGATCGACTTGGCATGGCCGATGTGCAGGAAACCGTTCGGCTCGGGCGGAAAGCGCGTGCGGATGCGGGCCGGGTCGGGCGGTGCCTGACGGTGGGCCTCGGCCACGCCCGGTTTGCCGGCCCAGCCCCGGCTGGCGTCCTGACGGCTGGCCAGATCATGGTCGATGGCCTGACGAATGAAGTTGCTGGTGGGGGCAGCAGAATCGGGTGTGCTCATGCTTGTTGCAGTGCTTCCGTCCCTGGCTCAGACGCCCAGCAGCTCGACATCGAACAGCAGCGTGGCATTGGGCGGAATGACGCCGCCGGCGCCGCGCGCGCCATAGCCGAGCTCGGCCGGAATCAGCAGTCGGCGCTTGCCGCCCACCTTCATGCCGGCCACGCCCTCGTCCCAGCCGCGGATCACTTCGCCACGGCCCAGCTGAAAGCTGAAGGGCATGTTGCGGTCACGGCTCGAATCGAACTTGCGACCGGCGCGGCCGCCCTCGGGGCTGGCAGGGTCGGCTTCCCACAACCAGCCGGTGTAGTGAACGGTGACGCGCTGACCGGCTTGGGCCGTGTCGCCATCACCCACTTGAACCTCTTCGATACCCAGGCCGTTTGCGTTCGTCTCGAAAGCCATGCTGAAAACCTCTCACATCGGTGTGTCTAGTCAAGGCTTCAGAAGATAGCATGCTCGCGCAGCGGATGGGGGTCAGTGCGGGGAGGCATGAGTGCATGACACGTCCTGGCGACGGGTGCAGACGACAATGGCCGCCTGGGCGAGGGCGGCCTTGTCGGGAGGATGCGGCATTTGCCGGTGCCTGGCGGTTGAGCGGGGCACCGGCGGCGCTGATATCTGGCGCCTTGGCCGTTTGGGCCGTCAAGTGACGCGCCAGTGAGAGAGGGGAAATACAGGCGCCGACCTGGTGAGTAGCGCCTTGTTGCTTCGCTCAGCGGGGGTTGATGCTGGCCCAGCCTTCCGGCTGCGGGTGCACGTAGGTGTTGTAGTAATCGCCCAGTACCGTCAGCTCGGCCAGTGCCTCGAAGCTGAAGCCGCGGCGGTTGCCACGGGTGTCGAGCAGCAGCTCGTTGAGCTGGCGGCGGAAGTGGGCCGGGTTGGCCCAGTGCTCCAGCAGCCGCTCCAGCATCCACGGGTGTTGCAGGCAGCACATGGCCGGGCGAATCTGGGCCGGCAGTTTGCCCACCACCTGCTGGGCATAGGCGTTGAGCTGCGAGGCGCCGGGCAACATGGATTCGGCCTCGGTGTGGCTGAGGGGACGATATTCCACATGTTGCTTCAGGTGCGGGGTGCTGACCGGGGCGCGACGGGGCGTGGATTTGCTCGTTTGACGAAACCAGTTGAACATTCGGAATTGACCAGTTGGGTTGCCGGTTGTCGGTGGCTGCATGACGTTGATGCCATCCGTTTGGGGGGCGTCTGCCGCTCTTCTTGCAGAACCGACCGTCAGTCTAAAAAACGAGCGAGCGTTTCGGGAGGAATTTGTTCATGTTTCAGGCATACAAGGTGGCGCCCGGTGGGGCAGTGAAGGGTGATGTTCGTGTGCCCGGCGACAAGTCGATCTCGCATCGCTCGATCATGCTGGGTGCGCTGGCCGAGGGCGAGACGCAGGTGTCGGGCTTTCTGGAAGGGGCCGATGCCATCGCCACGGCCAACATCTTCCGGACGATGGGGGTGGAAATCGAAGGCCCGGCGGCTGGCCGAGTGCTGGTGCGCGGGGTGGGGCTGCATGGGTTGAAGGCACCGGGCGTGCCGCTCGATTGCGGTAATTCGGGCACTTCGATGCGGCTGCTCACGGGGCTGCTGGCTGGCCAGACCTTTGCCTGCATGCTGGTGGGCGACCATAGCTTGTCACGCCGGCCGATGCGCCGGGTGATCGATCCGCTCACCGAGATGGGCGCGATCATCGACAGTCAGGACGGTTTGCCACCCTTGCTGGTGCAGGCCGTCACGGGCCTGAAAGGGGCCGACATCACGATGAAGGTGGCGAGTGCGCAGGTGAAGTCGGCACTGCTGCTGGCCGGGCTGTATGCCGAGGGCATCACCCGCGTGACGGAGCCTGCGCCCACGCGTGACCATACCGAGCGGATGTTGAGCGCTTTTGGCGTGGCGGTGCAACGTGAGGGATCGACGGTGTCCATTCAGGGGGGACAGACGCTCAAGGCCACGCAGGTGGATGTGCCGGCCGATATCTCCTCGGCGGCTTTCTTCCTCGTGGCGGCGAGCATCTGTCCGGGGGCTGATCTCACGCTGCGGCATGTGGGCATGAACCCGACGCGCATCGGCGTGCTGCATGTGTTGCGGGCGATGGGGGCTGACATCACCGAATCGAACCATCAGGTGGTGGGCGGCGAGCCGGTGGCCGACCTGCGAGTACGCTCGGCACCGCTCAAGGGCATCCGGATCGATCCGGCCTGGGTGCCGCTGGCCATCGACGAGTTTCCGGTGCTGTTCATCGCGGCTGCCTGTGCCGAGGGGGTGACGACGCTGACCGGGGCCGAAGAGCTGCGAGTGAAGGAGTCCGATCGCATCCAGGTGATGGCGGACGGGCTGGCGGCGGTGGGCTGCCCGGTGGAGGTGCTGGCCGATGGCATGCGGATCGTGGGCCGGGGCGGCGAGGCAACGCCTTTTGCCGGTGGCAAGGTGCATGCTCACAGCGATCACCGCATCGCCATGTCCTTTGCCGTGGCCGCATTGCGTAGCCAGGGGCCGATCCTCATCGAAGACACGGCCAATGTCGCCACGTCCTTTCCGGGCTTCGTGCCGTTGGCCAATTCGGTGGGCATGCAGATCGAGGTGCAGGAGGGGGCCTGAGGTACGTGCAGGCTTGGTCTGGGCGGACGGGCAGACGGGCAGGCAGATGGGCTGAGCTTGGCGTGCGGGAGTGGCTGCCAAGGCGTAAACTTGGCGTGTGCCGACCCGTCCGTACAAGGGTATGTGAGGTTTCAAGCCTGTGCCAGGCGCCGGCTCGTGCCGGGAACTGGTTCGGGCGGCATCGCGCGTTCGGCAAGTCCCGTCAATCCCTCATGGAAGGAGTGCTGCATCATGTCGTCAAGCCCGCATCGTTCGGCATCGGATCACCCCGTTTCTCATGGCGCGCCGGTCATTGCCATCGATGGCCCCACGGCCTCCGGCAAGGGCACCATCGCGGTTCGTGTGGCCGAACAGCTGGGGTTTCATTATCTCGATAGCGGGGCGTTGTATCGGCTCGTGGCCTTGCAGCTGGTGCGTGCCGGGGAGGATGGGGCCAACGAGGCGGCGGCTGTGCGCGCCGCCGAGGCGCTCGATCCGCGCTTTGGGAAGGCGGGCGAGATCTGGCTGGGTGAGCAGGAGGTGTCGAACGACATTCGGGAGGATGGCATCGGCTTGCAAGCTTCGCGGCTCGCCGTGCATCCGGCGGTGCGACTTGCGCTCACGGCGCTTCAGCACCGTTTTCGTCAGGCGCCGGGGCTGGTGGCCGACGGGCGCGACATGGGCACTGTCGTGTTCCCCGATGCGGTGCTGAAGATCTACCTGACGGCCAGTGTGGAGGAGCGCGCTCAGCGGCGCCATAAACAGCTGATCGAGAAAGGCTTTTCTGCTACACTAGACAAGATTTTGCATGATTTGATGGAGCGTGACCGGCGCGATGCCGGCCGGGCAGCCGCACCGCTCAAACCAGCTGAAGATGCCCTTTGGCTCAATTCGGCAGGGCTGACGATCGACGAGACCGTCGATCGGGTGCTGGAAGCCTGGCGGGCGCGCGAGTCAGCATAGCATCCACCGCCGCAGTTTGCGGCGGTTTTGGTTTTTCCCGCCTGCCTTGTCGTCAAGCTCCGATGGGGCAGGGTTCGTCAGCAACACCGCTGGTTTTTTGGCAGCCCATTTGGTGCCGCCCGACTGGCGAGATTTTTTTTGGATATCAATGAGCACAGCAGTTACCCAGAATCCGGCAGCGGAAGAAAGTTTTGCCGCCCTCTTTGAAGAGTCCCTCAAGCGGCAGGAAATGCGGCAGGGTGAAGTGATCACCGCCGAAGTCATCCGCGTCGACCACAACTACGTGGTGGTCAATGCCGGTCTGAAGTCCGAAAGCTACGTGCCGGTCGAAGAGTTCTACAACGACCGTGGCGAGCTGGAGGTTCAGGAAGGTGATTTCGTCTCGGTCGCCATCGACTCGCTCGAAGACGGCTTCGGTGAAACCCGACTGTCGCGCGATCGTGCCAAGCGTCTGGCTGCCTGGGTGCAGCTTGAGCTGGCCCTGGAATCGGGCGATCTGGTCAGCGGCACCGTCACCGGCAAGGTCAAGGGTGGTCTCACCGTGATGACCAATGGCATCCGTGCCTTCCTGCCGGGCTCCCTGATCGACACCCGTCCGGTCAAGGACACCACGCCGTATGAAGGCAAGACCCTGGAGTTCAAGGTCATCAAGCTGGACCGTCGCCGCAACAACGTCGTGCTGTCGCGTCGTGCCGTCATCGAGCTGTCGCAGGGTGAAGAGCGCGCCAAGCTGCTCGAAACGCTGAGCGAAGGCGCCGTGGTGCAGGGCGTGGTCAAGAACATCACCGACTACGGTGCGTTCGTCGACCTGGGCGGCATCGATGGTCTGCTGCACATCACCGACATGGCCTGGCGCCGTGTCCGTCATCCGACGGAAGTGCTGCAGGTTGGTCAGGAAATCACCGCCAAGGTGCTCAAGTTCGACCAGGAGAAGAACCGCGTCTCGCTGGGCATCAAGCAGCTGGGCGAAGATCCGTGGGTTGGCATCGGTCGTCGTTACCCGCAGAACACCCGCATGTTCGGTAAGGTCACCAACATCACCGACTACGGCGCCTTCGTCGAGATCGAGCCGGGCATCGAGGGTCTGGTGCACGTCTCCGAAATGGATTGGACGAACAAGAACGTCAACCCTGGCAAGGTCGTGAGCCTGGGCGACGAGGTCGAAGTCATGGTGCTGGAGATCGACGAAGACCGTCGCCGCATCTCGCTCGGCATGAAGCAGACCCACGCCAACCCGTGGCAGGAGTTCTCCGAAAACCACCGTCGCAACGACAAGGTGAAAGGCTCGATCAAGTCGATCACCGACTTCGGCGTGTTCATCGGTCTGCCGGGCGGCATCGATGGTCTGGTTCACCTCTCCGACCTGTCGTGGAACAAGTCGGGTGAGGAAGCCGTGCGCGACTTCAAGAAGGGTGACGAGGTCGAGGCCGTCGTGCTGGCCATCGATGTCGAGCGTGAGCGCATCTCGCTGGGCATCAAGCAGCTCGAAGGCGATCCGTTCACCAACTTCGCCTCCACGCATGACAAGGGTGCCGTGGTGACCGGTACCGTCACGAGCGTGGATGCCCGTGGTGCCACGATCCAGATCGAGCCGGAGGTCGAAGGCTATCTGCGTGCTTCCGAGATCTCGCGCGATCGCGTCGAGGATGCCCGCACCCAGCTGAGCGAAGGCCAGACGGTCGAGTCGATGATCATCAACATCGATCGCAAGAACCGTTCGATCGCACTGTCGATCAAGGCACGCGAAACGGCCGACACCGCCGACGTGATGCAGCGGATGGCTGAAACCTCGGCCGTGAGCGGCACCACCAACCTGGGTGCACTGCTGCGCGCCAAGCTGGACAACCAGGATCGTTCCTGATCGTCCGGCCATCGTGTGGCCATTGTCTGACGGTCTGCTTGCATGCAGGCCGTCTTGACGGTGGGCTGCGCGGCCTTGAGGGGCAAGCTTGCCCCTCAAGGTGTATGCTTAGAAGAAGGTCTGTCAGTTGTCCGTTCGTCCGCGGTTCGTTCCTCCGCGCGGCGGTGGCGACATGGCAGACCAGTTGGGATCGGTCATGAACCGGATTCACCGACGTCGGTGAGTCGCTGTCCGTCGTCAGTTGATCCGGCTCATGACCGATCCCGGCGGGTTTTCCTGAATCCTTCGGCACCGGGGCTTGTGTCCTGTCCGTCGGCACAGGCAACCCTTTGAGACCAAGCCGTTTTTCCTGTTTTCGATTGGATGGCGAGTGAACGATGGCAGTAACGGATTCCGTAGACCTGGACGATCAGTCGGCACCAGGCACGATGACCAAGTCGGAGCTGATCGCCCGGCTGGCCGACCGCTATTCCCAATTGGTGGCGAAGGACGCCGAATATGCCGTGCGCACCATTCTCGATGCCATGGCTCGCGCACTGGCCGACCGGCAACGCATCGAGATTCGCGGCTTTGGCAGTTTTGCCTTGTCGCATCGCCATTCCCGCATGGGTCGCAACCCCAAATCGGGTGAACCCGTGCCCGTACCAGAAAAGCTGGTGCCCCATTTCAAACCTGGCAAGCAACTGCGTGAAAGCGTCGATCAGGCGCTGCGTGCCACCGTTTCCTGACCTATTGGCCTTCCGTGTATGCGACTGATTGCCTGGCTGCTCAAAATTCTCATCTTCATCGGCTTGCTCGGCTTTGCGTTGGGCAATACCGAACCGGTGCGTGTCGGCGTTTTCGGTAACCAGGATCTGGGCATGACGGCGCCCTTGGTCGTCTTCCTGCTGGGGTTCTGTTTCGTGGGCCTCTTGATTGGCCTGCTCGCGATGGTGCCGCGTCTCTGGGCGCAGAAGCGCGAAATCAGCCGCCAACGGCGTGAGCTGGATCGGCTGCAGGACATCGTCGATCAGCACCAGCCGCAGGATGCGCTGGGTGTCATCGATGGCGCCGCCACCCGCCTGCCGGCGCCCTGAGCCGTTCTGGCATGGAGTTTGAATATTGGTGGCTCCTGGCCATCCCGCTTGCTTTCGGGCTGGGCTGGATCGCTTCGCGCCGTGAGCGTCGACTTGATGACGCCAACCCGCCGCTGGCCAGTGCTTATTTCCGCGGCGTGAACCTGCTGCTCAACGAGCAGTCCGACAAGGCCATCGACGCTTTTGTCGATGTCGTCAAGATCGAGCCGGAAGCCAGTGAGTTGCACTTTGCGCTTGGCTCGCTCTTTCGTCGGCGGGGTGAAACCGACCGGGCCATCCGGGTTCATCAGAACTTGGTCGATCGGGCCGATCTGGATGTGCAGACCCGTGCGCATGCGCTCTATGAGTTGGGGCTGGATTTTCTGAAGGCGGGCCTCGTCGATCGGGCCGAAGACAGCTTCAACCGATTGCAGGGCACCGATTATGCGGTGGCCGCTTCGCGTCAGCGCCTGGAAATTGCCCAACGCACCCACGATTGGGAGCGAGTCATCGATCTGGCCCGTACCTCGCAGCCAGAGCCGGGCTTCGATCCAGCACAGATCATGGCGCATGCCTGGTGTGAGCTGGCCGTGCAGAGCCTGAAAGCCAAGCAGTTCGAGCAGGCCCAGAACCATTGCCGGGCAGCGCGTGAGGCCAAGGCAGACCATCCGCGGCCGCTCATCATCGAGGGTGAGATCGCGCTGGCGCAAGGGCTGCCGGAACAGGCCATCGAGATCTGGTCGAAACTGGCAGATCGTCATCCAGGCCATGTCGAGCGGATCGTTGGTGTCTGGCTCAGCGCGGCCGAGGAAGTGGGGGGCAGCGATGGTTTGCGTCTGGCCATTGCGCGCATGCAGCGGCTGGATGTGTCGCAATCGCCCGACATGCTGCGCGCGATGGCAGAGGCCATCGCCAAGCTCGATGGCAAGCCGGCCGCAGCCCAGTGGGTTCGTCAGCTTGTGACGGAACACCCCACGCTCAGTGGTTTGCAGATCCTGCTGTCGCTCTCCCGCACGGTCACCAAGACGGGCGCCACCTCGGTGGAGGATCTGGATGAAGACGCATTGGCCAATACACTGCGTCGGCTCACCGACCGGATGAGCCACTATGGTTGCCGCGTCTGCGGCTTCAAGGGCCAGCACTATTACTGGCAATGTCCGGGTTGCAGCCGTTGGGACAGTTATGTTTCGCTGCAGACGGATGACGCGGGCTGAAACATGTCTGCGCTTGGCGCTGCTCTTGCAGGCATGAACAGCTGCAGACACGCGCTAGGCGTTCTGGCTTAGGCTGAAGAGGCGACGGGCCATCGCAGCGGGGCAGATACCGGTTTACTGTATCTGTCCCTGACAAGAAAGAAGCCCGTGATGGCGTCCCGTTCATGTGTTCTGCTGTTTGCCGCTTGTGGTCAAAGCGTGTCGCACTGCTTTACCTGCTCGTCTTTGGCCTGCTGCACCCAGAGGCTGCGATCTGGGCCTTCGATATCAATCAGGCTGATGCCCGACAGTTGCAAAGCCTCAACGGCATTGGGCCGAAGCTGGCTGAGCGGGTGCTGAAGGAGCGGGCCAAAGGCCCGTTTCAGGATTTCGATGACTTGTCGGCGCGGGTGAAGGGCGTGGGCCCTGCGCGTATCCGCCAATGGCGTGCCGAGGGCGTCGTGGTTTCACCACCCGCTCGGCCACTGTTGATGACGAAGCCCACCCCTTTGTCCGGATCTGGACAGGCGCCCGCATCCGGGTCTGCAGGTGCCCGATCGACACCGCCTGATGCAGCGCCCCCGGCTGCTTCCGTCACGCGTTCGGATGGCCCAAGGCGGGCAAAAGCCCGGCTGGCGGAGCCGGACGATGCGGGTTTGATCGCCTCGTGGCCTCGACCGAAAGATGGCCAGGGCACGCGTGTCGAGATCATTCAGGGCGGGCAACGGCGCCGAACACCTTAGCGGGTGTCATGCACGGGTTCGTTCCCGCGCTGGCCCGCCAGGGGGCACATCGCATGGGCCGGTACTTCTCGCGTGGGCAGCAGGCAGTGGCTTTCATGCGCGAATGACCTTATAGTACATAGGGTAAACCCTGATCAAAACCCACGAGGCCGTTATCTTGGCCAAGCCGGTGCAAAGCGGGCGATCAGCTTGGCTCTTTGCATCCAGAGGCTTGGGCGTCATGGCGGTGCCCTTCGGACGCCATCGGCTCTGCACGCGGCTTTCGGGGCGTTTTGTGATGAGGTTGTGTGGCGTGAACAGGGCCAGGGGCAGGGCAGGTGCTTTGACGGCTGTTTCTGACCGGCCGACGGTTCGATCGTCAGTTTTCGTCAACGGCCTACCCACAGGATGCTGCAGTGCGGTATCGTTAGGGTAAACGCTAATCAAACCTCCTCCTTGAGCACCATGAGCACTACTTTTGAAGCAAGCGCTGTGCAGTCCAAGCGCGCTGACGGCCTGATACTGGTGTTGAACTGCGGTTCGTCGAGTATCAAGTTTGCGCTTTATGATGCATCGCAGCAGCCGCTGCCGCGTCATCCGGTCTGGAGCGGCAAGGTGCAGGGCATTGGCGGCCCCAATGCCACCTACGGCGATACCGAGACGGAAACGCAGGCACTGATGGCCGATGAGCGACGTCCATACCTGTCGGCCCTGGAGCACATCCGCGAGCGTGTGGAGGCGCGTCTGGGGGGACGCAAGCTCGAAGTGGTGGTGCATCGCGTGGTGCATGGGGGCGACAAATACTCGCGCCCGGTGCGCATCGATGAGCAGGTGCTGGCTGATCTGGAAAGCTATATTCCGCTTGCCCCCCTGCATCAGCCCTATGCATTGGAGGCTATCGCAGCCCTCTTGAAGATCAACCCCGATCTGCCACAGGTGGCCTGCTTCGACACGGCCTTCCACCACACGATGCCGAAGGTCGAGAAGCAGTTGCCGCTGCCCTACACCGTGTGGGAGCGCGGTCTGCGTCGCTACGGTTTTCATGGGCTGTCTTATGAGTATCTGTCGCTGGCGCTGCCCGAGCGTTTCGGCAAACAGGCCGAGGGCAAGCTGATTGCGGCTCACCTGGGCAGTGGGGCCAGCCTTTGCGCCATGCGTGGTCTGAAGAGTCAGGCCACGTCGATGGGCTTTTCGGCGCTGGATGGGCTGATGATGGGCACGCGGCCGGGGGCGCTTGATCCCGGCGCCGTGCTCTATCTGATGGAGATGGAAAAGCTCAGCGTCAAGGACATGGCCCGCGTGCTGTATCACGAGTCCGGCCTGATGGGAGTCTCGGGCCTGTCGCCTGAGCCGCGAGTGCTCTTGGCCCATGAGAAGGATGAAAGCGCAGTGGGCGAGCGTGCCCGTGATGCGTTGGCGCTCTACATCCGCCGCATCGTTCGTGAGATCGGCTCGATGGTGGCGGCCCAGAACGGGGTCGACATGATCGTCTTCACGGCGGGCGTTGGCGAGAACAGTGCCGAAGTGCGTCGCCGGATCGTGGCGGGTCTGGGCTTTCTGGGTGCCCGTCTGGACGACCAAGCTAACGAGGCTAATGCGTCGGTCATCTCCACGCCTGACAGCGCCGTGCTGCTGGCCGTCGAACCCACGAACGAGGAATGGGTGGCGGCCCGCCATGCCAGCCGCGTCATGGGCTTGATCGGGACGGATGCCGGCGGCATGACCCACGGTGACGGGCCGGTGCTGGCGGCCAAGGCGGCCTGACAAAGTCTGTCGCTTCGGTGCCTCCGGGTTGGTACTAAAACGAGCGAGGATGGCGTTGTCGCGCTGGCCTGTTATGTCCCAACTTTAGACGCGCGAGGCGACGCCTTGTCATGCACGGTTGGAGCCAGCGGGCAGCCATCCGTGTCTGACACGCGCAGGGGGCGAGGGCCGCAACATCCTGCCACGCCCCGCTCTGGGTACAATCGGGCCGCACAGGCTTCACCCGCAATGCGGCGACCCGACATCATGTCCACCCACACCAGCCATCCGTCGGCCGGGGGCAGGGTAGCGTCCCATCCTGGCCCCGATCCCACCCCCTCACGTCCGCCGCTCGGCTTGAAGGCGCGGCTGGGCATTTACTGGCGGCTCACCCGCCTGCACAAGCCGATCGGCATCCTGCTGTTGATCTGGCCCACGCTGTGGGCCTTGTTCGTGGCAGCTGATGGCTGGCCGCCGCTCTACGCACTGTTTGCCTTCTGCCTTGGCACGGTGCTGATGCGCTCGGCCGGTTGCGCCATCAACGACTTTGCCGATCGTGACATCGATGGCAGCGTGAAGCGCACGGTAGACAGGCCGCTCGCCCAAGGGCAGATCGCCCCGTGGGAGGCGGTGGCTGTCTTCGTCGTGCTGAGCCTCATCGCCTTGCCGCTCGTGTTTCCTTTCGGCCCGCTCGTGTGGGGGCTGGCCGTGGTGGCGGCCGTGCTGGCGGGTAGCTATCCGTACTTCAAGCGCTTTTTTGCCATCCCCCAAGCCTATCTGGGCATTGCCTTCGGCTTTGGCATCCCGATGGCTTTTGCGGCCATCACGGGCAGCATACCGCTCTCGGCCTGGATCATGCTGTTGGCCAACATCTGCTGGACGATCGCTTACGACACCGAATATGCGATGGTCGATCGGGATGACGATCTGCATCTGGGCATCCGCACCTCCGCGATCACCTTCGGCCGCTTCGACGTATTGGCCGTGATGCTCTGCTATGCGCTGTGCCTGGCCCTGATGGCCTGGGTCGGGGTGCGCGAGCACCTGTTTCCGGGTCTGTGGCTGGGTCTCGTGGCGGCGGCCGGTATTGCGCTCTATCACTGGACGCTGATCCGGGATCGGCAAAGGGCCGGTTGCTTCAAGGCGTTCAATCACAACAACTGGTTTGGCGCCGCATTGTTCCTGGGTGTCTTGCTGGGCGTTTTCTGGTAGTGGGTGAGGCGCTTTTTCAGCGTTGCCACAGATTCCTGATCAGCCCCCACAGCAACGACAGCCCGGCAGACCACAGCTCATCGCCAAAGAGCGAGTGGCTACCATAACCATAGCGCCATTGCTCGACCTGTCGTTCACGCGCATGTCGCTCGCGTAGACGCTCGATCTCGGCCAGCGCCAGGATCTGGTCGGCCTTGGCTTGCAGTACCGCTTCGCGCATCTCGGCCGTTTCTGCATGGCGTGAACGGCGGCCTGTCGGTTTGCCGGACTCGTCCACGTCCATTGGTGTGAGCGTCCATGCGTCGGATTGAGCCATGCGGTTACTGCTACCGGCGCTGTTGAGGCCGGTGTCCGGGCCGTCCGGGGCGTGGGGACGTTCATCCGAGTGGCGATCGTGCATGCCCTGGCCTACACCGGTGCCTCCCACCCCTGCGCTGCTTACGGCCATGTCCACGCCGTTGCCCCGCCCTTGCAGCAGGCTGCCTCGCTGATAGCGTTTGAGTGCTGCCTCGACGGCTTTCGGGTCGAGCAGCGAGAAGGCCGAACGACAATAAGGGCAGGCATGATCCTTGCGCAGATCGACCGACGCGCCGCAGTTGCCGCAATGGATCGTGCGCACCTTGTCGGCCAGCGACCGGATTTCGGCAGGCGTCAGATGACGCACGAAGCCCTTTTCCACCATGAAGGAGGCAAAGGTGCTGAAGCGCCCGTGCTGCTGCGGACAGCGATGCACCACATAGCTGCCGCTGATCGTCCGATCCATGCCTCGCAACAGGCCACGCCGGCAGCGGGGGCAGAGTTTGCCCGTCTTGAGTGCCGCATGCGGCTCATCCCGATGCGCGTGCAGCCGCTCGAACAGGGTCAATACCCCATTGGGCGAGAGCTGAAGGTTTTCCTGACGGTCGAACCAGATACCGTGGCAATCGAAGCACAGATCGATGTCCACCGGGTCACCGGCATGTGATTCGAGTGCGAGCCGCTGCATGGGGTGGCGGCAGGAGGGGCAGGGCAGGGTCTGGGTTGCGTTGCTGCCCCATGCGCTTGATGCCGGCCGTGTTCTCGGCCCTTCCCATGCCGTGTTGCCCATGTTTGCCTCTTGTAGGTGGCATTACCTGAAAGGTGAAGCTTGCCCTCGCGGTAGGGGCCAGATGTCCTGGCCGCCCGCATGCAGGCTGCCCGTCATCAGCAACCGGTAGGCGCTTCTGCTGGAGCGGATCTGCGCCATTGTTGTGCAAAGCCCCGATCGGCTGAGCGTGCTGGCGTCTGGCCGGTTGCAACAGGCCAACGAGCGGGGGCCTGGAGAAGGGTGCAACCGTCTTGCCAGCCTGTCAGTCCCTTGTCGTGAGGGCGTGTCATGCCCTGATTCGTCCCTGCGAAAGCCCCTCTGGGCGTGCATAAAGTGATCTAGGGATACATCCGATTTTATGAATGACAATGGTTAGTGTTAGCATTTTTTGAAATTGGTCTTTCTGCCAGAGGAGCGTTCTGCCATGTCGGCTTTTGATGTTCAGCGGCTTGCTCGCCTTTCCGTCACCACGGCTGCCTGTGGGGCGGCTTGCTGCTTGCCCTTGGCCCATGCTCAGGGGCAAAAGGCGGTGGGCGCCACCACCGTGGTTCAAGCCAACACACTGCCCGCCGTGCGCATTTATGGCACGGCTGAAAAGGATGTGGGCTTTGCGCCGAAAGAGGCCGAAACCGCCGGCAAGGCGCCAATGCGGATCCTCGACACGCCGCAATCGATCAGCGTCGTCACCCGTGAAGAAATGGAGTCCCGCCAGACCTACACGCTGCAACAGGCGCTGCAGACGGTGGCAGGTGTCAGCCCGGTCAACTACGGTCGGCGCGGTTTCGATGATCTGTTCATGCGTGGCTTTCGCTCGACCGAATCGATCCTGATCGATGGCCTCGTGCAAAGTCCGGGCATGTGGACTCGGTTGCAAAGCTATGGCTACGAACGATTCGAGGTGTTGAAGGGCGCCAACTCGGTGCTGTACGGGCAGATGCAGCCGGGGGGGCTGGTCAACGCCATCAGCAAGCGGCCGAGGGCTGAAGACATGGGCGAGGTGCAGGCCGAAGTGGGCAGTTTTGGCCACCGTCTGCTGGCGGCCGACCTGAATCGGGTGATGTCCGAATCGGGCAAGGCAGCTTTTCGGTTGAACATGCTGGCGGCCAATACCAAAGACCCCACGGAGCACGTTTATCGGCGCGATCGCTGGGTGGCACCGTCGTTGTCGCTCGATTTTGGGCCGAACACGGATCTCGTCGTCTTTGCCACTTATGCCAATGGCAACTGGATTCGGCAGCAGGGCACCACGCCTTATGGCACCGTGCTGCCGAACGTCAATGGCGAGGTTTCCACCCGGCTTTTCACCGGTGATCCGAGCTTTGGCCCCTATGATGTGGATCAGTACACGCTTGGCTATAGCCTGCAGCACCGCTTTGACAACGGACTCAGGTTGCGTCAGAGCGTCCGTTACGAGGATGAGTCGGGTAGCGGCAATTTCATCGCGCTACAAGCCCTGCAGCGCGACCAGCGCCGTCAGAACCGCCGTGGCACCCGGCAGCAACTCGAATATGACATTCTCTCCACCGACACCTCGGTGCTGTTTCACGGCACGACCGGGGCCATCAAGCATCAGCTGGTGGCGGGCCTCGATGCCCGACGCAGCAACGCACGTCTGGCGCTACGCCGTTGCCGCATCGCGGCGCTGGATTTGTTCGCGCCGGCCTATGGCGTGCCCGCCACCTGCCCGGACACTTTCGATCGGGATGATCCCACCAAACTGACTGCCGTGGGCCTGTATGTGCAGGATCAGCTGAAGTTTGACCAGGGCTGGACGGCGCTGCTCGGGCTGCGCCACGAGCGCTCCACGATGACGGTGGATGATCGGGTCAAGAACCTTGTCACCACACAAAAAGATAACGCCACCACCGGCTCGGCCGGCCTTGTCTACGAATTTGCCGAGGGCTGGTCGGCCTATGCCAGCTATAGCCGCTCCTTCCTGCCCACGGCTGGGCAAGATGCCGCAGGCAATCTCTTCAAGCCGGAAACCGGCCAGCAGTGGGAAACCGGCCTCAAATATGTGGCAGGCGGTGTCTCGGCCAGCGCGGCCTTGTATGACTTGCGCCGCCAGAACATCGCCACCACCGACCCGGTCAACGACGGCTTCAGGGTGCAAACCGGTGAGCAGCGCGCTCGCGGGTTGGAGCTGGAAGCGGGGCTGGATCTGAAAAATGGCTGGAAAGTCTCCGGTGCCTACGCCTTCACCGATGCGGAAGTCACGCGCGACACCAACGCTGCACTGATCGGCAAGCCGATCAACATGACGCCGAAGCATGGTCTGGTGCTTTGGGCCGACTGGCGCGTGCCGCAGTTGCCGGCGCTCACCTTGGGTGTTGGTGGCCGTTATGTCAGTACACAGAAGGCGGCTAACTATCCCTTCGACCTGCCGTCCTATACGGTGGCAGACCTGTCGGCCAGCTACACTTTCGATCAGCTGAAAGTGACGGCCGGCGTGCGCAATCTCTTTGATCGCCAGTATTACGACGGCGCCATCAACCAGAACGTGGTCTCGCCGGCCATGCCACGCACCTATACGTTGACGGTGAAGTATCTGTTCTGATGAGTTATGGCAGTGTCAGCCAGCAGACGCCGGGTATCTTGTTCATCAGCCAGGGGAGCCGGCGCTCGGCAAAGGGCACGAACCAGCGCAAGAAACCCCGTGGAAACAGGAAGGTCACGTTATGAACGGCCACCGGCTGCCCCAACCAGGCTGAAAAGGTGGGTTGCAGCTCATCCCGGTCAAGTCCCCAGGGCATGGGTGGCGTTCGATAATGTTTCGTCTTCATCCAGCCCTGCGGGCTGAGCGTGCGCCGGGAAAGCTTCACGCTCAAATAATCGAACATCAGGATCGCACCCGGAAAGCGCTCGGCCATCGCCTGAACCAGTGCCTTCACCTCGGCTTCCTCAAAATACATGAACAGACCCTGCGCCGTGATGAAAACCGGCCGTCCAGGTGGTATGGCATCGAACCATGTCGTATCGAGCGCGCTCACCGGCACATGCCGGTGGCGTGCGTCCGGCTGGATGAAACGCTCACGCATCGCGATGGCTTCGGGCAGATCCACCGATACCCATGACGCTTTTTGGTAGGCCGGTTCATCCAGGCGGAAGCGTTGGGTTTCCAACCCTTCGCCCAGGTTGATGATGACGCCATTGGGGTGCTCATCCAGAAAGGCACGGATTTTTTCGTCGAAGAGCTGCGAGCGCACCCCGTGTGACGGCTCGGCCTTGCCGAAACTGCGCTCGTAGTCGTAAGACAGGGCGTGATAAATGGCCAGGCATTGGGGGTCACGGATGCAGCCATCGGGCCGTTCGGCTTCGCTGGCCCGGTTGTGCAACGTCCACAGCGTGGTCTCCGGCACGCCTGTCAGGTTCACCGGGGTGGTGGCAGGGGTTGTTTGGGTGTCGGTGTTCATGAAGCCCCCCTCTCATGTGTTGGTGGGACGGGCGCAGGTCATGCGCGGATTCGTCCCCCTGGCATCTTCGTCACATCTTCATCATGATTTAATATGTATTCTCATTATCGTTTAATTTAAATGCCATGGTGCGGCTGACCTTGATCTTGGCAGGGGTTTCAGTTTGAATGCCTTTGCTTCCACAGCTTCCCCCGCGGCCCCCGCGGCCCCAGCTTCCCCAGCTTCCACAGCTTCCACTTGATGCCTCCCCCTTGCTCTGGCCTGCCAGCCTACCGCATCAAGGGGACATCTCCAGTTTGCTCAAAGGGGACATGACGACTTTGGGCAAACACATGGCCGGCGTCTGGACGCAAAAAGGCCGTCAAAAACACAGACGCTCACACGGCTTGCCGTCCCGATCCCCATCCAGCCGGCTGACGCCACATTGCGTCAGATAGAAGCGGGCTTCGGCGCAGCTGTTCATCTCGCGGCAGAAACGCTTGCCTTCGCAGCGGAAGCTTTCAAGTGCCACCGGTTGGGCGTGGCCTTGCGCGGCCTGGTGCTTGCTGCCGCCGCCAGCATGAGCGTGGCCCTGGTGGTTCTGATGCTTGCCTGCCTTGATCTTGGTGGGGGCAAGCACCTGACGGGAAACCTCGCCGGGGGCTTTGCCGCGGCGGTATTCGCTGGGATAGACGGCGTTCGGCTGAGACCATAACCCCCGGCTGGCCGCCCGGGCATCAGCCTCCAGTTTCAGATAAGCGGGGTCTTTCAGGTATTTGCGATAGGCCCAGGCATGGCCGCTTTGCACCATGGCCTGATTGATGTTGCGCTTATCCACAAACACCTGCGCGATCAGGCGGCCGTATTGGTCGGTACCATCGGTTTCAAGCCGAACGCTTTTGCCATGCACCAGCTCGGCCAGTTTCCGTCTGGCAGCCTGCCCAAAAGCCTGCCCCCGTTCCGGGGCGTCGATCTGATTGAGCCGAACCTTCAGCGACTGCTTGTCGGCCGTCAGGCAGGTGAGGGTGTCCCCATCTGCCACGCCCACCACCTTGCACGGGATGGTTTTCGCGGAAACAGCGAAGGGCATCAGGCAAGAGAGGAGCAGGAGGGTGGGCAGCTTTTTCATGGCTATCGACAGGGCACCGGTTGGGTCGCACCATGCACGGATGCTTCCCCTGAGACCCCGCCAAGGCGTGCAGGATGGGTGCTGTTGAGCTTGTCATTGTCGCAAATGAGCCGGCTTCCATCGAGAGGGGGGGCCGTCACTGATGGCTACGCTTGCGTCCGTTCATCAGGCGGGCAAGGCTCGGACGATGCGCATCGCACCTCATGGGGCGCACGACAGGCGGGGCTGCATCGCGTAGCCGATAGAATCCAGAGCATGATCGGCCCTTTCCATGAGCACGCCACGCCACGCTATGCAATACAACCCCGCTTTTGTCTGCGATCGCCCCATCCTGACGGAGCCTGCTCAGGCCAGACTGCATCAACTGTCGCGCCAGTATCCGCTGCAACGTTTCCGCCAGGATGTGCGTCATTACGAGGAGATGGCGGTCGATTTCGTCTACACCTCGGCCAAGATCGAAGGCAATACCTATGACCGGATCGACACCGACAACCTGCTGCGCCTTGGCGTCACGGCGGGGGGCAAGCGCTACTCCGATGCCGTGATGCTGTTGAACCTGCGGGAAGGTTTTGCCCGTGCCATGGAGACAGAGTCGTCCACCGTACTGGATCTGGATTATCTGTCTGATCTGCACAAACGGCTGATGCGTGATCTGTTGCCGGTGCATGAGCAGGGGTTGGTTCGTACCTCAGACGTGCAGATAGGTGCATCGAGCTACAGCCCGCCGGCAGACCCGGCGCGGCTTCGCACCGAAGTCCGTTTCATCCTTGATACGGCGTCACGATACACCGACCCTTTTGAGCGGGCCATCTATCTGCATTGCAACCTGGCTTATTTGCAGTATTTTCGGGATGGCAATAAGCGAACGGCTCGACTGATGCAGACGGCCGCTCTAGTGCAGGGTGATTGCCTGCCGCTGTTTTTCAAGGATACGCTGATCGACACTTATCAACGGGCCATTCTGCATTACTACGAAACCGGGGAGTACGGCGCTTATGTCGATTTTTTCCTCACCAACTATGAGCAGGTAGTCTCGGCCTTGGTGGGGGTTTCACCGCCTGCCGGCAGTGAGTTTGAGGCGGCAGAAATCGCACGACGCTTGCAGCGCTTTCCGAGTTTGGCCAGCCACCAGGGGCCAGCCCACATTTTCTGGCAATTGGCCAACCAGGCCATCGAGGCCGGGCAGGCGCCCGAGGCGCTCAATTGGCCGGACATCGAGCGGCGCAGCATGGTCGAGAGCATTGCCATCCACGGCCATGATCCCGCCGGCGTGGCAGCCGTCTTGTGCAAGCACAGCCCAGGGGCGGCCACACCCGAGAAGCAGCAGGCGCTGCAAGATGATCTGAAGCGTCTGGGGCCGGTGTTGTGGGAGGCGCGGCAGAAAAATAAAGAGTGAAATGGCCACGGCCGCCAATGAAGCCTATCAATGAGCTTTTTTGTCTTTTCCGCCACGGAGAGTGGATTGTAGTGGGTGTTCCGTCTGAGCTATCCTGCGATAGATAATCGAAGGATAGCTCTGGTTTCAGCATTTGTAGACCCTTATATTTTTACCTTTCAAAGGTCTACAGAAGCGCTCACTGTGGGCAACGCATATGGGGGCGGCAACGTGTGTCGCTTCGCGGGGAGGGGTAAGTGACCTGTGGGGTGGCGCCGCAACCAAGGTTCCAGGCGTGAATGTAGACACGCTCATCAGAGTATCGATCTTCAAAGACACCACGAACGGCCACGCAATTTTTGCGAGTACCGCTGACAAATACAGGGCCGGCGTAATATTTGTAATGCCCCCCATCATTTTTCCATGGGCCTGCAGTATCGCAGTCGTAGTAGCCATCGCATCTCTGGATAGCAACCCGAGTTTCCAAACCTTCGCCCCACGTCTTGTTGTGATGGCGCATGCAAGCCGTATTGGTGCCGCCATTTCTTTTCGAGTAATAGACATCAAGCGCGCCAATTTGCTCACCGTTTTTGGGGCTGTTGATTGGGAATGACTTGATCAAGTTCCCACTACAACTCTGCGCCTGTGCCTCTGTAGGAGCGACGCTTGCCAATCCCAAGGCGGCAACCAGAGCAGCTGCGCCCACACCAAGTTTCTTAAAATTCTTCATGATGAGTCTCCTTGAAATGGAAGCAGGCTCGGCTATCAAATCAAGCTAGCGCTTTTTCTTCCAAGCCCGTTTCAAGACCAGAATAGGCGCCGCAAGATCAGGTGTAAAGTTTACTTTACGGTAAAGTAAAAATTTACGTTTTGTTATATTTTGGCTCTTAATGCTGCTTTTTGTATTTTAGAAAAAGGTGCTGCCTTCAAACAGCCAAGGCTGCTTCCACCCCTGAAAAGTCGTGTCCCGATTGAGCATCTATTCGGGTAGGCTTGTCGATTCGGGCAAGTAGCGGAATACAGACAGGGCGCTCTGGTCGATCAAGAAAAACAATCGTGCAGACACGACGAGATAAAACAAAGCGGCTCTGCCTTCAAAAAGACGGAGCCGCCAAACGCCTGGAGTGTGATGTGGTTCAACGCATCAGCATGGTTCAGATGGATGTCAGAACTGAGTAACACATCAGCACGGTTCAGGCGGATGTCTGAACTGAGTCAGAACCGGCATCAGAACTGATAATTCGCCGTGAGCAGCGCACTGCGTGGTGTGCCCGGCATGTTGCTCGCCCGCCAGTATTTGCGATCCGTCAGGTTCGTGAGTGCGAGCGTCACCGTCCAGGCATCCTGACGCCAGCCGACCAGGGCATCCCAGCGAGTGTAGCCGGGGAGCTTGTCGGTGTTGGCGGCGTCTGCCCAGCGGCTGCCGCTGTGCGTCACGCCCAATTCGGCATACCACTGGCCAGCCGGTGCGTAGCGCACGAAGAGGTTGCCGTTGCGTTCGGCGGTGTTGCGCAGGATCTTGCCCTCGTTTTCAGGCTGAAAGTAATCTTGGACGATTTCGGGCTTCATCAAGCCCACGCCGCCGCGTACATACCAGTCTTCGACCAGCTGACCCGTGATGCTGAACTCGATGCCGCGTGAGCGTTCCTTGCCGCGCAGTGCCCACAGATGGGGCTGGTTTTCATCCGGGTTGTAGCGGATGTTGTAGTGCTCCAGCTGATACACCGCCAGTTGCGTCGAGAAGCGGTTGTCGAACCAGTCGCTCTTCAGGCCCACTTCCAGCTGGCGGTTGTATTGCGGTTCGTCGTCGATGCTCGCGCCCGCCGCGGTGTCCACGCTCAGGTTGCCACGGCCACCATAGGGTGCAAAGCTGCGGCTCCACGAGGCATAGAGGCTCTGCGTTTCCGAAGGCTGATAGATTGCGCCGACACGATAGCTGGTGGCGTTGTCCTTGTAGGTGCGCGAGAGGCCGTTGACCAGATTGGTGCTCTTGAAGGTGTAGTTGTCCTGCCGCAGACCGATCAACGCCTTCCACTGTTCGGTGAAGCTGATCAGATCCTGTGCATAGAAGGCGTTGGCCTTGCCCTCATGATCGTTGCGGATGTTGGCCGCTTCCCGCGCTGGACGGCCATTGGGCCACGACGGGTTGTAGGGGTCGATCGGGTAGGGGTAGGCACCGGCCGTGCCGCCACGCGCGAACACTTCCGGTTCACGTGCCTCGGTGCTGTGCTCGAAGCCGAACAGCAGATCATGCTGGATGCCGTGGTGGCTGAAGTTGCCCGTCAGATCGACCGTTTGCGTGGTGGTCTGGTTGTGCGTGTGCTGCCAGGCATAGCGTTGCTGGATGCGGTTGTTCCAGGTGCAGGGGCGGCCCTGGTTGGTCTGTCCCTCGGCCGAGCACCAGGTGCCCAGGAACACATGATCGAAATCCTGATCGGCCTTGCGCTTCGTGGCCACCCAGCGAACCTTCCAGTCCTTGTCGATGTCATAGCTCAGGTCGGAGCGCAGCACGCGCAGCCGGTCTTCGACGAAATCCCCCGGCATGGCAAAGCCGGTGCGGATCGACACACCGTCAGGCAGCTCCGAGCGGTTAGGGCCGCGATCCGGCACGCGCCAGACCGTGTCCCAGGTGTATTGCCCCACCCAGCGCAGGCCGGTACGGGTATCGACCAGAATGCTGGGCGAGAACATCTCGTTGCGGTTGCGGATGCCGCTGCGGAAGCTGTGTGCCTGCTCGCGGTCGGCTGTCAGCCGCACGGCCACGTGGCGGTTCAGCACCTTGTTCACGTCCAGCGTGCCACCCACGTTCTGCCACGAGCCGCCACGCAGCGAGACGCTGCTGCCCGCATCGAAGCGGGCCTGCTTGCTGATCATGTTGATCACGCCGCCGCCCGAGCCGCGCCCATACAGCACCGAGGCCGGGCCTTTCAGCACCTCGATCCGCTCGATGTTGGCCGTGCTGCGGCGAACCTGGCCGCTTTCGCGCACGCCATCCCGATAGATGTCGTTGGCATCGGCCTCGAAGCCGCGAATGGTCAGCCCTTCGCCCCGCATGTCGTAGGCGGTGGTGACGCCCGGCACGCCATCGAGCATGATGCTGAGGTCATTGATGCCGTAGCTCTTCGACTTGCTCACTTCCACCGTGTCGATGGCTTGCGGAATGTCGCGCGGGGGCAGGTAGGTTTTGGTGGCGGTGGTGACGCCTTCGGGGCGCACATCATCCGGGTCGAAATCGGCCGTCACCTTGATGGCCGACAGTTCGGCGGCGTTGTCGCTGGCTTGGGCCAGCGCCAGTTGGGGCATGGCCAGCACCGTGAAGAGGCAGCTGGCCAGCAGGGCACGGGGAGCCTGGCTCAGGCAGCCCGCAGCATGCAAGGACGTTTGCAGGACAGAGGTCACGCCAGGGGCATGGAGCGGCTTGGGAGGTGTCGACATGTGGATTTGTCTGGAAGGGGAAGGACGAACAAACATTAATTGATACTGTGTATCTTTGTGGATTCTTACAAAGACGACGAATGATACCGTTATTGACAATGATTTTGAATCCTGAGGTTCTGCACCGCTGTGCAGGGGCTTTTTGGCCCAGCTTGTCATAAACGCCCAGAATGAGAGAAGGTCAATGACGGGCGTTCTGCGGCATGGATCAAAAGCCTGATCCGCAGGCCGTTTGGGTGGCGGTCATCGCGCAATGGCGGCTCGCGGGATTCTCGTGAGCCGTTGCGTCTGGTGGGCAACCCACGTGCTGATGGTCAGGCGTTTCAACGGCGTCGGGCGCCCATGCCAAGCAAGGGAGACAAGCACATGGCAAAGAAGAAGATTCTCGTGGGTTATGGTGTGGATGTGGATGCCGTGGCAGGCTGGCTCGGTTCCTATGGGGGTGAGGACAGCCCGGACGACATCTCGCGCGGCATGTTCGCCGGTGAAATCGGCTCGATCCGCCTGCTGGATCTGTTCGACAAATACAGGCTGAAAACCAGCTGGTTCATTCCGGGGCACTCGATCGAGACGTTCCCGGAGCAGATGAAGGAAGTGGCGCGTCGGGGTCATGAAATCGGTATCCACGGCTACAGCCACGAGAACCCGATCGCGATGACCCGTGAGCAGGAAAGCTATGTGCTCGATCGTGCCATCGAGCTGGTGACGGAGCTGTCGGGCCGGGCGCCCACGGGCCATGTGGCGCCGTGGTGGGAGTTCAGCCCTTCCACCAACGAGCTGTTGCTGGAGCGCGGCATCAAGTACGACCACTCGCTGATGCACAATGATTTTCACCCGTACTACATTCGGGTGGGCGACAGCTGGACGAAAATCGATTATTCCAAGCACCCCAGCCACTGGATGAAGCCGCTGCAGCGGGGCACGGAGACGAAACTCGTCGAAATTCCCGGCAGCTGGTATCTGGACGATCTGCCGCCGATGATGTTCATCAAGACGGCGCCCAACAGCCACGGTTTCATGAACCCGCGTGACATCGAGCAGTTGTGGCGTGACCAGTTCGATTGGGTGTATCGTGAATTCGATTATGCGATTTTCACGATGACGATTCACCCCGATGTGTCGGGCCGCCCGCAGGTGCTGCTGATGCATGAGCGGCTGATCGAATACATCAGCAGCCATGACGGCGTGGAATGGTGCACGCTTGATCAGATGGCCGATGATTTCATCGCCCGCAATCCGCGCACCTGGGATTGAGGCTGGCATGGATGAGCAGGGGACATGTCGTTCCCTGCTTCCGTGCTTTCGCTGCGTTGCCTGTTTTTTCCTTGGCTGGGAGCCGGTTTGTGCCATGCCCGGGTTATTCGGGTTATTTGGGGTATTTGGGGAGTGAGTGATCCATGTGCGGCTTGTGTGGCCTGTTGTCCGAAGATGCCCATTGGGCGAGCCGTCTCGATGGGCATTCGGTGGGCAGTCTCTCGGCGGGCATGGGGCAGAGCGCCAACCCGGTACTGCGCCGGCTCGCACGCGGTCGGCGCATCGCTTTCGTCAACCGGATGCTGGCGCCACGCCGCATTCGCGTGACCGATTGGCGGGGCACTCATTACCGGGTGAGCGGCCCCACCGGCAAGACCGAGTTGGCCGCCAACATCAGCCAGATCTGGCTGGCCGTCGAGCGCGTGACGGGCCGGTCTTTTGATCCCCTTCATGATGAATGATGCGAGAACGCCGCTGACTGTGCTGACCGGCTTTCTGGGCGCCGGCAAGACCACCGTCCTGAAAAAATTGCTGGCCCACGAGCAGGCAGGCGAGGTGGCGGTGCTGATCAACGAATTTGGTGAGGTCGGCATCGATCAGCAATTGGTGACGGCACTGTCGCCCGATGTGGTGCTGCTCGATTCAGGCTGCATCTGTTGCCAGATTCGGGGCGAGCTGAAAGATTGTCTGCTCGATTTGCTCGACCGCCGTGCGCGGGGCGAGTTGCCACCCTTCAAGCGGGTGGTGATGGAAACCACGGGCCTGGCCGAACCAACGCCGATTCTCGCCACACTGATGACCGACCCGGTGCTGAGCCATCAATTTCGGGTGGCCGGCGTGTGGACGGTGGTGGATGCGCTGCATGCCGATGGCATGGCCGCCCGGCAGCAGCCGATCTGGGTGCAACAGCTCACGGCTGCCGATCAGGTGCTGATCACCAAAACCGATCTGCTCGACGCCGCGCAGATCGATGCCTTGCTGCTGAGTCTGGCCGCCTGGGTGCCGGGCGTGCCGTTGATGCCGTTGGGGCTGATGGATGATTTGCCGGCATTGAACCACCAAGTGGCTTTGACCGAGGCGGATTTGGGGCGTCTGGTCAAAGCGCCTGCAGCGTTGCGGGCGATACGGCCCACGCTGCATGATGCTCGTGAGAGCAGAGAGAGCAGAGAGAGTCCACAGAGTGCTGGGAGCATCAGCGGCAGATCGAGCTTGGCATCTGCCCATCAGCCGTTTTTGCCATCAGCGGGTGGTGAGGGGGCGGATGGAAACGGGGGGGCAGAAGGTGGAGGGTCATTAGCTGACAAATCAGGTGCCCCCTTGTCTGGTGACATTCAGTCCATTGCCATCGAGGTGGACGCCCCGGTCGATTGGACAGCCTTTGGCGTCTGGCTGTCGGCCTTGCTGCATGTACACGGCAGGGCCGTGCTGCGTGTCAAAGGCATCCTCAACATCGGCGAAAAGCTGCCCGTGCTGATCAATGGCGTGCAGCACATGATCCACCCGCCCGAACACCTGCCAAGCTGGGGCGGTCAGCAACCCCGCACCCAACTCGTCGTCATCAGCCAAGGGCTGGACACCGCCCGTATTGAAGCCTCGTTTCGGCGCTGGGTGTTGGATCAGCGGGCCTCGGGGTCATCCTGCAATTGACTCAGGCGATACTCCGCTTTTTCTCCTGTCTCAAACAACAGGATTTCGATCATCCATCCCCAAAAACACCTCGATGGCCGGCGTGATCCAGCCCGGCCGCTCCTCATGTGAGGCGTGGCCGGTGAAGGGCAGCCACAGCAGGCGGGCGCCGTTCACCCGTTCCACGAGTTCGAGCGGGTTGCTGCGCAGTACAACGGGGTCATCCTCGCCGTGGATGGCCAGCAGTGGCACGCGGATGTGGCGTACCAGCTCGCCAGGGTAGCCGTCTTCGGTGTCATCCAGCCACAGCACGCGGATGCGGTCGACCAGCGTGTCGAAATCCGGCGCCGGGTTCACTTCGTGATAACGCGCGTACTCCTCGGGGAAGTATTTTTTCCAGAAGGCCGTGCTGATCTTGGCGAAGGTGGCGCGCGTGGGGTCATCGGCGGCCAGCTGCCAGTGTCCGCCGATGCTGATGATCCGGTCGATCGGGTTGTTGGGGTTGGCCGCCAGTCGCAGTGCGAGAATGCCGCCATCGCTGAAGCCGATCACGCTGTAGCGTGACAGGCCCAGCTGTCGGGTGATGGCTTCCACGTCTTTTTGCAGTCGGGCATAGCTGAGGGGCGCATCGCCCAACGTCGATTGGCCTTGTCCACGGCTGTCGATGCCGATCAGGCGGTAACGGGGTGCCAGAGCCGGGGTGATGGCGTTGAAGGTTTCGCAACTGCCAAAGCCACCGTGCAGCATCAGTACCGCAGGGCCATCGGGGTTGCCGATTTCTTCCACATACAGCTCGGCTCCGTCGATGGCGAGCGTGCGGCCGTCTTGATGGGAAAACTGTGTCCGTGTCATGCGTAGACCTAAAAATGCATCATGAGGAGTCAGGCGCTTGATCAGATGGCGTTCACGACATCCTTGAAGATCTGATAGGCGCGATGCTGTTTGTCTTCATCGTAGATGTAGCTGACCACCAGATATTCATCAGCACGCACCCGGCCGTGCAGGTCGGCAAACTGGTGGGCGATGTCGTCGGGGCTGCCGATCAGCGAGCAGGCGAGCATCTGCGAGGCCATCGATTCCTCGGATTCCGTCCACAAGCCTTCCATGCTCTCGACGGGTGGCTGCAAGGGCCGGCGCGTGTTGCGCACGATGTTGAGGAAAAACTGTTCCTGCGAGGTGGCGAGAAAGCGTGCCTCATCATGCGTGTCGGCCGCAATCACGTTGAGTGCCACGATGGTTTTGGGTTCGCTGAGCACGGCAGACGGCTGGAACTCGCTGCGGTAGACATCCAGGGCGGCGTCGAGCATGCGGGGCGCAAAATGCGAGGCGAAGGCGTAGGGCAGGCCCAGCTCGGCGGCCAGATGGGCGCTATCGGTGCTGGAACCCAGCACGTAGAGTGGCACCTCCAGCCCCATGCCGGGCAGGGCGCGTACCTGACCCTGCTTGTCGGCCGGGCCAAAAAAACGCTGCAACTGCTGCACGTCTTCCGGAAAGCGCTCGGCCACGTCGCTCTTGCGGCGGCGCAGGGCCGCGGCCGTCATGTAGTCGGTGCCGGGCGCGCGCCCCAGGCCGATCTCGACACGGCCCGGATAGAGTGTGGCCAGCGTGCCGTATTGTTCGGCCACCATCAGCGGGCTGTGGTTGGGCAGCATGACGCCACCCGCACCGACACGGATGCTGTGCGTGTGGCCCAGCACATGGCTCACCAGGATCTGCGTGGCCGAGCTGAGCAGGCTCGGCATGTTGTGGTGCTCGGCGATCCAGTAACGGTGGTAGCCCAGACCCTCCACCGTCTTGGCCAGTGACACCATCGACTCGAAAGCCTGCGCGTGGGTCTGTCCTTCACGGATCGGGACGAGATTCAGGGCGGATACCAGCGGTTTCATCGGATGGGTCTCCAGGGGGCCATCAGGCAGTGTGTGGTCAGGTGAGAGGATGTCGAGCGTGGGACGGGCAGGGGAAGTGCTCGCTGCATGCGCGCTGCCAGAACCACATGCCGGATTTTATCGTTTGCATGCCGTTTCATTCTGCAGGCTTTGCCACAGTCGCCTCATCCTCATCCTTGGGTGGCTTGATCATCTGCTTGGGCTTCATGCCGAGTGCCAGCAGAATGCCGAAGTAGACGGCAGCACCCCCCACGACCATGCCCAGGACGATGGCGGCACGCAGCCACGGGTCGGCCTGTAGCGCCACCCAGTCGAAATGCTGTGTGCCCCAGGCGAGCAGCAGGCCCAGGCCGGTGAGCGCGACCAGCACCTGCAGGATGAAGCGCGGCCAGCCGGCCTGCGGCCGATAAGCACCGCGTTTTTTCAGGCCATGCAACAGCCAGCCGGCATTGAGCCAGGCGCCGAGTGAAATCGACAGTGCCAGCCCCGCATGGGCGAGCCATGGCACCAGCGCCAGGTTCATCAGCTGGGTGCAGATCAAGACACCAATACCGATCTTCACCGGCGTGCGCACATCCTGCCGGGCAAAGAAACCGGGGGCCAGGATGCGCACGGCGGTAAGCGCAAAGAGGCCCGCGCCATAGGCGGTGACGGTCCGCGCCGTCATCACCAGATCCTGCTCACTGAAGGCGCCATAGTGATAAAGCAGGGCCGTGAGCGGCCGGGCCAGCAGCGCCAGACCGATCATGGCAGGGGTGGCCAGCAGCAGCGCAAGTCGTAGCCCCCAGTCGAGCAGGTCACTGTAGCGTTGCTGGTTGCCGCTCGCGTTGGCCTGCGAGAGGCTGGGCAGCAGCACGGTACCCATCGCGATGCCGAGCAGCGCCGTTGGAAACTCCATCAGCCGATCGCCATACGTCACCCATGAGACGCTGCCGGGAGCCAGCCACGAAGCAATCTGCGTGTTGATGATGAGGCTGAATTGCGCCACCGACACGGCCAGCAGCACGGGCGCCATGTTCTTCATCACACGGCGCACGGTCAGGTCTTTCAGCGCCTTGAAGAAGGAGAAGCGGATGCGCGGCAGCATGCCGATCTTGATGAGCGCCGGCACCTGCCAGGCCACCTGGATGAGGCCACCGATCATCACGCCGGCGGCCAGCGCGAGGATGGGCGGGTCGAAATAGGGGGTGAGCCACAGTGCTGCACCGATCATCGAGAGGTTCAGCAGCACCGGCGCAAAAGCGGGCACGGCAAACTGCTTCCACAGGTTCAGCACGGCCGCGGCCAGTGCCACCATCGAGATCAGCAGGATGTAGGGAAAGATCCAGCGCGTCATCAGGACAGCGATCGAATAGGCTTCCGGGTCTTGCCGCAGGCCGCTGGCCACCATCCACACCAGACCGGGCGCGGCCACCACGCCCACGATCACCACCAGCGTCAGCACCCAGAACAGCACGGTCGCCACGGCGCCGAGCACGTCGCGGGTGTGAGTGGGGTCGTTCTCCTTCGTGTCGGCCAGGATCGGCACGAAGGCTTGGGTGAAGGCGCCTTCGGCAAACATCCGGCGCAGCATGTTCGGTAGCCGGAAGGCCACGAAAAAGGCATCGGTGAGTGGACCGGCGCCGTAGGTGGCTGCCACCAGGGTTTCTCGAATCAGGCCGGTGATGCGGGAGAGCAGAGTGATGCCACTGATGGTGGCGGCGGCACGGAGCAGGTTCACGAGGGGCAGGGGGCGGGGAATGAGTCAGGCCGACATGATAGAGCGCCCCTGCCAGGAGGGGGAAGGTATGGCGCATGTCAGACTGTGCCCGCCGGTTCAGCCGCTTGTTCTGAGCCCGGTTCAATGGCTATAATAGTAGGCTTAGTTTACGGGTGGCACTTCCTTGCTTTTCGGGCATGGTTGTCTGGCGTTGGCCGGGCCATCCTTGGTGGTCGGGGTAAACTCGGCAGACAAGGGTGAAGGGTGCAAGAAGCAAAGGCTTTAGGGCTTACCGTAACATCCATACCGAACATATCGTTCAGGATGGCCGCGCAGCCGTCTTGTCGTCAGTCATACAGAGCACAGGCTCTTTCTGAGGAATTCTCATGGCAAATATCGCGTCGGCGCGCAAGCGTGCTCGCCAGGCAGTTCAACTGAATGCACACAACAGCGCCCTGCGTTCGCGTCTGCGCACCGCCATCAAGAAAGTGCGCAAGGCCGTCGCTGCTGGCGACAAGGCTGCTGCCACGGCCCAGTTTCAGGCTTCGATGAGCGTCATCGATTCCATCGCTGACAAGAAGATCATCCACAAGAACGCCGCTGCCCGCCACAAGAGCCGCCTGTCGGCCGCCATCAAGGCCATGGCCTGATGGTCTGATGGCCCGCTTTCTGACGGGTCTTTGGCATCAGTTTCACATCAGCTTCACCGCGTACATGCCATCATCGGCATGGGGGGCTGAAGCAGATGGATGCAGCATCCAGCCAGGCACTGCAGTTTGCAGTGCCTGGCTTTTGTCGTCCATGGCATGGCCCGACAGGGCGTCTGCGCTTCTCAACGACTCGTCTCACCGACTCAGGCTGTAGGTGGTGGTGCCATCGATGGCCAAGTGCTCCTGCCCGTCGCCCCAGAAGAAGGCGAGGCTGCGGGTGGTCTTGCCGTCCGCGCGTTTGCGGATCAGCGTGTAGCCTTCAAGGCGGTAGGTCATCGGACGGTTGTCCTCGGCGTCGCTTGCCACATTGGCACTGAAGGTGCCGGTGTTCATGGCGGTGGTGCCGCCGCGCATCGTGTTGCCTCGGCTCAGCGTGCCATCACGCTTGAAGTAGAGCGTGCTCTTGAAGGTGTGGGCGGTGGTGTAGATGTTGCCGTACATGGCCGAGTGGCTGTAAGCGCCGTTGAGCTTTTCACCGGATTTGGCCGGCCGGGCCGCGATGCCTGGGATGGTCTTCCATTGGCCCGCGCGTTCGATCTGGTAGCCGCTACCTTTCTTGCGCCAGCGCGCCCATTTGTCCGGCTCATGCTGGTGTGAGGCTTTCACATCCAGATCGGCCGGCGTCACGCGTAGGCCGGTATAGGCCCAGCCGTCTTCCAGCAGCAGCACATGCTGCTCTTCGAGCCGGATGCCGAGTGAATCGTTCTTGTGCTCGGCGTGGTGCACGATGGCTTCGATGTCGCGCAGCGGCACGCCCTTGTCGGGGGCCGTCACCCATTTGAAGCGCCGGGCTTCGGCCTTGGCGGCTTCTTCATCCGTGGGCGAGGGTTGGGTGGATTTACCTTGATATTCGCAGAGGGTGCCGCGTTCGCGCGACAGGTCTTCGCCATAAATCCAGGGCTTGCCAACAACTCCTTTATTATTGTTGGCTAATATATCGTGTTGCTGACAAGGTTGCAGCGAGGGCAGACGATGAAGTGTTGCTCGGCAAGTCATGTCATGACATCAATGACTTGCAGCGCGCGTGCCATGATCAGGTGATGCGTGGCGAGGTATTTCAACAGCCTGTTAGGGATTAGCCGTCGGCAAGCACCACCCCAAACCGCGCCAGCTCGGCGCGCAGTGCTTCGGCGCCGGTGAAGTGGATGGCCTGGTAGCCGGCTTCTTGCGCTGCGCGCACGTTCTTTTCCGAATCATCGATGAAGATCGTGAGGGCGGGGGTGAGGTGGTAGCGGCTGGCCATCAGCTCGAAGATGGCCTGATCCGGTTTGGCCATGCCTTCTTCCCCCGAGACCAGAATGCCCTCGAACCATTGCAAGAAGCCAAAGCGCTCACGGGCGATGGGAAAGGTCTGTTGAGACCAGTTGGTGAGCGCCAGCAGGCGCAGCGGGGTCTGGCGCAATTGCTCAAGCAGCTTCACCGTCTCGGGCAGCTCGCCGCGCAGGGTTTCGGCCCAACGCAGGTGGTAGGCGGCGATCTCGTTCCAGTATTGCGGATACTGGGCTTGCAGCTTGCGCACGGCTTCGTCCCAGCTTCGGCCCCGATCCTGCTCTTCGTTCCATGCGGGGCTACAGATTTCCGTGAGGAAATACGCCATCTCATCGGCCGAGGTGAAGATCTGGCGGTACAGGTAGCGGGGATTCCAGTCCACCAGCACACCGCCCAGATCGAAGATGATGGCGTCGATGGCGTGGTGGGGGACGGGGGTGGGAGGGGCTTGGGTGGCAGGGTGGTTCATCGCGGCTCTCCTGGAGTGGTATGGGGCACCATGTCTGGCAGAACCTTGGGGTCAAGCTTGGGGGCTGAGGTGGCTGACGTGATCGCCGCGGTCGAGCGGTTCGATCCGGTAGAACCGGTCGAACTCGCGGAAGGGGCCGAACTGCCTGGATGGGCCGAAGCGGCATAGGCTTGACCAAAGGAAGACGAAGGGGCAAATGCTTGTGCCCGGCGCAGGCGTCGGGTCTTCCAGCCGTCGACCAGCAGCGCCAGCAGGAAAAACAGCGTCAGCAGCACCACGATGGTGGGGGCCGGGGCGCTGTCGAGAAAGAAGCTCAGATAGATGCCGCCCACCGAGGCCAGCACGGTGGCCAGCACCGCCACCCACAGCATTTGCCCAAAGGTGCGGGTCAGGAGCAGTGCGATGGCGCCGGGGGCGATCAGCAATGCGATCGTCAGCACGATGCCGACGGATTTCAGTGCGCCCACCACGGCAAGTGAGACGGCGGCCAGCAAGCCGTAGTGCAGCCACTGCACGGGCAACCCCGAGGTGCGGGCCTGAATGGGGTCGAAGATGTTCAAGAGCAGATCCCGCCACTTGAGCAGCATGCCTAGCGAGATCAGAAGTGCGATGCTGCCGGTTTCGATCAGGTCTTCGGGCTGAACGCCGAGCACGTCGCCAAAGAGGATCTGATCCAGATGCATGTCGGCCGACGAGACGGCATGCAGCAGCAGCCCCAGCGCGAACATGCTGGAGAAGACGATACCCATGACCGTGTCCTGCTTGATCCGGCTGTTGTCGTGCACGTAGCCGCTCAGGAGCGCGCAGCTCATGCCCGCCACGAAGGCACCCACGGGCAGTGGCAACCCCACCATGTGGGCCAGCACCACGCCAGGGAAGACGGCATGCGAGATCGCATCGCCCAGCAGTGCCCAACCCTTCATCACCAGAAAGCAGGAGAGCAGCGCGGTGGGGATGGCCACCAGCACGGCAATCAGCAGCGCATGCTGCATGAAATAGAATTCAAGCGGGGCGAGCAGTTCCGGACTCATTGGCCTTGCCTCCGAGCCGTCGTGAGTGGCACAGGCTCTGCCGCCATCGCCCTTCGCTGGGAGGCGGCCATTGCCTCGGTAGCCATTGCGTCTTTTTGGGCGGGCTTTTTCCGGGCTGTGATCGTGCTGTTTCGCGCGGCCAGCGCCTGCCGGGCGCGGCGCCGAGCGGCCAGCAGGCCGTGGGTGGGGGCGAGGATGAAGGCGCCGGCAAAGAGGGCCGCTTGCAGCAGCACGATGATGGCGCCCGTCACGCCATTGAGAAAATAGCTGAGGTAGACGCCAAGAAAGCTCGTGACCATGCCGATGCCGACGGCGATCAGGATGATGCGGCTGAAGCGGTCGGAGAGCAGGTAGGCGGTGGCGCCGGGGATGACGATCAGCGCGATGACGAGAAAGGCGCCGACCGTTTGCATGGCGGCCACGGCGCAGGCCGACAGGATCGCAAAGAAGATCAGCTTCAGCCATGCCGGGCGTAGCCCGATGCTGCGCGCATGGTTTTCGTCGAAGAAGACAGCCAGCAGATCTTTCCACCGGGTGCTGAGCACGATCAGTGTCACGGCACTGATCAGCAGCAGTTGCAGAGTGTCTTCGGGGGTGACGGCCAGGATGTTCCCTTGCACGATGGTCTGAAGTTTCACGCTGCTGGGCGACAGCGAGATCATGAAAAGCCCCAGCCCGAAGAAGGCCGAAAAGATCAGCCCGATCGTCACATCGGGCTTGAGCCGCGTCTGGCGATTGAGGAACATGATGCTGCCGGCAGCGAGCAGCCCCGCGAAGAAGGCGCCCGCCGAAAACGGTAGTCCCAGCATGTAAGCACCTGCCACGCCCGGCACGATCGAGTGCGAGAGCGCATCACCCATCAAGGACCAGCCTTTCAGCATGAGAAAGCAGGACAGAAAAGCGCAGACGCCACCAATCAGTGAAGCCACCCACATGGCGTTGACCATGTAGGCATAGTCGAAGGGTTGCAGCAGCAGGCTCATCGGGCGGCCCCTGAGGTGTGCGCCCCGCCGGTTGGCGGGCTGGTCGTTTTGCCGAGCGTTATGTCAGGCGTGCCTGTCGGTGTCGTGGATGTTGAACGGGAGGCTGCGCTTGAGGCGCGCGGTGGCAGGAAAGCCGTGCCCCTGTCAACGGAGGCGGCATCAGCGGACATGTCCGGGCGGGGCGCAGGTGCGGCAGCAGGGGCGGGGATGTTGCCGGGCGTTGGCGTGTTCGCGGGCGGCACGGGGCTGGGCACGCCCCGGATCGAGGAGCGCCCATCGACGAAGATCAGCGGCCGTTCGTCATCCGTCATGATGCCGACCACGCCGTTGGCGGGTGAGGCCACCGAGGGCGGCAGGTCGAAGTGTCGCAGCACGCCGCTGAAGGTCTTCTCCAGATTGGCCGGGGTGAAGATCAGGCTGGTGGGGCCGAAATCCAGCACGGTGTTCTTCACGAGCACGGTGCGGTCGCAAAACTCGGGCACGCTGCCGAGGTTGTGGGTGGAGACGAGGATCACGCAGCCCTCGTCGCGCAGTGCCTTCAGCAGCTCGATGATCGCGTCCTCGGTTTTCACATCCACGCCGGTGAAGGGTTCATCGAGCAGGATCACCTGCGCTTCTTGTGCGAGGGCACGAGCCAGAAAGGCCCGCTTTTTCTGCCCGCCTGACAATTCGCCGATCTGACGGTGACGCAAATCCCAGAGGTTGACGCGGCGCAGTGCCAGTTCCACCGCTTCGTGGTCGGCCTGTTTCGGGATGCGCAAAAAACCCATGTGGCCATAGCGCCCCATCATCACCACATCCTGCACCAGCACCGGAAAATCCCAGTCCACCTCTTCGTTTTGCGGCACATAGGCGACCAGGTTCTGGCGGATGGCGCTTTTCACCGACTGGCGCAATACATGCACGCTGCCCTTGGCTGGCCGCTCCAGCCCCATGATCGCTTTGAAGAGCGTGGACTTGCCGCTGCCGTTGATGCCGACCAGTGCCGTGATGCTGCCGGACGGGGTAAAGAAGGTGGCATCAGCGAGCGCCGTGTGGCCGTTGCGATAGGTGATGGTAAGGTCACGAACATCCAGCCCGCAAGCCAGCGGTGGTTCGCCGGGCGGGACGCTGGCAGTCAGTGTGGATGGGGCGGTGGGGGCAAGCATGGGCATCGACTCGGATCAGGCTGCCCCGAGTACCACGCCCGTCGATGTTGCCAGGCCGGGTGCTTGGGGCAGGGCATCGCTCAGGGACTGGTCAGTGCCTGGGCCACGGTTTCGGTGGTGACGCGCAGCAAATCCAGGTAGGTGGGCACCTTGCCCTCGGCGGTGCTGAGCGAATCCACATACAGCACGCCACCATAACGGGCGCCGGTTTCGCGGGCAATCTGCTGCGCCGGGGCGGCCGATACGGTGCTTTCACTGAAGATGACCGGGATTTTCCGGGCACGCATGGTGTCGATCACCTGCCTTACCTGCTGTGGCGTGCCTTGCTGGTCGGCGTTGATGGGCCACAGGTACAGCTCCTTCAGGCCGACATCCTTCGCCAGATAGCTGAAGGCGCCTTCGCTCGACACGAGCCAGCGCTTTTCGTCGGGCACCTGGGCCAGCCGCGCCTTGATCGGCTCGATGGTCTCGGCAATTTGCTGTTTGTAGGCTTGGGCATTGGCCTTGTAGGTGCTGGCGTTGGCCGGGTCATGCTCGCTCAGCGCCCGTTCGATATTGTCCACGTAGGTGGCGGCCAATGTCGGCGACATCCAGGCATGCGGGTTGGGCTTGCCGGCATAGGGGCCATCGGTAATGGGAATCGGGGTGATGCCCTCGGTGACGATGGCGCTGGGCACGCGCTTCAATCGCTTGAAGAACTTTTCGAACCAGCGCTCCAGATTCATGCCATTCCAGAGGATCAGCTGGGCGCCCTGGGCACGAACCAGATCGCCAGGGGTGGGTTGATAGTCGTGGATTTCAGCGCCTGGCTTCGTGATCGATTCGACCACTGCCGCCTCGCCGGCCACCTGACGTGCCATGTCGGCGATGATGGTGAAGCTGGTGATGACCTTGAAGGGCTTCTTGTCGGCCTGCGCGTCTTGCCCGGCGGCGGGCAGGGCCATGAGCGAGAGGCTACCGAGCATCAGGGCGCCCAGGCAACGACGGCGCCAGGCGGCTTTGAGGCGGTTGCTGGTGCTCGCGTGATGCGTGGGCGCTGGTGGGGCGGTGCTGACGGGGCTGGCATGACGTTTCATCGGGGGCTTCCTGGCAAATGGGCGGTGTGGAGGCGATGCAGGCAACGGGGCAGGGTGAGGCTGACCGGCGCAGATGGGTGACGGGGCAGCGAGGCAGAAGCCTGGGCAGTCACCAGGATCAGACGATCAGCATCAGGAAATGTTCAATATTATAGCCTTTGCTATACTTTTAGTGCATGTCATCCATGGCATGTCTCCCTGTCTCCTGTTGATGCCAACACGGTACCGGCACGGATCCTGGATGGGATCTCTGCCCGGTTTGGGGCGCGTGTGTTGACCGTTTGTGCTGTTCAGCCGGCGGCTTGGAGCCAGCGCGGGAACGAATCAGTGCATACACGCGCTAGCCGTGCAAACATCCGAAGCATGACCAAGCCGCCCCGTGAGGGTTCGTCATCAACCGCTCGACGTTTCATCGTGCTTTCATCCAACAACATCACCGACGCCGATAACCACAATACCCTAAAGGATACTGATCTGGCGGGCGATGTGGTGCAGACTGAGGGTTTTCAGCAGGTGCGCGCCGCGCATCGATATGAGCTGATCGAAGATTACCTGGAGCTGATTGCCGAGCTGTTGCAGCGTCACGGTCGGGCCAGACAGGTGCAGATAGCTGAGCGGCTGGGGGTGGCGCAGCCCACCGTGGCCAAGATGCTGAAGCGCCTCGATCGGGAGGGGTATCTGGTATGGCGCCCCTACCAGGGCGTGGCGCTCACGGACAAGGGCCGGGCGCTGGCCGAAGCCAGCCGTCGCCGGCACCAGCTGATCGAAGCATTCCTGCTTGCCCTGGGTGTGGACGAGGTCAATGCCCGCCGCGATGCCGAAGGGCTGGAGCACCATGCCAGCCAAGCCACGCTCGATGCGTTTCGGCGTTATCTGGCGGGGCAAGGGTGGAAAGAGGACTGAGATAGCGCTGGCAGGAAGACGGTCTGGCAGGAAGACGGTATTAGCCCGTGCAGCGGTGAGCGCACCGCCAACGTCAACCGGCGTGGCAGGCTACCTGCCTGCGGGAGAGGCTGGGACTTGGCCGGTCATGGCCGTTTAGCAGGCTGTTTGAAATACCCGTCATTCCGTGGCCGATCATGATGGCGGCATGAGTCATGCCGTGACATCAGTGCCTTGCGGCGTGAGCAACACGCTCTGGCTGTTTTCGGCTGTTGGCCCTGTCTGCTTCCGTGGCCGAGGCCCGAAGAGTGCAGTGCCGACTCGCACCATCGTGCTGCCGGCCGCAATGGCCGCCTCCAGATCGTCCGACATGCCCATCGACAGCGTGTCGAAGTGGGTGGCCGGGCTGGTGTGCTGGTTCACGGACGCGTCCATGTGGCCGGTAGTGGCCGGCTTGTCGGGCTGATGCTGACTGGCCTGCTCAGAGTGGCTGGCCTGCTGCGTGGCGGATGATGCCATGTCTGCTGATGCGGTGGCATCTTCGGTGGTGGGCTGGGAAGGCGCTGGTGCAGATGTCGACGACAGCGCGGCACGAATCTGCTCGAAGAGGGCGCGCAGGCTCTCGAAGCGCTTGCGCTGGATCGCTTCGTCATCCGTCGGTTCGGGAATGGCCATCAAGCCCCGCAGCCTCAGGTTGGGGAGCTGCGCGATCTCGACGGCCAGTGCCATGGCTTGGGTGGGATCACAGCCCGATTTGCTTGCCTCGCCCGACACGTTCACCTGTAGGCAGAGATCGAGCAACCCCCGTTCACTTGGGCGCTGATCCGACAGGCGCCGGGCGATGCGCAGACTCTCCACCGAATGCACCCAGTCGAAATGCTCGGCGATTCTGCGCGTCTTGTTCGACTGGATCGGGCCGATGAAGTGCCACTGGATGGGGGGGGCCTGCTGTGCCAGCGCCGCCTGCTTGTCCAGCGCTTCCTGCAAATAGTTTTCGCCCATGGCGTGCTGGCCGAGGGCGGCCAGTGCCGCTACCTCGTCGGCCGTGCGTGTCTTGCTCACGGCCAGCAAGGCCACCGAAGCCGGATCGCGCCCGCTTCGGGTGGATGCCGCTTCCATGCGGGCAAGAACCTGTTCATAAGCCGCCGCCAACGTCTGTGTGCCGTTCATCGCCTGTTGCTGCAAGTTCGCCAGACCGGGCAGGCAAGTCCCGCCCATGCCTTCTAGGATGGATGCCTGAGATTGTATAGAACATGCTGGCGATGGCGCGGTGGCGTTCGTGTTGCCGCTGATCCCGATGAATGGGCGGGCCGTGGGCGCCCGGAGATGAGACCGAATGGACATTACTGAGCTGTTGGCATTCACCGTCAAGA
>JAUNKF010000061.1 GCA_030532895.1 Lautropia sp. | reverse complement strand
CTGGACAAGCACATCATCGGGCAGGACAAGGCCAAGCGGGCCGTGGCCATCGCGCTGCGCAACCGGTGGCGCCGTCAGCAGGTGCCTGAGCCGTTGCGCCACGAGATCGTGCCGAAGAACATCCTGATGATCGGCCCGACCGGTGTGGGCAAGACCGAGATCGCCCGCCGTCTGGCACGGCTGGCCAATGCGCCGTTCATCAAGATCGAGGCCACCAAGTTCACTGAAGTGGGCTATGTGGGCAAGGATGTCGACTCGATCATCCGTGATCTGGTCGAGGCTGCCATCAAGGAAGAGCGCGACCGCGCCAAGAAGCGGGTGGATGCGCGCGCCTACGATCTGGCCGAGGAGCGCGTGCTGGATGCGCTGCTGCCATCCTCATCGCACGGCCGATCGGCCGGCACGACCGAGCACGACAGCACGGCGCCGCGTGGCGAAGACTCGGTGGCCCGGCAGAAGTTTCGCAAACGGCTGCGCGAAGGCGAGCTGGACGACAAGGAGATCGAGATCGACGTGTCGCAGCCGATGCCTGCCATCGGCCTGATGGGGCCAGCCGGCATGGAAGAGCTGACAAGCCAGTTGCAGGGCATGTTCCAGGGCATGCCGGGCCGCAGCAAGACCCGCAAGATGCGGATCAAGGATGCGATGAAGTTGCTGGTGGACGAAGAGGCCGGCAAGCTCGTCAACGACGAGGACGTGAAGCTCGAAGCAATGGCCAATGTCGAGCAGAACGGCATCGTCTTCATCGATGAGATCGACAAGATTGCCGTGCGTAGCGGTGTGCAGGGCGGTGATGTGTCGCGCCAAGGCGTGCAGCGGGATCTGTTGCCGCTGGTGGAGGGCACCACCGTCAACACCCGGCATGGCTCGGTCAAGACCGACCACATCCTGTTCATTGCGTCGGGTGCCTTCCATATGGCCAAACCCTCCGATCTCGTGCCCGAGCTGCAGGGGCGCTTCCCGATCCGCGTGGAGCTGGAGTCGCTGTCGGTCAACGACTTCCGCCGTATCCTGACCGAAACCGATGCGAGCCTCACCAAGCAGTACGAGGCGCTGCTGGACACCGAAGGCGTGAAGCTGGACTTCCGCGACGATGGCATCGAGCGCCTGGCCGAGACGGCCTTCCGCGTGAACGAAGGCACCGAGAACATCGGCGCTCGCCGTTTGCAGACCGTGATGGAGCGCTTGCTGGAGGAGGTGTCCTATCAGGGCAGCCGTCAGTCGGGTGAAACCGTGGTGATCGATGCGGCCTTCGTGGACGAGCGCCTGGGCGAGATCGCCCGCGATGAGGATCTGTCGCGCTACGTGCTCTGAGCCTGCCGCTGGTGCCGGCACGGGTAACCGTCTGGCTGATGGCTGCTCGTGCCGTTTTTCGTTCCTGACTAGATTGTGAGGGATTGTCGTCGGCCCTGGGGTTGGCTGGCGCCGCCCACAGCGCGTGCGCTTTGCCGTCATGCCGACATCATTCCTTCAAGAGGTCGGTCAGCGAATGAAACTGGCGCGTTTATTCAGTCCAAGCAACATGAAGCGTGCCCTGGCGGTGCTGGGCATTCTGGCACTGCTGGCGGCGCCGACGTTGTACCTGTATGTGGGCTGGACGCGCTTGTCCGACGAGATGCAAGCCTCGGTCAACCATCAGGCCGCGCAGATTCAGGCGGCCTGGGCCGGGGCCGCCCAGGCTGCAGGCCATGAACAGGCGCTTGGCGAGTCGTTGGCCCGGGTGGCAGCCGGCACATCGGCCGATGCCCGATATGTGGTGAAAGATGCGCATGGGCGTGAGCTGGCCACGCATGGCCCGGTGCAAGGCGGGCTGGTGCTCACGGCCCGTGCGCCCGTGATGCTTGGCTCGCTTGTCGGGGCGCGGGTCGAGATGCTTCGCAGTGCTCAACCGCTGCTCTGGCATGTGTTGGGGGTGGGGTCGCTCACCTTGGCGCTGGGCGGGTTGATCGCGATGATCACCGTTTTCACGCTGCGCCGACCACGACGTGAGGCAGGCGTGCCGCCGGGCGAAGAGGCTTGCACCACCGTGCTGACCATCCGCCCCGAGACGGTACGCGCAACCGGGCTGCTGACCCGATCGGTCTTCACCGAGCAAGTGAAGGAAGCGATGAAGCGTGCCGCGCAGACCCCGCAGGTCGAGTGCTCCATCTTTCACCTGGATCTGGATCATTTCAAATCGCTCAACGGCATGGTTGGGCTGGGCAATGCCGATGCGCTCTTGGATCAGGTGGCCACCGTGGTGCGTGCACGCGTGGAGTCGTTGACTCAGGAGGCGGGCCTGAAGCCGGCCGTGATGGCCGCGCCTGGCGGGGATGTCTTCCTGATGCTGGTGGAAGGCTTGCCCAAGGCCCAGAACGTGACCGAAGCCTTTGCGCGCGGCATTCTTGAATCGTTGAGCCATGTGTTTGAGGTGGGTTCTCACCAGTTGTACATCTCGGCCTGCATCGGCATCAGCCACCTGGATGGGCGCGGAATCGACGCCGAGACGCTGATCCGGGAGGCCGAGCTGGCCAAGAGCTACGCCAAGCGCCAGGGGAGCGGCAGCTATGCCATCCACGATCAGGAGATGGAAGCCAGCGCCCAGGCGCGTGACGTGATGGGCTATGAGCTGCGTCAGGCGCTCGAACAGCACGAGTTTCAGCTCTATTACCAGCCGAAGGTGCATCTGGTGACGGGTACCGTCACCGGGGTGGAGGCGCTGTTGCGCTGGCAACCGACAGGCCGGCCGATGGTGATGCCGGATCAGTTCGTGCCGGTGCTCGAAGACACGGGGCTGATCGTGCCGGTGGGGGCCTGGGTGTTGCGTGAAGCCTGCGCGCAGGTGATGGCCTGGCGCGAGCGTGGCATGCCGGCCATCAATATCGCGGTCAATGTCTCGGCCCGGCAGTTGCAGCATCAAGGTTTTGTCGACACGGTGGAGCAGGTGCTGGCCGAGACGGGGCTGGAGCCGCGGCATCTGGAGCTGGAGCTGACCGAGAGCATCTTCATCGACAATGCCACCGACAACGTGCGGGTGCTGAGTCGCCTGGCAGCACTGGGCGTGAGTCTGGCCATCGATGATTTCGGCACCGGCCATTCCTCGCTCAGCTATCTGCGCAATTTCAGCCCGCGCACGCTGAAGATCGACCGTTCTTTCCTGTCGGAGGCGCCCGATCTGGATGAGGCAGACAACATCGCCATCGCCCGCGCCATCATCGCGTTGGGGCATGGCCTGGGGCTGCATGTGGTGGCCGAAGGGGTCGAGACCGAGGCGCAGGCGGAATTTTTGCGCGGCTACGGGTGTGACCAGATGCAGGGTTATCTGCTCAGCCGTCCCCAAAGTGCCGAGATGATGGAAGCCTGGCTGTGGGCGCATCTGAAAGGGGTGGAGAGCGTGGAATCGGCGCGTCGTGCCGTGGTGAGCTGATCGCTGGTCGTCGTGGTCTGTGGTGGCGGTGATTTAGCCCGCGAGGCATGAGCGCACCCTGACGGTTGGCCTCAGTCGGCAGGCGTGTGTCAGGCGGGTGTGTTCAGTGTGAAAGCGCTTGTTGGTGCGCAGGCAGTGCTCAAGGCTTGTTGCGCTGCCGGTTTCCGGCTCGGTCATCGGGCATGCCTTTGTGCGTGGATGTGAGCGTCCGGCTTGGGATGCAACAAGGTGCATCCGATACGCTTCAAGGCGTGCAGGGCTTTTGCATGAGCCGTGCTGCCTGGCGTTAGCATCGGCCTTCATCGATTGGCCCGCAGGGGGCGTTTGAGTTCATGGATTTCATCTTGACGCTTTTCCATGTGTTCAAGAACACGGTGGAAGGGATTTCTCACTTGCAGCGGGACGCGCTGCATGTGCATTTTGGGCTGTTGCTGTTTCTGGGCTTTGCCACGGTCTTTCGGGGCCGGGGGCGCTTTCGTCATGCCTTGATGCTGACGACGATGTTTTGCCTGCTTGGCGAATACTTCGATGCAGCCAACCGTTGGAGCAGCGGGCGGCAGCCCTATTGGCTTGGCTCACTGAAGGATGTGGTCAACACGTTGATGTGGCCGTATCTGGTTTACTTCGGTGGCCCGCGGCTGGCGAAGCTCCTGGGGCTTCGGGTGGTGAAGGTGGATGCGTCGTTGCAGGATTCGGCCAAGGCCATGCCAGCGGAGACGGCCTGGGTGAACCCGCGCAGTTGATCAGCGGCCATTGATCTTGCCCGCAGCGGATGGGTAAGGGTGGTACGAGCAGTATTGAGGGCCATTGGGTCTGGGTCATGCCGGGGAGAGGCGTCAGGGCTGGGTGTGCGCAGGGTTTGGTGTGTGTGCATGTCCCTGCGCACGGCCGCTTTGATCGGGGGAGATCAGACCTGGTTGGGCTTGCGGCACCCACGCGACGAATCGCCTCACCGGTGAGCGCACCATCAATCTGTCGGCATTATGATGATGGTGGCAAACATGGGAGACAGACATGGCCACGATCAATGTGAAGCAATGGAGCGATAACCGGCCCAATGCCAAGGGGGATGGCGTCACGGATGACACCAACGCCATCAGGGAGGCCATCAAGCACATCACCGGTCTACCGCAGACGGAGCCACATGCCATTTTCTTTCCGGCGGGTACTTATCTGGTTACGGGTCAGCTTTCCATCAGAGGGACACGCATCACCCTGCACGGCGAGGCATCCAGCCCGACGGAGTTCACTGGGGATGGCAAGCAGGTGAAAGGCAGCTCTACCAGTGTCATCAAGTTGAAAATCCCGGAAACTTCAGATCCTTTGAGCCGTGCGGGTTTTCTGTTGAATCGCACCTCTAAAAGTCAGGGTGAAATTCGGAATGTCACGTTTCGGGATCTTTCCTTCGATTGCACTGAGACTGCTTCATCGAAGTCCAATCAGGAAGCCGCCATCTATGCCATCAATGTCACCAGCCTGATCCTGAAAAATATCGTCATTCTTGGCGTCAGGAGGCAATATGGTGTACGGATCAGAAGCAGTGCAGGTATGCAGTCTCGGGGCTGCAATCTGGATCATGTCTTTGTGTCAGGGGATAAAGGCACCAAAGACAAAGGGTTGCAGGCAGGTATCAGCCTGGATGCGGAGCTGAAAGACGCCTCCGGCAAAGAACGGGATCCGAAAACCGAATGGAAAAAATCACTGGAAAAGGGCGACCCAGCGGAGGGAAAGGCTGCGATATCGGCGTATCCTGTTGCCAGCAACCTGATTAGTCATTGTCATGTTCGTGATGCCTATTACGGTCTCAAGCTTTCCGGGGTAAGAGATACTGAGGTTCGGGAATGCTCCTTTTCACACAATGAGCGAGGCATCTCGATGCAAGATGGTTCTTCGCTCAATCGGGTGATCGGAAATCGGATCTTTGAGAATGATTCGGCCGGCATCCATTTGGCCTATGGCTCGTCGAACAACCGGATCGTGGGCAATTCGATCGAATCATCCCGCGCACACGGCGAGGCATTCCTGCAAGCCTATGTGGGCAGCAAGCGGAATGTCTTTGAGGGCAACAGCTTGTGCTTTACGGGGACGGGGGAAGGGAAGAAAGCGACTGATTCCGTCGGCCCGCGCTACTTCCTGTATGCGGGCGTGCATGCCGATGCCAACGTTTTTTCCAACAACGTGGTGGTGGGTTGCTGCCAGCGGGCTTATGCGGCGCTGGAAAGTGCGTGGTCCACGAAGGTCAAGGGTGAGCACGCCTCATTGCATTATGGTTCAGGCGCCAAGTCTGAGAATACCGACGGGATGACGGGCAAGCAGGGTGTCTCGCAGTGTCGCTTCATCGGCAACACCTTCGCACCCGCGATTCGGGTGGATCGAGAAGTGCCTGCTGATCCTGCCATCCGGCCGTTCTGCATTTTCCTGGCCACGGAAGTGAATGGCCGCCCGTTGCGAGACTACAGCTTTAGTGGCAATCGGGTGCTGTGGCGGGGGCGTTACGGGTCGGCAACGGATCCGGATGTGTGCCTGGTGCTCTCGTTGAAGGACGCTCAGAGATCCTGAGGCGGCCGGAGATCGTCTGCGGCCCAGGTGCTTGCCGACTGTTAGAATGGCCGGCCTTTTGCCGCGTGTCTGTCCGGGTTCGTCGCTGCCAAAGCCCTGAACGGGCGTGCCGCTTCAGGGCCGGCATGCAGCATGTTCCCCGTCGCTTCGCTTGCCATGCGCCATGATGGCTACCTGTTTGTTTTCCCGCTTGCTGCGTGGGCCGGGCTGCCGGATGGCTGTCTGACCCCAGCCACTGTTGCCAGGCGTTGAAGGAGACCTGTCGATGATTGAAAGCCTGCCACCCGGCGTCAAAGCCGAGATCCTCTCCGAGGCACTGCCTTATATCCGCCGCTTTCACGGCAAGACCATCGTCATCAAGTATGGCGGCAATGCCATGACCGACGAACGCCTGAAGCGCAGCTTTGCGCATGATGTCGTGATGTTGAAGCTCGTCGGCATCAACCCGGTGGTGGTGCATGGCGGTGGCCCGCAGATCGAGCAGGCGCTCAGCCGCATGGGCAAGAAGGGTGAGTTCATCCAGGGCATGCGTGTCACGGACGAAGAAACCATGTCCATCGTGGAGATGGTGTTGGCCGGGCAGGTGAACAAGGAAATCGTCGAGCTGATCAACACGGCGGGCGGTCAGGCCGTGGGACTGACAGGTCAGGATGGCAACCTGATCCGTGCCAAGAAGATGCTGCTGCCCAGCCAGGAGAAACCGGGTGACCTGATCGATATCGGCCTGGTGGGCGATATCGAAAGCTGTGACCCTTCCATCATCCGCACGCTCACCAGCAACAGTTTCATCCCGGTGGTGGCGCCCATCGGCTCGGGCGAGCAGGGCGAAACCTACAACATCAATGCCGATGTGGTGGCCGGAAAAATCGCCGAAGTGCTGAAGGCCGAGAAGCTGATCCTGCTCACCAACACCGCCGGTGTGCTGGACAAGAACGGCCAGCTGCTCACCGGGCTGACTTCCACGCAGATCGACGCGCTGTTTGCCGATGGCACGATTTCAGGCGGCATGCTGCCCAAGATCTCGTCGGCTCTTGAAGCCGCCAAGTCGGGCGTCAATGCCGTTCACATCATCGATGGCCGCGTGGATCACTGCCTGCTGCTGGAGATCATGACCGCACAGGGGGTGGGGACGATGATTCGGAACCATTGAGCAAGCCAAGCCTGTCGGCCTTCTGCGTTCAGCCCATGTGTCGAGCAGGCGGGGGCGAGCACCGGCGGGGATGAGGGGGCTTGGGTGTGCCTTGCAAGGCACGATACATCCGCCACACGATACGACCCCTCGGACGTCTGGCATGGATGGCACGTCGTGCCGGGGCATTTCTGCCGGGTGGACTGGCTTGGTCGTTTAGCATGTTGTGAAGGTTGGAGAGTCATTTCATCGGCCGCGTGTGGCTGGTTGATGCGCCTGCGCAACACTGCTGTGCCCATCAGGGGCTTTTGGCACGGCTACAATGTAGGGCACCGGTTGCGAGCAATCACTTCATTTGTTCGCCAGGGC
>JAUNKF010000027.1:45293-47613 GCA_030532895.1 Lautropia sp. | reverse complement strand
TTCGGGTTCGGGAAGCATCGTCTCACTGGCGCTGTTGCTGGCAGTGGGCTTGTCGGTCGCGCCCTTTCAGACGGCGCATGCGAGCTATGCCAAAGATGCGAAGCACGCCACCATCAGCCCGAGCACCCCGGCACCACCCGCAACCGTCCCGACCCCAAGCACCCGTGCGCCGTTGGGCAACGAGAAGGCCGCCCTGCTCGACGAGCTGCGCAACCGTCTCCATCCGCCGGCCGACTGCCAACCCAACTGCGCCGCCCTGGCCCAGTTGCGCGTGACGAGCGAACGGGAAAAACTCACGCTGGCACTCAACCTGCATGTCGCGGCGGCCACCCAAGTGCCCCTGCCCGGCCATGACACCACCGGCACCTGGCACCCCACCGAGGTACTGGTGAACGGCAAGCCAGCCCAACTACGCCGCGACGACAAGGGTCAGGTCTGGCTTCACGCCCCCAAGGGCATCCACCAGCTGACACTGAGCGGCCCGCTGGGCGCGAGCAACAGCATCCGAATCCCCTTGCCGATGCCACCACGCATGCTGACAGTGCAGAGCGGCCCCTGGCAACTCAGCGGCGTGGACAGCAACGGCCTGCCCCGCGAAAGCTTGTTGAACCTCGATCTGCCGGCCGACCCCAAGGCCGTCAACACCCAGAAGCAGCTCTCGCACGTCCCCGATGCGTTGCCCGGCTTCGCCCTGGTCGAGCGCACGCTCTTCGTGGGCGAACGCTGGCAGACACAAACCCGCATCACCCGACAAGGGCCGAGTCGGGCTCCCGTTCGGGTTCGATTCGCCCTGCTGCCGGGCGAGTCGATCAACGATGAGCGCGTGCAAATCAAGGACGGTGCGGCCGAGGTACTGCTCAGTGGCCAGAACAGCTTCAGCCTGAGTGGCACCCTGCCCATCAGCAACACACTGACGTGGACAGCGCTTCCCTCGCTCTTTCAGATCGAACGCTGGCAACTACAGGCCAGCGCCCATTGGCATCCCGCTTGGGAAGGGCTGACACCGATTCACCACGCCCCAGGCGACGATGGGCTGTTCGCCCCCTCGTGGCAACCCTGGCCCGGCGAATCGCTGCGGCTTCGCATCACACCACCTGAGGTGATCGCCGGCCCCACGCTCACGCTGGAACGGCAGCACACCACGCTCAACCCCGGCCAGCACAGCACGACGGTGGAAACGACATTGTCCCTGCGGGCGAGCCTGGCCGGCACCCATAGCGTCCGCTTACCAGCCGATGCCGAGTTTCTGGGCATGAGCCTGGATGGCAACCACGTGCCGGTGCAGGCCCAGCAAGCTCGGGTCGATATCCCGGTCGTGCCGGGCGAGCACCAGGTGCAGCTGCGCTGGCGCGAAGCACGCGGCATGGCCGGCATCGGCCATCGCTTCCAGACCCAGACACTGGACACCCAGCTGGCCGGCACCAATGCCATCACCGAGTTGACGTTGCCCTACGACCGCGTGGTGCTGGCCGCTGGTGGGCCGCTCATCGGCCCGGCCGTGCTCTTCTGGGGCTTCATGCCTTTGTTGCTGATCTTCTCGGTGCTGCTCGCGCGCAGCAAGCGCACACCGCTCGGTTTCGTCAGCTGGTTTTTACTGCTGATCGGCCTGGCTCAAGCCTCGATGCTGGGCGCGGCCATCGTCGCCACCGGACTGCTCGCGCTCGGCCTGCGCCCATCGATGACGCAGATGCGCGAGAAGGGCTGGCAAAGCGGGCAAATCTCCGGCATTCAGATCGGCCTGGGCATCTGGACGGCGGCCATGCTGCTGATCCTCTATCAGACCGTTCACACGGCCCTGCTCGGCTATCCGAACATGCTGATTACCGGCAATGGCGCCAACGCCCATGAGCTGGCCTGGTATCAGGATCGATTCACGAACACGGCCGACACCAGCTGGATCTTCTCGATCTCGCTCACCACCTACCGCGTGGCGATGCTGGCCTGGGCCTTGTGGCTTGCTTCCTCCCTGCTCGGCTGGACTCGCTGGGGATGGCAGCGCTTCTCCGACGGTGGCTACTGGCCCGAAGAGGATCTCAAAACCCCGCCGCCAACTGGCCACGCTGGCCCGAAGCGCACGCCAGCAGGTGCAAAGCCGACACCAAAGCCAGCGCCGGGGCAAGAGCCGGGGCAAGCGCCGAAGCCGGCACCAACGGTGAAGCCTGAAGCAGAGGCAGAGTCAAGGTCAGAATCGCCGTCACCAGCGCCCACAGCGGTGCTCATGACCGTGCACGCGGCAGAAACAGGGGCAACGCCGCCCTCCGCCGCTCCCGCATCAGCATCAGCATCAGCAACAACCAGGCACATCATCACCGGGCTGAAA
>JAUNKF010000027.1:0-45283 GCA_030532895.1 Lautropia sp. | reverse complement strand
CGGCGTCGGCGTCGGCAGATGAGCCTACAGGTACGCCCAAAGCAGCCTCCGCGGCGCCCAAACGATCCCGGCTCGCGTCATGCATCCGCTGGTTACTATACGGCCTGATCCTGATCATCGTGCTCGGCGTGGGCGGTTTCGCCTTCCTGACGGCCCTGGTGTCGGCTTGGTAGGCCAGGCGCTTTCCCGAGCAACCTACCGGCACGCTTCCCGGCGAAGAGAAGCCCTTTTTTCAGGATGAAAAAAGCCGTTGCACGGTATAATGCGACAAAGCAGTTCGGCCGGCGCGTGTTCGGCGCCGGGCACGACTGCACACCGTCGCGCGCCCGCCTCACTCCTCTTTTCCTGTCCAACACCTGTCCCAGATGCTGGCACCTCTCTCGGCCGCGCACGCTCCTCCCTTAATTATTTGAGCAGTGCCACGACTCTCCTGCGCTGCCATCCCATCAGATCAACAGCAGCTGATCGCTGGAGTGTAAATGAACATTAATGCTGCTGACTTCACCAGCCTGGGGCTATCCGCCCCTCTTCTTCGTGCACTGGCCGACGTCGGTTACACCCACCCTACACCGATTCAGGCCAGGGCGATTCCCGTTGTGCTCACCGGGCGGGATCTCCTTGCCGCCGCCCAGACAGGCACAGGGAAGACGGCTGGTTTCACCCTACCCATCTTGCAGCGGCTCTCCACAAGCCAGCCTGCCTCGCGCAAGGCGGGCAGGCCCCGATGTCTGATTCTGACCCCGACCCGTGAATTGACCGCACAGGTCGCCGAGTCGGTGCAAACCTATGCCAAGTACACCAGGCTTCGCGCCGTGCTGATCTTTGGGGGTGTCAACATCAACCCTCAGATCCAGGCGCTGCGAGAGCCGCTGGACATCCTGGTGGCCACGCCCGGCCGCCTGCTCGATCACGTGCAGCAAGGCACGGTCGATCTTTCCGGTATCGAGATCTTCGTCCTGGATGAAGCCGATCGGATGCTCGACATGGGCTTCATCCACGATATCCGCCGGGTCATCGCCAAACTGCCTCCCCAACGCCAAAGCCTGCTGTATTCGGCCACCTTTTCCCCGGACATCCGTGCCTTGGCACACAGCTTGCTGAAGGATCCGGCCGAGATCGATGTTGCCCCCCGCAACACGGCCTCCGAGCTCGTCAGCCAGAGCGCCCACCTGGTGCCCAAGGCTCGCAAGCGCGCGCTGCTGTCCTATCTGATCGGAGCCAACCGCTGGCCGCAGGTGCTCGTCTTCACCAAAACCAAGCACGGGGCGAACCGTTTGGCCGAACAGCTCGGCAAGGACGGCATCGAAGCGATGGCCATCCACGGCAACAAGAGTCAGGGCGCACGCACGCGGGCACTCGGCCGATTCAAGGATGGAAGCTTGCCCGTGCTCGTGGCCACCGACATCGCGGCGCGTGGTCTCGATATCGACGAGCTGCCCCATGTCGTCAACTACGAGCTGCCGAACGTGCCGGAAGATTATGTGCATCGCATCGGACGCACCGGCCGTGCCGGTCGCGCCGGCTCGGCCGTATCACTGGTGGATCGTGAAGAGCTGAAACTGCTCACGGGCATCGAGCGCCTGATCAAGCGCCAGATTCCCCGGATCGAGGTCGAAGGCTTCACAGGCTGGCAGTCCCAGCCGAACGATGCCCCCGACGACATCAATGATCGTCCACCGTTGCCAAGCGGCCAACGCCGTCCGCGCAGCCGACGCACAGGCAGCGAGCGCTTTGCCCAGCGAACACACACGCCACTGCCAGGCACCGACACCAGCAGCCGTCAGCGTCAACCGGCCACACCCCGGCCGGCGCCCCCCCGGCACTACGTCGAGCATGCCCGTGCCGACACGGCCAACAACACCCGGCACAACAGCCATGCGAGCGAACATGCCGAACCGGCTCAGGTCGCCGAGCGCCGTGCCGACAAGACCACCCGCCGGCATCACGAAGGCGCCGCCGATGCATCCAACCGCCCGCCCCGCAAGCGTCGGAACCGGCGCCGAGACGATTGATCAGCCTTCTGCGCTGAAACGGGTCAGGGTGATTGACACGACACCCTTGCACTGACGCCAACAGCACACCGCCAAGCGCCTTGCTCGTTGCCGGAGACACCCCTCACACGCATGGCCTGAGACGTGTGATGCACCATGAAAAAAGCCGGCAGCCCCTCTCAGGGAGGAAGCTTCCGGCTTTTTGGCACCGCGACCACAGACCCGGATCCGCTGGCTCGCGGACGAACGCGAGCATCCATCAGTCTCCGGCCTGCGCCCAGTCAGACACCCGATACCGGGTGTCGTGCACTCGACGCTGATGACTTACTTCTTCTTGGCGGTCGATGCAGCCTTGGACAGGCCGGCCACATTGGCGTCGATCATTTCAAGCACCTGCTTCGAAGCAGCCTGCAGCTGTTCGTAGGCAGCATTGGCATTGACCACGCTCTGCTTGAGCATGTTGACGGCCGTTTCCGAGCCGGCCGGTGCGTTCTTCACCAGCGCATCGACCGAAGACAACAGCTGACGCTGGGTGTTGGACACCTGCTGCTCGATCAAGGCCGACACCTGAGCGCTGGTTTCCTGCGTGATGTCATACACGTTCTTCACGTAGGAAGCGGCCTTGCTGCCATCGGGCTTGCCATACTGGGCAAACAGGTCGGCCAGCATCGTGTTCAGCGTGTTCACATCCTTGGCAGCCATCAGGGCCTTCAGCTGGGCCGACGACTCTTCCATGCCGGCACGGGCAGCCTGGACATTCAGCTCCAGCAGCTTCTTGGCACCATCAAAAGCGGCGGTCGCCACGGTGTTTGAGGTCTTGAAGGCTTCGGATTGGGCCTTCAGCAGATCGTCGATGGAAGGAAACATGAGACAACTCCTGAATAAGAAATATAAGAACCAGTACGGGAAAGCCGGCAGCGGGAAGCGTCACGGGCATGCCAGACCAAGGCGCCCCGTACCAACAATTCATGCCGGGCAGCGGCTGAGCGCCTGTGACGGAACCGAGGTGATCCGACGCCGGCCGAAACACGCAAAGGCCGAGACCATCTGCGTGTCCTTCCGAGGTCAGGGCAAAACACCGGTTGTCATGATGCCTGCCATCCAGACGCTCAAGCGCTGCACGGATCAGAAACCATTTATGCTGCAACGCACAAAAGCATTGTCACACAGGTTTTCACCAGGGGCAAGCAATTTTTTTGCAGCGCAACATCACAGCGCAACATGCCGAACGAAGCACACTCAGCCACCGGGCGGGCGGCGCGCCAATTCACCCCGAAGCCGGCGCAGCACTGTCTTCAGACGCTCGGCATGCGCCGGGCCGACACGGATCATGATCTTGCGCCCAGCCGACAAGCCCTCCAGCACCGGGTCTTCGAAGCGGTACAAGACTTTCGGCTGCACCAGCTCGATCGGCCCATCCGGCTGACGAGCCGCCAGCATGTCGTCGATGGCCACCATCACGCGATCGTGAAACCGCTCACCCGGATACCCGATCTCTTCAAACGTATGCTGCAGCAACGGATAAAACTTCCGATAGACCGTGACCAGCGTCTTGGCATTGAGCGACTCGGCAAAACCCACAAAAGCATCGTAGCGCCGGCTGTTGGCCGGATCGAGCATGATCCGCTCCCCCTGGCGCTGGATCATGAGCGGATCAGGAATGCCACGCATCACACGCATCTGCGAAGGCACATGGTGTCGCGAGAGCTGATCCACCGTGATCACCAGCCGGCGTGCCGTTTCCTGCAGGTTGAAATGGCGACGCACCGCCGCAAGCGACCAGTGCTTGCCAATGTCCTTGATCACGGCGCTTTCATCCGGCAAGGCCCGCTGGCTGGGCGCAGCCTGCTTCGGCGCGTCCATCAGCCCCCCCTCGTCAAACGGCTCATCAGCGGGCGGCGCTTCCAGCGGCAGCAAATCCTTCATCTCATCACCCGGCTTCGGCAAATCGCCCTTCTGCTCGACCTGGCTGGCATCCGGTACCGTCTGCGTCGCCAGATCCTGGGTGGCAGGCGCCTCGGGCAAAGCTGTGTCATGGCCAGCGCCTGGTCGGGCATCGCCCGCCTGGGACGCCGATGCCGCAGCCCCGCCAGGAGGCGGCGCTGTCGCGCCCCCCTCGCCAAGGGTGCGATCCCCCTGATACCGAGCCGGCGAGACCAGACCTTGCAGGAAGTCACCCGCCTTCATCAACCAGCCGGATTGCCATCCCCACAGCAGTAACAGGATGAGCGAAACGGATGCAACGATCAGCCCAAAGGTGAGACCGGACGCTTTGGGTGGGCCTTTTGGTGGTGCCATAATTGATGCTGAAGCGGCAAAAAACGGGAGGGTCATTGTAGCGACGATCCGCAAAGCCCCTGCCGCCAGTGATGAATGCCTGTCATGCTGGCATCCCGCATCCATGCGGCCTGTGATCCGTGCGCGCCGCCCGGATTCATCCCCGAATCATCCGCTCACCCGGATGATGCATCCCGGCCCCAACCGATACCATCGGCGTCCCGACCTATCTCCAACCCCCATGAAACTCGCCTCCCGCAAGGATGGAACCCGTGACGGTCAACTGACCGTGGTATCCCGCGATCTGAAGCACGCCGTGCTGGCCGACCAGATCGTGGGCACCCTGCAACGTGCCCTGGATGATTGGCGATTTTTTGCCCCCCAACTGCAGGATCTCTACGAACAGCTGAACCAGGGGCGCGCACCCCGGAGCTTCGATTTCAACCCGCTTGAGTATCAGGCCCCGCTGCCCCGGCCTGTCGCGCGGATCGAAACCGCCGCTTATCCAGGCTTTCTGAAGCGGCTGAAAAAAGCGGGCCTGCTCCCCCCCGCCATCGACACGGATGCGGCCAAGCTGGCAGGTGCAGAGGCCGCAAGGCACCTGGATGCCACCCGCACGACACCTGATGGCCTGCCGTCCGGGTACAGCCAGCCCGGTCACGCCTTCCAGTTGCTGCCCACCAGCCGGATCATGCCGGCCCATACGCCGGTCTCCTGTCGTGGGCTGGCGCTGCACCTGCTGCAGGACGACGATGAGCCAGCCGACACCGCTGACGGGCAGGCAGCCAAGGCTGACACCACGGTGCCCGCCACGGCTGCCCACCCCAACACTCACATCGGACTCGACTTCAGCGCCCAGCTCATCGCCATCACCGATGACGTGCCGATGGATCTCGACCCCGACGAAGCCGAAGCCTGCCTGCTGCTCCTTGGCATGGCCAACGGCTGGCGTCATCATCCGCCCGGCCTCAACCACTGGCTGGGCGATCGCGGTCTGGCCTGCGCACCCGTGCTGCTCAGCCCCGACGAACTGGGTGAAGACTGGCGCGACGGGCGCCTGCATCGTCCGCTGCATTGCCGCCTGAACGGTCGCTCCACCGGCCGGATCGATACCGCCGACGGGATGGCGCCGGATTTCCGTGAACTGCTGGCCGCGCTCAGCCAGCATGGGCCGCTTCATGCCGGCACCTTGATCAGTACCGGCCCCATCGCGAACACCAGCCCCGATAGTGGCACCACCAGCATCCTCGAAGCCCGTGCCCGCCACCAGATCGACGGCCTGAGCAGCCCTGCCCCTGCCTTTCTTCAACCGGGCAATCGCATCCGTCTCGACATGAGTGACCAGCGCGGCCATTCATTGTTCGGTACGATAGATCAACCCGTGGTGCCCTGACCCCCTCAGCCAGCATCCGTGGCACCTGCCTGAATTCAGGGCGCCCACCAGGCTGCGCCATGACACGGACGCTGCCTCCCCCACCGTCCCTGACGCCCAAGGGCAAGACCGATGTTGTCCGATTGACGGAGCCGCTCATGTCCCGACACGACGATGCCCCCGCTGCCCAAACCGGCCCTTTCGAGGGTTTCGGCCCCATGTTCGATTCGCTGGAGCACTTCAACCAGGCGTGGCGCACCCTGCACATGCACTCGCCCTTCAAGCCCACCCTCGACATCCAGGCGCTGGACAAGCGCATTCAGGAACTGCGCACGGTCGAGCAATGGCTGTCACTGAATCTCACGATGCTGCGCAACACCATCCAGGCGATGGAAGTGCAGCGGGGCACCCTGCAGACACTGAACCAGATGTCCGCAAGCCTCGCCGCCATGACGCGCAGCCCTGACGAGTCAACAGCCCCACTCGGCACAGGCACCGAAAGCCCCCCCAACCCCCTGGCCAGTCTGTGGCCCGGCATGGCAGCCTGGACAGGCATGGCAGGCAGCCCGGACAGCCGTAACGCGCAGCCCCCCAACGCCTTGGGTGGATCAGCAGGGATGAACGCTTTTCCGGGCATGCCGAGCCTGAGTGGCTTTGATCCTTTTGCCGGTGGCCAACCTTTCGGGCACATGCCCTGGATGCCCAACCTGGGCCAGATGCCCGACATGAGCACGCTTTTCGGTGGCCCGGCACACGAGGCGTCCACGGCCGAGAACACCGCGACAGAAGCCGCCCACGATGAGCGCACGGCCGCCACGCAGCCCCGCCCGGCGCCATCCGACTCAGCCACGACATCAACCCCGGCCGCCAGCGCCCCGGTTGGCGTATCCGAGTCGCCCGGCACGCCCCTGGCAGGCCCTGAGGCCGCCCCCAGGCCCTACACACCGCCCGGTTGGGCTGCCGCCACAGGCACGGATGGCTGGAAAGCCGCCGTCTCATCCCCCCGTGCGGACGCCGCCGGCCCAGCCGCTGCAGAAGACAGCACGGCCACCTTGGCAGCCAGTCAATTGGCGCAGGCGTGGTGGCAATTGATGCAGCAACAGGTGAGCCAGATGGCGGCTCAGGCGGCCCCGACCGCCGGCGCGCCCCCCCACCCGGACCATCCGGACAACACGGCCTCTTCGGCACCCGTCACACCCGGCAAGACAGCCTCGGCCCCTCGCAGCCCGGACAAGGTGAGTGCCCCCTCAACATCACGTCGAAAGAAGAACGCCCCGCCCGACCAGCAGGCAGGCTGAACATCAGCCTGACAAGGGGCAAGTCATTTCTCGTCGGTCTGGGGCGCCTCTTGCCCCGCTGGCGCCTGCACGCCGGCCATCGCGGCCGGCAGAATCCGGACACGCTCGGCATCCACCTGGCGCTCGAAGCGCCCCGGATCGGGCTTGTCGCCGAAGAAGACCGGCAACACCCCGGTGAGCGACAACATCAGCCAGAGATTGAGCAGCACCAGCCCCGGCAGCAAATAATGACTCAATCGGGGTGCCGAACGACGCGGCGCAGGTGCCTCTTCAAGCAGCGACATGATGAATCGGAGAGGGAATTGATCAGAAGGCCCGAGCATAGCCGAACAGCCCCCCCCCTTCAAGCCAGCGCCTGCTCGTGTCGTCTCGATGCGGCCTCCATGTTTCCTGCCTCGCCAAAGCGCAAGCACCTCCCCCCTTAAGCTGGCGCCTCTCAGACCCCACCCACCAGTCATCTCCTCAAGCAAACGCACGGCCAACACACCCACACAGAACAGCCAGTGCCCCAGTCGATCTGCACCAACACCACCGCAACCTTGCAACACCCCCCCCCAAGAGCACCACTTGCCGCATCATCCCTCCTGCCCTGACAACATCTTGACAACAGCGTGCCACCCAAACACTGTTAATCTGTCGATCCAGGCGTTCAAGCATTCATGGTGTTGCGCCTGACGCTTTCAACGCGTGCCATCCCCTGCGCCCTGCCGCGAAGGTCTCGCCGGACAGGCATGACACGCGCTAAGATCATCCGTCTCCAATCGCCTGCCCGTGTGTCCTGCCCGGACACCGCCCCATGAAGGCGCGGGCAGGGTTGGCAAGACACGCTCCCGACCGAATGACGCGCTGATGGCCCATGAACCAGCCTCCCCGCCGGATTCCAAATCTCCGCACCCTGTCATGAACCTGCCCGACACCGCGCCCTCGCCAACGCCTCGTCGCTCGTTGCGTCGCAGCCTGGGCATTGCCATCAATCTCGGGGGCAGCCTGGCCTTGCTGTACTTCATGGTGAAGGTGATTCAAAGCGACCCACGCATCGCCCAAGGTTTTCTGGCCTCGCTGATCGCCGGATCAGCCACCGGCCTGGGCGCCTTCATACTGCCCTTCATGCGCCGGATGCAGCTGCCGCAGATTGGCCGCTTCATGGCCTTCGGCGCGGGCATGATGTTCTCAGCCGCCCTGATCCCGCTGCTCACCCCGGCCTTTCAACTCAGCACCCAGCCCTGGGCACTGGACGCACTGGGCGGGATGGCCGCGGGCGTTGCCGCCATGTCCTTGCTGAACTGGTTGCTGCCCCACCTTCATGCCACCCCCAAGAACGAGAATCCGCTGCCCGTCAACGCGCTGTGGCTGATGGTGGTGGCCATTGCCGTTCACAACCTGCCTGAAGGCTTTGCCGTGGGCGCCGGTTTCAGCGGCAACGAGATGATGGGTTGGCGCACGGCCATCTCCATCGCCCTGCAGAACATTCCCGAAGGCTTGATCGTCGCCAGCGCCCTCTGGTCGCTGCACCTGCCCCGCCGCCTGGCAGCCCTGGGCGCCTTGCTCACCGGGCTGGTCGAACCGATCGGCGCCGTCATCGGCGGCGCTTTCGCGATCTCCTCCGACATGGCGTTGCCCATCGCCCTCGGTTTTGCTGGTGCCGCCATGATCTACATCGTCGTCCACGAGCTGCTGCCCGAGGCCAACCGGCTCATCCACGCCCGACGCCAGACCATGCAGATTTTCCTGCTGACCGCGATCAGCGTGGGAGCACTGATGCTCTACTTCGAGTGATGCGCCCATGATTCGCCGGTGATCCTCCGCCCCACATGCCCGCACACCGGCATCCACACCAACACCGGGCCGACAAGGCAACAGGCGCCCGCAAGCGGGCGCCGACGCAGGCAAACCCTGAGCATGCAGACGCGCTACTTGGACGCCACCTTGCGCGAGGCCGGCTGGCGCTGACGCAACACATCGGCAATGAAGCGCCACGTCAGCCGTGAAGCATCCGGCCCGGCCGGATCGCTGAAGGCATGACGCGCATCGGCCCCGCTCCAGGCATGGCCCAGCTTGCTGATCTCACACAGCCTGACGCGAAGCCGCGTGTTCACCACATAATCCGTCACTTTCATCGGATAACGGCTGCCCCGCTTCAGCTCTCTGGCCGGTCGTGCCTTGGCCCCACAGGCCGAGGCCCACAATCGGGCGGCCGCCTGGCCATTGCGCCGATTCACCACCTCGTCGGCCAGCCCCTGCACCACGAGCAACGCAGGCAATTCCCCGCCTGCCTCATGCAGGAGAGCATCGGGCAGACGCTCGCCTTTCATGGCCGCGATCGCGCCCCGCGCCTCACGCGCACTGCCCGGCGGCACGCCCGCATGCATGGCCACCGCCACGAACTCGCCCGGATGGCGGCTTGCCATCAGCGCGGCCATCCCGGCCCCCGCCGACAAACCGACCAATGAGACGGCCCCCGGATTGAGCGGATACTTGTGGCAGACATCCCGAATGGCGGCCCGGATGATCGACACCTCCGACAACGCCCGCCCGGCATCCAGTGCAAACCAGTTCCAGCAGCGCATCGGATTGGCCACCTGATCCTGCTCGACGTAAAGCACCCCGAAGCGGCCCTTTTCCGCCAGCCGGTGCATTCGGGTCTGCGCACTGAAGCTCGCCATGTCCTGCTTGCAGCCATGCAGCATCACCACCAGCGGCAAGCGCTGACGGGCACGGGTGCCCGGCGGCATCCACAGCTCATAACGGCGCACCCCGCCCGCACTGATCGCCAGGCCCTGATGCGGTTCCCGCTCACGCGCCTGCCGCCGATGGCGCACACCTGCGGAGACCGCCGGCTTGGCCGGCCGCGCGGCCTTCACCGGCTTGACGGACTTGCGCGTCTTTTTCGCCACCTCGGCACGGGGCAACAACGGCGCCACCGCCTTGCGGGCAGCCGCCACGTTGTCGGCCAAGGCTTTCTGCACCACGACCGCCACCTGGCGCCCCGTGTCGGCCCGACGACGGCGGGCCACCGTGCAATGGCCGGCCAAACGGTTGCTGGCCGACACGGCCGACACCATCTGCTGGCCGGCCCGCTTCACGGCCGTGCCCATCATCTGCCCCATCATCTGGGTACCCACCCCGGCCATCGCAGACATCATCTGCTGAAAGGGGTTGACCCAGGTGCTCGCGGTACGACGGCGACGGCGTGCCATCAGGCGCTGTAGTCGTAGAAGCCACGACCGCTCTTGCGGCCCAGACGACCGGCATCGACCAGCTCTCGCAACAGCGGCGCAGGGCGGTACTTGCTGTCGTTGAAGTTCTGATAGAGCACGTCCATGATGGCCAGCACCACATCCAGACCGATCAGATCGGCCAATGCCAGCGGGCCGATCGGGTGGTTGCAGCCAAGCTTCATGCCGGCATCGATCTCTTCCGCGCTGGCCACCCCCTCCTGCAGCACGAACACGGCCTCATTGATCATCGGGCACAGCAAGCGGTTCACGACGAAACCGGGCGCGTTCTTCACATCGATCGGCGTCTTGCCCATTGTCTCGGCCAATCTCGTCACCGCCTCCACCGTGCCCTCAGCCGTCTGCAAGCCACGGATCACTTCCACCAACGCCATGACCGGCACCGGATTGAAGAAATGCATGCCGACGAAACGGGCAGGGTTTTTCAGCGCCGCCGCCAGCCGTGAGATCGAGATCGAGGACGTATTGGTCGCGATCAACGCCTCCGGGCGCAACACCCCTTCGGTGGCCTGCAACAGCTTGATCTTGATCGCCTCGTTTTCAGTGGCGGCCTCGATCACCAGATCGGCAGGTGCCAGATCGGCGGCCTGTGTCGTGCCCTGGATGCGCCCTAGCACCTCCGCCTTCGTGGCCTCATCGAGCGAGCCTTTCTTGATCAGCCTGTCGAGCGACTTGGCGATGGTGGCCAAGGCACGCGTCACCGCCTCCGCCGAAATGTCCTGCAAAACCACATTCAGACCAGCGGTGGCTGCCACCTGCGCAATGCCATTGCCCATCGTACCGGCGCCAATCACGCCCACGGTCTTGATATCCATAAAACAGCCTTCCTCCTGTTCGGTTTTCGATATAAAAAAGTGAATGGGATGACGCGTATGCCCGGCTCAGACCAGGGGACGCACACTGATCTGTTCCGCCATCAATGACACGATCCGCGACGGATCATCATCGAAACACACCCGAAGGGCGCCCTGCTCATCGATGCCTAGTGCCATCGCATCCCGGTGAGCCTGCGCCTGATGAATGCGGATCGGTCGGCCCGCCAACAGGTCGAAAGCCTGCCAACGATCGGCAAACGCCTCAAAACCTTCCGTAAGCAACTGCTCACTTCCATGAAAGACGGCCTCTCCAATGGCCAGACTCATCCCTTGCAGGTCTGCCGGCCCCCGCCCGTCGTACAAGCTGGCAACAGGCTGCTCGGCCAAGACCTCACCCGGAAAAGCCCGCACGTTAAGGCCACACCCAATCACCAGCCTGGCACCTGAGGCATGGCTGCGCATCTCGCACAGAATGCCTCCCACCTTCGCGAAGGGCCGCTCGACATCCGGCGTCAGCACGCACAGATCATTCGGCCACTTGATACCCACCGGCAAGCCTTGCGCACTCAGGTACTCCGCAATGACGATGCCCGTCACCAGTGGCACGGCTGCCATGCTGGCTGAATGAACGGCCGGCAGATCACGTCCCAAGGAGGCAATCACCGCCCCCCCCGCCACCGAAGCCCAACGCTTGCCCCGCCGGCCCCGACCATCCGTCTGCTCCCCCGCGATCAGCCAGACCGCATCGGCCGTTTCGTCCGCGGGCATCAGCGCCGTGCGCCGCATCAATTCCAAATTGGTCGAGTCGATCGATTCGACCCATTCAACCCGCAAGCGGCCCATCTGGCACACCCAGGCAGCATGATTCTCGTTCTGCATGGCCATCAGCATACCAGTGATTACCCCACCCCCGTCAAAACGCAGAGGCCCCCACGCCACCACCGAGCCATGCTCCCTGGCCCCCCTGACGCTGACGACAGCCAGGTGCCCGGACACGACACCGGCAGCAGCCGGCCAGACACCCCCCTCCCCCCAGGACTTTCACAGGCAGGCATGGCCGAGCCAGACACGCCCCACGGCCACGATGCCCCGTCTCAGCCAGGCTTCTGCACCTCAGCCACAAAGCCCTACCGTTGCCGCCCCTGGCCCACGGCCGACGGAAGAGCCGTGTTATAAACAAGGCAACATGCCGCCCACCACCGTCCCCCGCCATCATCTCCTGACTGCCACGGCACTTTGGCTGCTGTTGCTGGGGGCCATCCTGTATCTGTCCCTCTTTCCGCTCAGCAACTGGACGCTGCGCCACCCCAGCCCCTGGCACTGGCTGCTGAAGGGCATGCCCCGCTTCTATTCCTACGGGGACTTGACCGTCAACCTGCTGGCCTATGGCGGCTTCGGATTCCTCTCCTTGCGGCTGTGCCGGCAACGCTTCAACACGGCCACCAGCCTGATGCTGGCCTTCGTGGTCGGCACCGTCCTGTCCTTCGGCATGGAGACGGCCCAGTCCTTCCTGCCACGGCGTGTCCCCTCCCTGCTCGACCTGCTCGCCAACAGCGCCGGCACACTGATCGGTGCGCTGATGGCCGCCTGCCTGCCCCGTCAGGCCATGCTCGGCCTGTTCACCTATCGGCACGGGCCACATCAGCTTCAACGCCACCAGCTCATGGCGGGCCTCTTGCTCGTCTTCTGGCTGCTGGGCCAGCTCGCCCCCCAACCCTTGCTCTGGGTCAGCGCCCCGCTCAGCCCCTGGCCCGGTGCCTCATGGCTGCCCGATGGCTACCAGCCCCTGTCCATCAGCGCCCAGTGGCAGCCCATCGCCGAAGTCCTGCTGCTTTGCCTCTCGATCCTGCTGCCCGCCCTGCTCGTGAGTGAGCTGATCCGTTCACCCAACCGACGGCTGCTGGCCACCTACGTGCTGCTGGCACTGGCCGTCATGCTGCGGGTGATGGCCTCGCCCCATGTCTATCGCAGCAGCGACCAATGGGCGCTCTACACACGCGGTCTGCCGGCCGGCCTGGGCCTGTCGGCGCTCCTGCTGATCTTTCTGGTGCGCTGCCCGGCCCACTGGCGCCGCGTGCTGGCACTCTGCCTCATCCCGCTCGTGCTGCTTCTGGCTGGCAGTCTGCCACCAGACCCTGCCTTCAAGACGCTGCTCGACGCCCCGCCCTCCAGCCCGTTCATGAAGGCCGCCACCCCCGCCTTTCGCGGGTTGCTGCGCATCATCAACAGCTTCTGGCCGCTGGCCATGGCCTACCATTTCCTGCTGGAGGCCAAGGCCAATACCGCACCGCATCAGGGCACGCCCACCCGCCCCCCTTTTCAAGAGACATCGCCATGAATTCAGCCACCCGCATCCTGAGCATCCCCGGCATCGCCGGCCCCCTCGAATGTGCGCTCGACGTGCCCGCCCAGCCCCGGATGCTGGCCCTCATCGCCCACCCTCACCCGCTGCACGGCGGCAGCATGCACAACAAGATCGCCCAGACACTGGCTCGCGCCATGTTGCAGCTCGGTGCCGTCTGCTGGCGCCCCAACTTCCGGGGCGTGGGTGAAAGCGCCGGCCAGTTCGATCACGGCCACGGCGAAACCGACGACATGGAAACGGTGCTGCAATTTGCCCTGGCCCACGAAACTGTTGCCAATTTGCCCCGCCCGCTGCCGCTGGTACTGGCCGGGTTCTCGTTCGGCACCTTCGTGCAATCACGCCTGGCTCAAAGATTGGATGCTTACCCCGTCGCCCTGCAACCGATGGTCTTCATCGGCCCTGCCGTCAAGCGCTTCGACGTGCCGGCAGTGCCCGCCAACACATTGGTGGTGCACGGCGAAGAGGATGATGTGGTGCCGCTCGCCGACGTGATGGCCTGGGCGCGCCCCCAAAGCCTGCCGCTGGTTGTCGTCCCCGGCGCAGGACACTTCTTTCACGGCGGACTGACCCAACTCAAAACGCTGATTCTGCGCCACATGGCAGGAGAACATGTCTGATACCACGCTGATCGGCCAACCCGCTGCCGAACCCGTTGTCACCCGCGCCCGGCCCGTGCTCTGCTTCGAGCGCACGGCGGCCGGCCGACAGCAGTTGAAATCCCCCGCGCTCGCCCTCTCGCCTGAAGCCACCCAATTGCTGATGCTCTTCGAGGAGCCACAGACTATCGACGAGCTGCGCCAGATCATCGACGAAAGCTGGCTGCCCAGCGCGCTGATCGAGCTGGAGCGCCGCCGCCTGCTGAAGCGCGTGGATCCCGTGCCTCAGCCGGCCCGGTCTGCCCTGCCTGCCCTGCCTGCCCAATCTGCCCAGCCGGGCAAGGCCATGGCCCAGGCCATCAGCCACACTGCGGCGCCCCCTTCGGCCCAAGCGGCACAACCGACGCAAACGGCCCAAGCAGCCGACACATCCCGCTCGCCCGACACCCAACCCGCACAGTCCGCTCAACTCACACAAACCCACACGGGACGCGATCTCAGCCAGCTCGATACCGCCCAGGCTGCCGCCGCCCGACTCGCCCGCCAGCGAGCCCAGGCCCGCATCCTGTTCCTGCAACAGATCGGCCGACTCAGTACCCTCATGGTCGAGCGCATCGAAGCCTGCCAGTCCGAAGCCGAGCTGCAGCGGCTGACCCCGGCCTTCATCGACCTGCTCGCCACACCGCACCCCACCTCATCGCGCCGTGTGTCGATGAACTGAGCTGCCAGGCACGCGGCGGACGGCCGATGCCAGTCCGATGACGAGCTGGACATCGACAGGCTATCATTGGCCAGTCCCGTGAGGCACCACGCCCGGAAAACCGCTTTGCCACGGCACTGGCCCGCGCGCCCGTGTCGCAAGATCAAGGGGACTGCACCGTTTCAGCGCCAGACCGCCCATGCAGACGCCGCCGAAAATCACCAAACTGATGCCTGTCCGGCACACGGATCCGGACAGTTGGGAACCGCCCCGCTCCTGGACGGCTTCGCGGATTCCATCGGCCCGCTTGCGCGCCATCCATCTGGCCCTGGGCGATGGGCGAGACCGGCCCAACCCCCGCATGGTGTTTTCGCTCACCGAAACCGGCGCCCAAACCCTGAAGCACCCCAAGCGCTTCATGTCCACACCCGCCCGGCGCCTGTTGGGCCTGCTGGATGGCCGCCGTTCCTTGGGCGAAATTCCGGCCATCGTTCGCCCCGCCGACCTGCCCGAAGCGCTGAAGGAGCTGATCGCCCGCGACATGATCGCCCTCACCGGCATCTCGCGTGACGCCCCCGCGCCCAACGACCCCCAAGCCGAACTGAAGCTGCAGGCCATCAAGCGCGCGCTGGCCGGCGCCTTCGAAGCCGAACTGGGCCCCGATGCCTCGGTGCTGGAGGCCCGCATCCAGGACTGCGTCAATCTGCAGGTACTTCGCCACGTGCTGCGCGAGGTCATCAACCTCGTCAGCATCCGCAAGAACCCCGCCGCCGCTCACCGCATCGCCACCCGAGCACGACGCCACGGACCGCTCTGATCCAGCCACACCCTCCCCTCATCATACGGCATGAAGCATGCCGGCTGGCCATCCTGCAGCTGTCCGCATTTAGCGACACTTTCAGCCCCCAGGCCAGCCGTCACACCCCAAGGAGGCGGCTTGTTCCCAGGCCAATGGCATAATGCCGCGCGCCTGCCTTCAGGCGCGCAGGCCGTCACATCGCGACAAGCGCCCACCGCGCTTGGACGCCCCTCATGCTGAAGGGGACACGGCAGCTCAACAACCGCCACGGCCCTCGCCAGCCCCGTTCGCCCAGCAGATGCCCTGCCATACGCGCCGTTGTCCCGTCGATGCCGAGCGCCTTTTCGATACGCCCATTCTGCGCGCTTTCCATCATGCTTGTTGCTCCCGTTCTCCGTCGTCCGATCCTCGCAGCCGCCCTGGCCTGCAGCCTGGGGTCTGGCCTGCTCCAGCCCGCCCAGGCCCAAAACCCGCTGCCCGCGCCCGACATCGCCGCCCGTGCCTGGTTTCTGATCGATACCACCACGAACACGGTGCTCTACAGCCAGATGCCGGATGAGCCTGTGGAGCCAGCCTCACTCACGAAACTGATGACGGCCTATCTGGTCTTTGGCGCGCTGCGCGACAACACGCTGAGCCTCGACACCCGGCCACCCGTCTCGCAAAAAGCGTACAAGGCCATCGGCTCACGGATGTTCGTCGACCCCCGCGTGCCCGCCACGGTGGAGGAGCTGCTGCATGGACTGATCATCCAGTCCGGCAATGACGCCGCCATCATCCTCGCCGAGGCCGTGGCCGGCTCGGAGGAAGCCTTCGCCGAGCGGATGAATGCCGAAGCCCAGCGCCTCGGCATGAACAACACCCATTTCGTCAACGCCTCGGGCCTGCCTGCCCCCAACCACTACTCCAGCGCGCGCGACCTTGCCCTGCTCTCCACCCAGCTGATCAAGGAATTCCCCGGCTATTACAAGCTCTACGCCGAAAAGGAATACACCTTCAACGGGGTGCGTCAGACCAACCGCAACCGCCTGCTGTTCATCGACCCCACCGTCGATGGCGTCAAAACCGGCCATACCGATGCGGCCGGCTACTGCCTCATCGCCTCCTCACGGCGCGAACAGGCGGGAACCGGCTTTTCCCGGCGCATTCTCTCCGTCCTGCTGGGCGCCGGCTCCGAAGCAGCCCGTGCCACCGAGTCACAAAAACTGCTCAATTACGGCTTTCAGAACTTCGAGGTGCTCTCGCTCTACAAGAAAGGCGAGCCGGTGGGACGCCATCCCGTCTGGAAAGGCCAGAAGGCCACGGTAGCTGCCGGTTTCGACGACAACGTGCTGATCACGGCGCCACGCGCCCAAGTGGCCAACATCAAAGGAGAAATCGAGCGAACCGAACCCCTGGTCGCGCCCATTCAGGCTGGCCAGCGAATCGGCACGCTTCGGATCAAGCTCGGCGACACCATCATCGCCGAGCGACCACTCGAAGCCCTCGAAACCGTGGAGACCGCCGGCTGGTTCAAACAGACCTGGGATACCATCCGTCTCTGGATCAAATAATCCGGAGCTGACATGGCTGACGAGATCGTCTATCTGAACGGCACCTTCCTGCCCCTGGCCGAGGCCCACATCCCCGTACTTGATCGTGGCTTCATCTTTGGCGACGGCATCTATGAAGTGGTACCTGTCTACCAGGGCAAGCCCTTCCGCATGACCGAACACCTGGCCCGCCTGCGCCGCAGCCTGGACAAGATCCGCATCCCCAACCCGATGGACGAGGCCGGCTGGCGCCAGCTCGTGCAGGATCTGATCGATCGCCACCCGTGGCCCGACCAGTTCGTCTACCTGCAAGTGACACGGGGTGTGGCCAAACGCGACCACGGCTTCCCGGCCAACGTCACCCCCACCGTCTTCGGCATGAGCAGCCCGCTGCAAGCCCCCACGCTGGCGAGCATCGGCGCGGGCCTCTCGGCCATCACGCTGCCGGATGAACGCTGGCTGCACTGCGACATCAAGTCCACCTCACTGCTCGGCAACGTACTGGCCCGGCAGGCTGCGCTGGATGCCGGCGTGCCCGAGTGCATCATGTTCCGCGACGGTTTTCTTACCGAAGGCTCGGCCAGCAACATCTGGGTCGTGAAAGACGGCAAGCTCTCGGCCCCACCCCGCAACCACCTGATCCTCGAAGGCATCCGCTACGCGCTGATCGAGGAGCTGGCCGCAGCAGCCGGCATTCCCTTCGAATCGCGCCCCATCAGCCGCGAGGAAGTGCTGGCAGCCGACGAGCTGATGCTCTCCTCGGCCACCAAGGAGGTGCAACCCATCACCCGCGTCGACGGCCAACCCATTGGAAACGGCCAACCCGGCCCCATCTTCCAGCAGTTGTTTGCTGCCTATCAGGCAGCCAAGGCGGCCAACCGGGGCTGACAGTCCTTGCCAAGCGCCGAAACCATTGGCAGCACGAAACGTGCGCTTGCGCCATCATGATGGGCGCCCGGTCGCCCACGTCTTGCCAAGCCACCGCTGCCATCAACCCGGCACCTCCCCAACCCTTCCCCTGCGCATCAAACACCATGAGCGATACCCCCAACACCCCACCGATCCTCACCAAGCCTGATGGCAGCGAAGTGCTGAGCTTCCCGATGGAATTCCCCATCAAGATCATGGGCAAGAACGTCGATGGCTTCGCCGACACGGTGGCCACCATCATCCAGAAACACGTGCCCGAGTTCGAGGCCGACACACTGAACAAGCGTCTCTCCCGTGAAGACACCTATCTGGCGCTCACGGCCAACTTCACCGCGCAATCGCGTGAGCAGCTCGACAACCTCTACCGCGAGCTGACCTCACACCCGATGGTGTCTTACGTGCTCTGATAGGGCTGGCCTGTCGATAGAAGCCTGGTGCGCGCCCGTGCCCTCAAGCCTCACCTGGCCGGACGGTGCCACAGCCAGCGTGTTCTCAATCGCTTCACGGGCTTGGCCGCCCGATACCCAAGGGCCACGAATCATGCAGCGCGGCTGACACCTTCCCGCCCCCGACGGACACACCTGCCATGTCTGATCCCCTCCCTTCCGGCATTCGGCTGCGCCTGCTGGGCACCGTGCCCTACGAAGAAGCCCTGGTGCGGATGCGCCAGTGGACAGCGGCACGGCATGAGGCCCACAAGGCCAAGCTTGCCGCCCAGCGGCACGAAGACGTCCCAAGCAGCGGCAGACCGGATCATGATGCCGCCGCGTCGCCTCTGGCGGCCACAGCGGCCATCCAGGCAGGAGGCTCCACCTCGGATGGGGAAAACACGATCGGCCGCACAACGCCCCTCGTTGACCAGGCCCCCGTGCTTCGGAACTGGGCCGATCCGGCAGACGCCCCCACCCTCGGCGATGAAATCTGGCTCCTGCAACACCCACCGGTGTTCACACTGGGGCTGAACGCCCGCACTGAACACCTGCACGACGCTGGCGACATCCCCGTCGTCCCCACCGAGCGAGGCGGTCAGATCACCTATCACGGCCCCGGCCAGATCATGGCCTACCTGATGCTCGACCTGCGCCGCCGCAAGCTCGGCATCCGCCCCCTCGTCGAACGCGTCGAGACCGCCATCATCCAGTGCCTGGCCGCCTACGGCATCGACGCCATTCGGCAGGACGGCGCACCGGGCATCTATGTGCGTCAGGGACAAGTCCCCATGGCGGAAGGCCCCACCACCGCCAACACTTCCCCTGCCCGCCCAACTGGCATACCATCGGCCACCAGCCGGCGCCTGGCCGCCACCCGGCCCGCCGACGACGTGGCCAAGATTGCCTCCATCGGCCTGAAGGCCACGCACGGCTTTTCCTATCACGGCCTGGCCCTCAACGGCCAGATGGATCTCAGCCCCTTTCTGCGCATCAACCCCTGCGGCTATCAGCATCTCGCCATGACCGATGTCTTTCACGAAACGGGCAAGCACGCCGACATCGATCTGGACGCCCTGGCCCTGAACCTCGGCCGGGCATTGCAAGCCGCCATCGAAGGAACCGAAGGATAATCCGCCGATGAACCCGAGCACCAGCACCGCCTCGCCGGCCACCAACGGCCCCGCGACCACCGCCCAGCCCCCCATCGAGCGCACCGTCTCCTCGGCCGCTGCCGTCGTCGATGCCCGCCAGAAACAAAAAGGCGAGGCCAAAACCGCCCGCATCCCCATCAAGATCATCCCGATCAAGGAGATGCTCCGAAAGCCCGAGTGGATTCGCCGCCAGCCCGCCAAACTCGGCAGCCGCTTCTACGAGATCAAGGAAATCCTGCGCGAACACAAGCTGCACACCGTCTGCGAGGAAGCCTCCTGCCCCAACATCGGCGAATGCTTCGGACGCGGCACCGCCACCTTCATGATCATGGGCGACAAATGCACCCGTCGCTGCCCCTTCTGTGACGTGGGCCACGGCCGCCCCGACCCGCTCGACCCGAACGAACCGCACAACCTCGCCAAGACCATCGCGGCCTTGCGGCTCAAATACGTCGTCATCACGTCCGTCGACCGAGACGACCTGCGCGACGGCGGCGCCGGCCACTACGCCGACTGCATCCGCGAAACCCGTGCCCTTTCACCCAACACCCAGATCGAAGTGCTCGTGCCCGACTTCCGCGGCCGCCTCGGCAAGGCACTCGACATCATGCAGGCCGAACCGCCCGACGTGATGAACCACAACCTGGAAACCGTGCCCCGCCTCTACAAGGAAGCACGCCCTGGCGCCAACTACGAACACTCGCTCGAACTGCTCAAGCAATTCAAGGAACGTGTGCCGCACGTGCCCACCAAATCCGGCCTGATGGTGGGCCTCGGCGAAACCGACGAAGAAATCCTCGACGTGATGCGCGACATGCGTGCCTACCATATCGACCGCCTCACCATCGGCCAATACCTGGCCCCCAGCGGCCACCACCTGCCCGTGCGCCGCTACGTCACCCCCGACACCTTCAAGATGTTCGAGGAAAAAGCCTACGAAATGGGCTTTCAGCACGCGGCCGTGGGCGCGATGGTCAGGTCCTCCTATCATGCAGACTTGCAGGATGAGGAGGCGAAAAGCAAGGCGACCAATTAAGCAGGAAAACGCTCGGCGCGTGTCATGCAAGACCAGCCGGGGGTTCGCGAAGGCGACCCACTGCATGACACGCCTTCGTCTCCATCATTACCCCCCTCTTGCCGCCAGCTTTTTGAGGGCCGAGTTCATGTAGCGACGTTCTGAAGCCGTGAGCACGGCCTCAAGCTCTCGCTCGAATCGCGCCACCTCGGCCTCTGCCTCGCGCAGCAAGTCGCGCCCGCTGTCTGTCAGGAACAAGGACTGTAGCCGTCTGTCTTCCGAACTGGGCTGCCGCTTCAACAACGCCCTTTGTGACAGCTTGTCGAGCACCGGCACCAGATTGGGCGGCGAAATGTCCAGCGCAGACCCGAGCTGTCGTGAATACACACCAGGGTTTGCGTCGATCAGAACCAGTACCGAAAAATCGGTTGCACTGAGCGACCACGCCGACAGCTGCTTGAGGAACAGCCGGTGCACCTGCACTTTTGCACGGGTGAGCCGAAACCCGAGAAAACGGGTCAGCCGCGATTGATCGATTTCAGGAAAGGAAGCAGCCACGGCTCGGGTCGATAAAAGCGTGAGCACTCAAAGGCGCCATCACGGCACTTCACCGGAAAGTCCAGCAGCAGACTTCCAGCCAGCCACGACCGTCGAAGCACCTTCATCACGAAAGCTTGAGGACATGCAGAACAGCGCCACATGGGGCATCACCTCACGGCACCTGTTCAGCACATAAACATAACACACCGGCAGCCCCCACTTTCATGCCAGTATCGGCATCGGATGCCGGGCCACCTCCACCCGCTTCAACCAATGTTCGGCATCGATCAGCACATGCTCAAAGAAGTAGCGGGCACTCTCCTGCTTGTCGGCATGATCTTCATCGGCCACTCGTGCTGAACGACACCAGGCAAAAGCCAGGGCCACCACCCCGACGAGCCGTAGATAGTCCTCAGCCGCTTTGCCCGGCAACTCGACATCCTCCGCCATCTTGTCTGCCAGCCATCCAGTCAAGGATTCGACACGATCACACCAGATGCCAAGCGCAGCACCATAGGCTTTGGCCTCCTCACGCTGGCACGCCAACTCAACCTCCTCCCGAAAGACCTGCAACAAGGGGGCCAGCCCTTGACCAGGCGTGGCCAGCACTTTCCGTTGCAACAGATCCAGCGCCTGAATCTGATTCGTCCCTTCATAGATCATCGCAACCCGGCTGTCGCGCACGACCTGCTCAATCTGATAGTCATGGATGTAGCCATAACCACCAAACACCTGCAAAGCCTCGCTAGCCAACTGAAAGCCACGTTCAGTGAACAACGACTTGATCACCGGCGTCAGCAAGGCTGCAAGCGCCAAGTTCTGTCGGCGCGAATCCACATCATCGGCATGATCCGCCAGATCCAGCACATGAGCAGCCCAATACCCCAAGGCGCGCATTCCTTCAGTCCAGACGCGAAGATCCATGATGATGCGTCGGATCGGCGCCTGGAACAGGATGGGATCAGCAGGCCCGGTCGCGCCTTCCGGCCTGGGCAAGACCCGCATCTGATGACGTTCACGTGCATAAGCAAGCGCCAGCTGATAGGCGCGCTCCGCATGAGCCAGCCCCTGTAGTCCCACATGCACGCGCGCCGAGTTCATCATGAGGAACATGGCAGCCAGACCACGATTCGGCTCACCAATCAGCCAGCCCTGGGCACCCTCGAAGCGCATCGCACAAGTGGCGCTTCCCTTGATGCCCATCTTCTTTTCAAGGCCGTCACAGTGCACACCATTCGGCCCAGACCCGCCCTCAGCCAGCGGTAGCTGTTTTGGCACCAGAAACAAGGAAATGCCTTTTGTGCCGGCCGGTGCGTCCGGCAGGCGGGCCAGAACCAGATGCACGATGTTGTCAGTCAGATCCTGCTCACCCCCCGAGATGAAGATCTTGTTTCCATCAAGCCGAAAACTGCCATCTGGCTGCGGTCTTGCGGTTGTTCGAATCAATCCCAGATCGGAACCTGCCTGAGGCTCAGTCAAGCACATGGTCGCCAACCATTCGCCTGTCGCCAGCCGTGGCAGATATATTTTCTGCATCCAATCCGGCCCATGCGTCTTCAAACACGCATAAGCACCGTGCAGAATGCCCAAATACATGGCCCAGCCATGATTGGCGGACACGATCATCTCGTTGAGCGCCGCATCCAGCAACTGGGGCAGGCCCTGACCAGACCAATCAGGATCACAGGCCAACGCAGGCCATCCTGCTGCCACATAAGCCTCATAGGCAGCCCGAAAACCCTCGGGCGTTTTCACTTTCCCCTCGATCAGCGAGCAGCCTTGCAAATCCCCGACACGGTTGAGTGGCGCAAGTTGCTCGGCAGCAAACTGGCCCGCCGCCTCGCACACCATCCGGGCTGATTCGGCATCCAGCGCCTCAAAGGCCGGTATCTGCTGCCAAGCTGAAGGTGCCATCAACCATTGCTCGATGACGAAAGCCATGTCACGCAAAGGGGGCTGATAAACAGAAGAACTCGCACTCATGTCCTCATGACCTCCTGACGTTCAAGCGCCTTGCTCACCCAGCAACATCAACGCATCCAACGCAACAACCCCCTGCCCCGCCGGATAGACCACGACCGGGTTCAAATCGATTTCCCGAATGCCTGGCGTACCTCGCAAGACCTGCCCCAGCGATGAAATCAAGGCAGCCACCGCGGGCATGTCGAGTGCCTCACTGCCCCGAAAGCCATGGAACAAGGGGGCGCTCTTCAATTGATCCAGCTCGGCAAGAATCTGGGAAACGGTCAAGTCCGCATCCAGCAATCGAACATCCTGAATCACCTCGGCCGTCACCCCACCCAGACCCACCAGGATCACCGGCCCCCAGGCAGGATCTACCTTGGCGCCGATGATCAACTCCAAGCCCTTTGCCGCCATCTCCTCGACCAGCACACCCTCCAGCACCATGCGAGGATCATGCGCCCGAATGCGTTCAAGCATGCCCTGCCAGGCTTGTCGTAGCGCTGCTTCATCCCCAATATTCAAGGCCACACCACCGGCATCGCTCTTATGCCCAAGCTGGGCCGATTGTGCTTTCAGCGCCACGGGATAGCCCACCTGCTGTGCGGCTTCAACCGCCGCATCCACGGTCGTCACGAAACGGCCTGCTGAAAACTGGATGCCAGCCTGCGCCAAACATGCCTTGGCTTCGTACTCAGGGACAGCCTCTCGCCCTACCGGCAGATCAAGGCACAGCGCCGGCGCCTCGGTCACGGAAACATCCCGATCACTCGCCACACAAAAACGTTGCACGGCACGAAACGCCCGCTCTGCACTCGGGAAATAAGGAATCCCCAATGCCCGCATCTCAGCAATGAAATGAGCGGGAACATTCGCCCCTTCATCCAGCCCGGCCACGATCACTGGTTTGCCCGCCCTGGCCTCGCGCATGGCACGCAGCAACGGCGGCATCTTGATCCCCACCGTGACCGGATCCCCCTGAATCAATCCGATGATCACCGTCGAAAAGCGCTCATCCTCCAGTAACGCGCGCAGCACCCGCTCATACAGCCCAGGATCCACCAGACCTTGAGCCGTCAGATCGATCGGATTGCTCACCGCCACAAAAGGCGGCATGGCCGATCTCAACCCAGACGCACTACGCTCATCCACAACGGGGAGCTTCATGCCCAGTGACTCGGCCAAATCCAGACTCAAGGCTTTGAACGCCCCAGATTCACCCAATATGGCCACCCCCGGTGACGGCAGCTGCGGGCAACGCATCGCGAGTTCTGCCATGTCGCCCAGTTCCTCCAGTGTTTCTGCAAATACCACACCAGCACGCGCCAGTTTGGTTCGCATCAACGCATGGTCGCCTGCCATCGCCCCCGTATGCGTTGCCGCCGACTCTCGCGCTGCAAGACTCTTGCCAGGGTGTAACAACACCACTGTCTTGCCAGCACGTCTCGCGCGATGCGCAGCCGCCAACATCCGCTTCGGATGGCGGAAATGCTCCACCATCATCACGATCACACGCGTATCCGGGTCATCCAGCAGAAACTCGACATAATCCTCCGCATGACTGGCTGCCTCATTGCCCGTGGACACAGCATAAGACAATGGCAACTGACGGCTTGCCAACGTCGTACAGAGCACCGTCATCATCGCGCCACTTTGGGAAACGATGCCAATCGCGTCATTCCCGCCAGCCTCACCGGTTGGCGCCCGCGACGCCCTCTCGACTTCGACGAAGGTCAAAGGGACACCGTCGATGTAATTGATGCACCCCAGACAATTTGGCCCTTCGATGACCATGGCGTGCCGGCGAGCAATCTCGGCAATTTCCTGTTGCTGTGCCAGGCCCGATTCCCCCGCTTCCGCAAAGCCCGCGGAGAAGATCACGACACTCCCTACGCCACGCGCAGCCAGTCCTTTGACGGTCTCAAGCACCGCCGGCTGTGGAATGGCCAGGACAGCCACATCCACCCCTTCAGGCAAATCCGCCACACTGGGCAAGCAAGCTCGACCTTCTATGTCAGTGCGTCTGGGGTTGATCAGATGAATGTCTCCGGCAAACCCGTTTCGTACCAGGTTTTTCAACAACGAATTGCCAAGCGCACCAGGACTTGCCGAGGCCCCCACGATGGCCACTGACCCAGGGCGCAACATGCGTGCCATATTGAGCCTGCCCGCGGGCGTATCAAATGTCGATGTCATGAATGTCTCCCTCATTGCCCAGGCATACGGACGCCCACAAGCGAACGCATGCCTGACCTTCCTTTCCGTTGACCAGAAACGCCGCCGCCTCCTGCTCCCACTCGGCAGGCACGCAACAAGCCGACGCCCTTGTTCAGGGGCGTGCTTCAGGACTTTTGGCGGGACAGGTCATAGGCCCCCAAACCCGGCTTATAAGTCTTCTCGTCAAGGAATTGGCGCAGACCTTCCTGACGACCTTCGTTGTCATGGCTATTGGCTGCCTCTTGCGCCCGAACCAGAAAGTCCTCCGCATTGTCATAGGTCATTTCACGTACCCGGCGAATGGCATCCTTTGTAGCCTTCAGAGCAACCGGATTCTTCTTCAGCAGGTTTTCTGCCACAGCAGTGACACGCGCCTTCAATTGGTCGGCAGGCAACGACTCATTGACCAGCCCCCATTCGGCCGCCGTCTTGCCATCCACCATCTCCCCCATCATCGCGTGATACATCGCCCGACGAAATGACAACAGTTCAACCGCCACCTTCGAGGCACCGCCCCCCGGCAAGATGCCCCAATTGATTTCGGAAAGCCCGAACTTCGCCTCGTCTGACGCAAAAGCCAGGTCACACGCGAAAAGCGGCCCATAACCGCCACCAAAGCACCAGCCATTGACCATCGCTATCGTCGGCTTCTGATACCAGCGCAGTCGGCGCCACCAGCCGTAACTCTCACGTTGTGCCTTACGGGTACCCCCAAGACCATTCGCCTCGGTCTCACGAAAGTACTCATTCAGATCCATGCCTGCTGTCCAGGCACTACCCTCACCCGTCAGCACCAGCACACCAACATCGTCACGAAACTCCAGTTCATCCAGCACCCGCATCATCTGCCGGTTCAGCGCCGGACTCATCGCATTACGCTTCTCCGGTCGATTGAACGCCACCCATGCAATTCGGTTCTCTACCCGATAGGCCACCGTCTGCGCTTCCGTTCGTGTCGTGCTCATCTTCTTCTCCTCTCTAGGCAAACCCTGATTGCCCGTTCATATAGTTATGATACATAATGATTATCATCGATAACGTTATAGGGCTTTCCCTGATCAGGGTGGCAAACGCAGCCACATGCCCCATCCATGACAGACAAGCCTACCCTCACGGAGACACCGCGATGACAATCATCTCTCTACTCATCGGAGAACAACGACGCCAAGCCAGCAACCAAGCCACTTTTGAGCGACGCAATCCACTGGATGGCAGTGTCGCAACGGTGGCACCGGCTGCCACCACCGACGATGCCATCGCGGCCGTCGAGGCAGCGCAAACAGCCTTTTCTTCCTGGGCAGCGCTCGGCCCCAACCAACGGCGGGACTACCTGCTGAAGGCCGCCAACACGCTGGAAGCCAAGGAAGCTTCTTTCATCGCTGCCATGGCGGCCGAAACAGGCGCCTCAGCCTTATGGGCTGGTTTCAACGTCCATCTGGCTGCCGGCATGTTGCGAGAAGCAGCCTCACTCACCACACACATTGGCGGAGACATCATTCCATCGGACGTGCCTGGAAGCCTGGCAACCGCCGTCCGCCAACCGGCCGGTGTGGTGCTCGGCATGGCCCCCTGGAATGCGCCAGTCATTCTGGGTGTACGCGCCATTGCCACGCCGCTGGCTTGTGGCAACACCGTCATTTTGAAAGGCGCCGAGCTGTGCCCCGCCACCCATGGGCTGATCATCGAATCATGCCGGGAAGCCGGCTTTCCACCCGGCGTGGTCAACTTCCTTACCAATCGTGCCGATCAGGCCAGCGAAATCGTCGAGACTCTGATCGCCCAACCCGCAGTGCGTCGTGTGAACTTCACCGGCTCAACCCGCGTGGGCAAGATCATCGCAGCAAGCTGTGCCCGGCACCTGAAACCCTGTGTTCTTGAGCTTGGCGGCAAGGCACCACTGCTCGTGCTGGAAGACGCCGACCTTGACGCCGCAGTCAACAGCGCGGCCTTCGGCGCTTTTGCCAATTCCGGACAGATCTGCATGTCAACCGAGCGCATCATCGTGGATGAATCCATTGCCGACGAATTCGTGCGCAAGCTGACCGACAAGGCGCGGTCGCTGCCACTCGGCGATCCACGAAAAGGCCCCGCCGTCCTGGGTTCCGTGATCGACATGAGTACCGTCGAACGCTGCAATCAGCTGATTGATGACGCGTTGGCCAAAGGCGCCAAACTTCTGTGCGGTGGAAAGGCAGATTCAACCCTGATGCCTGCCACCCTGCTGGATCATGTCACGCCGGACATGAAGATCTACCATGAAGAGTCTTTTGCACCTGTGAAAGGCATCATTCGTGTTCCCGATACAGAAGCCGCCATTGCCTGCGCCAACGACAACGCCTACGGTTTGTCCAGTGCGGTATTCAGCCGAGATCTGGGCAAGGCATGGCAAGTGGCCCAGCGTATCGAATCCGGCATCTGCCATATCAACGGCCCCACCGTTCACGACGAAGCCCAGATGCCATTTGGTGGTACCAAAGACTCCGGTTTCGGCCGTTTTGGCGGGCGTGCCGGTATTGATGCCTTTACCGAGCTGCGCTGGATCACGCTGCAAACCAGCCCCCGCCAGCTTCCATTCTGAATGTTTCCTCACGAGCATTACAACGGCGTCAACCCCTCGGCCACCTTGGCAGCAGCCGCCTCGGCAGACGCCATGAATGCCAACAAGCTGGCAGCCTGATCTGGCTGCCGGCTTCCATCGACGACAGCCCCTGAAAAAATCGTGCTGATCGCCATGTCATCCGGCAATTCCCCCACGATCCTGATACCCGGCACATGCAACAGCTCACTGAGCTGTTGAAACCCCAGTTCTACCTCGCCTTGGGCAATCAAGGCCCCCACAGGCACACCAGGTGGTGCTTGCACGCTGCGAGCACGAATCTGCTCGTCAATGCCCCATGTCGAAAACAGACGCTGCAACGCCACCCCGCTCGGGCCTGTGGAATAACCAATGGATGTTGCAGCGAGCACAGCCTCTCTGACGGCTTGAGCCGAGCCGATGTCCGGCACAGGCATATTGGCGGGCACGGCCACGGCCACACTCGATCGCGCCAGATCCACCCGGCTGTTCGCTACCAAACGTCCTGCTTTGTCAAGACGTTCAAGTGCATCGGATGCCAGAAAAACCAGATCAAACGCTTCCTTCGCTTGCAGCACCCGGTTGGCCGCTTCGACCCCGCCAACCGATTCCAGATAGGTCACTACCCCAGCTTTTGCATGCCACTGCCCCAACAAGGCATTCAACATCTGCCGCGTGGCCATCGATGAAATGCCTTTCAATGATCCTGCCATGAACGCCAACTCCTCTTTCAACCTGCATGGTGTACCAACAGCCCTGACACGAGAGCGCGTCAGGTACTACAACAACGCACGAAGCTCCTGAGCAGCCTGTTGCATCAGCGGCAGATGCTGTTGGCACAAGCTTTGTGCGCGTGCTCCGGTAGCCGATAGCACCACATTCAAAGCCGCATGCGTGTGTCCCCGCATGTCGATCAATGGCACGGCCATGGCTGACACGCCCAGCTCATGCTCTTCACAGACCAGACAGTAGCCTTGCGTTCCGGCCTCTTCGATCAAGCCGGCCAGCATCGACGGATCGGTCGTCGTTCGGTGGGTCAACTTCGGCATGCCACCAGGTTGCCGAGAAAGCTCAGTCAACCATGCCAGACGCCTCTCCTTGGGCAAACCAGCCAATAGCATTCGTCCCGTCGACGTGGCGAACATCGGCAGTCTGGCACCAAGGTGTAAACCATGCGGCAACATCGGCCCACGCCGGCTCAGCGGCCCGCTACGCGCAATGATCACCACATCATGCTGATCCCTCACGACCGTTGAATACGCAGCCCCCGAAGAGGCGCTGAGCCTGTCCATCGTCGATTGAACCAGGCGAGGCAAACGGGCCGAAGCCAGATAGCTCCCCGAAAAACGCAGAACCTTGGGCGCCAGCCAGTAAGCGCTGCCATCGGTCTCCAGATAGCCCAGCGCAGCCAAGGTCAGCAGATGGCGCCTGGCTGCCGCTCGCGTCAAACCGGCTCGCTCTGCTGCCTGCGTCGCGTTCAGGCGTTGTCGCGCCGTGCTGAAGCTCTCCAGAATCGCCAACCCCCGTGCGACCGCTTCGACAAAATCACCATCCTTCACCAGCGGCTCGACGGGTGGCAACCGACGGAAAGACGCCTCGCTCATGATGATGCCCCTTGATCATTATGGCCAATAACGGTCATGGTGACCCAGAAAGGTGAGCCGTGTCCAGAATTGCGCGCCTGGCGCACGCGCTGCGCGCCAGGTGTACAAGACATCGGCTCGCGCCTTTCGAATACATGCCACCTGCCCTTAGGCTCTCCGTGCAGGTTCAGGAACATCAACCAGGCATGCAAGGAGACACCATCATGCGCACACAAGTTGCCATCATCGGGGCTGGCCCATCCGGCCTTCTGCTGGGCCAATTGCTTCATCGGGCAGGTATCGACAACATCATCATCGAACGCCAGAGCGCCGACTATGTACTGAGTCGCATCCGAGCAGGCGTACTGGAACAAAGCACGGTCGACCTGCTCGATCAGGCAGGCGTCGGCACCCGAATGCACGAAGAGGGTTTGGCCCATCACGGCATCGAGCTTCTCTTCAATGGCCAGCGCCATCGCATCGACCTCACCGCACTGACCGGTGGCAAGCAGGTGATGGTTTACGGGCAGACCGAAGTGACCCGAGACCTCATGCAAGCCCGTGCAGCCGCCAACCTGACCAGCATCTACTCGGCAAGCAACGTCGCCATCCATGACTTTGATACCCCCACGCCCTCTGTCAGCTTCGAGAAAGACGGACAGCACCACACCCTCTTCTGCGACTTCATCGCCGGTTGTGATGGCTTTCATGGCATCTGCCGCCAAAGTGTTCCCAAAACCGCCATCACGGAACATGAAAAAATCTATCCCTTTGGCTGGTTGGGGCTTCTCTCGGATACGCCCCCGGTCTCCGATGAGTTGATCTATGCCAATACCCCAAGAGGCTTTGCGCTCTGCTCTCAGCGCAGCCTGACACGCAGCCGTTATTACTTGCAAGTCCCCCTGACGGACAAGGTGGAAAACTGGTCTGACGAGGCATTCTGGCAAGCGCTGCGCAGTCGTCTGGATGCAGAAGCCAGTGAACGGCTCGTCACAGGCCCCTCCCTGGAAAAGAGCATTGCCCCCTTGCGCAGCTTCGTGGCCGAGCCGCTTCGCTTTGGTCGGCTCTTTCTCGCCGGCGATGCGGGGCATATCGTGCCGCCCACCGGCGCCAAAGGCTTGAACCTGGCTGCTTCCGATGTTCATTACCTGTCCGCAGGGCTGATCGAGTTCTATCAGGACGCATCGAAGGCAGGCATCGACGCCTACTCCCAGCGCGCATTGTCTCGAATCTGGAAGGCAGAACGTTTCTCGTGGTGGTTCACCATGCTGATGCACCGTTTTTCCGGAGAAGGCGAGTTCAACCAGAAACTGCAAGATGCGGAGCTGGACTATCTTGTTCATTCAACGGCCGCCTCCACTGTCTTGGCTGAAAATTACGTCGGCCTGCCTTTTGGGCACTGACCCATCCAAGGCGGCTCATCACCGAGCCACCCGACGCCCTGCCATGCTCATAGTCTGAGAATGAACAACGAAATCGCGGGGAAACTGACCAGAATCACGACCCGAATCAGGTCGCTGAGGATGAAGGGCAGCACACCGGTAAAGGCTTCCTGAATTTTGACCTCAGGCGCCATCGACTGAATCACGAACAGATTCATGCCAACCGGTGGCGTGATCAAGCCAATCTCGGTCACGACCAGCACCAGGATGCCAAACCAGATGGCCGTCTCCTCAAAGCTCATGCCAAAGTCCATCGCCGAAATCATTGGAAAGAAAATCGGAATGGTCAGCAGCATCATCGACATCGAATCCAGCACGCATCCCATGACGATATAGAAAGCCAGAATGGCCCAAAGCACTTGGTACGGTGTCAGATCGAGCGAGGCAACCCAGGCCGCCAACTCCTGTGGCAACATCGACAAGGCCAGAAAGCTGTTGTAAGCCGCAGCACCCAACACGATCATGAACAGCATGGCCGTGCCCGCAGCAGTGGATTCGAACGTCTGCCGCAACGATGCCTTGGTGATGCCTCCCCGCGCCCAGGCCAGCAGCGACGTGCCCACCGCGCCCACAGCCGCACCTTCGGTTGGTGTGAAGACCCCCACGTAGATGCCGCCCAGTACCACACCAAAGATCAGCATCACCGGCCAGACATCCTTCAAGGCAGCCCAACGACGCGACCAGGGTACCGGCTCGATCGACCCAGCCAGCGCCGGCCTCAGCCTGACCAGGATGGCAATGACCAGCATGTAGCCAACGGCAGCGAGAATGCCCGGCAAGACGGCGGCGGCAAACATCATCGCAATGTTCTGCTCAGCCAGAATGGCGTAGATCACCAGCACAATGGAGGGCGGAATCAAAATGCCCAGCGTCCCGCCCGCAGCCAGGGTTCCTACCGACAGGCCATTGGCATAGCCAGCGCGACGCAACTCCGGCAGTGCCACCTGGCTCATGGTGGCAGCCGTTGCCATCGATGAGCCACAAATTGCCCCGAAGCCAGCGCAGGCCCCTACAGCCGCCATGGCCACCCCACCTTTACGGTGCCCGATGAAGGCTTCCGTCGCCTTGAACATGGCGCTGGACATGCCGCTCAGCGTCGCAAACTGTCCCATCAGCAGAAACAACGGTATGACCGACAGGGAGTGGTTCGAGAACTGCCCATAGGTCAGCGTCTGCAACTGGTTCAACAGTGGCTGCAACTCACCAAAAACGAGCCAGGATCCCAGGCACCCCAGCGCCAGCATGGCCAGGCCAATGGGCACGCGCAAAAAGATCAGCAGCAGCAGGATCGGTAACGACCAGACCGCCAACAGGATTGGCTCCATCAATGCACGCCCCCCTCTTCAACCACAAACCCTTCAGGCGGTGTCGCCAGGCCCAGGTCCTCCAGCAAGCGCCACAGGTACACCACGCAGCCGAACACGGCCGGCCCCATCGACAAGGCATACCCCCACCAGACAGGCACCTGCAAGATGAACGAAACTTCTTCATTCGCTCTGTAATCCAGCATCGCAACACCCATGCGCCATACCAGCACCAGCCATAACGACAACATCAGCAGATCGCTTGCCACTGTCAAAACCCGCCGCAAGGCACTTGGATAGGCTTGCCAGAACAGATCGACGACCGCATGGCTTCTTTTCAGATGCGCCCAAGGCATGAAGCAGAACACGGCGATGGCAGTACCCATCTCCACCAGCTCGAAATCACCGTTGACCGGCCCCAAGCCCAACCCACTCAACGCACGGCCCGTGATGCTCATGACGCTCACCAACCCGACCAGCAGCAACGACCAGCACCCAAGCCAGCTCAGTGCTCGACTCAAGCCATAAATGATCTTGCTCACGCTTCCCCCTGAAAACGACCGGCCACCAGCGTGGCTGATGACCGTCAGATGGCTTGTCAGGATCCCGAGCGCTGCGCCTCGATCAGGCGCTCAGCCTCGGCCAACAGTTTCGGGCCGTCGATACCTTTGCCCTGCACCTCCTTGAACCAGGCATCACGGGTAGGCAACAACGCCGCTTGCCATCGCGCCGTCTCCTTGTCGTCAAGCATGATGATGTTGTTGCGTGCCTTTTCTGCCGCTTTCAGACCAATCTGGTCATACTCGTCCATGACGGCACCAAAAGCTCTCGCCACCTCAACACCCGAATTGGCATCGATCACGGCCTTCAGGTCATCAGGCAATGTCTCATAACGCTTCTGGTTCATCATCACACCAAAGGTCTGCGTATACAGCCCTTTCGCCCCTGCAAAACCCGTGTGGTTCTTGACCGTTTGCTGAACCCTGTAGGCCGGCACCACTTCCCAAGGCAGGGTCGTGGCGTCGATCACCCCCTTCGACAATGCCTCACTGGTCTGGGGCACCGGCATGCCAACGGCCACGGCTCCCAGCTCCTTCAATGCGATGTTGATGATGCGGGATCCGCCCCTCACCTTCATGCCTTGCATGTCTTCCAGACGCTTGATCGGGTTGCGCCCGTGAAACAGGCCGGGGCCATGCGTATGAACAGCAATCAGCTTGACACCCTTGAACTCATCCATCGCCTGCTGTTCAACATACTGTTGCAAGGCCACCGCAGACTCTGTCGCCTTGCCCACCATGAACGGCAGCTCAAATACCTCGGTTTTAGGAAAGCGTCCCGGCGTGTAGCCCAGAATCGTCCAGACCAGATCAACCACACCATTTCGAGCCTGATCGACCAGATCTTGCGGCCTGCCTCCCAGCTGCATGGCAGGAAAAAGCTGAACACGGATTCGACCATCACTGTCCTTCTTCACCTTGTCGGCCCACTTCGTCAAGGCATGACGTGGAATGGGTGCCTGAGGCGGCAAGGGGTGATGCAGCCGCAAGGTGATGGGTGATTGCGAGAACGCCCTGGGCGCTGCCATACAAGCAGCAACGCCTCCCAGCGTGCCAAGAAATTGCTTACGGCTCAACGTCATGATGAGTCTCCTTGTACTGACCGAGGCTGTCAGGCAGAAACAGCCTCATGTTGTTTGCTTCAACCATGCCTGGGCGCCTTCAAACACCTTGCCATGACACGCTTTTGGCCCATGCGTCATGCAGTCCTTCGGCATTCAGGCACCTCTTCAAGCAGATGCTTTCAGTTGCTGCGCCAGTGCGTTCAAGACCTGGTAACAGGGCAGAACCTGTCGAACGCTGGCATTAGGTTCACGCCCTTCCCGAATGGCCGAAAAGAACTCACGATCCTGCAACTCGATACCATTCATCGAGACATCAACCTTCGAGACATCGACCACCTCCTCCTCTGCCTTGGCATGTGATCGAAACAGGTCGTCATACCGAGCAATGTAGGTACCGTTATCACCGATATAACGGAAATAAGTGCCCAGCGGCCCATCGTTGTTGAAAGAGAGGCTCAACGTACAGATCGCCCCATTCGCCGCCTTCAGTTGAATGCTCATGTCCATTGAAATACCCAACTCGGGATGGACAGGCCCCTCGATGGCGTTCGCAGTCACGATCGGACTGTCGCACTGATAGGCGAACAAATCCACCGTATGCGCGGCATGATGCCAGAGCAGATGATCCGTCCAGCTGCGAGGCTCGCCCAAGGCATTCATGTTGGTACGGCGGAAGAAGTAAGTCTGCACATCCATCTGCTGGATTTGATACTCACCCGCCTGAATCTTCCGGCGCAGATATTGATGACTGGGGTTGAAACGACGGGTATGCCCGCACATCGCCACCAGACCGGTCTGCGCCTGGCGCGCCAGCACCTCCTCCCCCTCCTGGAGCACGTCACAAAGGGGAATTTCCACCTGCACATGCTTGCCGGCCTCCAGGCATGCTTTGGCCTGAGCAGCATGCATCGGTGTAGGCGTGCACAGGATGACCGCATCCACCTCCTTGATGGCCAGGGCTTCGTCCAGCTCAGTCGTCACATGCGGGATACCGTAGCGATCAGCAACGACCTGCGTCTTCTTCTGCTCCCGTCCAATCAGCGAAACCACTTCAACATCTGGCATGTTCTTGATGCCATCCAGATGCTTGATACCAAATGCACCTGCACCGGCCAGCGCTACCTTGATTGTCATGTTCAACTCCTTTGTCCCGTTTTCCTTCGCGCTTATTTGCCTTCTTCCAGAATCAGGTGACCAACCGCCGTATTGGAAGCGGGCACATGAAAGAAGCGGTGAACCACACGAGGCGGTGCACCCGGACGATCCGACAGATCGCCCATCGCCCCACGCGCGATGAGCCACATCACCAGCTCTATCCCCTCGCTACCCGCTTCACGCACATAGTCGATATGCGGCATCTTCGCCAGCTCACGAGGCGTGGCGATCAAGCGATCGATGAACTGGTTGTCCCATGCCGCATTGATCAGCCCGGCACGGGCGCCTTGCAATTGATGGCTCATTCCCCCCGTGCCCCAGATATGGACATTCAGATCCTCATCGAACTGCTCAACGGCCCGTCGAATGGCGCGCCCAAGACTCAGGCAACGTTGCCCACTGGGCACTGGATACTGGACGACATTGACAGCCAGCGGGATGACTGGGCAAGGCCAGGCATCCGCGACCGGATCCAGCTCCCCGCACATCAATGACATCGGCACGGTCAACCCGTGATCCACATCCATCCGGTTGACCACCGTCAGGTCAAAATCCTGCTGAATCACGCTTTGTGCGACATGTGCCGCCAGCTCAGGATGGCCGACCACAGGCGGCACAGGTCGAGGCCCCCATCCTTCGTCGGCGGGTTGATAGGAGGCGCCTGTCCCAATGGCAAAGGTGGGAATCAGATCAAGGCTGAAGGCATTCGCATGGTCGTTGTAGACCAGAATGATCACATCCGGCTTGTTGTCCTTCATCCACTGCCGAGAAAACTCATAGCCTGCAAACAGCGGCTGCCAATACGGTTCATGGGTCTTGTGCAAATCCATGGCCACCCCGATGGCAGGCACATGCGAGGTATAAACAGATGCCGTGATTCGTGCCATGAGATCAACCCTCCTTGTGCTGGTGAGCCTTGCCCTGCGGCTGACGGTGCGCCTGCGCATCGCCATCTTCGCCGACATAACGATTGCCTTCGATGCTGCGCCCGCCCGAGAGCATCATGGCCCGATACTCCTCTTCGCTCATGCCGGTCATCGATCCAGCCATCTGCTGAAAGCTCGCCCCATCCGTGGCACCTATCTTGGCAAGAAAATAAATATTGCCGCCCGTTCTCATGCACCAGTTGAGATCGCGTGCCATCACGGCCTGTTTCTGCTCCTCCGTCATCGGCCACTCATCCAGATAAGCGCGTTCATCTGCCTTGAATCGTGCCCGGTTTTCGGCCTTCATCAGACTCATGCAGAACTGGTTGAGCCAATAGCCTTTCCGGCTCTGATCCATGTCGAAAATGATGGTGCCAGGCACATCCATATACGGCTTTTCAAGTGCCATGCATGCCTCCTTGTTTGATGATGTTCAGCAGAACCCGAAGAAGGGGAAACCCTGCTTCATGGCCGCCAGGACGGTGTCGATATCAAGCACCCGCTTCCTCTGGCCAGTAAAGACGCATCGGGTTATCGACCAACAGCTTGCGCTGCAGCTCGGGCGTGGGTGCAATGAGCGGGATGAAGTCCACCAGCAAGCCGTCATCCGGCATGTGATCCTTCAGATTCGGATGAGGCCAGTCCGTTCCCCAAAGAACCCGATCCGGGAACCTTTCGACGACACGGCGAGCAAATGGCACAACATCCCGATACGGACGCTGCTCTCCATCCAACGCGGCAGGCCCGATGATGGACAGCCGCTCAGGACAGCTCACTTTGCACCACACGTTGTCATGCTCATCCATGAACCTCAGAAAACGTTCAAACGCCTCTCCTTCGACCGGTTGACCGACATCAGGTCGCCCCATGTGATCGACCACGACGGTCGTGGGCAGCTGGCCGAAGAAAGGCCAGAGTGCGGCCAGATCATCCGCTTCAAAATAGATGACGATGTGCCAGCCAAGCTCAGCGATACGATGAGCGATCTCCATCAACTCATCTTGCGGCGTGCCATCAACCAGCCGCTTGACGAAATTGAAGCGCACGCCACGTACACCAGCAGCATGAAGCGCTCGCAAGGCGTCGTCACTGATATCCCGACGAACCGTTGCCACGCCACGCGCCATGCCATTCGACGCAGCAATCGCATCAACCAAGGCCCGGTTGTCAGCACCGTGACAGGTGGCTTGCACGATGACGTTACGTGAAAACCCCAGGTGATCCCTCAGGGCAAACAGTTGTTCTTTGGACGCATCACAGGGCGTGTACTTTCTTTCTGGTGCATACGGAAACACCGCTGCCGGGCCAAACACATGGCAATGTGCATCCACCGATCCCGGTGGCACCTGAAAGCGCGGCCTGCTGGGACTCCCATGCCAGTCCAGCCATCCCGGTGTCTTCGTGAACCTGCTCACGCGTCTACTCCTCTTGTCGTTGATGCTTGCCAGGTTTTTGGCATCTTCGCCATCACCACCTGCGTCCTGGCACACGAAAAGCGCGATCAATTCTCAGCGCCCGGCTTTTCTCGCCATTGAAGATGCGCCAACAGCCGATCTGCCTCCGCCCGCCAATCAGCACTTCTTGCAAACCCCAGACCACCACGTTCGCCAAACACGCTCAAGTCCGCCAAATCAGCCATCCAGGCTTGTCTTTCTGCAGTGGCCTGTGCAGAAAAAGCTGGCATGCCCACTTCCCTCACCGTATTCGCCGACTCCTGCATCTCCTCGCTTCGACGACGTCCATGTTCGATGACACGCTGAAAAAAATACGTCGCAGCCTTTTCCCAATCGATGCCAGGAAAAGTCTCCTGCAAGGATGCCAGCACAGCCTCCTCGACCCCATGATGACGCGCTGCCGTCAAACTCTCGATCAGCATGGCTTCCAGGCCCTTGATCATCACGCTACGACACATCTTCGTGGCAGACACCACCCCAAGACGCTCGCTGCCTACCGTCGCATCAAAGCCGAGCGCCTTCAACCGTGGCGCCAGCGCGTGCGCATGAGGCCCGCCCAGCAACAATGGCACCCGAATGCGATACGGCGGCACACTCGTCATCACAGCGCCTTCAACATAACGCCCACCGGCCTTTTCCACCACGGAAGCAGCAGCCTGCTTGGTGCCAGGGGATGCCGAATTGAAATCCAGCAAGAAAGCCCCCTTGTTGATACCGCTCGCCACCGACTGAGCTGCTGCAAGGGTCTGACTCGCCGTCACAGCACTGATCACGAAATCCGATCGGGACGCAAGATGCTCAGCAGAATCTGCGAGCATCACCCCATGCATCCCGGCATGTGCGGCCAGGACTTGTCGGGACACCGGGGCTTCTTGCCTGATGTCATAGGCCAGGATGCCAAGACCCTGCTTTCGCAGATCCTCCGCCAGAATCTTTCCGACCTCGCCATAGCCGATCAGCCCGATCATGCACTGCGACGGATTTGCTTGAGCGTTGATCAATGACATGGTGTCTCCCGTACCGACCTGGATGCAGGCCAAATGGCCGATCTGCACAAAAACTCAATCGATGTATTTCAAACCTGCCTTGGCCAACGGCTCACGCATGCCGTACATGTCCAGCCCAAGCACACCGGCCGCCAGCTTTTCCCGTTTGTCAGTCTCCAAGCGCGCCCGCTCAAGCGCTGTTGCCAGCGTCTGTTCAACCCGATTTCTAGGCACACACACCACGCCGTCATCATCAGCCACGATCACATCTCCCGGATTGATCCACATGCCGGCACAGACCACCGGGATATTGACGGATCCCAAAGTTGCCTTGATGGTGCCTTTTGCCGAAATGGCCTTGCTCCAGACAGGAAAACCCATGGCCTGCAGAACCTGCACATCACGCACGCCCGCATCGATGACCAGTGCTTTGGCGCCTCTGGCCTTGAAGCTCGTTGCAAGCAGATCACCAAAGAACCCGTCGGAACAAGGCGCACTCAGCGCAGCAACGACGATATCTCCCGGTCTGATCTGTTCGGCCACCACATGCATCATCCAGTTGTCACCTGGATGCAATAGCACCGTCACGGCCGTCCCCCCCACTTGGCTGCCTGGGTAGATCGGCCTCAGGTAAGGTTGAAGCAACCCCACCCGGCCCATTGCCTCATGAACCGTGGCTGCCCCCAGTTCTCCCAGGCGTTCGGCAACGGCAGCATCTGCACGCTCAACGTTTTGGTAGACGACTCCCAGCTCAAACATCCTGTCTCCTTCATGCCTTGGCATTCGTTCATTCAGACACTCGCCCACTCACAGCCCTTTCGCTTTGAGCCTTGCATCCAACCGGGGGAACACCCGACGCGCATTACCTTCATACACCTGAAACCGCTCCGCCTCAGTCAGCTTTTCGGTTGCATCGACATAACGCTTGGTGTCGTCGTAGTAATGGCCACTACAGGGATCAATGCCCCGAACCGCACCAATCATTTCGCTGGCAAACAGAATGTTCTTGACTGGAATGACCTCTGTCAGCAAGTCGATACCGGGTTGGTGATAAACGCAGGTATCAAAGTAAATGTTGTTCAGCAAGTGCTCATCAAGCAGAGGTTTCTTCAGCGCCTGTGCCAGCCCCCTGAAGCGCCCCCAGTGGTAAGGAACCGCGCCACCACCATGAGGAATCAGGAACTTCAACGACGGAAAGCGCTGAAAGAGGTCGCTCGTCAGACACTGCATGAAAGCGGTCGTATCAGCGTTGAGATAATGCGCACCCGTCGTATGAAAGCAGGCATTGCAACTGGTACTGACATGAATCATGGCGGGAATGTCGTACTCCACCATCTTTTCATAGACCGGAAACCAGTAAGGATCAGACAGCGGAGGGCTGTCCCAATGCCCACCCGAGGGATCGGGGTTCAGGTTGATACCGATCGCCCCGTACTCTTCCACACATTTGACCAATTCGGGAATGCAGGTCTCGATGGGCACACCTGGTGATTGCGGCAGCATGGCTGCTGGCACGAAGTTTTCCGGAAAGAGCTGACTGACACGAAAACACAGTTCATTGCAGATGGCCGCCCATGTCGAAGAGGTTTCAAAGCCCCCGATGTGATGGGCCATGAAGCTGGCCCTGGGACTGAATACCGTGATATCGGCGCCTCGCTCCTTCATCAAGCGCAGCTGATTCTTTTCGATCGACTCGACGATGTCGTCATCGCTGATCCGAAGCTCGGAAATCTTCGGTGGCGTACCGCCGGCCAAGGAGGCAATCTGCCGATCACGCCACTCACCCAGTGCGGCAGGCGCTGTCGTATAGTGCCCGTGAACATCGATGATCAATGGCGCACGGGCAGTGGATATTTCGGCAAAATGCTGCTTGTCTGGATTCATGGCCCACCTGCTAGTAGAACCGTCAGGCAAGCCGACATCACTCGATCCATGGCCGGATCATGAAGCCAGCACCCTGATGTGTTGGATGCGCTCCATTGTGACCCTCAAACAACATGCCATCAATGTTCTATCTTAGATAGCTGATATTGCAAAATGGCATGGCTTAGGCCAGGATGACAGCATGAATCTCAAGCAACTGGAAACCTTCGTCACCGTGGCCGAACAGGGCAGTTTCAGCAGGGCCGCCGATATTTTGGGCACCGTTCAACCCGCGCTGAGCCGTCAGATTCGATCCCTGGAACTGGACTTGCGCGAACACCTGTTTCAGCGCAATGGCCGAGGTGTCGAGCTGACGGAGGCAGGAAAACGCCTTCTGGTGCACAGCCGAAACATCCTGCAGGTCGTGCAGGAAGCACGGGCCGATTTTGGTCACGAGAACCAGGAACCCAAGGGCCATATCGTGGTCGGCATGCCGCCCAGCATTGCGCGAAGATTGACGGTGCCACTGATCAGCCATTTCAAGGCTCACCTCCCCCAAGCCCGGCTGGAAATCGTCGAAGGCTTTTCAAGCCATATGGAAGAATGGCTGATCTCGGGTCGCGTGGATCTCTGCCTACTCTATAACCCGAACGCGCACCTGAGCCTGGAGATCACACCATTGATGCAAGACCGCCTCTGCCTGGTCGGTCGTCAAGGGTCACTGCCAAGCAGGCAGCATGTCAACTTTTCGGAGCTGCCTGGCTATCCGTTGATCATTGCCCAGCGCGGGCAGATCTTTCGCACGCTGATGGAAGCTCAAGCCACGCTGAGCGGGGTGACACTCGATATTGCCTGGGAGGTTTCAAGTGTGCCCGTCATCCTTGACTTGCTACGGTCAGGGCACGGTCATGCTGTTTTGGCAGAAAGTGCGTTAAGCAGCCACCAGAGAGACAGCGACGCAGGGCTGGAGGCACGCTTGATCCGTCAGCCAAAGATTCACTGCACACTGTGTCTGGCACAGCGAGGCCATTTTCGCGAAACCCTGCTCATGAGCAAAACCAAACAGGCACTACAGCAAGTGATGCATGATACGGCAATGCGCGGCACAGAGGTTTGAACGTTCACCATTGCCAAGCGGCCCATCCCGCCAGGGATGAGCACCCAACGAACATGCATGGCCGCCTGGTGGGACTTCGTCACCGGCCTAATGATCTGGAACCTGAGCAACGTATCAGCCCAGTGCCCCAACCTCACTTCTGCCCCTTCTCCTCCGGCCCATCCGTCCCCTGGATCTTGGCCAGCTCGGCATCCGTCACGTATTCAAAGAGGGTGACGACGCGCTTGACGCCCGCCACCTGCGAGGCCACGATCGAGGCGCGCTGGCCTTCTTCGTGCGTGACCACGCCCATCAGATAAACGCTGTTGCGTTCGGTCACGACCTTGATGGCACTGGCCGTGAGGTGGCGTTCCCGCACCATGCCGGCCTTGACGCGGGCGGTGAGTGTCGAGTCTTCGGTCTTGTCCGCAAAACTGCCGACGGGGGCCACTTCCAGCTCGTTGTAGATGTCCTTGATGTTCGGCACGCGGGTGCGTACCACTTCTTCGGCCATCTGGCGGGTGGCTTCGCTATCGACCTGGCCGGTGAGCAGCACGCGCCGGTTGAAGCTGGTGACGGCGGCGGCATTGCGCTTGTCGCGGTTGACGCTCTCGCCCAAAACGCGCATGCCGCGCAATTCGATCGTTTGGTCTTCGGTTTGTGCGCCGATGGAGCGGCGATCCAGCACGGCGATGGTGCCAATGGCGGCCCCCGTCACGGCCAGACCAAAGCAGCCCGACAATCCCAGTGTCGAAGCCACGACAGCCGCGGCGATCAAACGACGCCCGCAGGCACGAAAAGGGCTGCTCATCCAAACTCTCCTGGTCGGCGCCAGCCAGCGCCACATACATTGATGCTGGTGATTATAAAAGCCTGTGCTGCAACATGTTCCCGACACACCACGATCACGGGCAGGCATTCCGTCCAGGCGACGGTGCCGGACACCTGCCCGCCCATCCACGCCTGCCATGGATTGGCCCTCATGAAGTCGGCAAGGCCTCAGAATGCGTTCTTGATCCACTCCAGGCATCCGTTTTCGATGGCCACCACATCGAAGCGGCAGGCAGGCCATGCCTGTTGGCCAAAGCGCTCGACCAGCATGCATTGGGCTGCCCGGCGGATGCGCAACTGCTTGCGGGCATCCACACTGGCAGCTGCGCCACCAAACATCGCGCTGCGGCGGCTTCTGACCTCGACGAACACCCAGGTGCCACCATCACGCATGACCAGATCGATCTCGCCCACCTTGTAAGCCACATTGGCCGCCACCAGACGCAAGCCGGCCTGCTGCAGATGATCCAGGGCACGGTGTTCGGCGGCGGCGCCCCGCTGGCGGGGATGGGAGGAGGCAGGCACGGGCAGTTCCTTCAGGTAAGGGCTTCGGGCGTGTGATGCAAGGCAGCAGGCGATTGGGACCTCGGCGACCTGATCCTGTGCACGCGCCCGATGCGCCGCCAGTTTCAAGCACCGGGGCAGATGACTCACACCGGCATGGGCACGCCATGCTTGTATTCGGCGGGCAGCAAGGTTCGCTCCAGCACCGGATAGCTGCCGTCGTAGCGCAGCTTGCCCGTCAGGCCATCCAGATCGATCGACGTGGAACCCATGAACATTTCTCGCCCCACACGCAGGGCATCGATACCCAGGGCGTACAGACGCTGCATCTCCAGGCTGAAATCTTCGGGCGGCTTCGCAAAGCCTTGGGCCGAGACGATGCCCGGATCGAGGATGGCGGGCATCTCGACCAGGCGGATGCCGTCCAGTTCACCGATCGGCTGTTTGGCCTGCGGGCCGCCAATCGAAATTTGCGAGGTGCCGAACATGGGCTTGTCCTTGCCGATGATCATGCGCACCGGCCGTGCCAGATGGGGCGGCATCGAGAGGAAATACAGATCACCCTGCTCGCGCTTGGCAATGCCTCTGAATTTGTAGAGCGCACTTTCCTCCAGCTCGATCGGCAGCTCGGCATCACCCCCCAATGCCAGCCAATGGGCATGAAAGACACTGGCGGCCCGCCGGCCAATGGGATTGGCGGCCGTGATGATGACGGCCTTGGGGGCCTTCAGGCTGCCAGCCCGTTTGCGCATCGACTGAAAAGCCAGGTCAGCCATCTGCATGCCTTCCTGCTCCACGCCAATGGAGAAAACCAGCACGTTCCAGGGCACGCTGCCGTCACCATCGAACTGATTCAGCGCCAACGTCGTGATCGGCACCTCAGAAAAGCCGGCAATGGCTGCCGTGCCCTTGCGGGTGAGCGGGCCGATGACGAGCGAGGTGCCCCGCCGCAACATGCCGTGATAGGCCGCCGTCAGCTGTTTAGGCGATTCATCCGTCTCATAGATGTCGATGGCATAACCTTTCGGCCCTTGCCTGAAACCGGCTTCGATCCCCGCTTTGAGCGCAGCCGAAGCCCGCTCGAAGCTCTTGCCCAACTTCGGTAACAATAGGCCAATCCGGTTCACCTCGGTGCCCGACTGCGCCATCCCCAGCCGCGGCCAACCCGCTGCAGTTGCCCAGGCGCCGCCTGCAGCCACCAGTGTGCCTTTCATCCAATGTCGACGTTGCATCATGCCCTCATGCCTGTCTGCTCCGGTGCCCGCCACAGGGCCTGAATCGCCCCCGGTGCCCGAAGCCTTCGATCTGTCCGTGCCGTCGGGTATGCCGGCCGCCCTGTACGTGGTGGCCACACCCATCGGAAACCTTGAAGATATCAGTAGTCGGGCCATTCGTACGCTTCGATCTGTGTCATGGATTGCGGCAGAAGATACACGCAGCAGCCGACCGTTGTTGCAATCACTCGGGATCGGCACGGCCCGCTGCCTCAGCCTGCATGCCCACAACGAGGCACAACAGCTCGATCGGGTGCTGGATCATGTGCGGGCCGGCCAATCGGTGGCATTGATCAGCGACGCCGGTACCCCTGGCATCAGCGATCCGGGCGCCCTGCTGGTGAGCGCCGCCCATATGGCGGGCATCCCGGTCGTGCCTGTGCCTGGCCCCAGTGCGGCCACGACGCTCATCAGCGCGGCCGGGCTGCCAGGCGGGCGCTTTCTCTTTGAGGGCTTCCTGCCTACTCGCCCGAAGCAGCGCCGCGAGCGGCTGGCCCACCTGTTGGCCGAACGCCACGCTTTCATGCTGTTTGAACCGCCGCACCGCATCGAGGCGCTGGCAGCCGAACTGCAAGCCGAAGCTGATCCCACCCGCGAAATCGTCATCGGGCGGGAGCTCACGAAGCGCTTCGAGCAGATCGTTCGCCTGCCTGTGGCAGAACTCGGTACCTGGCTCTCGGCCGATCCGAACCATCGGCGGGGGGAGTTTGCCATGCTGGTGATGCCAGCCCCTTCCGCGGCCGACACGGGCGAAGCGCCGGCGGACACGCCCAGCGAACTGGGCATACAGGCCATGAAGGTGCTCGCCGACGAGATGCCCCCGCGCCAAGCCGCCAAACTTGCCGCCAAAATCAGCGGCGACAAGCCCAACCTGCTTTATCAGTGGCACAGCCAGCGTTAGCGCGTGATTCGCCATCAACGCCGGCGCGACACCCAGGGCCGCTGGCCTGTTCGCTGCTCGATGGCCGCCACGGCCGCACGGGCCTGCTGCTCGCCATCGAATGGCCCAACCAGCACCTGATAGCGCTCGCCCTGCTCGATGATTTCCACGGGGGGATCACCCCGCACCGAGACAGCCTGCTGAAGACGCTGCGTACGCAAAGCATTTTCCAGCGCCGAAAACGTGCCCAGCTGCACGAACCAGCCGGCGCCGACATCAGCGACCGTCTCCTGACCACTGTCCGGCACCTGCCCAGCCCCGATCCTGACACCAGTCGTGCCGGTTGTGCCGGTTGTGCCGGCATTTTCAGCCTGCCCGCCACGGCCTGCATGCCCACCTTGGGCCACCCCCGCCTGTACATCCGTCATCGAATCGACCGCCGATGGGGCGCTCAGCGGCTCTCGCGCCAACCCGGCATGGCCCGGCGCGGCGGGCTGCGGCAAGGAGGCCGGCCGAATCACCGTGCCCCCCAAGGCCGGCACCCCCTGTGCCTGTGCCT
>JAUNKF010000060.1 GCA_030532895.1 Lautropia sp. | reverse complement strand
GCCGATCCGTTCAGCACGGCGGGAGGGCGCCTTTACCGCACAGGAGACCTGGTTCACTGGAACACTGAGGGCCAGCTGGAATACCTGGGTAGGATTGATCACCAGGTGAAGATCCGGGGCTTCCGAATCGAGCTGGGAGAGGTGGAGGCGCAGTTGCTGGCCCAGCCCGAGGTGAGAGAGGCCGTCGTGGTGGCTGATGAAGGGCCGGGCGGTTCCCGTCTGGTGGCTTATGTGTCGACCCATGCCGACTCAGTGATTGATGGCACAACCCTTCGTGAACGCCTGGGCAGCAGCCTGCCGGAGTACATGGTACCGAGCGTGATCATGGTGCTGGATGCCTTGCCCTTGAACGCCAATGGCAAGGTGGATCGCAAGGCTTTACCGGCCTTGGGCGCTGGCAACACGATGCTTCAAGTGCATCAACCGCCTGATGGCGAACTGGAAGAAAAACTGGCTTCGATCTGGTCAGCGCTGCTAGGTGTCGACGGTGTAGGCCGTCATCAGAACTTTTTCGACCTGGGCGGTACCTCACTATCGATCATCCGGTTGCAAACGCTGATTCAGCCCTTGAGTCCAAAGACGCTGACGGTCATGGATCTGTTCCGTTACCCGAGCATTGCTTCGCTGGCGGCCTATATCGATGGAAGCGGGCAGAAAGCTGAAACCGAGGCGCAAGCAACCGAGGAACGGAAGACCGTGTTGAGTCGTCGCCAGCAATTGGCGCATCGTCGGCAAGCAGTGAAGGGAGAGGCATGATGCTCCATCAAAATCAGTCATCGGATCTTGATATCGCCATCGTTGGCATGGCTGGACGGTTTCCGGGGGCGCCGGATGTCGAAACTTTCTGGCAGAACATCCGGAATGGCATCGAATCGGTTCATCACTACAGTGATCAGGAACTGCGGGAGCTGGGGGTCGATGAAGCGTTGATTCGTGATCCGGATTATGTCAAGGCCGGTATTCCTTTCGAAGGAAAGGATCTCTTCGACGCCGAATTTTTTGGATATACGCCGAGAGATGCAGCGCAGATGGATCCTCAACAGCGACTGTTGTTGGAGTGTGCCTGGCATGCCCTCGAACATGCCGGTCATGCCCGGCAACCGGACAAGGTGCGAATCGGTGTCTATGCAGGCGCGGGTACCAGTTATTACCTGCTTCGTCATCTGATGCCGAGACAACCCCTCGATCAGCGCATGGGCATCACCGAGCTACTCGCCTTGATGGGCGGCAATGGGGCTGATTCGCTTGCCACACGCATTGCCTACAAGCTCGGTCTTCGAGGCCCGGCCATCACGGTTCAAACTGCCTGTTCCACCTCGTTGACGGCCGTACACATGGCCTGCCAAGCCTTGCTGGGGCATGAGTGTGACATGGCGCTGGCGGGTGGTGTGTCTCTGAACCTGATCCAGAAAGGGGGCTATCGGTATCAGCAAGGTGCCATTCTGTCGCCCGATGGTCATTGCCGGGCCTTTGATGCGCGGGCAGGCGGCACCCTGGTGGGCAGTGGCGTGGCCCTCGTCGTTCTCAAACGTCTGGAAGATGCGCTGAGGGATGATGACACCATTCATGCCGTCATCAAGGGTAGCTCAGCCAACAACGATGGCGCTGACAAGGTAGGTTACACCGCGCCCAGCATCAGGGGGCAGGCGGCCGTCATCCGTGCGGCTCAGGCCATGGCGGATGTGTCGCCCGACAGTATTGGCCTGATCGAGGCGCATGGGACGGGCACCACGCTGGGGGATCCCATCGAAATCGCCGCGTTGACCGAGGCTTTTCGGCAAGGAACGGATCGCAACGGGTTCTGCGCCATCGGTTCGGTCAAGACCAATGTGGGCCATCTGGATGCCGCAGCCGGGGTGACCGGGCTGATCAAGGCAGCGCTTTCGGTGCGTGATGGCGTGCTGCCCGCCAGCATCAATTTCGAATCGCCCAATCCGAAGATCGATTTTGACAACAGTCCTTTCCGGGTCAACACGGAAACCCGGCCCTGGCTGTCCAGCCCCTGGCCTCGGCGTGCCGGTGTCAGCTCTTTCGGCATTGGCGGTACCAATGTACATGTGGTGCTGGAAGAGCCGCCATCGATACGCCGTGGTCGGAACGAACAAGGTTCGCCAGAAAACCTGCATGGCGAAGATACTCCTGATCCTCAACCTCAATTGCTGATGTTGTCGGCACGACATGAGGCTGCATTGGCCGACAGCACACGTGAACTTGCAGCATGGCTGAGGGCTCATCCAGAGGCCTTTTTGCCAAGTGTGGCTCGAAGCTTGCGCGTGGGCCGAGCGTCATTCAGGCACCGGCAGGCCGTGATCGCTGGCACGGTCGATGAAGCTGTCCGGGCCTTACGGGTACGAAACTCGGGTCTGTCGGTAGCCGGTGAGGCGCTTGAGGCCCCCTCCGTGGCTTTCATGTTTCCTGGTCAGGGGGCGCAGCATCCGGGCATGGCTCGTTCCCTGTACGAACAGGAGGATGTCTTTCGTCAGACAGTTGATCGGTGCTGCCGGTTGCTGGCGCCTGAGCTGGGACTGGATCTGAGGTCCTTGCTGTTTGCTGACGATGGACATGAAGATGTCGCTGACCGACTGGCACAAACGGCCCTGACGCAACCAGCCTTGTTCGTCATCGAGTATGCAATGGCGCAGTGGTGGGTTGCCCAGGGCATTTGTCCCGATGCCATGATTGGCCATAGTGTGGGCGAGTATGCGGCGGCATGCATGGCGGGTGTCTTCAGTCTGGAGGATGCATTGCGTTTGATTGCAGCCCGAGGCCGCTTGCTTCAGGCAACCAGGGCTGGCGCGATGCTGGCCGTGAGCTTGGCTGAATCGGCGCTCAAACAGGCCATGCCGGACGGCTGCGATCTGGCAGCCGTGAATGCGCCGGACTTATGTGTGTTGGCAGGTACGCTGGCGGCGATCGAACAGGCTGAGCAGAAGTTCTCCTCGGGAGGGGTGGGGGTGCGCCGTTTGATGGTTTCTCGCGCCTTTCATTCCTCACTCGTCGAGCCGGTGCTGGCCGAATTTGAAACCTTGTTGAAACAGGTCAAGTTGTCGCCGCCCAGCATTCCCTTCATCTCGAACTTGAGCGGCCATTGGATCACAGCCGACGAAGCCTGCAGCCCGGCATACTGGTGCCAGCATGTACGCGGTACCGTTCGGTTCGAGGATGGATTGAATGCGCTGCTGGAGAAACCGGGGCGGATCCTGCTGGAGGTCGGGCCTGGAGATACGCTCACCAGTCTCGCGCGCCGCCATCCGGCCCTCGGGCAGCGCACGGTCATGAGCAGCCAGTGTCATCCCCAACGTGCGATGCAGAATGCCTTGCAACCGCTGCGTTGCCTCGCGCAGATGTGGACGCAAGGCGTCAATGTGGAAGACGCAGCCATGCTTCAGCACGCTGATGCACATCGCATGCCGCTGCCGGGGTATCCGTTTCATCGGCAGTCGTACTGGATTGAGGCTGTTGAAAGTCGCGCCGGTTCGAGTAGATCACAAGCGCGGAGCCGGTGCGTTACCGCTCAGGGCCAGACTGAGCCGAGCGATTGGCTCTACCAACCGGTTTGGCAGCGGGCCTTGCCGGTGCGTGAGCCGCAAGAGGTTGAGCCGCCATGCGGGCCAATTCTGTTATTGGGTGAAGATGATGCCTTGACGGAGACGTTCGTTGAACGGGCGACAGTGCTGGGGCACCCCGTGATCAAGGTCATGCCTGCCAATGACTTTGAGCGCCATGGCACGAACGTCTACCAGATGATGCCAGGCAGCAGACAGCAGATGCAGCAGTTGTGGCACGCGGTGGAGCTTGATCATGGCCGCCCCACGCAGATCATTCACTTATGGTGCCTGAACAAAACAGGTGAGACGACGGAGTCGGCGCCCGTGGATCGAGGGTTCCACACGTTGTTGGCATTGGTTCAGGCCATCGATGAGCGGCAGGCAGCTGGTGAGACATGGCCGTTGTCCATCACGATCGTGGCCAACGGCATAGAGGATGTCACGGGCACGGAAGTGTTGTGTCCTCAAAAGGCGACGTTGCACGGTATCCGTCTGGTTGTGCCACAGGAGCTCCCGAACATTCGCTGTGCGCTTGTCGATGTCGTCCATCCCGATTCGATGGCGGGCGTCTCGCGCATCACCCAACAGGTGATGGCAGAAATTCGGGCCGGCTTGCCCGATTCTCTTGTTGCCTATCGGGGCGCCCATCGGTGGCTGAAGTCCTATCAGAACCTGCCAGCTCGGCAGCCCGGTTCATCTCCTTTGCGTGAAAAAGGCGTTTACCTGATCACGGGCGGATTTGGTGGCATAGGCCTTGTCATTGCGTGCCATCTGGCAGAGAAATATCAGGCCCGACTCGTCCTGATCGGCCGTTCGCCCATTGATGAAGGGCGTCAGGCGGCGATCCGGGCGTTGGAAGCGATGGGGGGAGAGGTTTTGGCCATGCAGGGGGATGTCTCAGAAAGCCATTGGATGAATGCTGTCATTAAGGCTACCAAAGAACGCTTTGGTGACCTTCATGGCGTGCTTCACACAGCGGGTGTTTTAGGCTCGGGCATGATCGGCACGCGCCATCGCAAGGGCGTGGATAAAGTCTTTTTGCCGAAGTTGGCTGGCAGCCTCTCATTGATTCAGGCGCTGAATGAGGGATCATGCACGCCTGACTTCGTGGTGCTGTTCTCTTCGCTGGCCAGTGTACTGGGGGGATTAGGCAAGATTGACTATGCCGCAGCGAACGCGTGCCTCGATTCCTTGGCAGCGGCAGCGTCGGTTGAACAACCCTATCCCGTGTCTGCCATTAACTGGGACGGCTGGCGGGAAGTAGGCATGGCAGCTTACATGAAACTGCCGGATGACATCGGCGTCCGTCCAGATCAGGGGCTGAAAGTGCTCGAAACTGTGCTTGCTGTCCAGCGGCCTTCTCAGATCATTGTGTCGACGACCCCGCTGGGGAAGCGTTTGGAGGCGAAAGAAGGTGAATTGCTTCAGCAGATTGATAATGTTGAAACGGAGAAGCTCCGTGCCGAACGCCATCTCAGACCGCTCTTGTCGGTTTCTTATCAAGCACCAGAGACTGAACTGGAGCTTGATATTCAGGGGGTATGGGGTGAGTTTCTAGGCATCGAGGGTATCGGCATCGATGACAACCTGTTCGAGTTGGGGGGAGATTCGCTGTTGGCCATCCAGCTTCTGGCAAGGGTTCGCAACCAGTATGGTGTCGAGCTTCACCCGGCGGCATTCCTCAAATCGCCCACCATACGACTGCTGGCCGAGCAGGTGGAATCCAGGCTGATCGAGGAGATCGAGACAGAGACGTCCTGATCATCGAGCATGCTTGCCGCACCAAAAGGTGCGGCAAGCACCTGCTTTCAGATCACATTGAACAAAAATGGCATGACCCCGTCTTGTATAGGGAAGGTCATGATTTTCCCGATCACCTCGGGGCAGCACAGGACAAGAGGACAGGCATGAGGACGGATCACGCCATTGATGCACGACGAAGCCGTTTGACGGATGAACAGCGAGCGCGCCTTCGGCAGCGAATCCGATCAGGAGGAAGGGGGCTTCCCGCAGCCGAGATCGTTCGGGCTGAACGGCGGGATCGGGGCCTGGCTTCTTTCTCCCAGCAGCGGCAGTGGTTGTTGTGGCAACTGGCGCCGAACAGTTCTGCCTATCACCTGGGGGGTGGTTTGCGCTTTGTCGGTGAGCTGGATGTGCGGGCATTGTCGGCAAGCCTCGACATGCTGATTGATCGACACGCTTCGTTGCGCACCGTTTTTGGTGATGATGGGCATGGTCAGATCGAACAGCTGATTCTGCCGAGTGTGCCTGGTTTCCGACTGCAACAGCACGATTTGCGTCATCTTTCGCCAGATGAAGCATCTCGGTGCCTTGATGAATTTGTGCAGGATCTGGTGGATGAAGCATTCGATCTGACACAAGGCCCGCTGCTTCGGGCCGCCCTGTACAGGCTGGGAGCAAGCGAGTGGCGATTGATGATCGTGATGCACCACATCATTTCTGATGCGCAGTCCACGGCCATCCTGTTGCAGGAGCTCGCCACCATCTACCAGGCGAAGGTTTCGGGGCGGAAAGCGGTGCAGCCGGCGCTCCCGGTCGATTACATCGATTACGCACACTGGCAGCGAGAATGGCTCGCGAACGAGGGTAAGGAACAACTCGACTGGTGGCGAAAAGAGCTGGCCGAGGCCAGCGCCGGAACCCTTCTGCCAACCGATCATCCGAGGACGGGTGCCGAGATCTTGCAGGCAGCACGTTACTGCTGCCGTATTGAAGCGGCCGAGGGATCACGCTTGCGCAGTCTGGCCCATGCTCAGGGCTGCACCCTATTCGTCGTCCTGCTCGCGGCCTGGCAATGGCTGCTTGCCCGTCATGGTGGTGATGATGTCATTCAGATCGGCTTGCCGGTAGCCAATCGGAACCGGGCAGAGGTGGCTGATGTGGTTGGTTTCTTCGTCAATACGCTGGTGTTTCGCACGGACATAAGGCCGGACGTCAGTTTGCGTGAATATCTAGATCAGGTTCGAGAAAAATCGCTGCTGATCCAAACCCATCAGGACGTGCCGCTGGATCGGCTGGTGGAGGTGCTGAAGCCGGACAGACACCTGGGGCAGAATCCGTTCTTTCAAGTGATGTTCAACCACTTGCGAGGCAATGATCGCCAACAGGCGAGTTGGCAAGGGGTGAGTGTCGAGTGGTTCGATGTCCCCGAGCGTCATGCACAGTTCGAGCTGACATTGCAAACCCGAGACATGGCCGATGGCAGCATCGAGCTGGATTTCATCCATGCCAGGGATCTGTTCGAGTCAGCACGTATCGAACGAATGGCAGCCGATTATCAGCGATTGTTGCAGTCCATGCTCAAAAATCTGGATACGCCTCTGGGTGAAATCCGCGTGGTTGACGAATCCTGTTATCAACAGCTTCGGGAATGGGGTTGCAATCCAGGTACATTGACGGAACCCATGCCGGTACAGCAGTTGATCGAGAAGCAGGCATCATGCTTTCCTGATCGAATCGCGCTGGTGTTTGGTGATGAATCGCTGAGCTATCGGGAGTTGAACCAGCGAGCGAATCAATTGGCCCATCATCTGATCGGCTTGGGTGTGGGGCCAGAGGTGCGTGTGGGCATCGCGCTTGAGCGTTCAATCGAGATGGTGGTTGGCTTGCTGGCGATTCTGAAAACTGGTGGCGCTTACGTGCCGCTGGATCCCGAGTATCCGGCTGATCGGTTGTGGTACATGATCGAGGACAGCGGTATAGGGTTGCTGCTGACGCAGACGAGGGTGCTGTCGAATCAGTTCAAGGAGGGGCTGGAAACAGGCCTTTTGTTGTCTGACCCTTTGGTAAGGGGCAAACAGGAGAAGAAGGGAGGGCGGCATGGCGTGTCGTGCGGCAACGCAAACCTGCGGGTTCTCCTGCTGGACGACATCGATATCAGCCGTCACCCGTCATCAAACCCTGATGTCGTGGTTCACGATGAGAACCTGGCGTATGTGATCTACACCTCGGGGTCGACAGGTAGACCCAAAGGGGCGGCCAACCGTCACCGGGCCCTGTCCAACCGGTTGATGTGGATGCAGTCGGCCT
>JAUNKF010000026.1 GCA_030532895.1 Lautropia sp. | reverse complement strand
GCGCCGATGATAGTGGGCCGCGCGCCCGTGAAAGTAGGTCATCGTCAGACACTCCATACAAACCCCAGCTATCGTAGTTGGGGTTTTTTTTTGCCCGTACTTTTGGTGCCGGTACTTTTATCGGGCCTTGAGTTAGCGGGGGCTCGGTGATTGACGGTGACGGTGTTCGGAAAACCACTTATTCTGTTCACCCAATCCGAAGTCCGATTGTGATTTCGCTCGGAAAGTCACGTTGATGTTTGGGAAAAACACTTGATTTGAAAGACTTTGAGTGTTCGCGTGCTCGGTAGAGGTGCTCGGTAGAGGTCTGAATGGCCAGGAATGTCAAGCGTTTGATGCGGACGGAGGGCAAGTGGCTTTGTGATCGTTTTTGGCAGCCAGTAGTTTATGTGCTTCGCATTGCTGTTAGCCAAGAGGGGGCATGTTCCATGATCAGCATCTGAATAAGCTTGCGGTCACGGTCTGAATAAGCTTGCGGTTTCGCGCGTGGGTTCGTATCAGCGGTTTTGGTGAGGGTTGGAGGGGTAATGGAGGAAGGGGGATTCTTGTCGTCCTTCAGGTGGGCTTCGGTTTTCAGTGTCAGTGGGGAGGGGATAAACTCATTCACCAAGGGCGTTTCTGCATTTTGGTGGTACGGAGGCGCCGCTGTTTTGCTCGCGTTTTTTGTCTTTTGGTTGTTTCGTCCAGTCTCGGCGGAGCGACCTTGGCGGGTGAAATCTCGTCCTTTGCTGACGGAGAACGAACTGGAGTTTTGTCGGCGGCTTGAGGCCGGTTTGCCGGAGTACAGGATTTTGGCTCAGGTTTCGATGGGGGCTTTGATGGAGCCAGATCTGTCGGCGGAAGAGCTGGGTGAGCCAGGACGTTTTTTGTCGATTCGGGGGCGTTTTGCGCAGAAGGTCATTGATTTCGTCGTGGTGGATGAGGGATATCAGGTCATGGCCTTGGTCGAGTTGGATGACAGTACCCACGATGCCGTGAAGGATGCGGAGCGGGATCGTATCACCGAGATGGCGGGGTATTTGACGATACGTTACGATAGCCGCCAGAAGCCTTCGCCGGACGAGATCAGGGATGATTTCATTCGAGAGGGGTTGCTGTAGCAGGTAGGCAGGCTTCGACGAGGCGAACCCAGACGGTGGCGCCAATGGGGATCAGCTGATCGTTGAAGTCATAGCTGGGGTTGTGCAGCATGCAGGGGCCGCTGCCATGGCCTTTGATGCGGTGTTCGCCTTCGCCGTTGCCCAGGAAAAAGTAGCAGCCTGGTCGCTTGAGCAGCATGAAGGAGAAGTCTTCTGCGCCAAGGGTCGGCTCCACAGGGTTGATGACCTGTGCTTCACCCAATACATCGACCAGCACTTTGTGCATCAGCTCGGTGGCTTGGGGATGGTTGATGGTGGGGGGGTAGTTACGGGTGAACTCGAACTGGGCGGTGGCATGGAAGGCGGCACAAAGGTTGTCGGTGATGGCTCTCATCCGGCTTTCGATCAGGTCGAGCATGTCGATTGAGAAGGTTCGGACAGTGCCGCGAAGGGTGGCTGTGTTCGGAATGATGTTGGTGGCATCCCCGGCATGAATTTCGGTCACGGACAGGACGGCTGCTTCGATCGGGTTTTTGTTGCGGCTGATGATCGACTGGAAAGCCTGTACGAGATGGGTGGCTGTCAGGACGGGATCGATGCCGTTCTGGGGGAGTGCTGCGTGGGCGCCTTTGCCGGTGATGGTGATTTCGAACTCGTTGGATGATCCCATCAGGGGGCCACTTTTGATGCCTGCCTGGCCGACAGGAATGCCTGGCCAGTTGTGTGCGCCGAAGACCATGTCACATGGAAAACGCTCGAACAGACCTTCTTCAATCATGGTTCGGGCACCGGCGCCCCCTTCTTCCGCGGGTTGGAAGACGAGGTGGACAGTGCCATTGAAGCGTGCGTTTTCACTGAGATGACGAGCTGCGGCAAGCAGGGTTGTGGTATGGCCGTCATGGCCGCAGGCGTGCATGCGTCCGGGATGTTGTGAGCGATGGGCAAAGTTGTTGGCTTCTTCGAGTGGGAGTGCGTCCATGTCGGCACGTAGGCCGATGCTGCGGCCGCTTGTCCCCCGGGTGAGTGTGCCGACGACGCCGGTTCCTGCTACACCGGTAGTAACCTGATAGCCCCATGATTGAAGATGCTCGGCCACAAGTTGGGCGGTGCGTTGTTCCTCGTAACCCAGTTCGGGATGGGCGTGAATGTCATGTCGGATGGCCTGAAATTCGGGGAAGGTGGCGAGGATGCCGTCAATGATCTTCATGGTGGCATGGCGATTGTGGGACTTCAGTTTGAAGAGTAGCACCACAAGCCAGAAAAGTGGGGGCGCAGCTGACTAGAAGGATAGCAGGCCCCCTCTAGGTCAGGGGACATCCCTGCCGTGCGTACATGGCACATGCTGATGTGCAAAATATGAGGCGCTGGGTTATGGTGGCGACGGAGACGGTCTCGACGCCGCTGCTGGTACTGGTGTGCATGTCAGTATCGCTCTGCCGTTAGTGGTACTGGTCTTCACGTTGGTGGCGTTACTGTTGGAATTGGTGTGTGCGTCGGTATCGCTCTGTCGCTGTTGGTACTGGAGTTCACGTTGGTGTCGCTGCTGTTGTGGGTACTGGTGCGCATGTCGGTATCGTTGCTGCTGGTATGGGTATGAGAGTCGGGACTGGGGTTGCTGGTTTTGGTGTTGGTATGGCGCAGGATGTAGGCCCGATGTCAGTGTTGGTAGCTGGTATTGGTGGTGGATGTGCCGCTTGCGCCCTGGTGCCTCGCCATGGGGGCGGGGATCTGAGGGCATGAGGCTGATGTGATGGCGCTATCCGGGGAGGTGTGAAGGGGAAGCGATGGAGACGAGGGAGAACCGGTTTTGGTTGAAGCACTATCCTGAAGGGGTTCCAGCTGATGTTGACCCGGATGCTTATCGGTCGTTGGCGCATTTGCTGGAGGCATCGATGGCGGCGTATGCCGAGCGGGAGGCGTTGGTGTGTCTGGGGCGCTCGGTGCGCTATGGGGAGTTGGCTGCGTTATCGAGGGATATGGCGGCTTGGCTGCAGTCGTTGGGGCTGCGAGAGGGGTGTCGGGTGGCGTTGATGATGCCGAATTGCCTGCCGTACGTGGTGTCGTTGTTCGGTGTGTTGAGGGCTGGGTTGGTGGCGGTCAACGTCAATCCACTTTATACGCCTCGTGAGTTGACGGTGCAGTTGAAGGACTCTGGGGCAGAGGCAATCGTCGTGCTGGAGAATTTTGGTGCGACCTTGGCCAAGGTGATTGACAACACAGCGGTGAAGCATGTGGTCTTGGTCTCGATGGGGGATCTTCAGGGCTGGCTGAAGGGGCGGTTGATCAATGCCGTGCTGCGCCATGTGAAAAAGATGGTGCCTCCCTTTGATATTCCGGGAGCGCAGCGTTTTGCATCGATCATGGCACGAGGAAAGCGCATGCGCTTTCAGGCGCCGGTGCTATCGGGTGATCAGCTGGCTTTTCTGCAATATACGGGCGGAACGACAGGGGTTCCGAAGGGGGCGATGCTGACGCATCGAAACATGGTGGCGAACGTGTTGCAGGATGAGGCTTGGTTTTATCCGGCGATGCGTCAGTCTGGCAAGGCCGCGCCGAGTGGGCCGCTGGTCTTTGCGGGATTGCTGCCTTTGTATCACGTCTATGCGTTGATGGTTTGTCTCCTGGTCAGCATGCGTGTGGGGGGATTGCTGGTACTGCTGCCGAACCCACGTGATGTGAAGGCGGTGGTGAAGGCATTGAAACCGCACAAGGTGGTGGTGTTTCCGGGGATCAGTACCTTGTATGACTTGCTGTTGGGCGATGCATCATTCAGGGCGCTGGATTTTTCAGATCTGCGCATCACGGTAGGTGGGGGAATGGCGGTGCCCTCGTCGGTGGCGGCGCATTGGCAGGAGGTGACCGGGTGCCCGGTGTGTGAGGGTTATGGGATGTCGGAGGCGTCTCCAACGGTCAGCTGCAGTCCGACGGATACGAAGCGGCATGATGGGACGGTGGGGCTGCCATTACCTTCCACAGAGATCCGGGTGGTGGATGAGGCGATGCAACCGCTACCGCCTGGCGAGGTGGGCGAGGTGCTGGTTCGAGGGCCGCAGGTGATGGCAGGCTATTGGCAGCGGCCCAACGAGACGGCTGAGTTCATGACGCCGGATGGTTTTTTTCGGACGGGAGATATCGGGGTTTTGGATCAACGTGGCTTTTTGCGGTTGGTCGATCGCAAGAAGGACGTGATTCTCGTCTCGGGTTTCAATGTGTATTCCAACGAGATCGAGGAGGTGGTGATGAGCCACACCGAGGTGAAGGCGTGCGCCGCGATCGGTGTGCCGGATGCGCGTTCTGGGCAGTCCGTGAAGATTTATGTGGTGCGGACAAGTTCGTCACTGACTGAGCAGGCATTGATCGAATACTGCGCGACCCGCTTGACCGGGTATAAGCGACCGAGGGAGGTCGCTTTTGTCAAAAGCTTGCCTAAGAGTGATATTGGTAAGGTGTTGCGCCGCCAGTTGCGTGATGGTTCGGTGGTGCCTGAAAGGGACGAGGGCAGATGAAGGCGGCTCTTCAGGCGTCAGGCGCGGGCGTCAAATGGGGGCGGTATAACCCGCTGCCGTCCCGCGCTTTCCTGGCAGCTATGTTGGTGGGCTGTCACTTGAGCATGAGATGCCGTCACTTCTGTGCCGATTGTGAGACCGATCGAAAAATCAGACCGTGAAATCAGCGGCTTGCAATGTGGGCGTGGTGCTTGGGAAATGAATACCGTTCAACAAGTTGTTCGCGCGTGTTATGCAGCAGCTTGATTGCTGGCTCCGGTAAAAGTCCGTCCAGGGCTGCATGACACGCGCTAATGCCTGGCTTCTGAATGCTTCAGTCGATCAGGCGGAGCTCGACGCGGCGAGCTTCGGCCAAGGTGCCTGTACCGGTGGTCTGTTCCGGCTTGCGCATGATGATGCGTTCACGGCTGATGCCTTGGGCGATGAGTGCGTCTCGGACGGCGAAGGCGCGTTTGCGTGCCAGTTGGTCATTGAAGGCAGCATTGCCAGTGGGGTCGTGGAAGCCGGCGACGACGACACGGCGCGACTCATTGGCTTGCAGCATGTCGACAAGAGCGGCGATTTCGGCGCTGGTGTCGGTGGGCAGGACGGCTGAGGCGGAGGCGAAGTGGACGACAGCCGACAGCTCGCCGCTATTGAGATTGTCGAAGGCGACGAATTCGTCGGCGGTGGCTTCTGCGCCAGCAGCGGCTGCCTGGATCTGCGTGGCCGATGTTTCATCCTGAGCGCCCGATGTGCCACCGGATGTAGTCTCTGCTGGGGGTTGAACCGGGTTGTTGGCAGCGGTATGGCCGGTGTCGTCAGCGGCCGTGGGGGTGCTGTCGGTGACTTGGGGCCGAGCGGATGCCTCGGTATTGGCCGCAGCGTTGCTCGAAGCAGCTGTGGCTGCCGCTGCGGTACTTGCCTGTTCGTGGCCCGATGAAGGGTTGGCACCCACCGTCAGTGCTTTGGTGTCGGTGCCTGTCGGGGGTGAGGAGATCCCCACCTCTTTCAGCACCCAGATGATGAGGCCGATCAGCAGGGCGGCCACGGTGGCAAAAACAACCCAGAGGCCGGTGCGGGTCGTGTCGTCGTCTTGTTGAGTCATGGTTGGATGCTTCCTGTTTGGCGGAGCGGTTGTCCTGGTGGGATGAATGGTGCTTATTCTAGCTGGCATTGATGGATATGCCATCTGGACAGACTGCCGTAGTTGAATCGATCGCAGCATGACCATGATGGCTGACTAGCTGAATATCGGGCAATCGGTGCGGCCAGGTCGGACGCCCAAGAAAAAACCCCCGATTCAGAAAACCGGGGGTTTTGATCAGACCATCAGCTGATGGTCTGGGCTTCCATCAACCGAGGGTTGATTAGAAGAAGTGGCGCAGGCCCAGGGCGATGCGACGGGGCTTGACGTCTTCCCCACCGGCAACCTTGTTCTTGCCGATGCCGACAGCACCGTACAGGTAGGTACGCTTGGACAGACCGTGGTTGTAGGTCAGGCCGATACCGTCCTGGGTGTTGTCATCACCACGCGGGTCGTTACGCAGGAACGACAGGTACACGGTACCAGCGTCGGTCACCTGGAACTTGGTGCTGACAGTCATCCCTTTGTCTTTCAGCGTGGAGCCGGCAACAGGCTTCGTGCTGTTCTGGACATAGGACACGCCCAGGCCGAAGCGGCCAAACTCGGCGCCCAGCGAGGCACCCAGCTGGTTCGTGTTCTTGATGTTGTTGATTTCAGCACCATCGATGGTCTGATAACCAACAGCCACTTTCACCGGGCCGAAGGCACCGATACCAGCCACGCCCAGCACGTCGTTCAGCTTGTTGAAGTCAGCGCCAGCATCAGCAGCAGCTTCACCGGCAGCGTAGGCAGCGGCCAGCGTGAAGCCACCCAGCGAGGGCGACACATAGCTGATGGCGTTGTTGACGCGCGTGGCGTACGGCAGGTCGCCACTGCTGTAGTACCAGCTCTGACCGGTCATGTCGCCTGCTTCAACAACAACGTGAACCGGGGTGTACTGGCGGCCGAAGCGAACGGTACCGAAGCCGCCCCCCAGGCCAACCCACGACTGACCACGCCAGAAGAAGGGCGCTTCGGTCAGGGTGCCGGTGTCGGCACTCAGACGGTGCTCCAGGTTGAACAGTGCCTTCAGGCCACCACCCAGATCTTCCGAACCGACGATGGCGAAACGGGAACCGCCGTAGATGCCATCCGAGACTTTCAGGTCACCTTTGGCGCCACCGTTTGCATCCTTGTTCAGGCTTTCGACGGCAACGTCGACGCTACCGGTCAGCTGAACACTGGTTTGAGCTTGGGCGAACGCGGGCAGGGCTGCCGCAACGGCCAGCGCAACAAGCGATTTTTTCATTGGTCAATCTCCTAAGTTTCTGGACTCGATCGGTTACGACCGTTGCTTGGCGCGTTACCGAAATCGAAACTCCCCGAGACGTGCTCGGTGGGAAGTTGAAACTATTGTCCCTAAATTCGGGAATGGATCAAAGAATCCGGGAAGAGACGGGGCTGAAAACGACGCGAACGTTGTGTTTTTGATACACAGGTGTCTGAGTGGTGCTTTTTGGTGGACGGGTGGAGACGTGGGGCAACCCCTCTCGAGAGGGGGCGACTGGGGGGATGGCGTTCAAGTTTGAGTCTATGTCTTGGCTGGGGCGGGCGGGTCAAGGCGCTCAGGTCGAGCCGGGTTGCGGGATGGCAGGGGAGGGGGATTCAGGATGGTAAGGGCGGGGTAGAGGAGTAAAGAGATGGGCGGCTAGGGCTGGCTCAGGCATGGGGGGCATGTATGCGGCATTCGCGGGCGCCAGGGGGGATTGGGATTTGTTGTCTGAATGTGTCTTGAGGGGCGTCAGTCGACTGCCTGGACTAGGACAAACCCTCGGATTGGGCTGGGGTGTCGCGAAGAATGCTGATCGGCTTGGGCTTTGGGAGGAAAGAGTGGGCACAATACCGCATCGACAACACGTGAGGTAATGGCAAAGCCTTGGATGATGAGGCTGGGAGATTGAGCAACCGGGGCCGGTTGCCCGTCGTCAGGTGTTGGTGGGGGGCTGGTGGACTGGTCAGTCTTGCCCGTCGTCGACGATCTCCCAGGTGATGCCGATGGTTGCCGTGTGAGCCAGCATGGCGGTGGCCGAGCAGTACTTGTCGTGAGAGAGTTTGATGGCGCGTTCGACGTGATGGGGATTCAGGTGCCGGCCTCGTACGATGAAATGGAAGTCGATACGGGTGAATACCTTCGGGTCGGTGTCGGCACGTTCGCTGTCGATGCGAACCTGGCAACCGCGGATATCATGCCGTCCTTTCTTCAGGATGAGGACGACATCGTAGGCGGTGCAGCCGCCCGCGCCGGCCAATAGCAGCTCCATGGGCCGGGGGGCGAGGTTTTCGCCACCGCCTTCGGGGGCGCCGTCCATGCCGATCAGGTGACCACTGCCTGTGTCTGCGATGAAGCGCATGGTGCCGGGGCCCATCCATTGGATGTTGGTTTTCATGATGAGATGCAATGTTGTTTGAGGTTTCAGATTCGTTAGTTTAATGAGGAGAAGGTATGGGGGTTTTGCATACATTCCTGGCAACTTTGCCGATCTTGACGGTGTTCCTGTTGCTGGTGGTCATGCGTTTGTCGGTGAAGGTGTCGATGGGGGTGGCTTATCTGGTCACGGCCTTGTTGGCGCTGTTCGTCTGGCAGGCGGATTTCAACGTGGTTGCAGCGGCCACGGTCAATGGTGTGATCGTGTCGTTGACGATCCTGTTCATCATCTTTGGGGCGATCCTGCTCTTGAACACGCTGAAGGAAAGTGGCGCAATCAAGTCGATCCGGCAGGGCTTCATGGATATTTCGCCTGACCGACGTGTTCAGGTGATCATCGTGGCGTGGTTGTTCGGCTCGCTGGTGGAAGGCGCGTCCGGCTTCGGGACGCCGTCTGCGGTGGGTGCGCCACTGCTGCTGGCGCTGGGGTTTCCGGCCATGGCCTGCGTGATGGCCGTGCTGGTGATCCAGTCGACGCCAGTATCCTTCGGTGCCGTGGGCACACCGATGCTCGTGGGGGTGATGACGGGGATCAACAAAGGGGATGTCGCAACGGCGATTGAGCCGGCCACGGTCGAGCAGTATCTGTTGCAGATCGTGGGCAATGTCGGCTTTCTGCATGCTGCTGTCGGTGTGCTGATCCCGTTGATCCTGGCCGGGATGCTGACCCGGTTCTTCGGTGAGAAGCGCTCCTTCGTCGAAGGTTTGAAGGCATGGCCGTTTGCGATTTTCGCTGGCCTGGCTTTCACGGTGCCCTATTATCTGGTGGCCCGCTTCCTGGGGCCTGAATTTCCATCGATGGTGGGAGGCTTCCTGGGGCTGATGATCGTGGTGCCGGTGGCCAAGCGTGGCTGGTTCGTCCCGAAGGAAACCTTTGATTTCCCGGCTCGTTCCAACTGGGATTCGCATTGGGTTGGCTCGATCACCGAGGATCATTCTGATGACGGCAAGCCTGCATTTTCGGTGTTCCGGGCTTTTTCGCCGTATCTGCTGGTGATGGTCGCGCTGATCATGACCCGCACGATTCCTGAGTTGAAAGCCTTCCTGACCGGCCCGTTGACGACGGTGACGCTGCCGAACCTGTTTGGTACCGCAATCAGCAGCAAGATCCAGCTGGCTTACTCACCGGGGGCCATCCTGATCCTGGTGTCGATTCTCTGTATTGCGGTCTTTGGCATGAACCTCCGTTCTTTCGCGCGTGGCTGGGCGCGTTCTGGTGGCACGATGATCGCAGCGGCGCCGGCGCTGTTGCTGGCTGTGCCGATGGTGCAGGTCTTCATCAACTCGGGATCGGCCGACATGAGCGCGCCGGGGGCGATGGCGAGCATGCCGATCGTGCTGGCGCAAAGTGCCGCAGCGTGGTTCAGTGAGGCTTGGCCGAACGTCTCGCCGTGGGTGGGCGCCTTGGGAGCCTTCATTGCCGGCTCCAACACGGTCAGCAACATGATGTTCTCCTACTTCCAGTTCTCGACTGCCACGCAGATTGGTCTGAACGTGGATTCGGCCTCGGTGGTGGTGGCCTTGCAGGCGATCGGTGGAGCTGCCGGTAACATGATTTCGGTGCACAATGTGGTGGCCGCAGCCGCGGTGGTCGGTTTGCTGAACCGTGAAGGTGAGGTGATCCGCAAGACGTTGGTGCCGATGGTGTTCTACGTGATTCAGGCAGGCTTCATCGGGCAGGCGCTGATCAGCGGTGCGATGCACTGGTGGGCCGCTGCTGTCGTCTGGGCCTTGGTGTTCCTGGGTCTGATGAGTGTCACGAGTGGTCGTAGGGCCTCGTAGGGCCATGGATACGCCGACGCCATCGTCTCGAAACGCCCTTTGCTGAGCGCGCTCGGCAGACGAGACGGTTGTGGGGCGCCCCTTGGGGCGCCCTGTCGGATTGAAACAGAACGGGGATGTCGTGCCTTGTCGTCGGCTTTTGACTAAAGCGGGGGCGTCTGGCTATAATCAGCGGCTTTCCGAATCGAAGTTCATTACCGGGCGTGGCATCGGGGTGTTTTTACCCTGTTTGCAGCTCGGGGCCGCGGATTCATCGATCGCGTTTCTGGAGGTTGTGTTGCCTGCCAGTTCGCCCACATGGCCGCCACACACTTCGGCACATACCCCTAATTACAGGTGGCGTTTTTTGCGTCAGGCAACATGAAGACTTTCTCTGCTAAAGCACACGAGGTTCAGCGCGACTGGTATGTCGTCGATGGTACGGATCGCGTGCTGGGCCGTCTCGCAGCCGAGATTGCCCGTCGCTTGCGTGGCAAGCACAAGCCCGAATTCACGCCGCATGTCGACACTGGTGATTACATCGTGGTCGTCAATGCTTCCCGTATTCGTGTGACGGGAACGAAGGCTGAAGACAAGGTTTATCACCGTCACAGCGGTTATCCAGGTGGCATCTCGTCCACGACCTTCGAGAAGATGCAGGCCCGGTTCCCCGGTCGCGCGCTGGAGAAGGCCGTCAAGGGCATGCTCCCGAAAGGGCCGCTGGGCTATGCCATGATCAAGAAGCTGAAAGTGTATGCGGATGACAACCATCCCCATGCCGCTCAGCAACCCAAGCCCTTGAACTTCTGAATCCAGAGAGGCAGATCAAGATGATCGGCGAATACAACTACGGCACGGGCCGTCGCAAGACTTCTGTCGCTCGGGTGTTCATCCGTCGCGGCGCTGGTAAGATCACCGTCAATGGCCGTGATCTTGACCAATATTTTTCGCGTGAAAGCGGTCGCATGATCGTTCGTCAGCCCCTGGCGGTGGCTGATGTGGCCAACGATTTCGACATCCGCGTCAACGTCCACGGTGGCGGTGAGTCGGGCCAGGCTGGTGCTGTCCGTCATGGCATCACCCGTGCGCTGATCGATTTCGATGAGACGCTGAAGTCCGCGCTGTCGTCGGCTGGTCTGGTGACCCGCGATGCCCGTGAGGTGGAGCGTAAGAAGGTTGGCTTCCGCAAGGCACGTCGGCGCAAGCAGTTCTCGAAGCGTTGATCGGTTGCTGTCTGGTATTGTGCAGGGCATGTTTGTGGCACTACCAGACACATCGTGTCATGTGTTGGCAAGGGGCGCGTAGGCGCCCTTTGTCGTGTCTGTTTCCCGCGTTTCAGGGGCGGCAGTGTGTCTGGATGGCTGAAACGGTATGAAACATCATCGGCAGAAGAAATCGATTCATCGGATTGGTCGGGGCGCCTTGGTGGAAGGAACGATCCGTTTTTCCGGGCGGCTGGACATCGAGGGTAGGGTGACAGGCTCGGTAGTGGCCGAGGATGGTCGCAGTAGTGCAGTGCGAGTCGGCTCGACGGGTCATGTCGAGGGGGACATCGAGGCTGGTGTGGTTCAGGTCGCAGGTACCGTGAAAGGGCCAATTCGTGCGAGCAAGCGCTTGTATGTTCAGGCTGGCGCGCGTCTGGATGGTGATTTGCTGTATCGGGATCTGCAGCTGGAATTTGGTGCACTGGTAACAGGGTCTCTCAAATCATACGATAGTGATGAGGTAGCCTTGAAACTGGTTGCCGTTGGTCGCAAATAATGCATTTGGGCGGGAAGTGTTCCCCGTCCGATGGTCAGGGTTGGAGAATGCCTTGAGCACAGCCTGGGGCGAGTGCTTGTGTGTTCAGCCTTATTCAGGAGTAGATAGCGAATGTCTGACGTGACAGAAATGCCCGCGCCCTTGTTGTTCACCGACAGTGCCGCGATGAAGGTGGCCGAGCTGATTGCCGAGGAGGGAAATCCCGACTTGAAGCTGCGCGTGTTCGTGCAGGGGGGGGGGTGCTCGGGTTTTCAGTACGGTTTCACCTTCGATGAAGAGGTGGCCGACGATGACACGGTGATGGAGAAGAACGGGGTTCAGTTGCTGATCGATGCAATGAGCTACCAGTATCTGATCGGTGCCGAAATCGATTACAAGGATGATCTGCAAGGTGCGCAGTTCGTGATCAAGAATCCGAATGCCACGACCACATGCGGGTGCGGTTCTTCGTTTTCCGCCGGTTAATGGCCCTGGCTTCTCGGGGTTGATGGACAGGGCCGCAAGGCACCTGTCAGGCGCCTGTCCGTGTTGAAGGTCTGGATGAGGGCTGATGATGCGATGAGTCGTCACCTAGCGCGTGTTATGCATCGATTCGTCCCCGCGAAAGCCCCTCTGGGCGTGCGTAAACGTGCTAGGTGACGGTTTGTGCTGAATCAGCCCTTGTTCCTTTTGGGGAGCGATGGTGCAGCGCTGCGAGGGGGGTCGTGCCGAGAGGGGAAGGCGCTTGAGGCGCTCAAGTTGCTGCCACGACAGGCGGTGGTGCTTTGTGTAGGGCGCCCAGAATGGCTGTCTGGCGAGCCCCCGTGATGCTCTGCAGCTCGATGGGCTGGTGATGTAGGCGTTGGCGTGCGAGCCAGGCGAAGCCGGTGGCTTCGACCATCTGCGGATGTATGCCGAGTGCTGTGGTGGGCTGGATGCGGGTGTCGGGGCCCACGGCGGCCTGGATCCGATCCAGCAGATGGTGGTTTTGAGCGCCTCCGCCGCAGACATAGACGGTTGAGAGCCGTTGGCCACGGATGGCAGTGGCTGTGCTTTCGGCGGTGAGTGCGGTGAGCGTCGCCTGGACATCGACAGGGGCGTGAGGATGCGCTTCTCCTAGATGCTGCATCAGCCAGCTCAGATTGAAGAGATCACGCCCGGTGCTTTTGGGCGGCGGTAATGCAAAGTAGGGGTCTTGCAGCAGGGCTGCCAGTAGCTCGGGAATCACTCGGCCGGAGGCTGCCCATTGGCCTCGGTCGTCGAAACGGGTCTGACGGTGATGCTCGCTCCAGAGGTCGAGCAGCGTGTTGGCCGGGCCGGTATCGAAGCCCGTGATGCGCGAAGGGCAGGCGAGGTTGTCGAGGATGCTGAGGTTGGCGATGCCACCCAGGTTCAGTATGCCGTAGCGGCCGGGCATGCCGGCAAAGACGTGGGCGTGAAAGGCGGGCATCAAGGGGGCGCCCTGACCGCCCACGGCAATGTCGGCACTGCGCAGATCGTGGACGACATCGATACCGGTTTCGGCGGCCAGCTGGGCTGCATTGAGGATTTGCAGGCTGTAGCCGTGGGCAGGCGCGTGCCGGATGGTTTGGCCATGTGCGCCGATGGCTGTAATGGCGCTGGCGGACAGGCCGCTTTTGCCGAGCAGCGCTTGCACGCAATCCCGATACAGGGTCGCCAGTTCATTGGCTGCTACCGCAGCCTGAGCCAGCTCGTCGTGAGCGGGGTGTTGAAGGGCGCTCAGGCGTTGTCGGAGCACCTCGGGCATGGGCAGCGAGGCGGTGGCCAGAGGGTGATCCAGCCGACCATCGGGCTGAAAGCCAACCAGTACCCCATCGACGCCATCAAGGCTGGTGCCTGACATCAGGCCGGCATAAATCTCCAGGGATCGGGGCCGGGGCGTGCTGGCGGCAGGCTCAGCCATGATGCGATGCGGTGCTTATTCGAAGGCGGCGACGGTGACGGCTTCCTGCCAGCGCATCAGGTCGATCAGCTTTTCGGCTGAGGCACGAAGCTGTGCCTGGCTGGCGGCGTCCAGCGGTTGTGTGGGCTGGGGGAGCATCGTGGTCGGATCGATCTGCTTGCCGTTGACCTGGAATTCGAAGTGCAGGTGCGGGCCAGTGGCCCAGCCCGTTTGGCCGACTTCACCGATGACCTGGCCCTGCTTGACGCTGTCGCCCAGGCGCAGGTTTGGCGAGAAGCGGTGCATGTGGGCGTAGAGGGTGCTTTGAGTGTCGTCGTGTTTGACGATGACGACTTTGCCGTAGCCGCGCTGGTTGCCGATGTACTCGATGACGCCATCGCCCACGGTGCGGATCTTCGTGCCGGTGGGGGCCGCGTAGTCCACGCCTTTGTGAACACGCCAGTCACGGAAGACCGGATGGCGGCGGCCCAGTGAGAAGCCGGAGCTGATACGGGTGTATTCCAGCGGCGAGCGAAGGAAGCGGCGCTTCAGTGCCTGGCCGTCGAAGCTGTAGTAATCGCCACCGCCGTCGGCACGGTCGAACCACAGGGCATCGAGGCGCTTGTCGCCCGAGACGTATTCGATGGCGAGGATGCGGCCAGGTTGGCCCTCACTGATGGATTCGGGGTCGACGAACATTTCGTAGACGAGCCGGATACGGTCACCTTTCTTCACTTCCTTGTGGAAGTCGATGTCGGAGCCGAACACTTCAGCGATGCGCGCCGTGATTGCCGAGGGGATACCTGCCGTGTCGGTGGCCGCAAACAGGGTGGTGTTGACCTGAGCGGAGCGGGTGACAAGTCGGCGCTCCAACGGGTGATCCTGCAGCTGCGCCGTCCATTTACCGTGCTGCCGGCTGATGTGGATGCGCTTGGGCGTGCTTTGGCCGGGTTTGCCCAGGGGGAGCGGGTAGGTGAGGCGCTGGATGCGGTTCTCGCCATCCAGCTCGGCATGCACGGAGGTGCCTGGCACGAAACCGAGCATCTTGCGCGCCGTGGGGTTACTACGGATGAAATCGGTCAGCCCTTGATCCTGCTGGCCGAACTTGCGCATCAGGCTGCCCAGTGATTCGCCACGGGAGACCTTGACCTGGCGTAGGAACACGCCGGAACCGGCGGTGGGGAGACTTTCGGGCTTGAGGGTGACCGGCTCGATGATGCGGGCGTGCGGCGGCGGCTCTTCCGTCAATGGCGCGACGGCGAAGGCTGTCAGGGTGGCGACCGAGAGTGCGGCGCCAATAGCAGAGGTGAGTCGTTTGCCGGGGGACGTGTGCATGCGAGCTGTCAGAATCTGGCTGCCTGACCGTCTGGTGTCGGACAGACGGGGGCAAAAGTGGGCTGCCGCCTGATAGCCTCGGCTAGAATCACCGAAGCACAAAGGCGGATTGCCGAACTGGCCGAATCGCTGATCCCGCTTGGCTGCCTTCGCTGTCTTGCGGCGGGGGGGCGCTGGGCGAGACTTGGCAGGGGCTGCTTGCTGCACGCCACGACCCGACGGAACGGTTGTTACAACCGATGACCGGGGGATGGGCAGGCTAAGTAGCCCCTTGAGGTTGGGGACCAGGTCGAATGACCTAGATTCTAACGTCAAACGCACGACAGGAAGTCAGACTTTTTTGGCAGCTGTTCGCAAACAGGCTCTTACACACTCGTAACATTCTCACATTTTGGCAGCTTTATGTCCTCCAGTGATCAGCTAGAACAGACCGTTGAGCATGATTTGAACCGCATCAAGCGGGGTATCGATGAATTGCTCGTAGAAACCGAGCTTGTCGACAAGCTGAAGCGAAGCGCGCAAAGCGGCACACCATTGCGGGTGAAGCTTGGCCTGGATCCTACGGCGCCCGATCTGCACCTGGGGCATACGGTCGTGCTGAACAAGTTGCGGGTGTTACAGGAGCTGGGCCATCAAGTGATCTTCCTCATTGGTGATTTCACGGCTTCCATCGGTGATCCTTCTGGCCGAAATGCGACCCGGCCGCCGTTGAGCCGGGAGCAGATCGAGGAGAATGCGAAGACTTATTTCGCTCAGGCAAGTCTCGTCCTGGATCCGGCGCGCACGGAAATCCGTTACAACTCGAGCTGGTGTGATGAGCTGGGGACTCGGGGCATGATCCAGTTGGCTTCACGGTATACGGTGGCCCGTATCCTGGAGCGGGATGATTTCAGTAAGCGCCTGAAGGCCAGTCTGCCGATTTCGGTGCATGAAATGCTGTACCCCTTGCTGCAGGGGTATGACTCGGTCGCGCTGAAGGCTGATCTGGAACTGGGCGGCTCGGATCAGAAATTCAACCTGTTGGTTGGCCGGGAGCTTCAACGGGAATATGGGCAGGAACCACAGTGCGTGCTGACGATGCCCTTGCTGGAAGGGCTGGATGGCGTCGAGAAGATGTCGAAATCCAAGGGTAACTACATTGGCATCACGGAGCCGGCCAACACGATGTTCGCCAAGCTCCTGTCGCTGTCGGATGAGATGATGTGGCGCTATTACCTGTTGTTGTCCTTCCGGCCGATGGAAGAGATCGACAGGCTCAAGGCCGAGTGTGAGTCAGGGCGCAACCCGAAGGAAGCCAAGGTGATGTTGGCCAAGGAGCTGGTGGCCCGCTTTCATGGGGCAACGGCAGCCGAGGCGGCTGAGCAGGATTTCGAGCTGCGCGCCCGAGGCGGCATTCCGGAGGATGTGCCCGAGCGCTCGTTGAGTGGTGCGCCGTTGGGCATTGTCGAGGTGCTGCGTCAGACCGGGCTGGTGCCTTCCAATTCGGAGGCGGGGCGGATGCTTGCCCAGCATGGGGTGCGCGTCGATGGGGCAGTGGTGACGGATCGCGGGTTGCAGTTGCCGGCTGGCACTTATGTGGTGCAGGTGGGCAAGCGCAAATTTGTGCGGGCACATCTGAGCTGATGGGGCAGGGCGTGCAGAGGTCGCCAGACAATGGCTGGAGGGGGCCCCGTCCGAGGGGCATGGTGATAAGGAACGCCTGGATGATCTTGATGGGATGGGGGGTGCCGAGCTGGAAACTGCCGAGGCAGATCGTGTCGGCGCGGCTGATGATGAGGCGGAGCGTGCCATGACGGGCAGGCGTCTTGATGTGGCGAGGCCGGTCGTCGCAGGGCCGGAAGTGGCTGGTGTTCTGGCGGATGCTGCGGCTTGGGCCATGCCGCCTGCGGCCGATGAGATACGGCTTACGCTGGTCAGGCACGGTGAGACGGCCTGGAACATGGAGCGGCGCATTCAAGGCCAGCTCGATCTGCCCTTGAACGACACGGGCTTGCAGCAGGCCGAGGCTGCGGCAGGGCGTTTTGGGCCGGGTATGATCGATGTGCTCTATACCAGTGACCTGATGCGGGCCGTGAGCACGGCAGAGCCGATTGGCCGGGCTGCCGGTGTAGCGGTGCAGCTGGATGTCTGCTGGCGGGAGCGCCATTTTGGCGCCTTTCAAGGGTGGCGTTACCAGCAGATTGCAGATGAGCAGCCGGCCGTGTTCGCGCGTCTGGATGCCCGTGACCCGGCGCAGGATCTGTCCGGGGGGGAAAGCCTGACTCAGTTGATGGCGCGAGTGAAGGCCGGGCTGGCGGCGCTGGTAAGTCGGCATCCGGGTCAGCGTGTGGTCATCGTCAGTCACGGTGGGGTGCTGGATTGCATCTATCGGGTGGCGACCGGTTTGCCCCTGACGGCGCCGCGCTCCTTTCCGGTGTACAACGCGAGCCTCAATCATCTGCTGTGGTCGGATGGGCGGTGGCAGGTGATGGATTGGGCCGATATTGCGCACCTGACGGGTAGCCGCGACGAGATCGATCCCCGTGAGCGTCGTTCGGCCATGGCAGGGAAGGTGGGCTAGATGTTGTGTCTGCCAGGTTGGGGGAGCACAGCCTGCATCGGGACGCCCTGTGAAACCCTTTTCGGGCACGCATGACGCGCGTCGGTGTGGCGTGGTGGCGAAATGCGGAGGGTTTGGCTAAACTCGTTGATCCGGTCGTGACTGGCGTCGGTAGAGCACACTACCAGGGAGCGGTCGGGGGTGAGCGGCCGCTGGCCGTTTGCTCGATCATCTGGATCTGACCTGCCGTCCGCCTGGGCAGGGCGTTTATGAGAAGTGGACGCGTCGCTGGTTTCTGGTGCCGTGTTCAGCTTTTCCGAGTTCTTGCTGTCGTCCCGAGATTCCCGACCTGAGAGAGGGGGCCGGGGCGTCTCAGCGTCAACGGAGTGCATCACATCATGTTTGATCGAAAAGACACGCTGGCCCAGGTTGATCCCGCCCTGTGGGATGCCATCTGCAACGAAACCCGCCGTCAGGAAGCGCATATCGAGCTGATCGCCTCGGAAAACTACACCAGCCCGGCCGTGATGGAAGCGCAGGGCAGTCAGCTCACCAACAAGTATGCCGAAGGCTATCCGGGCAAGCGTTACTACGGTGGTTGCGAGTTCGTCGACGTGGCCGAGCAGCTGGCGCTGGATCGCGTGAAGACGCTGTATGGGGCTGAAGCGGCCAACGTTCAGCCCAACTCGGGTTCTCAGGCCAATCAGGCCGTCTTTCTGGGGCTGGCCAAGCCAGGGGACACCATTTTGGGCATGTCGTTGGCGATGGGGGGGCACCTGACGCACGGTTCGCCGGTCAACATGTCGGGCAAGTGGTTCAATGTCGTGTCCTATGGCCTGAATGAGGCGGAGGAGATCGACTATGACCAGATGGAGCGGCTTGCGCACGAGCACAAGCCTCGAATCATCATTGCGGGTGCTTCTGCCTATTCGCTGGTGATCGACTGGGCGCGCTTTGCAAGGGTGGCCAAGGATGTGGGCGCCATCTTCATGGTGGACATGGCGCACTATGCTGGTCTGATCGCAGGTGGGGTCTATCCGAATCCCGTGCCGCACGCCGATGTGGTGACCTCGACCACGCACAAGAGCCTGCGTGGTCCGCGCGGTGGTTTCATCCTGATGAAGCCTGAACATGAAAAGGCCATCAATTCGGCCATTTTCCCTGGCCTGCAGGGCGGCCCGCTGATGCATGTGATCGCCGGCAAGGCGGTGGCCTTCAAGGAGGCGCTGTCCCCTGCTTTCAAAGCCTATCAGCAGAAGGTGGTTGACAATGCGGCCGTGCTGGCCAGCACCTTGGTCGAGAAAGGTTTTCGCATCGTCTCCGGTCGTACCGAATCGCATGTCATGCTCGTCGATTTGCGTTCGCGTGGCATCACGGGCAAGGACGCAGAGGCTGCCTTGGGCAAGGCGCACATCACGGTCAACAAGAATGCCATCCCGAATGACCCGGAAAAGCCTTTCGTGACCAGCGGCATCCGGGTTGGTTCGCCTGCCATGACCACACGCGGCTTCGGGCCGGAAGAGGCGGCGCTCGTCGGACAGCTGATTTCGGATGTGCTGGATCGCCCCCATGACGAAGCGCACATCGCCAAGGTGCGTGAGCAGGTCGAGGCACTGACGGCACGTTTTCCGGTTTACGGTTGAGGGTTTGGGGCGGCGGCGATCCGTTGCTGCCCCCGTCGGGTGGATTGGATGAGATAATGGTTCATGCATTGTCCCTTCTGTAACCACTCCGAAACCCAGGTGATGGAAACCCGCGAGCTGGACGGGGGTGCCAGTATCAGGCGCCGCCGTCGCTGTGGCGGATGCGATCGCCGTTTCACGACTTATGAACGCGTCGAGTTGTCGATGCCGGACGTTGTCAAGAGCGATGGTCGCCGCGTTCCCTATCAGCGGGACAAACTCGCGTTTTCGATGAAACTCGCGCTGCGTAAACGTCCGGTGTCGGATGATGATCTGAACACGGCGCTGGATCAGGTCGAGTCGCGAATTTTCAAGCTGGGCGCCCGCGAGATTGCCACGGCCACGATTGGTGAGCACGTGATGGATGTGCTGCGTGAGCTGGACACGGTTGCCTACATTCGCTTTGCATCGGTCTATCGAAAATTCGAGGACATCGAAGCCTTTGCGGATGTCATTCAGGAAATCAGGCCGGCCGCAGCCGAACTGTTGTCCGAGACGGCGATGTCGCTGGGGGCCGCATCTTCCGGCGTTGGCACATTCGATGCCGATGGGTCATTGCCGGCGTCGTCGATGCACGTCCAGCCTGGCGAGGTGGCTGGTGCTGATACAGGGGCTGCGAAGGAAGCGCCCAAAGGGAAGCGCTGATGTACAGCGAATCGGATCGTCGGGCGATGCAGCGGGCTATCGGGCTGGCCTGGCAAGGGGTCTACACCACCATGCCCAACCCGCGCGTTGGGTGCGTGCTGGTGAAAGACGGTGAGATCGTCGGCGAGGGCTGGCACCGCAGGGCCGGTGAGCCGCATGCCGAGGTGTTGGCATTGGCTGAGGCCGGGGAGCGCGCCCGAGGCGCGACGGCCTATGTCACATTGGAGCCGTGTTCGCATCATGGCAGGACGCCGCCTTGTGCGGAGCGTCTGATCGAGGCCGGGGTGATACGGGTCATTGCTGCGATGGAAGACCCGAATCCGCTCGTCAATGGGCGTGGGCTGGCCAGGTTGCGTCAGGCCGGTATCGATGTGCGCTGTGGCCTGATGGCCGAAGAGGCGGCTGAATTGAATGTGGGCTTCATCTCGCGCATGGCTCGCGGGCGGCCCTGGGTTCGGCTCAAGGTGGCTACGTCGCTTGATGGCTTCACGGCTTTGCCGGATGGCCGGAGCCAGTGGATCACTGCCGAGACTGCCAGGGCTGACGGCCATGCGTGGCGTGCACGGGCCAGTGCCATCCTGACCGGTATCGGCACGGTGCTCGCCGACAACCCATCGCTGACCGTCCGCCATGTCGAGACCAGTCGACAGCCGGTGCGGGTACTCGTCGATGCCGGGTTGACGGTTGACCCGGATGCGGCCCTTTTCGGGCCGGGTGAGGTTTGGGTCGTGCATGCCCTGCCGGACAAGGCCGATGATCCCGGGCAGCAGCGCTTGCGTGAGCGCGGTATTCGCCTGTTGTCCCTGCCGGGGCCTGCACCAGGCCGGGTCGATCTGCCTGCCCTGATGCAGGTGATGGCCGAGGCCGGTTTCAATGAGTTGCATGTGGAGGCGGGGGCACGCCTCAACGCGGCGCTGATGGCGGCAGGCTGTGTGGACGAGCTGCTGATGTATGTGGCGCCTGCCATGCTGGGGGCCGGCATGCCGGCCTTTGCCTTGCCGGCGGTGAGTGGCCTGGATCGGCGCATCCGTCTCAAGTGGCTCGACGTGGCGCAGGTGGGCGCGGATCTGCGTCTGCGCCTGCAGGTATTGGGCACGGTAGCCGACGAGGCGGCCGGGATTCACCCCGTGGCCTGAGTGGATTCTCTTCAACCGTAGTAATAGGCGATAGAAACAGCATGTTTACTGGCATCGTGTCGGCGGTGGGACACATCAACCGTGTCGAGGCACTGGGCGATCAGGCCGGTGTGCGTCTGCACCTGGATGCGGGCGGCTTGGATTTGCGTGATGTGGGCATCGGTGATTCCATTGCCGTCTCGGGGGCTTGCATGACGGTGGTTTCCCTGAGTGGGCAAGGGTTCGTGGTGGATGTGTCGGCGGAAAGCCTGCGTCGAACGCATGGGTTGGCCGAGCCTGGGCCGGTGAATCTGGAAAAGGCGATGCGGCTTGCTGATCGGGTCGGTGGGCATCTGGTTTCCGGTCATGTGGACGGGGTCGGGATCGTGCGCCGATTCGAGCCGGTGGGCGAGAGCCACTTGCTGGAGATCCTGGCGCCGGCTGCACTGGCCCGTTATCTGGTCTACAAGGGATCGGTGACGGTCGATGGCGTGAGCCTGACGGTCAATCACGTCGAGGATGTGACGCTTGCCTCGGCCTTGGAGGGGGCGTGGGCGGATGTCGCGCGCCAGGTGCTGGCCCCGCAGGCCGAAGATGGGGCAGAATGCTGTGCTTTTCAGATCAATCTGATTCCGCATACCGTGGCGGTCACGACGCTCAAGCGGCTTGTGCCGGGGGCGAAGGTCAACCTGGAGATCGACCAGGTGGCCCGTTACCTGTCTCGGATGCAGGATGTGGACGCCCGCCAGGCGGTGTTGGCGTCGCAGCAGGCTGCAATGCACGGGAAAAAGGACGACAAGGCATGAGCAAGGACGACACGCAGGTGGCGCTCTCCAGCACGGCGGAGATCCTCGCGGATTTTCGGGCCGGCAAGATGGTGATCCTGATCGATGACGAGGATCGGGAGAACGAAGGCGATCTGGTGATGGCGGCGGATTTCGTCACCCCCGAGGCCATCAATTTCATGGCCCGACATGCCAGGGGGCTGGTCTGCCTGACACTGACCGAAGAGCGTTGTCGCCAGCTTCGCTTGCCGCTGATGACGGCCGTCAATGGCACGAAGATGAGCACCAATTTCACCGTCTCGATCGAAGCGGCCGAAGGCGTCACCACGGGGATCTCGGCGGCAGATCGGGCCAAGACGATCCGGGCGGCGGTAGCGGCGAATGCGCAGCCTCACGATCTGGTGCAGCCAGGGCATGTGTTTCCGGTGATGGCCCGTGATGGCGGGGTACTGATCCGCGCCGGCCATACCGAGGCGGGGTGCGATCTGGGGGCGATGACGGGGCTGACGCCGGCTGCTGCCATCTGTGAAATCATGAACGAAGACGGGACGATGGCGCGCTTGCCCGACCTGCTCGTATTTGCCAAGGAACACGGCCTGAAGATCGGCACCATTGCCGATCTCATCGCTTATCGCAGCGCCCATGAATCGTTGGTCGAACGAACAGGGCAGCGCCGAGTCGAAACCGTCGTGGGTGAGCTGGATTTGGTGGCCTATCGGGACAAACCGGGTGGGCAGCCCCATCTGGCGCTGATTGTCGGGGAGCTTTCCCCCGAGAAGGAGGCGTGCGTGCGGGTTCATGAGCCGTTGTCGGTGCTGGACGTGCTGGGCGCTGCCAACAGCCATACCTGGGCAATCGATCGGGCGCTCAAGCAGATCAAGGCGCATGGCAACGGCGTCTTGCTCATGCTGAATTGTGCGCCGGATGCGGCAGTGCTGAATGCCCAGATTGATGCCTGGGAGCAGGAAGACGACGGCGGGCGTGCCTCACCGGTGAATGATTCGAGCGCCTTGCGCAACTACGGCATCGGTGCCCAGATCCTGAAGGAGCTGGGGGTGGGGCGCATGAAACTGCTGACCCGCCAGCGGCGCATGCCGAGCATGGCGGGCTTCAATCTTGAGGTGACGGGCTATCTCGAAGACGGTGATGAGAACACCTCATTTCAATGACCAACACAAGGGAAAACAACATGAGCGTTGATCGATTGATCGGAACACAACAAGGTGATGGCCTGCGTATCGGGATCGTTTATTCCCGCTTCAACGAAGATCACTGCAATGCCTTGCTGGATTCATGCCTGGCTGAGCTGAAGAAGCTCGGCGTGGCCGAGGAAGACACGTTGGTCTGCAGTGTGCCGGGCGCGCTGGAAATCCCGTTGGCGCTGCTGCAACTGGGCAACACCGGTGAGTTTGATGCGCTGATCGCCTTGGGCGCCATCGTGAAGGGCGAAACCTACCACTTCGAGGTGGTGTGCAATGAAAGTGCAGCCGGTGTCAGCCGTGTCTCGCTGGAATTGGGCATTCCGGTGGCCAATGCCATTCTGACGACCTATGACGATGAGCAGGCGCAGCAGCGCGTGCAGGTCAAAGGGGCCGAAGCGGCCCAGGTGGCCATCGAGATGGCTACCTTGGGCACCATGCTCGACAGCCTCTCGATTGGCGACGACGACGCAGAGGAGTGATTTCCATGCAGGGACGTGCTCCGGCCGCTTCAGCGGGCAACCGAACACGCAGCGCCCGCCGGCGTTCGCGGGAGTTTGCCATGCAGGGCATTTATCAATGGTTGCTCTCTGCCGAGGATACGGGGGCCATCCAGGCGCATATCGAAACCGGCCCCGGTTTTGATCGGGCCGACCGCGCCCATTTCGGCGCGTTGCTGCGCGGGGTCATCGCCCAGTCGGCCGATCTGGAGGCGGTGCTGCTGCCCAGCCTCGACCGTCCGCTGAATCTGCTCAGCCCGGTCGAGCGGGCCATCCTGATGCTGGCCTGTTTCGAGCTGAAGAACCATCAGGAAATTCCGTACCGTGTCGTCATCAACGAAGCCGTCGAGCTGGCCAAGAACTTTGGTGGCACCGATGGCTACAAGTACGTCAATGGCGTGCTGGATCGGATCGTGCCCGCCTTACGGCCTGACGAAACGCAGGGCGTGTCAGGTTGAGCTTTGGCGCGTGCAGGCACGCCCGGCGGGGCGTGTGCATGAGCCAGTGCAGGCACGCGCAGGGGGCCTGAGCGACGGGAGGCCGTGTATTGGCAGGGAGGCATCGGGATGAATGAGTTCGAGCTGATTGCCCATTACTTTCAGCAACAACCGGCCTTGCTCCCACCGGGGCACCCGGAGTCGTTACTGCCCGCGTGGATGAATCCGCTTCAGTCCGATTCGCTGCTGCTGGGCATTGGGGATGACTGCGCCTTGCTCGATGCCTTGCAGCCGGGTGAGGTGCTGGCCGTATCGGCAGACATGCTTGTGGCTGGCCGGCATTTCTTCGATGGCACCCCGGCGGAATCGCTAGGTCACAAGGCGTTGGCGGTGAATTTGTCCGACCTGGCCGCGATGGGCGCGCGGCCACTGGGCTTCACGTTGGCGTTGGCGCTGCCTGAGGTGAACGAAGTTTGGCTGTCGGATTTCAGTCGGGGGCTGCTGCGTCTGGCGAGTCGGGCGGCCTGTCCCCTGATCGGGGGGGACACGACACGAGGCCCCCTGAATATCGCCATCACGGTGATGGGGGCCGTACCGGCTGCTCGGGCGCTTCGCCGCGATGGCGCCAGACCGGGTGACGAGATCTGGGTCAGTGGCCCGTTGGGGGCTGCCTCGCTTGCGGTGGCGCAGCGTGAGGCAGGGTCGATGGCGGAGCCTGAGGCGGCTGCCCGGCTTGACTGGCCGATGCCCCGTCTGTCCGTCGGTCTGGCATTGCGTGAGTTGGCCACGGCGGCGATGGACATCTCGGATGGTTTGGCGGGCGATCTGGGGCACCTGCTGGTAGCGTCAGGGCGGCGTGGTGGTGAGTCCCTGGCGGCCCAGCTGAATCTGGCACGCTTGCCGGTGGCGTCGGTGTTGCGGGGGCATGCGCAGGATCAGGTCTTGCATCATGCACTGCACGGCGGTGATGACTATGAGCTGCTTTTCACCGCATCTCCTGCATCACGGGCCAGTATCGAGACTCGGATTCCCGATGCCCACCGGATCGGGCAGATCGTGCCCGGACAGGGTATTCTTCTGGTTGATGAAGCCGGGTGCAGTCGTCCGGCTTCGGTTCATGGACATGATCACTTCGCGTAATGGACGAGAACAGAGCAGAGGATGTGACCGATCTGGTTCGCGCTGACGGCACCTTTGGCAGAATCCGGCCCACGTTTGATTTCATGAAGCCTCGCCTGTCGCGGTGGATCGCGTTCGGGTTGGGCAGTGGCCTGTTGGGCAGCGCACCTGGTACGGTCGGCACGCTGTTTGCCTGGATCAGTTTTGCCGTGTTGTCCTCCTGGCTGGGCGATACCGGGCTGGGGCTGTTGATCGCCCTGGGGCTGGTGGTGGGCCATTGGGCCATCGACCGGACGGGGCGCGACATTGGCGTACATGATCATGGCGCCATCGTGTGGGACGAAATCGTGGCCTTCTGGCTGGTGCTGTGGGTGGTGCCGACCGATTTCACCACGCAGCTGGTGGCCTTCCTGCTGTTTCGCTTCTTCGACATCGTCAAGCCTGCGCCGATCAAGGCGATCGATGCGCGTTGGCAGAACGCCACCGGGGTGCTGGTGGATGATCTGTTCGCAGCCGGTTATACCGTGATCGTGATGGCGGTGTGGTCGCGCCTTTTCGGCTGATGAACACAAGCGGTCTGGTATGAGGGCTTGAGGGCCAAGGACGAGGTGGACATGAGTCGTGATGAAAGCAGCCTTGAGCTTCAGGCCGGAGATGACATCCAGGCGTTGAGCCAGTTGGCCGAGCAGCTGGGCGGGTTGATCGTGAGACTGGGGGGCGGGCTGATCAGTACGGCCGAATCCTGTACCGGCGGGTTGATCGCCACGGCCCTGACCGAGACGCCTGGTAGCAGCGGGTGGTTCAGCCGAGCCTATGTCACCTATGCCAATCAGGCCAAGGTCGAGATGCTGGGCGTGTCGCCCGGTACGCTGCAGACGCAGGGCGCGGTGAGCGAAGCGGTGGCGCGCGAGATGGCGCTGGGGGCGATGGGCAGTGACGAGGTGCTGCTCTCGATGGCTGTCAGTGGCATTGCCGGCCCGTCGGGGGGCTTGCCGGACAAGCCCGCGGGGACGGTCTGTTTCGGTTGGGCAATGGCATGGCCCAAACCGTCGCACAGTGCGCCTTTGGTGCTGACCGAGACCCGCTTGTTTTCGGGGGATCGGCAGGCGGTGCGCCGTCAGGCCGCGGCGCATGCACTGGCGAGGGCCAGGGTCTGGCTTCAGTCCCGGCTGGATGACACGCCACTGGTGGGGTGATCTGGTGGGGCGCCAGTGCCGCCGTGGTGTCACGAGGCGTCGGCCTTTGCCATGGCAGGGCGGTTTTGTCCATTTGCGCGGGGATCAGATCGGTGCCGCACACGCGGTGAGCGGTAGGGGGGCCTGGTCGTGAACGGTGTCTGGCTGCAGGGGCTTGGTGTCATGAATCGCTTCAGTCGAATGGCCGAAGCCACATGGCTGACTGTTTGTACAGTATTTATGCCATAATGCGTGCATTGCGAGGGATCGCAGCACTCAGACATCAAACACAGGATATTCCTCATGGATGACAAGGCTCGCGGCGAAAAGGCCAAGGCATTGGCCGCCGCATTGGCTCAGATCGAAAAGCAGTTTGGCAAAGGCTCGGTCATGCGCATGGCCGATGGTGAAGTTGCGCCCGACCTGGAAGTCGTCTCCACCGGTTCGCTCGGCCTCGATATCGCGTTGGGTGTTGGTGGCCTGCCGCGTGGCCGGGTCGTCGAAATCTACGGCCCCGAATCTTCCGGCAAGACCACGCTGACCCTGCAAGTCATCGCCGAGATGCAAAAGCTGGGGGGAACCTGCGCTTTCATCGATGCCGAACATGCGCTCGATGTGCAATATGCGGCCAAGCTCGGTGTGAAGCTGCCTGACCTGCTGATCTCCCAGCCGGATACCGGTGAGCAGGCGCTCGAAATCTGTGATGCCCTCGTCCGCTCGGGGTCGGTGGATCTCGTCGTGGTCGATTCGGTGGCTGCGCTGACGCCGCGGGCCGAGATCGAAGGCGACATGGGAGATTCGCTGCCGGGTTTGCAGGCCCGTCTGATGAGCCAGGCGCTGCGCAAGTTGACGGCTTCCATCCAGCGCACCAACACGCTGGTGATTTTCATCAACCAGATCCGCATGAAGATCGGCGTCATGTTCGGTAATCCCGAAACCACCACAGGCGGTAACGCCCTGAAGTTCTACGCGTCGGTGCGGCTTGATATCCGCCGTACCGGTGCCATCAAGAAGGGCGATGAAATCATCGGCAACGAAACGCGTGTCAAGGTCGTCAAGAACAAGGTGGCGCCGCCCTTCAAGAGCGCCGAGTTCGACATCCTCTATGGTGAGGGTACCTCGCGTGAAGGTGAGATTCTTGATCTGGGCGTGTCGGCCGGCTTTGTCGAGAAAAGCGGTGCTTGGTACAGCTACAACGGTGAGCGTATTGGGCAAGGCAAGGACAATGCCCGTGAATACCTGCGCGAAAAACCCGACATGGCACTGGAAATCGAGAACCGGATTCGGGCATCGTTAGGTGTCTCGAGCCGTGGCGAGGCACCTACGCCCGTCGTGGACGGTACCACGCCATTGGCGGCCGACAAGAAGCCGGTCAAGGCTCCCAAGGAACCGAAGGACGCTCTCTGAGCCGCCACGTGAAGGATCATGAGTGGCTTCGAGTGTTTTGAGGCATGGCGCGAGGATGAGCAGCCGGGTGGCGAAGCCGAGCGCCGTGCGCTGAAGCAGCGGGCGATCGCCTTGTTGGCTCGTCGTGAGCATAGCCGAGCGGAGCTGAAGCGCAAGCTGCTTGCCACGCCGCTTGGCCAAGGCCGTTCTGCCCTCGGCACGAACCAAAAGGCCCATCACAGCCTGGCCCCAAACACGGTAGAGCAGTCCTCGTGCGAGCTCGAACCGGATGGTGCCGTGAGCGTCCTCGACCCGGCCCTGGATGATTCCTTCGACTTATCATCGCTTGCCGTCGCTTCCGTTGGACGGCGGCGGGGGCAGGCAGCGCAGCGGCAGTTCGGGGGGCTTGGGCCTCAGGGGGGGCGGAGGCGTCAGGGGGGGGAGGTCGAGCCGCTTGCTCTGCCGTCGCCTGCGCTTGTGGATGCCGTGCTCGATGAATTGGCTGAGCTGAAACTTCTCTCGGATCGTCGGATGGCCGAAGCGCTGGTGCGCAGCGGGTCTGCCCGTTTTGGTGCAGCCCGAATCTCCCAGAACCTGCAGCGCAAGGGGGTTGAGGAAGGGCTGATTGCCGAGGTGATAGAGCCCTTGGCCGGCAGTGAGACCGACCGGGCGCGAGAGGTCTGGCAGCGGCGTTTTGGTCGTGCGCCTGTGGACATGAAAGAGCGGGCCAAGCAATATCGTTTTCTGTTGGCCCGTGGTTTTGCCAGCAGCGTCGTTGGCCGTGTCGTGCCATCGGTGGGGCGCCGTCCAGACGATGATGAGGACTGGGGGCTGACCGAGGGGTGATTCGTGCACGTCATGAAGCCTGCTCAACGCTGCCGCCCGCCGATGGCGCAGGCGTCGCTGTCAAGCGTGGCCGTGCTTCCTTCGTGCCCCTTGTCACTGTGTTAGCATCATCGCGGCAATGTGACCCGAAAGACCCGAGATCACCATGAAAATTCACGAGTACCAAGGTAAAGAAATCCTGAAGCGCTATGGTGTGCCGGTGCCACGGGGCATCCCCTGCTTCAATGTCGAAGAAGCCGTCAAGGCCGCCGAGCAGCTCGGTGGCCCGGTCTGGGTGGTCAAGGCCCAGATTCATGCGGGTGGTCGTGGCAAAGGTGGTGGCGTCAAGCTGGCACGTTCGCTCGACGAAGTGCGCCAGCATGCAAATGACATCCTCGGCATGCAGTTGGTGACCCATCAGACCGGGCCGGAAGGACAGAAAGTTCGCCGGCTGCTGATCGAAGAAGGCGCGGACATCAAGAAAGAGCTGTATATCGGTATCGTCATCGATCGCCAGTCGCAGAAGATTTGCGTCATGGCCTCCAGCGAAGGCGGTATGGACATCGAGGAAGTGGCTGCCAGCACCCCGGAAAAAATCCACAAGGTGTTCTGCGACGTGGCCGCTGGTCTGACCGATGCCGAAGCCGATGAGCTGGCCACCCAGATCGGCATCCCGGCCGAAAGCCTGCCGAAGGCGCGCGTGGCGCTGCAGGGGCTGTACAAGGCTTTTTACGAAACCGATGCATCGCTGGCAGAAATCAACCCGCTGATCCTGACCGGCAGTGGCGATGTGATCGCGCTGGATGCGAAACTGAATTTCGACTCGAACGCACTCTATCGCCATCCGGAAATCGTCGAGATGCGCGACCTGGACGAAGAGGATCCGGCCGAGGTTGAAGCCTCGAAATTCGATCTGGCCTATATCCAGCTCAACGGCAACATTGGTTGCCTGGTCAACGGTGCCGGTCTGGCGATGGCCACGATGGACACGATCAAGCTGTTCGGTGGCGAGCCGGCCAACTTCCTCGATGTGGGTGGTGGTGCCACCACCGAGAAAGTGACCGAAGCGTTCAAGTTGATGCTGAAGAACAAGGGCGTGGAGGCGATCCTCGTCAACATCTTCGGCGGCATCATGCGTTGTGACACCATTGCTGCCGGCGTCATCGCAGCCAGCAAGGCCGTCAACCTGAGTGTGCCGCTGGTGGTTCGGATGAAGGGCACCAACGAAGACCTGGGCAAGCAGATGCTGGCCGAGTCGGGCCTGCCGATCATCTCGGCCGATTCTATGGCCGATGCGGCCCGTCTGGTGGTTGCTGCGGCAGCCGGTCAATAAACAACGCCCTGAATTTCGAGGACAATCGCATGTCGATCCTAATCAACAAGGACACCAAAGTCATTACCCAGGGCATTACCGGTAAGACGGGGCAGTTTCACACCCGCATGTGCCGTGAGTATGCCAATGGCCAGAACTGCTTCGTGGCGGGTGTCAACCCGAAGCGCGCCGGAGAGGATTTTGAAGGCATCCCCATCTACGCCTCGGTGAAGGAAGCCAAGGCCGAAACAGGGGCTACCGTGTCGGTCATCTACGTGCCGCCGGCCGGGGCAGCCGACGCCATCTGGGAAGCCGTCGAGGCTGACCTGGATCTGGTCGTTTGCATCACCGAAGGCATCCCTGTGCGTGACATGCTGGTCGTGCGTGACAAAATGCGCAAGGCCAACAAGAAGACGCTGCTGCTGGGGCCGAACTGTCCTGGCCTGATCACGCCGGATGAAATCAAGATCGGCATCATGCCGGGCCACATCCATCGAAAAGGCCGCATCGGTATCGTGTCGCGTTCGGGCACGCTGACCTATGAAGCGGTGGCACAGGTGACGGCGCTGGGGCTGGGCCAGTCGTCGGCTGTCGGTATTGGTGGTGATCCGATCAATGGCTTGAAGCACATCGACGTGCTGAAGCTCTTCAATGACGACCCAGATACCGATGCCGTCATCATGATCGGTGAGATCGGTGGCCCTGACGAGGTCAATGCCGCCCTGTGGGCCAAGGAGAACATGAAGAAGCCGGTGGTGGGCTTCATTGCCGGTGTGACGGCGCCTCCGGGCAAGCGCATGGGTCATGCGGGTGCGCTGATTTCGGGTGGGGCCGACACGGCCGAGGCCAAGCTGGAAGTGATGGAAGCCTGCGGCATCCGCACGACCAAGGATCCCTCGGAGATGGGCCGTCTGCTGAAGACCGTGCTCTGAGCCTGGTAGGCCAAGCTTGGGCCGCTTCGTTCGATGAGCGGCCTCTGTGATCTTTCTGGCCGATTCCAAACGGCGCCATCAAGGCAGCTTGTCTTGATGGCGTCGTTTTTCTTGGCTTGCCCTGCCGTTGACGGCCACCAGGGATTCGTCGCCTACGTCCAGCGACTCCTGCCGGCCGCTGGTGCATCCCTCCCTTAGCGATCAGCGGGCTTGCCGTTAGATTGCCCTGACACATTCAGGTAGGCATCGCGTGTGCAGATGTCTGCATCATCACGAGGATGACGCCTGCCTGCTGATCAGGGGAAATGGATGAGCCATGATCATCAGGCTTCGGGCCACATCATTTATGGACAGCTGACGCTGTCGGCAGCGAGCTGCCCATTACAGACTTATTGGCTGACCAGTGCCAAGACGACCATCGGACGTCGAGCCAGCAACATGCTGGTGCTGGATGACCTGACCGTCTCGGGTGAACATGCCTGGTTGATGGTTGGGCAGCATGAGGCCATCATTCAGGATTTAGGCAGCCGAAACGGTACCTTGCTCAATGGTGCGCCCATTGCCCGTGCCTTGCTGTCTGATGGTGACTGCATCGACATCGGTGTGTACCGTCTCGTGTTTCAGCGAGTTGGGCCCCACGGGCTACCTGGCCAGCATGTCGAGGGGCAGGACTTGGGGCAGGTATTGCAGACTGCCGGCTTTCTGCCGATGGCGCCCATGCCGACGCTGCCGGGCCAAGGGGATCCGCGCGCGCATCATGGGCTGAACAGTGCGGGCTTCGGCGTGGTTGGCGCCCGCCCGCCCAAGGCGGGTGAGACCGATCCGTTCAGACCGTCCGTGCAACCGTCACATCCGTCCTCATCGTTTGCGCAGCCATCGGCCGCGGCACAAGCGGACGCAGCGGGGAAGGGACAAGCCCGTCAAGATGGCTTGCCACCGGTAGCAGGCGGGGGAATGCACACGCCTGATCAGGGCGGCCCGATGCTGCCTGGTGCGCAGGAACTGTTAGGTTTCATCCCCGGTTTTGTCCGGGCGCCGCGGCTGATGCCCAGCCCCCAATCCCCCTTTGATGCGGCACCGGTGTCGCGTCAACGACCGCCGCTTAAAACGACAGCAGATTTTCAGGGGGTGTCACTCCGATTCCTGGGGGGGCACGATGCAGGCCGTCTGCTGCTGATCGACCGTCCCATCGTCAGCATCCGTAACGGCAGTGGCCAGGTGGCGGTCGTCAGTGCGCGGCCAGCCGGTTTCTACCTGACTCATGTGGAAGGGCAAGCCTATCCGCTTGTCAACGGCGAGTCCATCGGACTGGCCGCTCACCCGCTGCGTCACAATGATCTCATTGAGTTGAGTGGCACCATCATCCAGTTCTGCCAGCATCCTGCCGATGCTGCCGGCAGTGCCGGGCCGGATGCTGTCAAGGACAGTGGTTGATCATGAACCGGGTTCTGCAGTCCGTCCACGCCTTGCTACGCTCCTTTCGCCTGTGGGCGACCTTGGGCGGGCTGTTCACCGTGATGCTCTCGGTCGCGGTATTGTTGGGGTATCTGAACCTATCGGCGATTCACACTTTCGATTGGCTACAGCAGGATCAGCGCTTACGGTGGATGCCGGTCAGTGCCGAATCCAGGGTGCTGATCGTCGACATCGACGAAAAAAGCCTGCAGGAGCAGGGCCGCTGGACATGGCCTCGGCGAACCCTGGCACAGCTCGTGAAGCGCATTGTCGATGAAGGTGGTGCACGCGTACTCGGTTTCGATGTGGTCTTTGCCGAATCATCGCCGGATGATGATCAGGTGCTGGTTGAGGCCATCCGAGGGCGGCCCGTCGTGGCGGGCTACTATTTCACCCGTCGTGCGGGCGCCCATCGCATCGGGATGTTGCCCGCGCCTCTCTTCGATGGCAAAGCCTTCGAACACCATCCCTTGCCCGATTGGGATGGCTTTGGCGCCAGCGTCGATCCGGTCAGTCAGGCGGCTCGCGGCAGCGGCTTTTTCAATGCGCGCATCGATGATGATGGGGTGGTGCGTTCAGTGCCGGTACTGACCCGATTCGAGGGCCAGCTCTATGAGTCGCTGGCGCTTGCCATGCTGCGTGTCTATGAGAATGATCCGCCGCTGGCCTGGCAAGGGCAGACTCTGACCCTCTCAGGGCAGACCCGCCTGGTGCTGGATGATCATCTGGCGGTTCGGGTGCCCTTTGCCGGCGCTGCAGGCCCGGCTGCCGGGCGTTTTGAATACTTGTCGGCCACCGATGTCATCGAAGGGCGGATCGATCCGGCGCGTTTTCGGGACAAGATCGTGCTGGTGGGCGCGTCCGCGCCTGGTATTGGGGATCGTCATGCCACCCCTGTCAACCTGAGCACACCCGGTGTTGAAGTTCATGCCACGCTCATTGCTGGTGCCCTGGCAGGTGGCATGCCCGCCGTCCCCTGGCACGCGGGCCATACCATGTCGCTTGTCGTGCTGCTGCTCGGGTGTCTCGCTGCCTTCTGGATGCCCCGTCTCGGGGCCCCTGGCATCCTGGCATTGGCCATCGCGCTGCTTGGCCTGATCCAGTTGGGAAACACCTGGATGTTTCGCGAACTGGGCTGGATCATGCCGGTGGCCGTACCGATGCTGGCCATCGTGATGATCGCCATCCTGAACCTCGCCATCGGCCACTTCATCGAGGGCAAGGCGCGTCGAGCCGTCATCGAGCTGTTTGGCCAGTACGTGTCGCCCAAGCTTGTGCAGCGGATGGCGCGCCAGCCCGCCGCCTATCCGATCGAAAGCCAGAACAAGCGCCTGACCATCCTCTTTGCCGACATCCGTGGCTTTACCCGCATTGCCGAATCGATGGAACCACAGGTGTTGCGTGAATACCTGAACCTGTTCCTCACCCGGATGACGGAGGTCATCCACCAGCATCAGGGCACGGTCGACAAATACATGGGCGATGCGATCATGGCCTTCTGGGGCGCACCGGTGGAAGACCCGGAGCAGGAGGATCATGCCATCGTGGCGGCCATTGCCATGCAGGAGGCGGTGGCCGAGCTGAACCGCGACTTTGCCAAGCGGGGCTGGCCGGTGCTGCGGATCGGCATCGGCATCAATTCGGGCACGGCCCGCGTGGGCGACATGGGGTCGCAGTTGCGTCGAACCTACACCGCCATTGGTGACGCCGTGAATCTGGCCGCTCGCCTTGAGGCGCTCACGAAGCGCTTCGGTTTGCCCGTGCTGCTGGGCGAGACCACGGCACGGCAGGTGCAGCAGGTGGAGCTGGCACCGTTGGGAGAAGCTGACGTTCCGGGTAGAAGCGAACGGGTTCGTGTATTTTGTCCGAAACGCTATGTCAAACCCGCAGCGCAGGAGAGCGCAGCGGTGCTTTAATTGCGGCATGCGCTTCCAGATCCTCGGCTGTAGCGGCGGGCTTGGTGGTTCGTCGTCTCGTTCGACGGGCCTGGCGGCACGTCCCTATCGAACCTCATCCTTTCTGCTCGATCACGACATCCTGATCGATGCCGGTACCGGTGTCGAGGATCTGTCCGTGGATCAGCTCAAGCAGATCGATCACGTCTTTCTCACGCATTCCCACCTCGATCACATCTGTGCCTTGCCACTGATGATCGACACGGTGGGCAGTTGCCGGGACAAGCCGTTGACCGTGCATGCGCTACCGGAAACCATCCACGCACTGAAGGAGCACATCTTCAACTGGGTGATCTGGCCGGACTTCACCGAAATCCCGCACTATGACCGTCCCTGGATGGTGTTCAGCCCCTTGCAGGTCGGGGAGGCCGTCGTGCTCGGCCGTCGTCAGGTGCGGCCGATCAGCGCGAACCATACGGTGCCGGCCGTCGGCTTTCATCTCTCGTGCCCACAGGGCAGCCTTGTCTATTCAGGCGATACCTTGCCCAACGACAGTTTCTGGCGCACCGTCAATGCCATCACCGATCTGCGTTACCTGATCATCGAGACGGCTTTTGCCAACAAGGAGCGTGACCTGGCCGTGATGGCCAAGCATCTTTACCCCATTCAGCTGGCTGAAGAGCTGGCCAAGCTCTGCGTCGAGCCGGACATCCTGATCACCCACCTCAAACCCTCCGATCGTGAGCAGATCGAGCGAGAGATCGAAGCCTGGGCCGGACGCTTTCAGCCCCGTATCCTGCAAACCGGTGATGTGCTGAACATCGACTAGCGCGTGTCATGTTGGGGGAGCCTTTGTGGTGTGCCCAGCACGTGCCGGGGGAATCTGCGGCGTGGCATCCGTGGCCTGCGTAGAATCGGCCTCGTCCTGGTTCAGCGTATGCCCTGCACGGATTCGCGCCTGCGAACCCTGGGTCGGGTGTACACGGCACGCGCTTCTGGGCCAGCCTTCGGAAGATGTGTCCTTGCATGGCCCCTGTTACCCCCCTCGAAACACCGTCCGCAGCCAACCCGGCCGTCGCCGTCCAGACTGAGCATGATCGTCTGGTGCAGGCGGCCGAGACGCCCAACCATCCCACCGGCTTTTTTGCCGAATTGTGGCTCTATACCAAATACCAGCTGCTCACCAAACCCTTCCTGTTTCTGGTGGTGGTACCACTACTGGGGTTGATCACGGAGGGTTTGCTGCTGTCTTCGGGGCGCCGTGTGCTGAGCAGTGGCGACTTCCTGCCCTTCCTGTTCAGCTGGCAGGGGGGGGTGCTCGTGCTGCTGGGCGTGTGTGTGATGGTGGTGGCGATCACCACGGACATCAGCGCTTTCATCCTGATGGAAGGCGCCCGCTTGTCGCGCCGGGCCTATCCGACTGCCTTTCAGGCGTTTCGGGCGGCACTGATTTCAGCGCGTTTTTACCTGCATCCGGGTATCTGGGTGCTGGTGGCTTATGTCGTGCTGATGGCCCCGTTGGCCGGTGTGGGGTTGTCGGTTGGGGTCTTTCAGGATTTTTCGCTGCCGAATTTCGTCACCCATGTCATCTACACGACGCCACTGTACCTCGTGCTGTACGGGTTCGTCCTGCTGGCGTTGTTGGTGCTGGGTTTTTTCCTGCAGTTTTCCTTTCATTTCGTCGTGTTGGAGGGGAGAAACCCGTGGCAGGGGATTCGTGCTTCCGTCGCGTTCGTTCGAACGACATGGCTCGCAATCCTTCGCATGCTCAGCAGGGTATTGCTCTTTTTCGGCTTCATGCTGCTGCTGATCTTCTGTCTGAGCTGGGGGCTGGTCGTGCTCGCCGAGCAGATCGAAACCCAGGGGCTGCGGCGCTTTTTCATGCTGCTGACCTTGATCGGAGGCAGCCAGCTGCTCAGTTTTCTGGTGTTCATTGCCGGGCCGGTCGTGGTGCGTTACCTCACGGATTTCTTTTTCATCCATCGCGACCCCGTGCCGCTCAATGAGCGCTTGATCGATGAGGTGCTTGCCACTCCCCCACTGGTGCTTTATGGCATGTTGCAGCGCAGCCGTTATCCATTCCGCTCGTTGGCCAAGGGCCTGGCGGTGGTGCTCGTGTTCAACAGCGTCACGGCCGTGGGGGGCGCCTGGCGCTTCGACAAGCTCTTTGCCCCGCGTGATGACATCCAGATCGTGGCGCATCGGGCCGGCGGTGATCTTGGCCCTGAAAACTCCCTACCGGGTTTGATGGCCGCCATTCAGGCAGGCGTTGCGTGGGCCGAGATCGATGTGCAGCGCACGGCCGATGGGGGCTATGTCGTCAACCATGATGCCGACTTCCGGCGTCTGTCGGGCAGTGCGTTGCGATCCGAGCAGATGACGATGGCTGAAGCCACCCGGTTGCCGATCCGTGATGCCTTCGATGCCAGCCGCCCGCCAGCGCGTGTGGCAAGCCTCGACGCCTTCATGAAAGCGGCCAAAGGTCGAATCGGTTTGTTCATCGAGCTGAAGGGCACGACGGCAGACCGTCGGATGGTGGATGACGTGGCCCGGATGATCAAGGCATACGGCATGCAGAGAGAGGCTGCGATCCTGAGCCTCGACTACGAGTTGCTGCGCTATGCCGAAGAAACCTACCCGGAGCTGGATACCGGGTATCTGTATTTTTTCAGCCTTGGCAATCCCGGTCGGCTCGTGGGGGACTATCTGATCATGGAAGAGGGGGAGGCGACCCAGTCCAATATCCGCGCCATCAGGAAGGCCGGCAAGCGGGTCATCGTCTGGACGGTCAACACCCGGGCCTCGATTGATCGTTTCGTCGCATCGGAGGTGGATGGCATCATCACCGATTATCCGCTGCGGGTTCGGGAGGCGATCGAGCAGCGACAGTCCGGCTCGGAGCGTGAGCTGATGCTCGATGCGATCTTTGCCGAATGAGTGGATACAGGTGCCTGGGGCATGACACCGACCCAGTCGCTGTGGTGAGCAGGCCATGCCGGGCGCCGCTTGTCTGAAGCCGGCGCCGGAAAACCGGCTGGTGGCTGCCGGCCGGGGCGTTTTGTCGGTAGCTTTTTGGCATTCCGATCAGCTACCTGATATGCCCTATCCATGCAAAGCGGCAAGCCTCTTTCTGCGACCGATCATTTTTCATTGTCTTCATCCATGACCTCATCCTTGGCTCAGGCCGGGGCAGCAGGGCTGGCCGCCGAGGCTGTGGCCGGGAACGGGCTGGCAGATCATCATGATGTCAAGGGGATGGGCGCTGGTTCGGCCACGGGGGGCGGGACTGGCGAGGGGGAGGTGCCCGTTGGCCGCTTCGCCTCGTGGCGTGGTGTGGCCTTGAAGGCACGCTTCAAGGCAGCTGCCTGTCATCTGGGCCTGTCGCTGTCGGTGGCGGCGCTGGTGTTGCTGCTGGTGTATGGCTTCTGGTACGAGGCGCCGCTGGCAGCCGTGTCTGGCGTGGGCACCATTCTGGTGTTGTTGCTGGCGGTGGATGTGACGCTGGGGCCGTTACTGACTTTTCTGGTTTTCAACCGGGCCAAGAAAAGCCTGCCGATGGATTTGGCTTTCATCGCCCTCATCCAGGTCTCTGCCCTGGTCTATGGTCTGTATACCGTCGAAGTGGGGCGGCCGCATTATCTGGTCTTCGTGAAGGATCGTTTTGAAGCCATCTCTCGGGCCGATCTGCAAGCCGAGGATCTGGCAGCGGCAGCGGAGGTCGTCTCGGCTCGTGTCAACTGGTTTGGCCCCTCATGGGTTGCCGTTCAGGCGCCCGATGACGAAAAAGTCCGCCAGGACGTGCTGATCGAGTCGGCACTGGGGGGGCGCGATCTGCCGCATTTTCCACAGTGGTATCAGCCGATGGAGACGCAGTTTGCCCAGATGAAAGCGCGGGCCTTGCCGCTCACGACGCTTCGGCAGTTGAACCCCGACAAGCTGGGAGAGCTGGACGAGCGTCTGGCAGCCCTGAAGAAGGACATGGAGCAGGTGGCTTACCTGCCGCTGAAAGGGGCTGAAGCGGACGCGGCCGTGCTGATCGACAAGGCTGATGGCAAAGCGCTTGGGATGGTCGATCTGAAGCCCTGGTGAAGCATGTCAGATCACCGTTGCTACTCGTGCAGGGCAGCGGCTGCCAGCAGCTGCCGGGCGGCGGCCCCGACGTCTGGCTGATTGAAAAGCGCACCGATCACGGCGCCGGCATTGGCGCCGGCGGACAGCACCTGCGGGAGATTGCCTGCATCGATACCACCAATGCCCACGATCGGGCGGCCCAGATTCAGCGCACGCGCTTGGGTCAGTACCGACAGGGCGGCACCACTGGCCTGCGGCTTCGTCCCGGAGGCAAAGAGGGCGCCAAAAGCCAGATAGTCGGCCTTGGGCGCCAGTTGCCGGGCACGATCGAGGCTGGCATAGCAGGAGACGCCGATCAGCGTTGAATCACCCATCGCGGCGCGCGCTTCAGCCAGATCACCATCGTCACGGCCGAGGTGAACGGCTTCGATGCCCAGATCGAGCGCCAGCCGCCAGTCGTCGTTCACGATCAACAGGCACCGGTGCTGATCACACAGTGCTTTCAGTGCCGACAGTTGTGCCACCTTGAGCGCGGCAGAGGCAAGCTTGTTCCGGTATTGCAGCACACGTATGCCGGCCTGCAGCGCCGCTTCGACCTTGCGCAGCAAGACGCGGGTTTCGGTCTCGTCGGCCGTGATGGCATACACCCCCTGGATGCGAGCGGCCAGTGGACTGGAAGGGGGGGGAAGGGGGCTGGTCATGGGAGCTGGGGGCAGGTGGATCGTCAGCGCTCAGTATAGAGCGTGTGAGGCGCTTGTTCACACCTCGCCCGGTGGCTGCCCACCGGGCAAGACCCCGGGACGCTTCAGTCGTGATCTCCCGTGACCGGTACGGCCCGTTTTCACCCCACACAAGCAGGTTTGGCGAACATGCGGCTTCTGCGCCAGCCAGCTTGGCGTTTGTGATGAAGGCTCACGGAACAAGACAGGGGCTTTGTCACATGGCAACGGACAAACCATTGATCCGGTGTGGCTGCAGGCTCGTCGGACATGGCAGGCCAGGCCGGACATCTTTCCTTTTAATAGGCCGGCGTGGCCACTGGCCGGAACCAGGCTGGTGCACATCCTATCCAGTAGTTGGACGTGTCTGATATTGAGGGCAGGAAATGAGCGGCAGCAACAGCATCGCCGGGCTGACGGTAATGGTGATCGACGACAGCAACACGATTCGTCGCAGTGCGGAGATCTTTTTGAAACAGGCGGGGTGTGTCGTCGTGCTGGCCGAAAACGGTTTCGACGCGCTGGCCAAACTATCGGATCATGGCCCGGATATCGTGTTCTGCGATGTGCTGATGCCACGGCTGGATGGCTATCAGACTTGTGCATTGATCAAGAAAAGCCCGCGCTTCAAGCAGACGCCGGTCGTCATGCTGTCGAGCAAGGACGGCTTGTTCGATCGGGCGCGGGGGCGTCTGGTGGGGGCGGAAGATTACCTGACCAAGCCCTTCACGAAGGACAGTCTCCTGAAGAGCGTGCAAGCCCACAGCTGCCGTCGCTCGCCCGAGGACGAAAGTCTGGCTGCGGTCAGCATGGCCGGTTGATTCGTCTGATGAGGATTGAACCATGAATGCTCAGAATGTACGCAAGATCCTGATCGTCGACGATTCCGCCACCGAGCGCTTCTTCATGAGTTCGCTGCTCACGAAGCAGGGCTATGAAGTGATCACGGCCGAAAACGGCGATGAAGCCCTGGAAAAGGTGCAGGCGGAAAAGCCCTCCGTCGTGATCATGGACGTGGTGATGCCTGGCAAGAGCGGTTTTCAGGCAACCCGCGCCATTGCACGTGATCCGTCCATGAAGGATGTTCACGTCATCCTTTGCACCAGCAAGAACACTGAAACGGATCGCATCTGGGGGCTTCGTCAGGGGGCGAAGGATTATCTGGTCAAGCCTGTCGATCCCGACACCCTGCTGGCGAAGATTTCCAACCTCGCCCTGGAGCAGTGACATGGGGGTGACCGAGATGCAGCGCCGGGATGCGGCTCAGCCGGCCGAGGCTTCGAAAACCGCTGCTTCATCGAGCAGCGCTTCCCATCTGGCCCTGATCATTGGTGAAGACCGTTATCTGGTCGATCTGGCCGAGGCAGGGGAGATCGTGCCGATGCCACCGGCCATTCTGCCCGTACCGCTTACACACGAGTGGTTCATGGGAGTGGTCAATGTACGCGGAACCTTGTTCACGGTCGTGGACTTTTCGCGTTTCATGGGCGGGCGGGCCACGCCGCTCTCGAAGGAATCCCGGCTGGTGACGATTTCTCCGTCACTGCAATTCAATACCACGCTGGTCGTCTCCCGCATGGCGGGGCTGAGGAGCCTTGCCACGATGACGCCAGAAAATGATAAGTCAGCTGATGACAAGCCCTGGATGGGGCAGCAGTTCAAGGACGCCGAAGGCCATGTCTGGCGTCGTCTGAGCCTGTCGAAACTGGTGTCTTCGTCGGCGTTCCTGATGGTCGGTCGTTGAGGGAAGGAGAGACGGTCATGTCGGTCGTTGCATCGTTGCAGGGGGTAGGGGAGGCCGGTTTGTCGGGTGGCCCCGGTGCGGCTCAGGCGAAATCGCCTGCCGTCAGATCGTCGGGCGTGTCGCACACGCCCGTTCGTGCCAGGGTTCGGCCAACGCCCTTGTTGGGCCGTCTCAGCCTGAAAGTCCAGTCCATCATTCTGCTGGGGGCACTGGCCGTGACGGCCGGTGTCGCCGTCGCCCTGAGCGTGTATGAACGTCAGGCTGACCGGACGTTGGCCCATCAGAATGAAGTGGTCGGCGACATGCTGATGCATTCGCAGCGTCTTGCCAAGGCCGGCATTCTGGCGGTGGAAGGCAGTGAACAGGCTTATGGTCAGTTGATGACCAGCCAGGCTTATCTGTCGGATGCGGTCGAAGCCCTGAAGATGGGCGGTGTCGTCGGGCGTCTCGACGTGAAGCCTTTGCCGGAGTCGATGGCCACCGAGCTGGGGCGTTTTCGTAGCGCCTGGGACGGCATCTCGCCCTCCGTCAACGCCGTGATCGAACAACAGGCCGTACTCACACGCTTTGCCACCCTCGTGAACCAGATGGCGGCCATCGAGCGAAACCTGTCACGTACGCAGGGCAATATCCTCGCCTCCATTCGCGAGACGCCGCAGAACGTGCCGGATCTGCTGTTGCTTTCCCGGCTGAACGGTCAGCTTCGCACCGTCGTGGGCGAAGTGATGCGCATGCGTGACAGCAGCGATTTCAACAGCCGAGATGCCATCGTGCTGGCCAATGCCATCGAGGGCTTTGCTGTCTGGCGTGATGCGGCCCTCAATGGAGACCCTTCCCGTGGCACGGGGCCGTTACGTCAGCTGGAAGCGCGTGACGCGCTGCGTCAGAACAATGACATGGCCAATGCCTTCATCAAGCTTGCGCTGGAGGCCCAGCAGGCCGTACCAGCGCTGGAGCGGGTGCGTACCGCCGGGCTGACGGTGTTCAACAAGAGCGATGAGCTGACGACGTTGGCCAACGAGATTCGGGCGCGTCTGGTCGAGAACCGTTCGCGGCAGTCATCGGTGCAGTGGATGATTCTGGGTTTTGCGTCGGCCGCCGTGCTGTCGCTGCTGCTTCTGTGCAAAGCGTATTACGATGATTCCAAATTGCAGGCCGACCGCTCCATCGACAAGCGTCTGGAGGCCGAGCGCCTGGAGCAGGAAGCCAACCGCATCAATGATCAGAACCAGGCCGCCATTTTGCGCCTGATGAACGAGCTGCAGAACGTGGCCGATGGCGATCTGACGGTGCAGGCCACCGTGTCGGACGACATCACGGGGGCCATTGCCGACTCGATCAACTACACGGTGGAAGAGCTGCGCAGCCTCGTGGGGCGGATCAACCGCACGGCCGAGGCCGTGGCCGAGGCATCCGACAGCGCGCAGGTGACGGCATCGCACCTGCAGGCCGTGAGTGAGCAGCAATCACGCGAAATTCGTGAAACGGGCGAAGCCGTGCTCAACATGGCGGCACAGATCGGGCAGGTGTCGGCCACGGCTTCGGAGTCTGCCGAGGTGGCGCGACAGTCGCTGTCGGCCGCCAGCCGGGGCCGTGATGCCGTGCAGAACGCCATTGCCGGCATGGGGGGCATTCGCGAGCAGATTCAGGACACCGCCAAGCGCATCAAGCGACTGGGTGAGTCGAGTCAGGAAATCGGCGAGATCGTGGAGCTGATTTCCAACATTACCGAACAGACGAACGTGCTCGCACTGAATGCTGCCATTCAGGCTGCCTCGGCAGGTGAGGCGGGGCGCGGCTTCACGGTGGTGGCCGAAGAGGTGCAGCGGCTGGCCGAGCGCTCGGCCGAAGCGACACGCCAGATTTCGGCACTGGTCAAGGCCATTCAAACCGACACACATGATGCGGTGGCCGCAATGGAACGCAGCACGCAGGGCGTGGTGCGTGGTGCCAAGCTCTCGGATGAAGCCGGCATGGCGCTGATCGGCATCGGTCAGGTGTCACAGGAGCTGGCCGATCTGATCATGCGCATCTCGAAAACCACGGAAAGCCAGGCCGCGTCGGCTTCCTCGGTGGCACAAAGCATTCAGCGGATTCTGCTCGTCAACAGTCAGACCAATGAAGGTACCCAGCAAACCGCGGGTTCCATTCTTCAGCTGGCCGAACTGGCTCGGGAGCTGAAAAACTCGGTGGCCCGCTTCCGGGTGAATTGAAAGGATCAGAAGGATCGCTCCGCCCTGATCTGACGAGGATCGGGGCCGTCTCGATACGAACAAAGAGGCTGACAGGTGGAAAACAGCAATAGTGTGGACTTGATGACACTGTCCTGGACGGTACCGGAAATTCGGGAGTCGTTGCACCAGGTGTCCAAGGCATTGGACGAGCAACTGGCATCGGCAAGTCATGGCATGGAGGCCATCAAGCGGGCACGTCTGAATCTGCATCAGACACACGGTGCGTTGCAGGTGGCGGGGGTGTCGGGCGTGGCCGTGCTCACCGAGGAAGCCGAGCGGGTGCTGGAAGCCTTCGAGGCCGAAACGCTCGAACTGGATACGACAGCCGTGGACACGTTGAAGCGTGTGATGCGGGCGATGGTCGAATATCTGGAAGACCTGCAGCAGGGCGGCGTGATGGTGCCGGCGCTGGTGCTCTTTCCTTACTATCGCGACCTGGTTCAATTGCGCAAGGAAACGCCACCTGATCCGACCGCCCTGTTCGAGATCGATCTGGATCGTGCCCTGCCGGCCTCCGTGCGGGAGAACGTCTCCAAAAGCCCCGACCGCGACGAGCGTGCCCGCTCGGCCTGTCGGGGTTTCGAGCGTGCCTTGCCGGCCCTGATTCGCGGTGAAAACACGGCACCCGCCATCGAGGCGCTGCACGAAGCGATGAGCCGTCTGGTACGCACCCAGCCACATGAAGATGCCCGGTTGTTCTACTGGCTGTCGCTGGCGTTCATCGATGCGATGAAGCAGGGCGCCTTGCCAGTGGATCTGGCCAGCCGCCGGGCCGTGGGGCGCATCAACATCATGAACCGCCACCTGTTTTCGACGCATACGCAGGTGCCAGGGCAGTTCATCAAGGAGTTGCTGCTGCTGATCGCGCGTGCCAAGCCGGGATCAGCCATCGTGGAGGAAGTGAACCGGCATTTCAACCTGCGGGCTATCGTGCCGGCCGATTATGAACGTCCCCGTTACGGGCTGGCCGATCCGGAAACGCTGGCAGTGGCGCGTGAGGCATTGGTGCAGGTGCGCCGCTCGTGGGAGAAGATTGCGGGCGGGGGCGCACAGGAAGAAGCACTTTTTGCAGAAACCGTGGCTTTGCTCAACCGTGCGCTTGGCAGCACGCATTACAAGGGTTTGAGCATGCTGGGCAAGACGCTGGCCACCATGCCCGCGGCCTTTGCCGAGCAGCCGGGACATGTGGCCGAGCTGCTGGCCATCGAGGTGGCCACGGCCATCCTCTTCATGGAAGAAGCCTTGTCGGGCGCATTGCGCTCCGATCCCTCCACCGACGAGCGAAGCGAAGAGCTGGCGGCCCGCATCAATCAGTTGCTGAGCAAACCCGACAGCTTCGATTCCACGCCGCTGCCGTGGCTGGTGGCCCTGTCGATGAAAGCCACCGATCGGGTCACGCAGGCGGCTTTCGTCACCGAGCTGAAGCACAATCTGCTCGGTTGCGAACAGGCGCTGGATGATTATTTCCGCGATGCCACGGCCGTGGCACGTCTGGAAGTGGTCGCACCACTGCTCACCGAAACCACGGCCGTGCTGAAGGTGCTGGAGTATCGCGAAGCAGTCAAGGCATGTGACACGATTGCCGAGGAAGTGTCGGCACTGCTGGAAGCGCGCGTGGAGCTGGATGATGCGCGCCGCGAGCGTCTGGCCAATGGCCTGAGTTCGCTGGGCTTCTTCGTCGAATCGCTGCTGCAGTCAGGCGAGCGGGCAGCACGTTTCCGTTTCGACGACGCCAAGGGCATGCTGTATGAAGATCTGAGCATGCCGCTCACGGCTGCGCCAATGGCTGAGGTGGCGGAGGCTGTTGAAGCAGCAGCACCTGTTGATGAGCTGCCAAATAATCTGGACATGTCGGTGAGCGGCGCTGAACATGATGCGCTGGCGCCCCTGTCCGGGCAAGGGGCCGAGGCTTCGGGTCTGACCGACCTCCGAGCAGCGTCGGCCGAACCGGTCATTGGCATGGCCGGCATGGGCGAGATGGCTGGTACCGAGATGCCTGTGGTCACGGACATGGCTGATACGGCAGAGGCTGCAGCAGCCAGCCTGGCTGCCGAGCCTGCCGCCGACGTGGTGGCCGAGGAAGCGGATGAACCGTTGTCGGAAGATGAGGCCGAGCTGCACGAAATCTTCATGATGGAAGCCGAGGAGGTGTTGGGCGCCATCGATGAAAACCTGCAGGTCGTGCGTCGTGCGCCCGATGATCGTGAGGCGATGACGACGATCCGTCGTGCCTTCCACACGCTGAAAGGCTCCAGCCGCATGGTGGGCCTGGATGCCTTTGGTGAGGCCGCCTGGTCATTCGAGCAGATGCTGAACCACTGGCTGGCCGAAGATGTCGATGGCACGAAACCGCTTTTCGACCTGATCGCTGATGGGGCCGCCTTCTTTGGTGAATGGTGCCAGCGGATGCAGACCCGGCCGCGTGCCGTGATGGATGCTTCGGTGCTGGCCGCCCGTTGTGCGGCCTTCCCGGATGTGCCGGCGGTGAGTACAACGGGCACGGCGGCTGTCGAAACCCTTGACGTGCCGGCCAATGAGGCCAACGACGTGGCTCGTCCGGTGGTGGATGAGGCCGCTTCGCGTGTCGAGCAGCTGCCTTCTATCGATGCGGCGTCGTCGAATCCGGTCTTCCTGCATGAAGGTGCCGAATCTTTTGATGTCAAACAACCCGCTGAAGCATTGCTTGCCGAGGAGAAAAATACCCCCTTCGACTTTGAACATGACATGACGGCCGATCCGGCGGATGCGGATCAGTTCCTGGGCGCGAACCTGTCAGCTACTGAGGCGGATGAGGCTGCCCTGATGGCGGAGGATGATGCCATCCGTGCCGAATCGTCACCTGGTCTGGACGCTCTCTCGATGGATTGGGGGGCTGAAGCCGATACGATGACTGCTGAGACGTCGGCTGCCGATTGGGGCGGGCTGCTCGGCGAGAACACGCTGATCGTGCATGAAGAGGATGAGCTGGATGCGGATGAGTTGGCCGCGCTCGGCGTGCCGGTGAGTGAGGTGGCCGGGCTGGACATGCTGGAAGGCTTGGGCGAAGCACCGGGCCAGGACGAGGATGACGCGCCAACCCTGAGTCTGGATGAGCCGACCTTGTCCGGCGTGGATTTGCCGGCAGGCTGGGCCGACGAGGAGGGCGCCGATATCGGGGCCGACAGCGTGGGCACGGCGTCGTCGGCCGAGTTGCTGGGCGGCATTTCCGTGGATGATGCTTTCGTCATGCCGGCGGATGCCGGGCTGGACAGCGATGACATTCCGCTCCTTGATATCTCGATGTCGGTGCCGACCGAGCAGGCCGTGGCGGCTGTGGCGCCGGCCGTCATCGAGGATGCCCCGATGGGGACGGCTGGCGTCGAGGACGCGCCGTTGGCGGATGGTGTATCGCCTACGGCTGCAGTGTTCTCCGAGACGACTGTGCCTGAGCTGGGCGATGGGGCGCTCGATGATGTCGTATCGGCGCAGGCCGCTTTGCCGGGCGATCTGAGTGATGAGCCAGCCGACGAGGGCACGCGGGTGGAGGCCGCAGCCTTGGCCGAACCGGCCGAATCCACGGACGCGGTGCTGTCCGATGCAGCGGTTGCGACCGTTGCCCCCTCGGCGCCCGAAGCGCCTGCCCGCGTCGCTGAGGTGGACGAGTCGCAGATCCGTATCGGTGATCGTCTGGTCGATGCCGAGCTGTTCGAGATCTTCAACTCGGAAGCCGTGCAGGTGCGGATGCGGATGAACGACGACTGGCACGCCTGGCATGCCTCCGAGGCGCTGCGCGCGCCCGAGTCGCTGGTGCGTGCGCTGCACACGCTGGTGGGCACCACTCGCCATGTGGGCTTGCTTCAGGTACGAACCATTGCCGAGTCGCTGGAAAAAATCCTGTTGAAGCAGCGCGAAACCGCTTGCCCGCTGCCGGATTCGATGAAGGCCAGCATTCAGGCGGCGCTGGGTGTGGTGGATCGGATGCTGGCCGAATTCGCCTCTTGCACTGAGCCGGAGGCCGATCCGGTCACCGCTACCCGCATGGCTGCCTTGCTGGCTGATTGGGATCAGCAGATCACGGGTGTGTGCGCCTGTGAAGAAGCACCTGAGGCCGTGCCATCTCGCGAGATGCGGGGCGAAGCGCTCTTGAAGAAAGCCGCTGAAGTGCTGGGGGCTGCCAAGCGTGAGACCGAGGAAAAGGTCGATCCGCTGGCAGGCTTGGTCGATGAAATCGATGCCGACCTTGGTCCGGTCTTCTTCGAGGAAGCCGAAGAGCTGATGCCGCAGGTGGATTCCAACCTGCGTGAATGGAGTGAACGCCCGAGCGATGGGTCGCTGCCGGCTGCGCTGATGCGTCTGTTCCACACCATCAAGGGCAGCGCCCGAATGGCAGGTGCCATGCGCTTTGGGCAGATGATTCACGAGCTGGAAACGCAGGTCGAGGATGCACTGGCCCAGCCTGCCGTGGCCGAATCGGTGATCGAAACGGTGCTGGCCGGTTATGACCAGGCCGTGGCAGCCTATGAAATCATGCTGAACCCGGAGCTGGCTGCGCAACAGCCGGCCCCGGTCGTCACACCGAGCGCGAGTGCGCCGGTGGCTGCTGCCGCGCCGGTGAACACGCCAGCGGCCGTGGCGGCAGCGCCAGTAGCGGCTGTGGCCCAGGAGACGGCGAAGACCGATGAGCACGCCGCTGGTGCGATGCCGGACAATGTGATGTCGGGCGCTGCCTCGAACCTGGCGGCCTCGGCCCAGCATGTGATCCGGGTACGTGCCGATCTGCTCGACCGGATGGTGGCCGAGGCCGGTGAGGTGGCCATCGCCCGTGCTCGTCTCGACAGTGAAATGGGCTTGATCCGTCAGGCCATCAACGAGCTGACCGAAAACGTCAACCGTCTGCGTCTGCAGCTGCGTGAAATCGAGATCCAGGCCGACAACCAGATTCAGGCCAAGATCGCGCATTCCAACGAGACCGAAACCGATTTCGACCCGCTGGAATTCGACCGCTATACGCGCTTCCAGGAAG
>JAUNKF010000059.1 GCA_030532895.1 Lautropia sp. | reverse complement strand
CAGGGCGTGTTCTCGGGTCAGATCGACGTGCTGGCCGACCAGTTGCTGCACCTGCGGATGCTGGTCGAGGCCACGCTGGATTTTCCGGAAGAGGAAATCGAGTTTCTGGAGCGCGCCGATGCAGCCGGCCAGCTCGATGCCATTGATGCCACCCTGCGCGAGCTTTTTGCCACGGCCCGCAGCGGTGCCCGCCTGCGTCAGGGTCTGAACGTCGTGCTGACCGGAGCCCCCAACGTCGGCAAATCCAGCCTGCTGAATGCGCTGGCCGGGGCCGAGGTTGCCATCGTCACGCCCATCGCCGGTACCACCCGTGATCGCGTCATCGAGCAGATCAGCATCGAAGGTGTGCCGATCAACCTGATCGACACCGCTGGCCTGCGCGAGACCGACGATGTGGTCGAGCGCATCGGTATCGAGCGTACCTGGGCCGAGATCGGGAAAGCCGATGTCGTCGTGCATCTGAGGGCGGTGCAGGCGCCTCAGGCTTTCCAGGGGGATGTGGCGGCATCGTGCACGGGCAGCCCGACAGGCTCGGCAGCCGTCACGGACGGGCTGGGCTCTCTGCAGCCTGATTCAGCCAGTCCGGGCATCCCGGCCGCCGGGCCTGCCGCAAGTCTCGTCCACAACGCTGCTCCGGCGGCATTGGCCGAACAGGTACTGGAAGCCGCCATCGAAGCGCGCGTGCCGGCTAGTGCCCATCGGCTGACCGTCATCAACAAGATCGACCTGCTGGGGCAGGGCGGTGTGTTGCCGGCTGAAGCCGGTGACATGGCAGGCAGGGCTCACCCTTTATCAGAAGCACCTGCCAGAGGTGAGTTGCCCGGCCAGGCAGATGCGCCTGTTTCTGGTCTTGATGTCACACGCCAATCGCCCGTGCCATCACGGACTGCTGCAATCCTAGGGGCAGAAGGACGAACAGAGGCTGCCGGGACATCAGACCACCTGTATCTGTCGGCCCGAACCGGGGAGGGCGTCGAAGCCTTCCGCCGGAAACTGCTTGACATCGCCGGCTTCCAGCCGGGCGCCGAGGGCGTCTTCATCGCCCGCGAGCGTCACCTCGAGGCGCTGAAGGAAGCGCTCGCCCATCTGGACAATGCCCGAACCCACGTCGCCCACGGCGACCAGAGCCTCGACCTCTTCGCCGAAGAGCTGAGGCTGGCCCACAGTGCGCTGGGCCGGATCACCGGGGCCGTCAGCGCCGACGAGCTGCTGGGGGTGATCTTCAGCCGGTTCTGTATCGGGAAGTGAGGCCGGGTCATCTAGCCTGCAATGACCCGGCACTGATCCCCAGTTTTTCCTTGATGCTGCTGAACGGCTACCGATAGATCTGTGTTCGTCAGCTCTGGATGGGATAGTTGCGCATCAGATACTCATTGAAGAGAGGAACCGTGAAATCGATATCGCCATGTGAAGGGCTGTAGATCATGCCCTTGTTGATGATCTGCGCACGCCTTGGGCCCAGACTTTGGAGGGACTCGCCCAATGTCTCGGCAACGTCGGCTGATCGGTACGGGCCCTTGCCCAACTGTGCCATGGCTATGACGTACTCGCGTTCCTTGGGGGTGAGTCGATCGAATCGAACTTTGAAGAAGCCATTATCCAATTGCGCAATGGCCAGTTTGGAGGCTTGCTCGCTGTCCGTACGCTCTATCCGGTTCCCGGATGCAATCTTCCAGCATTGATGTCCCCATTCTTGCAGGAAGTATGGATAGCCACGGGTCTGGCAGAAAATATCTTCTAGTGCCTCTTCACTGATTTCTGCGCCTTCGGCGATGATGGGTTGGCGTATGGCGGCTTTTGCATCTTCTTCCTGCAGTGGGCCGACATGGGGGTACGAGAAAAGGCGTTCAGCGTAGGACTTGGCGTTGCCGGAAAGGGCTGCCACTTGGGGTAGACCTGCGCCGAAGAAAACGATGGGAAGACTCGCCTGGTTGACCTTGTGCATGGCTACGATCAATGCGCCCAGATCCTTGGACGAAAGATACTGTACTTCGTCTATGAAGAATGACCAGGCTTTTCCGGCAGCTTTGGCTGCTTCGCCGATCTGGACGAAGAGCTCGGCGAGGTCAAGTTCCAGATCGCCACTATCAGCCATGCCTGGCTCGGGATCCACGGAAATGGATGTATCACCGTAGGTGATCTTGAAAGCGCTGGCAAAAGAGCGGAGTGCCTTAAGGGCGTTGTGCGCGGCGGCTTTTGCGGATTCACGGGTGGAAAGCTTGCGCAGAACGCTATGCAGCTGTGGCGTGAGAAGTTCGCCGAGTGATTTGTTTTCTGGTGCTTCTATGAAGGATGTCAGGTGTCCAGCTTTCTCGGCCATCTCCTTGATCTTGTTGAGCAGGACGGTCTTGCCCACGCCACGAAGCCCCAGCAGCATCTGGGATCGGCTGGATCGCTTGTCCAGTGCACGCTGGATGGCTACATGGGCATCTTCGATGATGCTCTGTCGCCCAGCCAATTCCGGAGGCTGGCTGCCGGCACCCGGCGCAAAGGGGTTCTTGATGGCGTCCATCGTGTATTCTCTGCAGGAAAACCGTCTCTCTAGCAAATGATAACTTAGTATAAGGAAGTATATCCCTGTGGGCTTATATCTTCTTATATAATGCTATAAATGCATAGAAACGAGTCAATTCTTCATGCTGATGCTGGCGTCCGTTTGCAGATACCTGAACCTCGCAACGCCAGCCATGGAGACACGACTTTCAGAGGCTGAGCCCGTCTTGTCAGGCTCTTTGCGGCCTTGTGACATTCATCACCGGCAACACTGAACAAGTCCACATGGGCCTGCCGCCTCACGGGACTCGTTCAGGGCAGCCTCAGCGCAACCGCCCCGGTACGGGAGGCGCCTCGAGCCGCGTCAGCTTCGTGCCGCTCAGATCGATGTCCGGGCCGAAGCGGTCGCTGCCGCTGTTCCAGTCCTCGACGGCTTTCGACAGGGCTTCCGGCGTGTCGGCCACGAAGTTCCACCAGATCAGCGTGGGGTGAGGCAGCCGTTCGCCGCCCACCAGCATCAGGTGGGTGCCGGCTTCGGCCTGCAGCTCGAAGCGGTCGGCACCATCCAGCTCGATGACGCCCAGTTCGTCCGGGCCGACCGACTCGCCGCCGACCGTCACGCGGCCCGCGATGACGAGCACGCCATATTCCCAGCCGGCCTCTGCCGGTAGCGTCACGGTCTTGTCGCGTTCCCAGCGCATGTCCACGGCCATCATCGGACTGTGCTGGGTGGTGGGGGCGGTGTGGCCGCCGAAGCTGCCGGTGGTCAGCACATGGGCGATGCCATCCTCTGTCCAGGTCGGCAGCTCCGGGTAATGCTCGAACGCCGGTTCGATCTGCTTGTTCATCGGCAGGGCGATCCACAGCTGCACGGCGTGCAGGCGATCGATGCCTTCGGGTGTCTGTTCGGTGTGGCTGATGCCCCGCTCGTCACCCGTGCCGGCCGTCATCAGGTTGACCTGGCCCGGGCGGATCAGCTGGCGGTAGCCCAGGCTGTCCTGATGCCAGACTTCGCCCTCGAGCATCCAGGTGAAGGTCTGCAGGTTGGTATGTGGGTGAGCGCCCACTTGCATGCCGGGGTTGTTCTCTTCAAAAACCGAAGGGCCGGCATGATCCAGAAAGCACCAGGGGCCGACGGTACGGCGTGAGCCCTGGGGCAGCAGGCGGGCGATGGGAATGCCTCCCACGTCCTTCTGGTTGGCGTGCAGTTTCTGTGTCTTCATGAATGGCTGGTATCTGATGGCTGATGGGGGCGGTGCGGCGGCGGTGGTCGGGGCGGACCAGCGCCCACCGGTGGCGATCCGGATCAGGCATGGCAAGGCTCAGGCCAGGTCCAAAGCCAGGGTCAGGGAATACCAAGGCTTGGGGCTTCTCCGGAAAAATCAACGTCGAAGGCTATCCCCTTTGGCCAGCCGATCACAAGCTTTCCCGAGGAACGGTGTGTGAGAGCCTGTCAGCTGCCTCTCTTTTACCCGCTCAGTTGTCCCCTTGGCCGATCAGGTCCCCGGTACCGCGCAATCGCCTGGTTGGGGTGGTGGTGCCGGCCATCGTCCAGTCCAAGCCTTACAGCAACCACTCGATCGGCAGCTTGCCCGCTGTCCAGACGATGGCGCGCTGCATCGGCGTGGCATGCGGTTCCTGGTCGTAAACCTTGATCTGGCCGTCTTCCTGTGTCGTCCAGCGCAGCTGGCCATTTTCCAGCGTGACGTGGTAAGAGCCAGCCGGGCCACGTTCTGTCAGCGCATCCTGAAGCTGGCCTGCCAGCCTGGGGTCATCGATCAGCAGACCCAGCTCAGTGTTCAGCACGGCCGAACGCGGGTCCATGTTGAACGAACCCACGAACAGCCGCTCGCCGTCCACCTGAAAGGTCTTGGCATGCAGGCTGGCCCCGCTGCTGCCCGTCAGCCCGCCGTGAACCTTGCCTGGCACTACCGTGGCATCGCGCTTCAGCTCGTACAGAGCCACGCCCGCCTCCAGCAGTTGGCGCCGATACTTGGCATAACCCGCATGCACCACGGGCACATCGGTGGCCGACAGCGCATTGGTCAGCACCGCCACCGACACGCCCCGGCGCGCCAGAGAAGCCAGCAGTTCGGTGCCGTTTTCTGTGGGCACGAAATAAGGCGAGACGATCGTCAGCTGTTTCTGCGCACCTGCCATCACGCCGCGCAGTGCGGCCAGCAGCGTCTGCGATTCATCCGCCTGGCCCAGTCCCTTCACCGGGTCGTCGCTCAACAGCTGCACCGGCACCCAGTCGAAGGCCAGCGTCCCGTCCTTGATTTTCTGCACCAGTGACGAGGCTTCCAGCTGCTGGATATAGGCGCGTGTCGCCACATCATTGCCGGGCAGGCGCCGCACCTGCGCGCCGTCCGAGCGCTTGCGGGCCGAATGTATCACGTCCGTGGCCGAAAACACCGATGCGCTGTTCCAGTACAGGTCGAAATCCTTCGACACCGCCTCCACCACCGGCCCCACCGCCAGCACGTCCAGATCGGCAAACATCACCCCATCGCCGGCGCCAAAATACTCATCACCCACGTTGCGACCGCCCACCACCGTTGTCTGGTTGTCCACGGTGAAGGACTTGTTGTGCATCCGCCGGTTCAGCCGACCAAAATCGCTCAGATAACCCACCGGCCGAAAGGCTCTCTGCATGAACGGATTGAACAGGCGCACCTCAATGTTGGGCAGCCCGTCCAGATCCAGCAGCACGGCATCCATGCCTGCCAGCGTGTTGTCATCCAGCAGCAGCCGCACCTGCACCCCGCGGGCTGCTGCCTCGCGCAGCTTCTGCAGCAACAGCCGGCCGGTGATGTCGTCATGCCAGATGTAGTACTGCGCATCGATCGAGCGCTCGGCTGCATCGGCCAGCAGCGCACGTGCCGCAAAGGCATCCCGCCCATCAGACAGCGGATACACCCCCGACAGCCCTGGATGGGCTGCCACCTGGTCGGCCAGTGCCTTGCCCAGCGCCGTGTCGCTGGTATCCGCCGGATGGGTTGGGTGAAGCGGCTTGGCATGCCGTGGCAACGCCCGACCCGTCAGTCGCCCCAGCGCCAGCAACGCCACCCAGAACCAGACGAACAGCTTCAGAAACGGCAACAGAAAAGGCATGGGAGTCCTGATGTGAAATGAAGAATCGATGCTGACAGATCGACAAGATGGTCAGGGAAGGGGAAAGATCTGCCGCATGCCGCCCTGTCATGCAGAATTATAAGCGCTGCCGGCCAGCGTTCAATCTGCTTCACCCAATACCGATGCCACCCGTTCGCGGTGGTGGTTCAGGAAATCCCGTGTCACAAAGTAGTGTTCGGTATCTTCATACGCCACCTCGCTGATGCCGCCGTCATCAAAAAGCAGGATGCACGCATGCGGGTAGGCCAGCAGGATCGGCGAGTGCGTGGCAATGATGAACTGCGAATGCGCATCCACCAGCTGGTCAATGGCCCGCAGCGCTGCCAGTTGCCGGGTGGGTGAAAGAGCCGCCTCCGGCTCGTCCATCAGGTAAATGCCGTGGCCACGCAGCTTGCTGGTCAGGACCGCCATGAAGGCCTCGCCATGCGAACGCGCATGCAGCGACTTGCCGCCATAACCATCCAGATACCCGGTCTGGTCCATGTACGTGGCCAGATTGAAAAAGCTCTCTGCCCGCAGGTAATACTGGTCGTGTGGCCTGATGCCAGGAGCCCGCGCCAGCCGAATGGCCTCGTGCAGCTTCGACACCGATTCCACCGTTTGCAGCTGCACGTTGCGCGTGCCGCCTTCGGGAGAAAACCCCAGTGCCATGGCAATGGCTTCCAGCACCGTGGATTTGCCCGAACCGTTTTCTCCCACAAGGAAGGTCACGTTGGGATGAAAGCGGATCTGGTCAATGTCGCGCACGGCCGGGATGTTGAAAGGGTAGTGTGCGTAATCAAGGGTCACGTCATCCCTGAAGGATGCGCCCAGCAGCCACGGATGCGTGCGTCGCGGCATGGGTCACCCTGCCCGGAGGCCCTGCTGCCCTGCGCGCCCGAAGCGTATCCCGTTGGCTGCTACCTCCACCATCATCCGCAGCCCGATGCCAAAGCTGCGCTCATCCAGACCGAAGCGCGGATGATGGTGGGGAAAATTGAACTCGGCGTTGGCGGCGCCGATGAAGGCATAGGTGGCGGGCACGCGCCGGGCAAAGGCGCTGAAATCTTCACCGGCCATCATCGGTGGCAGGCAGGTCACGTGATGGCCGTCATGGGCACGGGCGATTTCTTCCACGATGGCCGTCATGTCCGGGTCGTTGTGAACGGCGTCATAGCCGGTTTCGTAGGTGAAGGTGCACTGCGCGCCAGCGGCGTCGCACAGGCCGTGGATCAGGGCCTCGATGGCCTGACGGGCGCGCTCACGGTGCTCGGGGGTGGTGGTGCGCACGCTGCCGGTCAGGCTGGCGCTGTCGGGGATGATGTTCTGCGCCGTGCCGGCATGAAACATCGTATTCGAGATGACGACGCGATCATGCGGAGAGAACCGGCGGGCCACCACGCTTTGCAGCAGCGTCACAAACTGGGCACCAATCACCACTGGGTCCACGCTCAGATCGGGCATGGCGGCGTGTCCGCCCTTGCCCTGGATGACGATGGTGTAGGCGTCGGTATTGGCAGTGGCCGGGCCGGCCTTGATGTCGATGGTGCCGGTGGGCAGGGTGGAAACCAGATGTTGCCCATAGATGAAGTCGAAATCATCGAAATGACCGGTGGCCACCATCTCGCGGGCGCCCCCGGGCAGAATTTCTTCGGCGTGCTGGAAAATGGCGTGAACCTCGCCGCTGAACCGGTCGATGTGATCGTCGATGTACCGGCACGCGGCCATCAGGATGGCTGTGTGTCCATCGTGCCCGCAAGCGTGCATCTTGCCATCCACCTTGGATCTGAAGGGCAGCTCGTCACGCGCTTCCTGAATCGGCAGGGCGTCGATGTCGGCGCGCAGGCCGATCTTCGTGCCTGGCCGGCCGGTGGCAAACACCACCACCACGCTGGTGGGCGTCAGGCGCTCGATGCGTGCGTGCTTCAGCCGGCTCATTTCATCCACGATGAACTGGCTGGTCTTCACTTCTTCAAAAGACAGCTCGGGATGCTGATGCAGATGACGACGCCAGGTGATGGCCTGGTCAATGTAGGCTTGCATGATCGGTAGCTCGGGGAAAGCGGGTGGACGGCACGATGATAATCTGCCTGCAAC
>JAUNKF010000025.1 GCA_030532895.1 Lautropia sp. | reverse complement strand
AAGGATCTATCAATGGCTCTCATCGTTCACAAATACGGCGGCACCTCGATGGGGTCGGTCGAACGCATCCAGAATGTGGCCAAGCGCGTGGCCAAGTGGCATCGCGCCGGGCACCAGATGGTGGTGGTTCCCTCGGCCATGGCAGGCGAAACCAACCGTCTCATCGATCTGGCCAAGGCCATCCAGCCGGAACCGGACGCACGGGAGCTTGACATGCTGGCCTCCACCGGCGAGCAGGCGTCGGTGGCGCTGCTGGCCATGGCCCTGAAGATGGAAGGGGTCGAGGCCATCAGCTTCACGGGCTGGCAGGTGCCCATCATCACCGATTCGGCCTACACCAAGGCCCGCATCAAGTCGATCGACGACAAGCGCGTCAGAGCCGAGCTGGCCGCCGGCAAGGTCGTCATCATCACCGGCTTTCAGGGCATCGATGAAGACGGGCACATCACCACGCTGGGCCGTGGTGGCTCCGATACCTCGGCCGTGGCCGTTTGTGCCGCGTTGAAGGGCGATGAGTGTCTGATCTACACCGATGTCGATGGCGTCTACACCACCGACCCGCGCATCGTGCCCGAAGCTCGCCGTCTCGCGCGCGTGACGGTGGAAGAAATGCTCGAAATGGCCAGCCTCGGCAGCAAGGTGCTGCAGACGCGCTCGGTCGAATTTGCCGGCAAGTACCAGGTCAAGACCCGTGTGCTGTCGAGTCTGACACCGCCCGACATCCCGGTCGAAGATGAAATGAACTCGGGAACCCTGATCACCTTTGAAGAAGAATTGGATAGCGTGATGGAGCAAGCCGTTATTTCTGGAATCGCCTTTCAGCGTGATGAGGCGCGCGTGACCTTGACGAAGGTGCCTGATGTGCCGGGCATTGCCTCACGCATCCTCGGCCCCGTGGCCCGTGCCAACATCGACGTGGACATGATCGTCCAGAACCAGAGCGTCGAGGGCTATACCGACTTTTCCTTCACCGTGAGCCAGAACGACTTCCAGCGCGTGATGAAGGTGCTCGAAGAAGAGGTGGTGCGTGAGATGGGCGGTGGCGAGCTGGTGGGCGACCCGCGCATCGCCAAGGTCTCGATCGTCGGCCTCGGCATGAAGAGCCACGCCGGCATCGCCGCCCGCATGTTCGAGGCGCTGGCCAAGGATGGCATCAACATCCGGATGATTTCCACGAGCGAGATCAAGACCTCCGTCATCATCGAGGACAAGTACCTCGAACTGGCCGTGCGCTCGCTGCACAAGGCTTTCGAGCTGGATTCCGAGCCGGTGGAGGTGTCGAAGGATACGCTCTGACTGCTGCATCGCCGCTGCTGGCGCTGAGTTGTGCATCCTGCCCCCCATGGGCAGGATGGTTGCAAGCAGGGCGGTGGTGAAACGCACAGGCGGCGGATCTGTTGAGACCTTTGAAGTGACGCTCCCACGGCGTTCTCCCTGCGTTCTTTCCGGCGTTGGCCGGGCCGCTGGGCTGAACGAAAAGAGGTACAATGCGGGCTGACTCTGCCGCTGGGGTTTTGGCGGAGAAGGAAACGAATCCGTGTCTGGCTCGCACACGGTCGGCGTGTTGGAAAGACAAGGAAATTTCCCACACAGCCCCCACAAAGTTTGAATGGCTGGTATACTCTACAGCTTTCCCGGAGACGTGACCGAGAGGCCGAAGGTGCTCCCCTGCTAAGGGAGTGTTTGCTCAAAAAGCGAACCGTGGGTTCGAATCCCACCGTCTCCGCCAGATATCCGAAAAGCCCAGCATCGTCTGGGCTTTTCGTTTTGGGGCGCGCACATCATGCCCATCACGCTGGATGCCCTCACCGCGTACATTCGAGCCGAGCTGTACAACAATCCGACCCCGGCGCAGCTGGCAGCGCATTTCGGCCTCAGCCGATTCGTGCTCAGCCGCTGGTTTCGGCAAAACACGGGGCTGTCGCTGCGCGATTACATCGCGGCGCTGAAGATCGAGCAGGGCATCGGTCCCCTGGTGGCGGGGGAGCCCGTCATCCGCTCGCAGCTTGAAGCCGGCCATGCCAGCGCTGCCACCTACAGCCATCGTTTTCGGCTGCACACGGGCCAGACCCCACGTGAATTTCGGGCGCAGGCCGGCACACTGGGCCAGACGATGAGCGAGCAGCTGGCCGATCCGCTCGCGCGCGTGCTGATGCACCACAGCTTCGATCCCCGCCTGCATCCGCAGCCGCATGCGCTGACGGTGCGCGTCGAAGGCAGCACAAGCCCGCGTCATGTGGTGTTTGCCGGCCTCTTTCATGAGCCGATCCCGCGCGGCGTGCCCGTGGTGGGGGCCGCGATGTTCGGTCAACGTGCTTTCGTCATCAATGCCGTGCCCGACGGCGAATACCACCTCCTGGGGTGTGAAATCGCCCCTAGCCGTAATCCGCTGGACTATTTTCGCCTCGATCACTGTCCACGTGGCATGGTGTCAACGTCGATTCGTTTCCCTCTGCAGAAGCCGCAAAGCGTGGATCTGTGTCTGCGACCGTTGCTGCCCAGTGACCCACCCATCACCGTCAACATGCCCCGGCTGCTGTTCGAGTATCTGCGCAAGCGCGGGCGCTGAGCGCAGCGCGTCTCACGCCGGTATTCATCTCCGCGCTGGCACCAAGAACCGTCGAGCCACCCGCGTGCCACACGGGTCATGCCTGCCTGATGCCTTGCAAGCGTGGCAAGGCCCGTCTGCGCGTGTTTGGGAAGCCAGCCTTGGCCCAGCACCAGCCCAGCAGGTGTGTGTCCATGACACGTACCACATCCCCCTGCAATCCGTGACAAATGCCGGGGCCGGCGCTCGCGTAGGCTTGAGCCTTTCAACGAGCAAGGAGCACTACGATGAGTTTTACCCCTTATCTGATATTCGACGGCCATTGTGCCGAGGCCATGAACTTCTATGCCCAGGCGCTGGGTGGTGAGCTGGTTGATCTGTACCGTTTTGCCGACATGCCGCCCGAAGAAGGGACGGCGGCGCTGTCCGAGGCCGACCAGCAGAAGGTGATGCACGTTTGCCTGGTGCATGGCGGCGGACAGTTGATGGCCTCCGACGTGCTGGCCGGTTTTTGTGGCGAGGAGGGCTACCAGAAGCCGCAGGGCTTCAGCGTTGCCTTCACGGCCAAGACCGTGGCCGAGGGCGAACGCGTCTTCACGGCATTGGCCGAAGGCGGGACAGTGCACATGCCCTATGGCCCAAGCTTCTTTTCCGAGGGGTTTGGGCAGCTGACCGACCGCTTTGGCATCAACTGGATGGTGGATGTGGCGTCCGCGCAAGGGTGAGCCTGTTCCCTTGATCGCTTCATCGTGTGTGCATCGACACGTGCTGAAGCGGGGGACGGTTGGCGGGCGGTGGTATGCTGGCTGCCTGTGGCTCAGGTCTCATCAGCCCTGAGCCTGCGATCGCCTTTGTTCGAGGAGTCATCATGCCCACCGATATCGAGATTGCCCAGCAGGCAAGTTTGCAGCGTATTGGCCAAATCGCCGAGAAGGCCGGCATCACGGATGAGGCGCTGGAGCCGTATGGCCACTACAAGGCCAAGGTGTCGCTCGATTATCTGGAGAGTCTGCCGCCACGGCCGGATGCACGCCTGATCCTGGTCACGGCCATCAGCCCCACGCCGGCGGGCGAAGGCAAGACGACGACCGTGGTGGGCCTGGGCGATGCGCTGAACCGTATTGGCAAGCGGGCCATGATCTGCCTGCGTGAACCCTCGATGGGGCCGGTGTTCGGCCTGAAGGGCGGTGCGGCTGGTGGCGGCTACGCCCAGGTGGTGCCGATGGAAGACATCAACCTGCATTTCACCGGGGACTTCGCGGCGATCGGGCTGGCGCACAACCTGCTCTCGGCGGCCATTGACAACCACATCCATCAGGGCAATGCGCTGGGCATCGACCCGAGCCGTGTCAGCTGGAAGCGCGTGGTGGACATGAATGATCGGGCGTTGCGCCAGGTCGTCGTGGGGCTGGGCGGGCCGGTCAACGGTCAGGCCAGGGAAGACGGATTCGACATCGTCGTGGCCTCCGAGGTGATGGCGATCTTCTGTCTGGCCACCTCGCTGGCGGAACTGCGTGAGCGGCTGGGGGATATCGTGTTCGGGGTCGATTGGCAGGGCAAGCCGCTCACGGCGCGGCAGCTGAAGGTACATGGCGCCATGACAGCCCTGCTGAAGGATGCGATCAAGCCGAACCTCGTGCAGACGCTGGAAAACAACCCGGCCCTGGTGCATGGCGGGCCGTTTGCGAACATTGCGCATGGCTGCAATTCGGTGATTGCCACGCAGGCGGCGATGAAGCTCGCCGATTACGTGGTGACGGAGGCGGGTTTCGGGGCTGATCTGGGGGCGGAAAAATTTCTCGACATCAAGTGTCGCAAGAGCGGGTTATGGCCGAGTGTGTGCGTGGTGGTGGCCACTGTGCGTGCGCTGAAGTTTCATGGCGGCGTGCCGGTGCCCGAGCTGGCGTCAGAGAACCTCACGGCACTGGCCGACGGGCTGGTGAACCTTGAACGCCATGTGAAGAACATGCGAGAGCATTTCGGGTTGCCGGTGGTGGTGGGCATCAACCGTTTCACGGCAGATACCGAGGCCGAAATTGCCTTGATCCGTGACCGGATGCAGGCATTGGGCGTCAATGTGGTGTTGAGCGAGCACTGGGCCAAGGGGGGCGAGGGCGCCGTCGATCTGGCGCATGAAGTGGTGCGCCTGGCCGATGAGGCGCGGCCGTCAGCGCAGTATGTTTATGATGATCAGATGCCTCTGTGGGACAAGCTCAAGGCAGTGGCCCAAAAAATCTACGGTGCGGCCGACATCACGGCACCCGCCAAAGTAAGGCAGCAGATCGAGGCGTGGCAGACCGCCGGTTTTGGGCATTACCCCATTTGTGTGGCGAAAACCCAGAACAGTTTTTCGACCGATCCCACCCTCAAGGGCGCGCCCAGTGGTCATACGGTGACGGTACGCGAGGTGAGGCTGGCAGCCGGCGCGCAATTCATCGTGATGATCTGCGGTGATCTGATGACGATGCCGGGCCTGCCACGCAAGCCGGCTGCCGAGAACATCGACGTGGATGCCGAAGGACGGATCACGGGCTTGTTCTGACAAGGCAGCACGCGGGTCAGCGGCCTGGTTTGTTGGGTGACAAATTGTTTTGCCTCAAATCCTCGAAGCGCTCGAAGTGCTGGGCGTGTCTGAATTGCTGGACGTGTCTCACCTCCCCAGTGCATGAACGGACTGAGGCGCTTGAGGGGCCTGGCGTTGCGCAGGATTTCGTCATCAGGCGTTCAAGCGCTCGTCGAGATGAGGGGCGTCGGAACGCAACCCGTGTCCGGGTTGCCCCGTGTCCGGGCGGTCATGCTGATCAACCTTGAAGCGCTCGGTGGCGAGGGCACGACCCCGTCCGGGCATGTCGCCCATGTTGGCTGACGGCAGCCTGGCTTCGGCCTGCCGCTCGCGCAGCGCATGCAGAAAATCGCCATAGTGCCGCAGATAATCGGCTTCATCGTAGATGTCGGAAGCCAGCACCAGGCAGACCGCGCCTGCTGAAAAATTCTCCAGTTCGTGCCACACCATCGGCGGGATGTACAAGGCTTGATGGGCGCTATCCAGATGGAAGCGTTTTCGGTGCTGCCCATCGTCCATCACCATGTCGAAGCTGCCGTGCATGGCGATTGCGTATTGGTGCAGTGACAGATGGGCATGGCCACCGCGCATCGAGCCGCCTGGCACGTTGTACAGGTAATAAACCCGTCGGATTTCAAAGGGCAAATGTCCCTTGCGATTGCCGAAGGTGCTTTCGATGAAAGTCAGATCGCCACGGGCATCCTGTACCCGTGGCAATTGAAGGGTCATGCAATCGGCAAGCAGGCTCATCGCTGGATTCATCCCTCATCCGGTTGGTGCTGAATGGGCGCGTGTCATGCATGGATTCGTCCTTGGGAAAACCCTTCGGGTGTGCCATGACCATGACGTGTCCGCTGGTCTATCTTGTGCCGGGTCTTCGGTGAGGGGGAGCAAACTGCGATGAAAGTCTGGCTGTTCGGGATGAACGGGCACCGGCCTGTGGCGGGCGGCAGACACGGGCACCGTGCCCGAAGGGCAGGAACCCAAGCTCGTGCGTGGGTCGGGACGTGTGGGGGCTGAGTGCATCACCGCGTTATCGGCCGGGTTTCGCCGATCGGGCGGGTGTGAGTCTGAGCGGCGGCTTGTACCTGTGCAGGGCGCTGGCATCAGCGCGTGGGCGAACCCGTGCATGACACGCTTTTCATACCTACATGCGAAAAGCGTCTAAGCAAAGGGCCTGAACACGCTTTTTGCGAGGCACAATCGGTGGCCATATATCCGATTGTTTTTTGCCTGGAGCTTCATGGCCATGACTGACACGCTTGATTCTGCCAACACCGGTACCGTCAAAACTTATCTGCGCCCGATCGACCGGGATGGTTTGTTGGCCTTTGCAGAAAAAGGACGCAACAACCCTGGCGCGCGCGGCACGAACAAGGTGCACACCGTGATGGATGGGCAGTACCGCTCACTCAGCTATGTCGGCAAGCACGAGCCGGTGGTGGTGGATGAGCCGCTGCATCTCTTTGGCGAGGATACGGCGCCGGCACCGGGTGAGGTGGTGCTCTCCGCGCTGGGCGCCTGCCTGGCCGTGGGCATCACGGCCGTGGCCACGCTGCGCGAAGTGAAGCTCAGCAAGCTGGAGCTGTTCCTGGAAGGGGATATCGGCAACCCGGCCGCCTGGGGCGCAGGGGGCGCCGAGAAGGCGCCGGCCGACATGGGCTTTCAGGCGGTTCGTGTCCGTGTGGTGGTCGAAGGCGATGCCAGCCGGGAAGAACTGGATGACATCGTTCAGCACGCCAATTTCTATTCGCCGGTTGGTAACACGATTCGCAATCCGGTGCCGATGACGGTCGAGTTGGCCTGAGCGATTCAGAGGCTGGCGAGGTTCGTGATGTCCTTCGTATGGGAAGAAAGTGTGCCGGCAGACGCTGTCCTGCCGGCGTCGGCCGGGCTTGGCTCGCGCGGTGTGTCTGGCAACGGGCGCGCGGTGCCCTCCTGGCCTGAGGCCGGGGCCATGCTCGATGCCGTGCGTCGCATTGCCGATGGCCCGCTGGCCGCACAGGCCGAAGCCATCGACCGGGAAGGGGTCTACCCGGAAGCCATCCTGCGTGAGCTGGGGGCGGCGGGCGCTTTCCGTGCGCAGCTTGGTGGTGCGGATGGGCAGCCTGATTATGCATCGGCGATCAACGCCATTGCCGAGGTGTCGCGGGTGTGTGCTTCCACGGGCTTCATGATGTGGTGCCAGCTGGCTTGCTCGATGTATCTGGCGCGTTCGGCCAACACGGCCCTGGACGATGGCTTGCTGGCCCGTCTGGCCACGGGCGATCAGCTGGGAGGTACCGGGCTGAGCAACCCGATGAAATACCTGGCCGGTATCGAGCCGCTGGCGCTGCGTGCCTCGCAGGATGGGGAGGATGTCATCGTCGAGGGCACGCTGCCGTGGGTCAGCAACTTGGGGCAGGATCATGTGTTCTGCGCCATGGCCGGTGTGCAGACGCCCGAGGGCATGGTCGAGATGATGTTCGTGGCCAGCTGTGCCGACGAGGGCATCGAGATGCGCCCTTGCCCGAGCTTCTCCGGGATGGAAGGCACCGGCACCTGGGGGTTACGCTTTGATCGCTACCGGGTGAAGCCGTCGCAAGTGGTGGCTTGTCCGGCGCGACCTTTCATTGCCGGCATCCGCAGCGCTTTCGTGCTGCTGCAGTGTGGCATGGGTTGGGGCGTGACGCAGGGCGCCATCGATTCGATGTGGGCTGTGGAGTCTCAGCTCGGGCATGTGAACGCTTTTCTGGAAGACAGGCCGGCCGACCTTCAACAGGAGCTGGATGCGCTGAAAGCCCGAACCCTCGCATTGGCCCGCACGCCTTATGAATGCAGTGATGCTTTCTTCCTCGATGTGCTCGACGTGCGTGCCCATGCGGCCGAGCTGGCCTTGCGTGCGGCACAGTCGGCGCTGATGCACCAGGGCGCCCGTGGTTATCTGATGCGGTCAGCGGTGCAGCGCCGCGTGCGTGAATCGCATTTCGTGGCGATCGTGTCACCCGCGCTGAAACATATTCGCAAGGAAATTGCACGTTTGAGTGCCAGCAGGATGCCGTCATGACAATTGACGCCACGAAGGGGCCTGCCATGAAACCGGGTGATCCGTTGCTGCCTGTCCCTGCGCTTGAGCCGGGTGAGTTGCCCTGGCGCAAATACCTATGTCGGGCCTGTGGCCTGATTTATGACGAGGCAGAAGGGGATCCGGATGGCGGGTTGCCGCCGGGTACCCGTTTCGAGGACATTCCCGAGGATTGGATTTGCCCGCTGTGTGGCGTCTCCAAAGCCGATTTCGAGCTGCTGGAAACCGTGGGGCAGCCGTTTGGTGCTGAGGGCGAGTGCTCGCAAAATGCCGTGCCTGCCGTGCCTGCTCAGCCGTTGGCCGTCTTGGGTGCGGGGCGTCGTGAGGGGGCGCGCCATGCCGGGGTCAATGGCGGGCGCCCGGCCGGCGGCGATGACGGGGTCGTCATCATCGGCGCGGGGCATGCCGGCTGGCAGATGGTGCGTGCGCTGCGTGAGCGGGATGCTGGCTTGCCGATCACATTGGTTTCGGCCGATGCCGCCGATGTTTATGACAAGCCGATGCTGTCGGTGGCATTCAGTCGTCAGCTGACGCCCGAGGCGCTGATCCGTGAAACGGGTGTGGCTGCTGCCCGGCGTCTGGGGATTCGGCTGCTGGCTGACACGCATGCTTTCGACGCCGTGCCGCAGGCCAGGCGTGTGCGCACGACGCGTGGCACCTTTCGCTACCGTCATCTGGTGCTGGCGCACGGGGCGCGCTCGCGGCTGCATCCGGCCTTGCCGCCGGCGTGGTGCTGGCGGATCGACGATCTGTCCAGCTACCGGCGTTTCCGTGAAGCATTGACACAGCGTTGCCGAATCGACATCGAGGCTGATGCCGATGTGATGATCATCGGGGCCGGGTTGGTTGGTAGTGAGCTGGCTAACGACCTTGCATTGGGGGACTATTCGGTGCTGCTCGTCGAACGCGGCGACCAACCGGTGCCTCAGGCTGCGCGCGCGGATGCCGATGCCTTGCTGGCTGCCTGGCGCGCCTTGCCGATCCGTTTCGTGGGGGATGCCCAGCCAACTGGCATCGAGCGCACCGAGGGGGGGCTGTATCGGGTTCATCTGGTGGACGGTCGATCCTATCGCGTGCGGGAGGTGATTTCTGCCCTGGGCGTGACACCACCGTCACGGCTGGCCGAGCGCTTGGGCCTTGCCTGGCAGGATGGGATCGTGGTCGATCCGCAGGATCTCTCGACGGACAGACCCGAGGTGCATGCGCTGGGCGATTGCATCAGCGTTGGGGGCAAGCCAAGTCGTTTCATTGCACCGATCGCTCGTCAGGCCGCATTGATCGCGGACAAGATCGTGTCGGGTGATTTTGCGCCTTATCAGATGGATGCCGGCATCGTGCGGGTCAAGACATCGTCCTATGCTTTCAATCTCTAGTCGGGATATGCCGATGGCAGATGAAACCGTTGATTTTTCGCCCTATGATGCTGACCGTCCGTTGCGATTCTCTTGCCGATGCGGGCAGCACGCTTGGGGGGTGAGCGCGGAGCGGCCCCCCTGTGACATGGGCTGGGATATGGGCTCGGATGCCCGTTTGCAAGCCGGTGCTGAAACCCGGGCGGGCGCGCTCGTCGAGGCATCGCTTGTGAAGGCGCTGTTTCCGCACGACGGTTTGCGTCGGCGTTTTCTGCGAGCGGTGGGCGCCCCCACGGCGATGGCCGCCATTGCCAGCGTCGTGCCGGTGGCCTCGTTGCAGGCGATGGTTCATGAGCGGGCCGAGCCGGAACGGCGGGATCTGAACATCGGTTTTTTGCCGATCACCTGCGCCACGCCGCTGATCATGGCCGAGGTCAATGGCCATTATCAGGAAGAAGGGCTGAACGTTCGGCTCCTGAAGAATGCAGCCTTCGGATTGGTACGCGACAGGCTCATCAGTGGTGAGCTGGACGGCGGCTTGATGCTGGCCACGATGCCGCTGGCGGCTTCGATGGGGCTGGGGTCGCCGCCCACGCCGTTGCGTGTGGCCATGATCGAAAACGTCAATGGCATCGCGCTCGTGATGGCACTCAAGCACCGTCACAATCGAGATCCCCGCAACTGGCGGGGCATGACTTTTGCCATTCCGCTCGAATACTCGGTGCAGAACCTGATGCTGCGCTATTACCTCGCCAACGCCGGGTTGGATCCGGATCGGGATGTGCAGATCCGGGTGGTGGTGCCGACCGAGTTCGTCTCGAACCTGCGCGCCGGCAATATCGATGGCTTCGTCGGTGCCGACCCGCTCAATCAGCGGGCCATTTTTGAAGAGGCCGGCTTTTTCCAGCTGCACATGAGCCAGCTCTGGCCGGGGCACCCGTGCTGTTCGTTCAGCGTGGCCGAGCGTTTCATCACCCGGCACCCCAATGCCTTTGCCGCCATGCTGCGTGCGGCCTTGAAAGGCTCGGCCTACTCGCGGGGCGGCACGCATCGTCGTGAGATCGCCCGTGAGCTGGCACGTCCGCATTATCTGAACCAGCCGGAAATCGTCGTGCGCCAGGCGCTGGTGGGGCGTTTTGCCGATGGGCTGGGCAATGTGGTGGAAATGCCCGAGCGGGTCGAGTTCAATCCGATCCCGTGGGAGAGCATGGCGATCTGGATGCTGACGCAATTGAAGCGCTGGGGCTATGTGAAAGCTGAGGTCGATTATGCAGCGCTGGCCCGGCAGGTGTTCCTGATGACGGATGCCGAGCGGGCGATGAAGGCATTGGGCCAACCCTGGCCGTCCACGCCGTATGAGCGTTTCGAGGTGATGGGCGAGCCTTTCGATGCGCGCGATCCGACCGGTTATCTGCAACGCATCAGCCGGCGTGGAGGTGCCCGATGAGTGGGTCGACGATCCGGGATTCGTGGAAGGCACCGCTCTTGTCGTTGCTGGTGTTTGCCTTGTTCATCAGTGTGTGGGGGTGGTTGACGCGTCCGCAGGTGCAGCGGGTGGCCGACATGACACCGCAGCAGATCGAGTACGCGCAGCTGATGGGCAAGCTGCCCGAAGACCCGGCGCAATTGGCGATGATCATCGAGGCCGGAGATGGACTCGAAGGCAGCTTGCCGGTACGAGCGGCTGGTGGTTTTCCGACGCCGGCCGAGACGGCGGCCGCCTTCGTGCGGCAGCTTCGTGACCCGTTTCGGGACAACGGGCCGAATGATCAGGGCATTGCCTGGCAGCTGGGGGCGTCGCTGTGGCGGGTGGGCGCCGGCTTCGGGTTGGCCGTGCTGGTGGCATTGCCACTGGGCTTTCTGATCGGCATGAGTCCGCTCGCCAGTCGCGCCATCAATCCCTTCATTCAGGTGCTGAAGCCGATTTCCCCGCTTGCCTGGATGCCCATTGCGCTCTTCACGATCAAGGACGCTTCGGCCTCAGCCATTTTCGTGATCTTCATCTGCTCGATCTGGCCGATGTTGGTCAACACGGCTTTCGGGGTGGCGCATGTGCGTCGGGAGTGGCTGAACGTGGCCCGCACGCTGGAGGTGGGGGTGTGGCGGCGGATCGTTCATGTGATCTTGCCGGCGGCCGCGCCCACCATCCTCACGGGCATGCGCATCAGCATGGGGATTGCCTGGCTCGTGATCGTGGCAGCCGAGATGCTGGTGGGGGGCACGGGCATCGGTTATTTCGTCTGGAACGAATGGAACAATTTTGCGCTGGCCAACGTGATTTTTGCCATCGTCGTGATCGGCGTGGTGGGCATGGCGCTCGATACCCTGTTTGCACGCGCGCAGAAGGCGGTGACCTATGTCGAATGAGGTGCTCAACATGGCGGAGGCATTCAGCACGCTCGAGGCTCGCCGGACAGAGGCGGCATTCCTTCAGGTCAACGCCTTGTCGAAGACCTACCCAGGGGCGACATTGCCGGTTTTCGAGGATGTGAATTTCAGTATCCGGCAGGGTGAGTTCGTCTGCGTGATCGGCCACTCGGGCTGCGGCAAGACGACGATCCTGAACGTGCTGGCCGGACTGGAAGCTGCCAGCCAGGGACAGGTCAGCATGGATGGGCAGGCCGTGACGGGGCCGGGGCTGGCGCGGGGTGTCGTCTTTCAGGGCCATGCGCTGCTGCCGTGGTTGTCGGTGCGGGAGAACATCGCCTTTGCCGTGCGCAGCAAATGGCCGGCGTGGTCACGCGAGCAGGTCGATGCACAGGTGCGCCGCTATGTGGACCTGGTGGGGCTGTCGGCTGCCATCGACAAGAAGCCGGCTGCCTTGTCCGGTGGCATGAAACAGCGTGTGGGCATCGCGCGTGCCTTTGCCATCGAGCCAGGCATGCTGTTGCTCGACGAGCCTTTCGGCGCGCTGGATGCGCTCACGCGGGGCAACATCCAGGACGAGCTGCGACGCATCTGTCGCGAAACCGGTCAAACGGTGTTCATGATCACCCACGATGTGGATGAGGCCATCCTGCTGGCCGACCGGATCTTGCTGATGAGCAATGGCCCGCGCGCGCGGGTGGCCGAAATCGTCGAGAACACGCTGCCCGCAAACCGTGCGCGCAGCGAGCTTCACAAGGTGCCCGGTTTTTACCGGCTGCGGAATCACCTCGTGGATTTTCTGGTGTCACGCGCAGCACAGTTGTCGATGGGACGCGCGCCCGCCGTGCCGCCGGTGGTGGCACCGGCCCTCGACGGCGTGGTCGTCGGCGGGCCGGGCGAGGCGATCTGAGACGATCAGCCCTTCACGACCTCGATCGGGCCGTGGTCATCGCAATGGTCACCATGCGGGTGATGCAGGTGCCCATCGACCAGATAGCAGATGTGATCGCCGTGCGGCACGGCTTCGTGACCGCAACCTGGCCCGTGGACATGACCCGGTTCATGGCCGCTGCAACGATGCTCGGGCGTGCAACGATCGGGGTTGGTGTCCGAGACGGCGATGACGTGCTCATCCACATGGTCGCCGTGCGGGTGGTGCAGATGGCCATCATGCAGATAGTCGACATGGCCGTCGTGGCGGATCGCGGTGTGGCCGCAGCCAGGGCCATGCTGATGGTTGTGGTTGGCGTGATGTGGTTGGTTGCAGGTGGTGCTCATGAGATACCTCCCTTGGGGGTGGGTGATGGGCCGGCGTGAGGGCGCTTCCAAGGAGGACGTCCTGTGAGCCGGCTCGGTTTCAGTGAGATGAATCGGGTTCGCACGCGTGGTTGAGGACGTTCATCAACAAGTTGCGGATATGATCATCGGCCAGCGAATAAAAAATGTGTTTGGCTTGACGACGCCGGGTCACGAGCCGTGCCGTGTGCAGTTGCTGAAGCTTGGCCGAGACGCTGCTCAGCTTCGCGTTTTCAAGCTGCACCAGCTCCGAGACGCAAACCTCACGCTGTGCCAGCCACAGCAGGATGCGCAAGCGCGCCGGATCACCCATCGCCTGGCACATCTGGGCAGCGAGCCGGAGCTGCTGCTCGGTGTAGGCCGGGGCGTGCAAGCGGGGATCGGCCTCGTGCCCATGCTGGCAACCCACGACATCGGCATCCGACTGGGGCGAAGCTGAGCTGGGGGCTGCATGGCCAGGGGCGGTGAGCTTGTCCATCATGGCAAAGGTGTTTGGCGTCAAGGTGTTTGGTTTGAGGGTGATCATACAACGACATTCCATGTAATGATGGAATGTCTGCATCGTCAGTAGGGGAATGGGAGGTACAAGATCACTCAGGGAAAAGCCCTCTTCAGGTGCGGCGGGAGGCGGCGCATACTGGATTCGTGCACCATGTCACGGGGAAAAACGCATGTGTCACGCGCTGACACGAAGCGGTACGTGCTTGTCATCCGTCTGCCATGAACGCGCTGCCGTCAGAATAAATCCCCCGGTGCACGCTTGTTCTCTTGCGCACGAAACAGCCGGGCCGCCTATAGTGGTGTGATCCATCCCGGATTGTTTCATCGAATCCATCATCGAGGAGATCGCTCATGAGCAAAATGATGAAAGCCGCCGTTGTTCGAGAATTTGGCAAGCCGCTGGTGATCGAGGAGGTGCCGGTGCCGGTGCCCTCGGACAACCAGATCCTGGTGAAGATCGAGGCATCGGGGGTGTGCCACACCGACCTGCACGCGGCGGATGGGGATTGGCCGGTCAAGCCGAACCCGCCCTTCATCCCAGGGCATGAGGGGGTGGGCTTCGTGGCCGGTGTGGGCAAGAATGTCAAGCACGTGAAAGAGGGCGACCGGGTTGGCATTCCGTGGCTGCACACGGCTTGCGGCTATTGCACCCATTGTCTGGGCGGTTGGGAGACGCTGTGCGAAAGCCAGGAAAACACGGGCTACTCGGTCAATGGCGGTTTTGCCGACTATGCGTTGGCCGATCCGAACTACGTGGGCCATCTGCCCGATGGGGTGGATTTCGTCGAGGTGGCGCCCGTGCTTTGCGCCGGGGTGACGGTCTACAAGGGCTTGAAGATGACGGATGCCAAACCCGGTGATTGGGTCGTGATCTCGGGCATCGGCGGTCTGGGCCACATGGCGGTGCAGTATGCGAAGGCGATGGGCTTCAATGTGGCGGCGGTCGACATCGCGGACGACAAGCTGGCGCTGGCCAAGCGGCTCGGTGCCACGGTCGCGGTCAATGCGGCCAATACCGATCCGGCTGCTTATTTGAAGCAGGAAATCGGTGGTGCCCACGGTGTGCTGGTGACGGCCGTCTCCCGCAAAGCCTTCGAGCAGGCGCTGGGCATGGTTCGTCGGGGCGGCACGATCGCGCTCAATGGCCTGCCACCGGGCGACTTCCCGCTGCCGATCTTCTCGATGGTGCTCAACGGCATCACGGTGCGCGGCTCGATCGTCGGCACCCGTCTCGATCTGCAGGAGTCGCTCGATTACGCAGCGGCCGGCAAGGTCAAGGCCACCGTCAAGGCCGAGAAGCTCGAAGACATCAACGACATCTTCCAGCGCATGCACAAGGGCCAGATCGAGGGCCGCATCGTGCTGGACATGAATGCGTCGTGATGGCCTGAGGCCACTCGCGCCGCCTCCCGGATGGCATGGTGCTGCACTTTGCTCACGGTCTGACATGCCATCCCCAGTAGGGTTCATCCACGACGAGCAGGTTCAGGCTGTTCTCGCATGATACGTGCTTTGATCGTGGAGCCAGAATGATCGAACGGCGTGATTTTGACAGCCTGGGCGGAATGTTTCCGCGCAGATGTCGGGCCAGGGGTGGGTGGTGCTCGCCAGCGGGATGGCCGGGGATGAAGATGCCCTGCCGCTCGGCGCCAGCGCACGGGTGATGGGCGCAAGACTGCGTGCCGGTGACGCGCTCCACTACCGTTTCGATGGGGCTGGGCGCCGTGCTTATCTGGTGCCTGCGCATGGCGCGGTCGAGATCAGCGGCATGACGATCGGCCCACGCGATGGGGCTGCCATCCACGATGAACCCCGGATCGTCATCGAGGCGCTGGCTGATACCGACTTGCTGATGGTGGAATGTGCGGCGGCCGAGGCGCTTGAGGGGGAGATGTCGTAGCGCGTGCCTGTGGTGGTGCTGTCGCTTGCTGTCGTCCAGGCACCTGTTCAGGCGGAGTGACTGTCGTTGTCGAGGTAGCCCATTTCTTCTGCGATCCGTCGAACGCCGCTCACGAAGACTTTCAAGCTGGCGGAGCGGTTGGTATCGGGATTCAGGCAAGCTGCCATCAGTCTGGCGCCGCTGATCTTCTGAAAGTGTGGTGCGAGCCGTTTGACCTCGGCGGAGGGTTTTTGCCAGATGTCGGGGTCGACGAAGCGTTTCTGGTTGGCTGGCGTGTTTGCTTTTGGGGCGGCCAGCGCTTTGGCCAATGCGGTAAGGTCGCCCAGATACCAGCTTTCCAGCTCCTGGCAGACCAGTCTCACCAGGGTATCGGGGCGACCGGATGAATCACAGAGCTTGATGATCTCCCGTTTCAGCTCAATGCAGTTCCGGTTGTCGGTGTCGCGGATGATGATGAAACGATCATCCGGTATCTGCCAGGACTTCAGTTTTCTGGGGATGCTTCTATCCAGGTCGGTTTTGCCTTCATGGGGCACACAAAGAAAGTGACTGCCCTTGACCCAACCAGGAAAGAGACGTGGTAGCCAGCCTTCCAGCAGGGTACTCATCGAGGCTTCTTCCACCAGAAAGATGATGCGTCCTTTCATCACCGAAGCCCCTGATTCAGCCCTTCGAAGAGTCCCTGCTTCCACAGATAACCTGGCAGGTCACCCGCTTCATACAAGGCTCTCAATGTCGGGGAGTTGCTGGCACGGGTGATCGTGGTGAACCCCTGATCTTTTCGCAGGCAGTAGATTTCATCCAGCGTCAGGGCATTGAGAAAATCAGGGGAGTGGGTGGAAATGAAGACCTGTCCGCCACGTTCCGCATAGTCTCGAAATTCTTCGGCTAATTCGGGTAGCAGTTCCGGGTAGAGCTGGTTCTCTGGCTCTTCGATGGCCAGCAATGGATAAGGGTGAGGGTCGTTGAGCAGGATCAGATAGGCGAACATCTTGATGGTGCCGTCCGAGACATGACGTGCGATGAACGGATCCTTGAAGCTGCCATCCTGAAAACGCAGCACGAGGCGACCGTCTTCCGTTTGCCGAGGCTCGACGACCGAGACGCCGGGTACACGACGTTGCATGGCCTCAAGAACCCGACGAAAGCGGTCAGGATGGTGTTCGTAAAGATAGCTGGCAACCAGGGGCAGATTCTCGCCACGATTGGACAGGTGTTCCGCATAGCCATCTTCCTGGCTGGGCCGTGCGTCGGACACATGAAAATCGGAGATGTGCCAATTCTCGATCATGAGTCGAAAGGCGCTGGCGGCCTTGAAACGTTCAAACTGCCCCAAGCCTTTGATGGCTAGGATGTCGGGCGAGTCCAGCTCCTGCTCTTCCCGATCCAGGTGTTCATCGGGCTTGGAAAAGTCTTCTTCGTTGGTGATGGCGTAGCCTTGGCCACGGGAGAAGTCCAGAAAGCGAAACGGCGCGCCGTAAGCACCTCTTTTGTAACGAAGCACTTCCCGCTCGACCTGAGGGCGGCCCTGATGGTCACGTCCGATCTTCAGCTCATAGGTGACCAGCCGTGGCTTTCCCGTGATTTCCAGCCTGAACTGTAGTGTGATCTCGATAGGTTCCTGCTCGTGTCCGCGACTGATGACCTCCCGGTATCCGCCACGTTTGGCCAGCGCCTTGGTGACATTCATCGACAGCGCATCCTTCAGGAAGGAGAAGACATCGAACAGCGTGGATTTGCCGGTACCGTTGGCGCCGACCAACACGCAAAGGCGCGGAATGTCGGTCAGTGAGGCATGACGGAAAAGACGGTAGTTCCTGATGGTGATGGATTCGATTTGCATGGCGATCTTTCCTGCCTCATGGTGTCTTCCGGACGTGCTGCGCCCATTCCGTGCAGAGCTTCCGGAATGAGCGGCTGTTGTCGAAGGCTTGCTGCAAGTTGAAGTGAGCCGTGAAGGCAGGTTGATCCTTCACCTCGTCATAGACTTCGTCGTGGATGTGTTTTTCCATCCAGCGCTTTGCGTTCCGGGGTTTTTCGGCATCGACGATTTCATCGACAGGGATGGCAAAACCGTGTACGCCATTCAAGGACTGGGCAGCCGCCAGAAACCAGGCTTCATACTCCCGGTTGGCGAGAACGGCGGATACTTGCCGATGCGGGACATGCCGTTGGGCACGTTCGAGTATTTGCTTGCCCAGTTTGGCAGGGCAGTCGTCGTCTGCATCCAGCAAGACGAGTATCCAGTCGTGTGGCCCGCTTTTGCTGGCGGCAAGCGTCAGGTGTCTTTCAAACTCGGCTGCCTTGTTCAGAAAGCGGTCGCGCTTGACGCGAATGGGTGGGGGAATGTCCACATGGATGTAATCGTTGGCCCATTCGCTGGCAAGCCGACGCAGCAGGATGGGTAACGCCTTGACTTCGCCGTCTCCTTCGACGATGGCAACGATTCTGGTCATGGGGCATCCATGGCGTTGTCGAACAGGCTTCGCTGAACGGATTGTCGCTGCCGCTCGATGGCTTTTTCATCAGGGGCAAGTTGATTGAGTCGAAGCAGCTCGCCTGCGGAAAACAGATGATCCCGCATGACTTGACGGGATGCGTCGTCCAGGGGGGCAATTCGTGTCTCACCTTCCTCCGAGACGACGGCCAGGATCGAATCCGGATCGAGGGCCGGGTCATCCAGCAGATCGGGGCTGTGGCTCGTGACCAACACTTGAGTCTGTTGGGAGGCACGCCCCAGCACTTCCCGGAGGGCGGCACTGGCTGCAGGGTGCAAGGCGGTTTCAGGTTCTTCGATACCGATCAGGGAAGGTGCAAAGTCCTGATTGCTTTGAAGTAGTGCGGTGAGCACACCGAGGACACGTAATGTGCCATCCGACATGTTCTGTGCCAGAAAGCGCCAGGGGTGACGTGCGCCACTGACTGCCTGGCGGAACTCAAGCGTCTCCATGGGGCCGATCGCTTTGCGCTCGACGTGCTGGACGGCCGGGACGACCAAATTCAGGTAGGCTTGAATGTCCGCAATTTGGCGGGGCGCGGCACGTTGCAGGTGGTGTATGACGCTGGCAATGTTCTCGCCAACGGGTTTCAACAGCCGGCCATCTTGCGGTTTTTGCAGCTCACGCATCACCTTCGGGTTCAGGTTGTAAAAACCCATGCTGGTGAGGGCGTCGAAGACAGGGCGAAAAGCGGTGATGCCAGAGGCTGCAACCAGGGCCAGTCGATCTCGCGTGACGGCGGGGAAGGTGTTTTCACTGCTTTGAACCTCCCCTTTGCTGATACGGAAGCCGGGGCCTTTGCCCACGGCATCCAGAACACACTCTTCCTGCTGCACCTCATAGCCACCATTGGCCATGGCGCCGATCCGGAAGGCATACCATCCCTGCCGGCTGTCGGGCAGCTCAAAGTCCAGGCGGATGCCGAGATGGTTCGGGTGCCCGCTGGAGCGGCGTCGAACCTCATCCAGGCCGCCCCGTTCGGCCAGGGCGTTGTCGAGCGAGTTGCTCAGGGCGTCCTTGACGAAGTGCAGGGCGTCCAGAAAGTTGCTCTTGCCAGCGCCGTTTTGTCCTACCAGAAAGGTGAGCGGTTTCAGCTGGATGTCGCAGTGGGCAATGCTCTTGTAGCTGCGCAGCACCACGCGCCGAATGAAAACAGGCTTCGTCATGAAGGATACCGCCCGCGGAGGAAATCGATTGACCGTTGATTCTAGATCGTGTGCTGCCCTGAACCTAGCCGTGTATTCACTTTGTTCGTGCCCGCGCAACCGCCTCTGGGCGTGCAGCGCCGTGTGTTCATCAATGACGGGGGTACCACTGAATCAGCCATGTCAGACAGGGTCACTCCAGATTCTGCACCTGCTCCCGAAGCTGCTCGATCAGCAGTTTCAGTGCGAGCGCCGTGTCGGTGATATCGATGGCCATGCTCTTCGAGGCGATGGTGTTGGCCTCGCGGTTCAGCTCCTGCGCGAGGAAGTCGAGCCGCTTGCCGACCGGGCCGCCGGCGGCGAGCGCCTCGGCCACGGCTGCCAGGTGCGTGTCGAGCCGATCCAGTTCCTCGGTGATGTCGTCGCGCAACGAGAGCAGGCTCACCTCCTGGCGCACGCGGGCGAAGGTTTCATCGGCGGGGATGGGAATGGGCAGATCCTTCAGCGTCTTCTCCAGCCGTGCCAGCAGCCGGGTCTCCGCCGCGGCCTGAAGCTCGGGCAGGCAGGCGCGCAGTTGGGCGCCTTGTGCCTGCATCTGCTCAACCAGTGCCGAGAGCGTGTCCCGCAGTGCCGCGCCTTCCCGTTGCCGGGTCTGCTGAAAGTCATGAAGACAGGCGTCGACCATCGGGGCCAGCATGGCCCACACGGTGTTGGCGTCCTGCGGACCCTGCGAGGCTTCCGTACCGTGGCCGGGCATCTGCTCGGGGTGTTGCAGCCAGCGCAGGTAGTCGGCCACCGAAGGCGGCTTGGCGTTGGGCACGATGCGCTGGATGTGCTCGGCCAGGCCGAGCAGGGTTCGCAGCCGGGTTTCGTCCACCCCCCCGACAGCCTCGTCCCGATGCCGGTTCAGGTTCATCCGGCATTCGAGCTTGCCACGCCGGACATGGCGGCTGATGGCCGCTCTCAGCATCGGCTCCAGTGGCCGGAACTCGTCGGCCAGTCGGAAGTGCAGGTCGGTGAAACGACTGTTGACCGCACGAATCTCCAGACTGACGCGTCCCAGTGGGGTGTCGTGGGTGTGGTGCGCGTAACCGGTCATGCTGTGAACGATGGCACGAGCGGTGGGTGGGGCGCTGTCGTTCAGGGGCTGCGCCTGTCCGTCCGGCGTTTGGCGGACGGGGATTTCGTTGTTTTGCATGTATCGCTTTTAGAATAGCGCCATGGCAAATGAGCAGAACGCACCATTGCCGGAGGGCTTGGAAGCAGGGGGCTACCGGATTGTAAGAAAAATCGCGAGCGGCGGTTTTTCTATGGTCTATCTTGCCCAGGATCAGAGCGGTCAGACCGTTGCCATCAAGGAGTACCTGCCCAGCTCGCTGGTGAAGCGGGCGCCGGGGCAGCTGGTACCGGAAGTGATCGGCAGCAACCTCCCTACCTATCGCAATGGCCTGAAGTGCTTCTTCGAGGAAGGGCGTGCCTTGTCGCGCGTGATCCACCCCAACGTCGTTCGGGTGGTGAACTTCTTTCGTGCGCACGAAACCGTCTACATGGTGATGGCCTATGAAGACGGGCGCAGTCTGCAGGAGCTGGTGATTCATAACCGCAACAGACCAGGCAAGCGGGTCTTGCCAGAGCGGCATATCCGCAAGATATTTGCTCAAGTGATGAACGGTCTGCGCGAGGTTCATGCCAATCGTCTGCTGCATCTGGATCTGAAGCCGGCCAACATCTACCTGAAGAAGGGTGGCATGCCGATGCTGCTGGACTTTGGTGCGGCCAGGCAGACGCTGACTCAGGACGCCCCCAAGCTGTTCCCGATGTACACCCCTGGCTTTGCTGCGCCGGAGCTTTACAAGAAGCATCAGCAGCTCGGGCCGTGGACGGACATCTACGGGTTGGGGGCCAGCATGTATGCGTGCATGGTGGGTGCGCCGCCGCAGGCGGCCGACCAGCGGCTGAAGCAGGACAAGGTGGAAGCGGTGCTGGCCGGGCTGACGGACATCTATTCGCAGCAGTTGCTCGATCTGGTGCAGTGGTGCATGAAGCTGAATCCGCTGGAGCGTCCGCAGAGCGTGTTCGCGCTGCAGCGTGCGCTGCGTGAACCCTTCCTGCGAGAAGGGGTCGAGACCCGAAGCTTTCTGCCGCTTCGCTGGATCGAGGAGGTGATGTCGCCGTTCAAGCGGCGGCGGGACGTCTCGCGAGCGGTCGAGCAGCGGAAGGTGCCCGATCCGACGCTGCTGTCGGCGCGCAAAACGGGCTTATGAATGATGGTGATCGGGCTGCCCACGGGTGGGGGCTGGGTCTCTGAACTCCTTATCGTGTTGATCTGATCCATGCGTTTTTCGATCTTTCAGGACAGTGATGTCGGCGGCCGTTCCATCAACCAGGATCGGATGGGGTACTGTTTTTCAAGGGAATCCCTGCTGATGGTGCTGGCCGATGGCATGGGTGGGCATCTGCGCGGCGAGATCGCGGCCCAGATCGCGATGCAGACCATTGCCTCGATGTTCCAGCAGCAGGCCGTCCCACGGCTGCGTGACCCGGTCGCTTTTCTGGAGCAGTCCTTTCATGCCAGTCACCGGGAACTGCATCGCTATCGCGAGCTGCACGGGATGACGGAGTGCCCGCGGACGACGGTCGTGGCCTGCATCGTGCAGGACGGGCAGGCATGGTGGGGTCATGCGGGCGATTCGCGGTTGTATTTATTGCGTCAGCATGAAGTGCTGTTCCGCACGCTCGACCACTCGAAGGTGCAGAGCCTGATCAGCCTGGGGCTGATCACCGAGGCCGAGGGAGAGGTTCATCCGGAGCGCAACAAGGTGCTCAACTGCCTGGGGTCACCTTTCGTGCCGCCGATCGAGATTCACGCAGCCTTCCCGCTTCAGGCTGGCGACGTGATCATGCTGTGCTCGGATGGTCTCTGGAGCGGTGTGACGCAGGAAGAGCTGGTGCGCGAGTTCCGCTTCGAGCCGGTGGCCGCCGCCGTGCCGCGCCTCATTCACTCGGCGCTGGCGAGAAACGGGGTGGGGGCTGACAACACCACGGTGCTGGCCATGAAATGGGATGCGGGCCACGACGCGGCTGGCCTGCCGACGCTGTCCTCGGTGGATCTGCCCGACGGGGCTGTGACCACGACGATCTCCATCGGTAATAATCTGGAGGCAGACGCCGCCTCGGACCTGACCGAGGATGAAATCGATCAGACGATCGCCGAAATCCAGGAAGCGATTCAGCGATCCACAAGGAACACGAATGACTGAAGACTTGAAGTCGCAGGACGGTGTCATCCGTCAGGATGGCCGGGCCGTGGATGCGCTGCGGCCGGTGCGCTTCACACGGGGGTTCACCCGCCACGCCGAAGGCTCGGTGCTGGTGTGTTTTGGCGACACGCAGGTGCTGTGCACGGCGAGCGTGCTCGATCAGGTGCCACCGTTCTTGCGGGGCAAGGGCCAGGGATGGGTCACGGCCGAATACGGCATGCTGCCGCGCGCCACGCATACGCGGGCCGATCGTGAGGCCGCCAAGGGCAAGCAATCGGGCCGCACGCAGGAAATTCAGCGGCTGATCGGCCGCAGCCTGCGTGCCGTTACCGACTTGAAGGCGCTGGGTGAGCGCACGATCCATCTGGATTGTGATGTGCTGCAAGCCGATGGTGGCACGCGCACGGCCGCCATCACCGGCGCCTGGGTTGCCCTGCGCGATGCCGTCGATGGCCTGCTGGCGGCGGGGAAGCTGTCGGCCGACCCGCTCACCGAAGCGGTGGCGGCCGTGTCGGTCGGTATCGTCACATTGCCCGACGGGACTGGGCCGGCTTGTGTGCTCGACCTGAATTATGGCGAGGATTCACGTTGCGAGACCGACATGAATGTCGTGATGACCGCGTCGGGCGGGCTGGTGGAAGTGCAGGGCACGGCCGAGGGCAAACCCTTCAGCCGGGCCGAGGCCGCTCATTTGCTGGATCTGGCAGCCGTGGGCATCGCGCAGCTCTGCACGTTGCAACAGCAGGCGCTGCAGGCATCATGAGCGTGGGCGAGCGACACTGGTTGCTGGCTTCGGGCAATCCGGGCAAGCTGAAGGAGCTGCGTGCCATGTTGGCGCCGCTGGGCGTGCGCTTGTCCAGCCAGACCGAATTGGGCATCCCGGATGCCGAGGAGCCGTGGCCGGGCTTCGTCGAGAATGCGCTCGCCAAGGCGCGGCATGGTGCTCGCCAGAGTGGGCTGCCGACGCTCGCCGATGATTCCGGGCTGTGTGTGCCGGCACTGGGTGGCCAGCCTGGTGTGCGCTCGGCGCGCTATGCGCTTGATGTCTGCCAACAGACCGATCCCGAGCAAGCAAGGCGTCTGCAAACGGCCGGGCGGCAGGCGCTGGATGCGGCCAACATCCGTTGCCTGGTCGATGGTGTCCGTTCGTTGGCGCAGCCGGTTCGGGCTTATTTTTACAGTGTGGTGGTGTGGGTGGCCTCAGTTGATGATCCGCGCCCGCTCATTGCCGAGGGGCTGTGGTGGGGCAAGTTGCTGACAGCGCCGCAGGGCGAGGGCGGCTTCGGTTATGACCCGATCTTTCAGCCCGATGAATACCCGTGTTCGGCTGCCGAGCTGTCGGCCGAGCAGAAAAATGCCATCAGCCACCGCCACCGGGCGCTGTTGCGGCTCAAACAACTGATGAGTGAAGCCGGTGTCGTCTGAGCCGAAGCCGCTGTCGACCGAGCTGCTGCGTACTGTACGGGTGGCGCCCATTCGTCTGCATTCGGCCGAGCAGCCCGCGCTCACGCAGTTGCCGCCGTTGTCGGTCTACGTCCATATCCCGTGGTGTATCCGAAAGTGCCCCTATTGTGACTTCAACTCGCACCAGCAGCCCGAGGGTGCGCTTGACGAGGGCCGTTACATCGAGGCACTCGAACGTGATGTGGAGACGAGTCTGCCACTGATCTGGGGCCGTCGTGTCGTGACGGTGTTCATCGGGGGGGGCACACCCAGCCTCTTCAGTGCCGAAGCCATCGACCGCCTGCTTGCCATGTTGCGGGCGCGGTTGCCGATGGTGGCCGATGCCGAGATCACGATGGAGGCCAATCCGGGCACTTTCGAGCGGGCGCGCTTTCGGGATTACCGGGCAGCGGGGGTCAACCGCCTGTCGCTGGGCATCCAGAGCTTTTCCGACGAGGGGTTGAAGGCTGTGGGCCGGGTGCACGATGCGGCCCAGGCGCGGGCGGCTGCCGAAGCGGCCGGCGAGCTGTTCGAGACCTTCAACCTCGACCTGATGTATGCCTTGCCCGGTCAGGATCTGGCCGGGCTGGATGCCGATCTGAGTCAGGCGCTGGCCTTCGAGCCACCGCATTTGTCCTGCTATCACCTGACCCTGGAGCCGAACACGCTGTTCGCCCGCTTTCCGCCTGCCTTGCCCGATGAGGATCTGGCGGCGGCCATGCAGGATCGCCTGGCGGAACGTCTGGGTGATCGTTATCAGCATTACGAGGTTTCGGCTTGGGCCAGACCTGGCCACCAGGCGCGGCACAATCTCAATTACTGGACTTTCGGTGATTACCTGGGCATTGGTGCCGGGGCGCATGGCAAGCTCTCTTTTCCGGATCGGATCGTGCGGCAGGCGCGCTTCAAACACCCGCGCAAGTATCTTGAGTCGGCACTGGCCGGTCATTCGCTCGAAATCGACCGGGTGGTGCCGGCGGCCGACCTGCCTTTCGAGTTCATGTTGAATGCCCTTCGGCTGCGTGACGGCGTCGACCTGGCCCTCTTTGCCGAGCGCACCGGGCTGTCGACGGTACGGATTCGCCAGCCACTGCAAGAGGCGGTGGCTCGTGGGCTGCTGCTCGATTCGCCGGATCGGCTGGTGCCCACCGAGCAGGGCTACCGCTTTTTGAATGATCTGCTGGCGATTTTCTTGCCGATCGAGAAGGATTGATGCCAGCGGCAAAAGATTGAAAAGGATTGAAATCAATAGAGCGTGTCATGCACTTGTTTGCGGGGCGAAGCAGTGCACAACACGCGCTGATGAAGCATTGACATGGCGCCTCTCATGCCCCTGTTCGTTTCCACGATAGTCCCTCAGGGGGTGCGTGAGGCGCTCCACCGTGCCACAAAGCCCGCCAGGCGGCGTTGGCTGCCGACCTCTGGCTCGGGAGAACCCGAGTATCATCTCAAAGGTTCGTCCGCCCAACCTGGCACCTGGCGGGCATTGAACGATCGTCGACAGGAGTGATTCGAGCATGGCAACCGCCAAGGATGTAATGAAGAAAATCGCCGACAACGAAGTCCGGTTCGTTGATCTGCGTTTTACCGATGTGCGTGGCAAGGAGCAGCACATCACCATACCGATCTCTCATTTCGATGAAGACAAGTTCACCGAAGGCCAGGCTTTCGATGGCTCGTCGATGGGCGCCTGGAAGGGAGTTCAGGCGTCCGACATGCTGCTGATGCCCGATCCGAACACGGCCGTGATGGATCCGTTCCGTGAAGAGGCCACGCTGATCCTGTCCTGTGACGTGGTGGAGCCGGGCGAGGGCAAGGGCTATGACCGCGATCCGCGTTCGCTCGCTCGTCGTGCCGAAGCCTATCTGCAGGCATCGGGCATCGGTGATGTGGCTTTTTTCGGGCCGGAACCCGAGTTTTTCATCTTCGACGCCATCACTTGGCGTGAGGACATGTCGGGCAGCATGGTCAAGATCGATTCGGCCGAAGCTCACTGGTCGAGTGACAAGCTCGTGAGCGGTTACAACAGCGGCCATCGTCCTGGCATCAAGGGCGGCTATCTGCCTGTGCCACCGATCGATTCTTTCCAGGATATCCGCTCCGAGATGGTCGTCATCATGGAGCAGATGGGCGTGCCGGTGGAGGTGCATCATCATGAGGTGGCGGGAGCCGGCCAGTGCGAGATCGGCACGAAGTTTGCGCCGCTCGTCGAGCGGGCCGACTGGCTGCAGCGGATGAAGTACGTGATCCACAACGTGGCGCATCATTATGGCAAGACCGCCACGTTCATGCCGAAGCCGCTCCTGGGCGACAACGGCTCGGGCATGCATGTGCACCAGTCGATCTGGAAGGATGGTGCCAACCTGTTTGCCGGGGACAAGTACGCGGGCCTGTCGGATTTCGCACTGTTCTACATCGGCGGCATCATCAAGCACGCCCGTGCGCTGAATGCCATCACCAATCCCAGCACCAATTCCTACAAGCGCCTGGTGCCACATTACGAGGCACCAGTGAAGCTCGCCTATTCGGCCCGCAACCGCTCGGCCTCCATTCGTATTCCCTTCGTGACGAATCCGAAGGCACGGCGTATCGAAGCCCGCTTCCCTGATCCGGTTGCCAATCCTTACCTGGCCTTTGCGGCGCTGTTGATGGCAGGTCTGGATGGCGTGCAGAACAAGATTCATCCAGGCGATCCGGCCGAGAAGAATCTCTATGATCTGCCGCCCGAAGAGGATGCGAAGATTCCGACCGTCTGCCATTCGCTTGATCAGGCGCTGGAAGCACTCGACCGGGATCGCGAGTTCCTGACGCGTGGCGGCGTGTTCAGCGATGAGTTCATCGATGCGTTCATCGCGCTGAAGATGGAGGAAGTCACCCGTCTGCGGATGACGCCCCATCCGGTCGAGTTCGACATGTACTACTCCTGCTGAACCGACGAAAGGCGGGCGCTGGCCCGACAGGCGTTGTGTGGCCGCCATCGGGTAGCGACTATCATGGGTCTTGCCGGTTAGACTGCCGGCAGGTCAACCCATCCAGAGTGCTGTCGCATGAATCATCCAACGAGCATCCACCTGTCCGAGAAGTCCGCTGGCCGTTCGGGTTGCACCGGGGTGATGCTGGCCGCTGCCATCGTGTTGGCAGCCTGGTCTGGCATGGCTGGGGCACAGTCCGCCAACCGCATCTATCGTTGCTCAACCCCCGATGGCACGCCGTTGTATCAGAACACGCCGGGCAAGGGCTGTGCGCTTCTCGATCTGCCGCCGGTCAATAGCGTGCCGGTCGACCGGATGCCGGTGACGCCACCCACTCGGCGAGGGCAGGGTAGTTCCAATGCACCGAAGGTCACCGGCAGCCAGCAGCAGGGACGCGATTCCGATCGCCGCCGCATCCTGGAGGATGAGCTGGCCCGTGAAGAAAAGCATTTGGCCGATGTACGCCAGCGTTACAACGACGGTCAGCCCGAGCGTCATGGTGACGAGCGCAACTATCAGAAGTATCTGGATCGTGTCGAGCAGCTGAAGAACGAGTTGATGCAGTCCGAGTCCAATGTCCGTTCGCTGAGGCGGGAGATCGACGCCTTGCGTTGACCGGGAATATGCCGGGGCCGCATATCCTTATGCGTCAAGCCTTGTGCGATTGCCGGGCGGCTTGAGTTTGATCACGCCCTGCAGACATTCCATGCGTTAACATTGCCAGCTTTGCTGCTTGTCAGGGTGTGGAGGTTTTCCTTGTCAGACATGAGTCCGGATGTGCCGTTGATCCGGTTGGAGCGGCTGTGCAAATCGTTCAGCCTGCCAGATCAGGAACGCTTTGATGCTCTGCGCGAGGTGTCGCTGGTGGTGAAGCAGGGCGATGCGATGGGCCTGATCGGTCGCAGTGGCGCTGGCAAATCGACGCTGTTGCGCCTCATCAACCTGCTGGAGCGCCCCGACAGTGGGCGCGTGATCGTGGCCGGTCAGGAGCTGACGGCGCTGAACAAGGCACAGCTGCGTGCCGCCCGAGAGAGAATCGGCATGATCTTCCAGCAGTTCAACCTGCTGCAAAACGCCACTGTCTTCGACAACGTGGCCTTTCCGTTGCGCATTCATGGCCGTCATTCGCGGGCCGAGATCGAGGCCCGTGTGCGTGAGTGCATCGACGTGGTGGGCTTGGCCGAAAAGCTCGATGCCTATCCGGCACAGCTCTCGGGTGGGCAGAAGCAGCGGGTGGCCATCGCCCGTGCGCTGGCGCCCAAGCCCAGCGTGCTGCTCTGCGATGAGCCGACCTCCGCGCTGGATGCGGAAACGACCCGCTCGGTATTGGCCACGCTGAAAGAAATCAACGAGCGGCTGGGCGTCACGATCGTGATCGTCACGCACGAGCTGTCGGTGGTGCAGGCGCTGTGCCGTCAAGTTGCCGTGCTGGAGCAGGGTTTGCTCGTCGAGCAGATGGATCTGGGCACCGACGCACCGCTCACACCGATTTCGTCCTTGGGCCGTGAGCTGAAGGTGCTGATCGAGGGCACCAAGGCCAAAAAGGCGGCCGCTGCCTCTGCGGCCGGGGCCGTTGGTGCGGGCGAACTTGATGCAGCCACCTTGTCTCCCCCAGGCACAGCCGCTTCCGCCCCAAGGGCGCCTGCCACTGGCGCTGCATCGGCCGAACGGGATGCACGTCAGGCAGGGGCCGCCTCGGCCTGGCTTGCGAAGGAGATCTGAGATGGAATCGATCCTGTCGATGCTGCCTGAGACGGTCGTGGCCGTATTGCCCGAGCTGTGGGTGGCCATTGGTCAGACTTTCCTGATGCTGGGTATCGGCCTGTCGGCCGCCGTGCTGCTGGGCGGGCCGCTCGGTATCTGGCTCTTTTTGCTCAGCCCTGGTCAGTCACTGGAGAACCGTGCCGTTTATGCGGTGGTGGGCTGGTTCGTCAACATGGTGCGTTCCTTCCCCTTCATCATCCTGCTGGTGGCGCTCGTGCCGGTCACGCGATTGCTGGTTGGCACCTCGATTGGCCCGCTGGCGGCCTCGGTGCCGCTGTCGGTGGCTGCCATTCCGTATTTTGCGCGGCTTGTCGAGCAGAATCTGCGTGAAGTGCCGCGTGGCGTGATCGAGGCGGCGCATGCGATGGGGGCGAGCGAGCGCCAGATCATCTGGCGCGTGCTGCTGGTCGAAGCCCGTTCAGGCATCGTGCAGGCGCTGGTTGTGCTCAGCATCAGCTTTCTGTCCTATTCGGCAGTCGCTGGCGTGGTCGGGGCCGGTGGCATCGGGGATCTGGCCATCCGTTATGGCTATTACCGCTTCCAGACCGAAGTGATGTTGCTGACGGTTGCCATCCTGGTGCTGCTCGTTCAGCTGATCCAGACTGTGGGCAATCATATCTCCAGACGACTCGACAAGCGCTGAACATGGCAGCGATCCAGTGCGTCATACGGGCTGGATGTCGTCGGACAGGCCCGGCACCCAGTTGATGGTGTGCCGGGTTTTTTGTGTCTGCGGATGTATTTGGCTTGTGGTTTCGGGGGCGTGCCGAGGTGGTGCCAGGAACCCATGTCAATAAAAGGGGTCTTGGTGAGATTGAAAATGGTTTTCACCTAAAATTCTGCCCTCTGACAAGTGCTTGGTGCACGCTTGCCCGGCGCATGTGATGAATCCATCCAGGAGGTGGGGCATGGGCGCTCCGAATATCCGGAAAAGCGGGCGCCATCGTCCGTTTCACACGCGACCGGGCTTTTTGAGCCAAAGGAGGCTGATGATGGGGTCTGTTCGTGGGTTGCGTCGTGGTGTGTGGATGCAGGGTGAGGGTGTTGATGACGGCCTGTCGAGGGCGTTTGCCATCCCGCGCACGATGGCTTCGGTGATGCTCGTGCTGGCTGTGAGCGGCGGGGCTGCCGAGGTGCTTGCACAGGGTGTGGTGCTTGAGGAACAGGCACCATCGGTGGACGTGCTCACGACCGTGCCGGCAGAAGAATCGCGCGAGGTCGTCGTGGACGCTCAGGCGGGAGCGGTTGATCCGGCTGCCGAGGCACAGACGCTTGGGGAGCTGAAGGTCGTTGGCGACTGGCTGGGAGAAGCGGCGCCGGAGACGGTGCTCGAACATCCGGGAGCCAGGGATGTGATCCGCCGTGATCAGGTCAAGGCAGCCGGCGCGACGACCACGCGGGAGGTGTTGAACCGGATGCCTGGTGTCAACGCACCAGAAAACAACGGTACAGGCAGCCACGACATGGCGATGAACTTCGGGATTCGTGGCTTGAATCCCCGTCTGGCCACCCGCTCGACGCTCTTGATGGACGGGATTCCAGTGCCTTTTGCGCCCTATGGACAACCTCAGCTCTCGCTGGGGCCGGTCTCACAGGGCAACATGGAATCGGTTGATGTGGTGCGTGGTGGTGGCGCGGTTCGCTATGGCCCGCAGAACGTGGGCGGCATCGTCAATTTCGTCACCCGCAGCATTCCGGCTGATGTCGGTCTGGGCGCTGATCTTCAGCTCGATGTCAGCCCTTCGTCCACGCAGAACACGCCCAAGCAGAACGCCAGCTTCATGGCGGGGGGCACGATGGACAATGGGCTGGGCGGTGCACTGCTGTATTCGGGTGTGCGTGGTAGCGATTACCGGGAGCACAGCAAGACCTCGATCGATGACCTGATCCTGAAGGGCCGTTATCAGCTGGATGCGGTGCACGGTTTCCATGCCATCGCCCAGTATTACGAGGGGGAGGCTGACATGCCGGGGGGCCTGTCGGCAGCCGATTTCCGGGCTGATCCCTACCAGTCGACACGGCCGCTCGACCGTTTCTGGGGGCGTCGCACGTTGGTGGGGGCTGGCTATGATTACGCGCAGGATACGCGCAAGATCAGTGTCAACACTTTCTTCACGAAGACGCTGCGCAGTGGCTACCTGGATCAGCGCACGTTTGTATCGTTGTCACCGCGTGAGTATTGGGTGCGTGGTGTCGAAGGCCGGGTGTCGCAGGGCTTTGCCATGGGCCGCAGCCGGCATGAGCTCGGCATCGGCTACCGCTACGTGAACGAGTCGAGTCATGAGCTGCGTTACCGTGAGCCGATCACGGCAGGTGCCACGCCTGCGTTGCCGTCGGTGCACAGCCGAAACGACCGCGATACGCGGGGCCATACCGAGGCCCATGCCATCTATCTGGATGACCGCATCGACTGGGGGTTGTGGACGATCACGCCGGGCGTGCGCTATGAGCGGATCGAGCAGGAGCAGTTGAACCTGATCAGCAGTACCCCCTACCGGGGCGATTACAGTACCGCATTGCCGGCGCTCAACGTGCTGTATCGTCTGGATGAGGGCTGGAACCTTTATGCCAATACGGAAGGTTCCTTCGGCAGCGTTCAGTACAGTCAGATGCCGAATCGCGTTCGGGTCAACGAGATCAAGCCGGAAAAGGCGCGTACCTGGGAGCTGGGCACCCGCTATGAAGCCGGCATGATGCGGGCCGAGCTGGGGGCTTTCCTCGTCAATTTCAACAACCAGTACGACAGCAGCCAGACCACGGACAGCGTGATCGCTCGTGGCAAGACTCGACATCAGGGGCTGGAAACGGCGTTCGCTTATCGTCTGGATGAGCTTATGCCCGCGCTGAAGGGGGCCGAGGTGTACGCCAATTATGCCTACGTGGATGCCCATATCCGTGAAGAAGGCCCGAACAAGGGCAACCAAGTACCGTTCTCTTCACGTCACAAGGGTCTGTTGGGCATCAGCTACGGACAGGATGCCTGGCAGCTCGGCTTCGAGGGCCAGTTCCAGTCTTCACAATTTGCCGACAATGCCAATACGGTGGCCGAGAGCGCCGATGGCAGCACGGGGCGGATTCCGGGTTACGGCGTCTGGAACCTGCGTGGCAGCTATCAGTTCGGCCCTTCGTTGATGAATCTGCGTCTGGGCGCCGGCATCAAGAACCTGTTCGGTCGCGAGTACTTCACGCGCTCCTACGACGACAACAACAGGGGCATCTACCTGGGGCAGCCACGCACCGTCTATCTGCAAGGCTCGATCCAGTTCTGATCAGCCGGTCGGTTGGGCCGGCCAGGGCAGCGTCGTGTCGGCCCAGCTTGCTTTCCTGATCCGGGTCATTGGACAGCGGCATGCTCTGTTTTCTTGCCTCGTGTTCTGCCGGGGGCTGCGCGCATGAGCGACCGGTGAGGGACGATGAATCGATGGGACTGTCTGCCGGAGGCGATCACAGGCGCCCAGGGCGGTTACCATCGGGTCATCGACCTTTTGAGAGGAGCAGGACATGGGCTGGTTTTCACGCAAGAACGACAAGGACTTCTTTCTGGCCACCGTGCCCGCCGAATCGCGGGTGGGCGAGTATCTGGGGGTGGTCAGTGGGGAGGCGGTGATCGGCGCCAACATCTTTCGCGACATGTTCGCGTCGGTGAGGGATGTGGTCGGCGGGCGCGCCGGTGGGTATGAACGTTCGCTGGCCGGTGCCCGGCAGGCCGCGCTCGAAGAGATGGTGGCCAGCGCCAAGGAGCTGGGGGCCAACGGCATCGTCGGCATCGATTTCGACTATGAAGTGATGGGCGAAACCAATGGCATGATGATGGTCGCCGTCAGCGGCACGGCCGTGAAGATGGCCTGATCGCACTGGCCCTGAACCACGCTGATCGGGGCATCCTGTCGGCCGGTCGATGTCCTGGTCTGACCGGTCGTGAGGCTTCGCGCACGTCCTGATCAGCGACTGTCTGCCTTCGTGATGACGGCGGGCCGGATGATGACTTTCTGCGTGCCATTTTTTCCCCGCGGCTCATCGGCGCGGGGCCGGATCAGCATCGGCACGAAGCGCCACAGATAGAGTGTGAAGACCAGCACCCACAAGAGTGCCGAGCTGTGCAGCAGTGGCAGCGTGACCTTCGGCGGCGCAAGCAGGGCGGCCAGCCGCAGGAGCAGTGAGCCGAGCATCAGCCAGTAACAGCTCACCATCAGCGTGTCGGTCTGCAGGGGCCGACCCAGGTGGCCCAGCGCCGTGCGTGTGACCATGCCGATGATCAGGACGGAAAAGCCCCCGATGCCGATCAGGTGAACGGGCCAGACAGCGCGTTCGGCCCACGCCAGTTGTTGGGCGGCGGCGGCCATGAGGCCGATGCCGAGCCAGAAATAGCCCGCGTAGAGCACCCACAGGATCGGCTTGTGCAGCACGGCTTGAGGCTTCCAGCTTGCCAGCTGCACGAGTGCGATGAGGCCGGCCATCGCCAGGCAGCCTGCAGCGGGTATGGCCCAGTCGAGCAGACTGAAGGCCACAGCCGCCATGCTGAAGCCCAGTTGCCATTGGCCGCTTTTCAGCTGCATCGGGATCGTCAGGTTCTCGACAGCCCGCATGGCGAAGAACGGAATCACGCGCCGGGCCACCAGCAACGCCACGATGGCCATCGTGATCATGCCGGTGTGAAAGAAGCGCATGATGCGCTCGCCATCGCCTTCCCATACGGCCACCAGAAAAGCCAGGTTGCTCACGCCCATCAGCAGCATGAGCGGCGGAATGCCGTAGTTTCGCTGGCTCTTGGCGCGATAGATGCTGTTGGCCATCGCCAGTGCGGCCCATCCGAAGAAGAGGCTTTCGGCTGTCACGGCCAGCCAGAACACTGCGTCTGACGGGATGAGGTAGCCGATGCGGGCCACGAGCCACAGCAGGCAGATACTGCCGAGCGCACGTCCCTTGATCGGATTGATGCCTGTCCAGGTGGCGCCAGCCGTGAACAGAAAACCCACGGCAATCGTGATGATGAAGCCCCAGAGCATTTCATGGGCGTGCCAGAACAAGCCGCCGAGCGGCGCCTGAAGCAGCCACGGCGTGTACACCCACAGGATGATCGCGATGGCAGCCCAGGCGCACCCAAGCGGGTACAGCGGTCGGAAACCCAGTTCAAGAAAGGCGCGCCAGCTCGGTGCGGTACTGACAGGGGCTGGTTCTTCGATGGTGTGCAGCATGGACGAGAGCAGTGTGTCGAAGAGGGGGCGTTGAAGTCTCAGGGAGCCAGTCGATCCGCTCCTGATGCTCGCATGGTAAGCGTGGCCGGCCGTCTTGATATTGGCTTTGGTTTAGTTTTTGGCATGATCAGCCGGTGATGGAGCATGTTCGCACCACACCCACACCCACACCCACACCCGCACGCACGCACGCATGCTGATGAGCGGATGGCTTTGGCCGTTTTGCCGGGCCGGGATAGGCAAAAAAATGCCCCAAGGGAATGCCTCGGGGCGGTGGGAGGGCTGGCGGTGGGGCTGAGGTTCCTGCCCTCGCCAGCCGGTGTACAGGCATGATGCCCGCCGGAGACGGGCAACCGATCAGTGGGTTGCCGGCGGGTGGGTACCCCCGCCTTTCTTGCCACGGCCCAGAATCAGGCCCACGATCAGCACGAGGAGGGCGCCTGCCACCTCGGCACCGTACTTGATCTGCGGCATGTAGGGCGCCACATGCTCCTCGACCACGATGTCGGTCACCATCATGCCACCGGCGATCCAGCCCAGCAGCATGCCACCGGCCGTGATGATGACGGGGAAGCGATCCATCAGCTTGATGACGAGCTGGCTGCCCCAGATGATGATCGGCACGCTGACGACCAGGCCGAAGATGACGAGCGGCAGCTCATTGCCACCGCCGGCAGCCTTCGCCGCGCCCGCGATGGCGATCACGTTGTCGATGCTCATCACCAGGTCGGCCACGATGATGGTGCGGATCGCCACCCACAGACGGTCGGAGCCGGCGATGTTCTCATGACCATCACCGTGATCGGGGATCAGCAACTTGATGCCGATCCACAACAGCAGCACGCCGCCGATGAGTTTCAGGTAGGGAATCTGCAACAGCGTGAGTGCGAAGAAGATCAGCACGACACGCAGGCCGATGGCACCCACCGTGCCCCAGATGATGCCGAGCTTGCGCTTGGCCGGCTCCAGCTTGCGCACGGCCAGGGCGATGACGACGGCATTGTCCCCCCCCAGCAGGATGTCGATGAGGATGATCTGCCCAATGGCGATCCAGAAGGCAGGCGAGGTGAAATCCATGCAAATGACTCCGAAACGACGAAAATGCAGGCACCTGACGAGTCGAGTGCTCAGCGCATCTGATTGAAAACCAAGGAAGAGTTTAACCCGCAATCCCCCGGGAGCCTTGACGGGAACGCCGAGGATCAGGTCGAGGGGGCCTGCGCATGCGGCGTGTCAGCGATGGGCTTGCCGCTTCTCCAGCCAGGTCTTCAGGATCAGCGTGAAGAGGGCCATCAGCGCGAGAATGGAGGCGGCAGTGAAGGCGGCGGCCGTCTTGTAGTCATTGTTCAGTTGTTCCACCAGGAGCGGCAGCGTGAGCGTCTGGTTCAGCGTGGCGCCCGAGACGACCGAGACCGCGCCGAACTCGCCCACGGCGCGGGCGTTGGTGATCATGATGCCGTAGAGCAGCGCCCAGCGGATCTTGGGCAGGCTCACCTGCCAGAAGATCTGCCAGCCGTTGGCACCCAGCAGCAGTGCTGCCTGCTCCTCCTCGTCGCCCTGCGTCTGCATCAGCGGCATCAGGAGGCGCGCCACATAGGGCGAGGTCACGAACACCGTCACCATGATGATGCCGGGCCAGGCGAACATCAGCTGGATGTCGTGATCGGACAGGTATTGGCCCAGGGCCGACTCGGCCCCGTAGAGCAGCAGATAGCACAGACCGACCACCACCGGTGAGGTCGCATAGGGGATGTCGATCAGCGCGATCAACAGGCGCCGGCCCCGGAAACGGAAGTGCGTCACGCACCAGGCGAACATCACGCCAAAAGCCAGGTTGATCGGAATGCTGGCAAAGGTCGCCAGCAGGGTGAGGCCCAGCGCGTGGTGCAGATAGTCGGCCGACAGGTTCTCGACGAGCAGTGTCCAACCACCGGCGGCCACCTGCGCAAAGATCAGCACGATCGGCAGCACGAGCAGCAGCACGGCCACGACGAGGCCCAGCGAGAGCAGCAGCCATTGGAAGGCGTTGGCGGGCTTTTTGGGGTAAGCGGAGGCCGGCGCGTTCATCGTGTCCGTTGCCCTTTGAGCCAGTGGGATTGAAGCAGCTGCAAGCCAAAGAGCAGCACGAGGGAGACGACGAGCACCACCGAGGCGATGGCGGCCGCCGCCCCATATTCAAATTCCTGCAGGCGCACGAAGATCATCAGCGACGTGATTTCGGTCTGAAACGGGATGTTGCCCGCGATCATCACGACCGCACCGAACTCGCCCAGGCTGCGAATGAAGGCTTGGCTGGCGCCAGCCACGAGCGCCGGCATCAGCGCGGGCAGCGTCACGCGCAAAAAGATCTGCCGCGGTGTGGCGCCCAGCGTGCCCGCCGCTTCCTCCACCTCGTGACCCAGGTCTTCGATCACCGGCTGCACGGTGCGCACGATGAAGGGCAGGCTCGTGAAGATCATCGCGATGACGAGGCCCGGATAGGCATAAGCGATCTTGATGTCCCAGGCGGCAAACCAGCGCCCGATCCAGCCGCCCGGTGCCAGCAGCGTGGCCAACGTCAGCCCCGCCACGGCTGTGGGCAGCGCGAAAGGCAGATCGATCAGGCTGTCGAGCAGCCGCCGGCCGGGAAATTCGTAACGTGTCAGCACCCAGGCGAGCAGCAGGCCGATCAGTGTCACGCAAAGCGTCGAGATCAGCGCGCCGCCCAGCGTCACCTTGTAGCTCGCCACCACCCGTGGATCGGAAATGGCCGCCCAGTATTGGGCCCAGCCCAGGTCGGCCGCATGAAAGAGCAGGGCTGCAAGGGGGATCAGGATCACCACGTGCAGATACAGCACGCTCGTGGTGAAACTGATGCCGAAACCGGGCAGGATCGGTGGTCGGAGGAAAAAGCGCGGGCGGTTCAAAGGCGGACTTGGGCAGAAGTGATGCACGGATTTCGGTTCCGTGGCCGCCTGGGCGGCACACCGATCCGGCCGTGGGGCGGCTCTGGAGGCCGTGGAGCGCTCGTGGGGATCAACGCCGGCGGGCAGCCATCAGCTGATCGAGCGTGGCGCCGCTGGCGAAATGATCCTTCTGGATGCCGGCCCAGCCACCCTGCAACGAGGTCGGGTTCACGAGACGCGTTTCGTCGAAGCGCTTGGCGTTGGCAGCTGCCACCTCGGCGTTGCTCGGGCGCAGGTTGTGGTCGGCCAGCAGCTGCTGCACGTCGGGGCTGTACTGAAAGTCCAGATACGCTTTGGCAACCTCACGGGTGCCTTTGGCGTCCACCACCTTGTCGACGATGGCCACCGGGAACTCGGCCAGCACGCTGACGGGCGGCACCACCAGCTCATAGCCCTGATCCTTGAAGGCCGGGTCGGCCAGCAGGTTCTTGATCTCCGACTCGAAGGTCAGCAGCACATCGCCCTGGCCGTGCTGGGTGAAGGCCACCGTGGCGGCACGGCCACCGGTGGGGAAATTCTCGACATTGCCGAGCAGCGAGGTGATGAATTGCTTGACGGCAGCCTCATCCCCCTTGAAGGCTTCCTGCGCGTAAATCCAGGCACCCAGATAGGAGTAGCGCGCATTGCCCGAGGTTTTGGGGTTCGGGAAGATCAGCTTCGTGTCGGGTTTGGCCAGATCATCCCAGTTCTTGATGCCTTTGGGGTTGCCTTTGCGCACCATGAACGCGATGGTGCTGTAGTAAGGCGAGCTGTTGTTCGGAAACTGCTCTGCCCAATCGGGCTTGACGAGCTTGCGACGCGCGAGGATGTCGATATCCGTGACCTGATTGAAGGTGACGGTGTCGGCCTTCTTGCCCTGGATGATGTCCTGCGCTTGCCGCGAGGTGCCACCGAAGGATTGGTCGATCTTCAGTTTGCTGCCATGCTGTTTTTGCCAGTGTTCCAGAAACAGCGGGTTGATTTTGGAGAACAACTCACGGCCGATGTCATAGGTGGCGTTCAGGATCGTCTGGTCTTTGGGCACATCGGCCGACAGTGCCGGCACTGCGGGCAGGGTCACACCCAATGCCACGGCGCTGAGCGACAGAAAACGGATCAGGTCACGTCGGACGATGGTCGGAGCAGTCATGCAGCAAAACCTCTGGTTGGGGATGTCATCGGATCGGGGGCGATCTTCGCAGCCTCGGACAGGCAGGACAACGACGGATTTTCATCGTGCTTATGCGTTTTTCGCATAAGGTGGCTTCATGCGTGTGTTTCCCAACCGGTCTGACACCGCGCTTCAGTCACCCCGTTTCACCGTGCTTCCTTGCGCTTACATCAGTCCGTGGCTGCGCAGCACCGTGATGCCGATGGCCGCCGAGAAGATCGCGCCAAAAGTCGTGAGTGCGATGATGTTGGCAGCCGCCACATCGTTGCCGCCCATGCTTTTGGCCATCACATAGCTGGCCGCTGCCGTGGGCATGGCCGACATCATGAAGAGCACCCCCATCGGAATGGGGGCAAGGCCAAAGTACAAGCCCACGCCGATGGCCACCAGTGGTGCCACCACCAGCCGGCCGATGGCGGCTTTCAACGAAATGTCCGAGGTCTTGAAAACCGAGCGCACATCGAAGGTCGCACCGGCGCAGAGCAGGGCGATCGGCAGCGCCATGTTCGCCATGTAGTTGGCCGTCTGCATCACCACACCCGGAATCGGCACCTGCAGGCGCTGCAGCACGAGCGCGAGCACGATGGCGATGATCAGCGGGTTCGTGGCGATGTTGCGCAGCACGTGCCCGAGCTTGCCCCGCCAGCCACCGCCGCTCGTGCGGCTCAGCGCGATCACCGACAGCACGTTGTAGAGCAGCGTGATCACGCCCACATAGACGGCACCCGAAGCGAGACCCGCATCGCCATAGGCGTTCAGCACGAAAGCCAGCCCCATGATCGCCATGTTGCTGCGAAAGACGCCCTGCACGAACACCCCCTTGTCCTTGGGGTCGGGCACGCCGAACCAGGCATACAGTTCGGCCAGGCCGTACAGCACGAACGTGGTCAGCGCACCGGCCAGCAGCAGCACGGCCTGCTCTTCGTACTGGATGTCGCTTTCGGCCAGCTTCGAGAAGAGCAGCAGCGGCAGCGCGTAGTTGAACACGATGCGTGATGCCTTGGCGGCAAATTCCGGATCAAGCTGTCCGGTACGCCGCAGGATCACGCCAAAGCCGAGCATCAGTGCGCTGGGCAGCGTCACGTTGAGGGCAAAGAGGATGGCGTCGAGAAGGCCGGTCATGGTCTGTCAGCAGGATGAAGCGAAGTTTCGCGCACGAACACGTGCATGACACGTGCTCAAGACCCTTCCTTGCCAAATGACTGGCGCTCACCCGCCGAGACGAGCGCCTGCTCCTTCTGGATCAGCGCTTTCACCAGCGCATCGGTCTTTTTCTGCTCTGCGCGGGCGGCGGACATCATCGCCTTGTTTTCGAAAGGGTCAAGCTTGGAATCATAACTTCGAGCCAGCACCGTCATCGCCTCAAGATCACGCGCGAGATATAGCTCGCCGATCTGCTCGGCGAGCGACGGATCCATGCCCAGCAATTCGAGCGAGCGCTTGCTGCTTCGGATGGCGGCATCGAGGCTGTCGCGGATGATCTCGTTGGCACCCGCCCGGTACAAATCGAAGGCCGTCAGTCGGCTGTGGGCACGGGTCACGATCTTGATGCCGGGGTTCACCAGTCGCGCAAATTTCACGATCGACACGGCCTGTGCCGGGTTGTTGATGGCCACCACCAACAGCTCGGCTTTCGCGACGCCGGCCGTCAGCAGCAGCTCGGTACGTGAGGCATCGCCAAAATAGGTTTTCACGCCGTAGCGACGAAAGCCTGCCACCATCGCGGGATCGTGTTCGATCACGGTCGTCTTGAAGCCGCTGGCCGACAGCACGCTGTTGATGATCTGGCCAAAGCGGCCGTGGCCGATCACCAGCACCGGGTGCTGCTCGTCGATCGGATCGGCTGCCCGGTTCTGGGCCGCGCGTGCCGCCAGCGGTGCGATGAAGCGGTCATAGATCATGAAGAGGATCGGGGTGAGCAGCATCGAGAGTGCCACCACGAGCAACAACTGTTTGGCCAGTGCCTCGGGCATCACCGAATGGCTCACGAGGAAAGCCAGCAGCACGAAACCGAATTCACCCGCTTGCGCAAGTCCGAGGGCCAGCAGCATTCGGCTCGGCCGATCCAGCCGGAACAGCCGGCCCAGCAGCAGCAACACGATGATTTTCAGGCCCATCATGCCCAGCGTCATCCACAGGATGGTGCCAAAATGCTCGAAGAGCAGGCCGAAGTCGATACCGGCCCCCACGGTCACGAAGAAGATCCCGAGCAGCAAGCCCTTGAACGGCTCGATCTGGCTTTCCAGCTCGTGCCGAAATTCACTGTTGGCAAGCACCAGGCCCGCCAGGAAGGTGCCGAGCGCTGGCGACAGGCCGATCAGGGTCATGAGCAGGGCGATCCCGATCACCAGCGCGAGGGAAAAGATGGTCACGATGTCGCGTAGCTTCAGCGACGTGATGGTGCGAAAGACTGGCGTGGCGAGGAAGTGTCCGCCGACCACGATGAAGGCCATCGCACCCAGCATCACGAGGGTTTTCGTGCCATCGTCCAGCCCGTTGAGCCAGGCGGCGGGGTCATCCTGGGCAGCGGTGCTCCCCGCGCCCAGCTCGGGTTGTGCAAGGAGCGGCAGCAGCGCCATCATCGGGATCACGGCGATGTCCTGCAGGAGCAGCACGGAAAAGCTCGCCTGTCCGCCGCGGCTCTTCAGCAGATTCTTTTCGGTCAGCGTTTGCAGCACGATGGCGGTGGACGAGACCGTCAACACACAGCTGGCCGCGATGGCCAGCGGCCAGTCCAGCCCCAGGAACAGGTTGGCCGCCAGCGTCAGTACGGCCATCGTCGAGATCACCTGCAGGCTGCCCAAACCCAGCACCTGGTGCCGAAGCTGCCAGAACTTGCGAGGTTCCTGCTCCAGGCCCACCAGAAAGAGCATCATCACCACGCCGAACTCGGCCACATGTTGCACGTCTTCGGCCTCTTGGCCCACGAGGCCCAGTATGGGGCCGATCAGGATGCCGGCCAGCAGATAGCCCAGCACCGACCCCAGGCCCAGCCGGTTGGCAAGTGGCACGGCGATCGTGGCGGCGGCCAGATAGACGAAGGTGCTGGACAACAGGTCGGTCATGCCGTGGTAGGGAGCGGTTCAGGTGGAGGGCGGGGCGGCGCTGCCGATGAACGCCGTCTTCCCCGTGCTGGCCCAAGGTGCTGCCTTGGGCAGCCGGGGCTTGCACCTCGACGGCCAGGCGACGCGTCGGCACGTTGCCAACCACAGGCATGCCCAGGGCGTCAAAGGCCGCAAGATGGGGATTCGTGATAATAAAGGTTCACCGGGCGAGGGCCTCATGTCCGGGGGGCAGGGTATAGTTCTGGCATCGATGGTGTTGGTTAAAGATCAAACACGGGGATGACTGCATGGATTGCATGGATCTGAAAAAGGGGAGATCGCTGTCCTTCGGCGTGGATGAGGCGGTCGAGCGCCTGGGCGAATTGCGTCAGGCCGGGCTGCATGCCCGCCGGCCCGATGGCCAGCCGCCCAGCCTGCCTTCGCGGGTGGTGCTGGCGGAGGTGGTCGATGGGCTGGCGGCGGCACTGTTCCCGCACTGGCTGGGCAAGCCCGATCTGTGCGCGGAGAATATCGACCACTACGTGGGCTACACATTGGATCTGGCGCTGTCGGCGCTGCATCAGCAGGTTCGCCGCGAGCTGCTCTACCTCTCCGGCGAGCGTGAGTTGTGTGATGAAGGCAGTGCGCGGGCGGTGGCCATCATCCGGGCCTTCAGCCGCGATCTGGTGAAGGTGCGCGAACTGCTCGACACCGACGTGGAGGCCGCCTTTCAAGGTGACCCGGCCGCCAACAGCGTCGATGAGGTGCTGATCAGTTATCCGGGCGTCTGGGCGATGATCCATCATCGTTTTGCGCATTTGCTTTATCGCCAGGGTATGAAGCTGACGGCACGACTGATGGCAGAGCTGGCACACTCTGCCACGGGCATCGACATCCATCCCGGGGCGCAGATCGGTTCGCATTTCTTCATCGATCATGGCACGGGCGTGGTCATCGGCGAAACCGCCGTCATCGGCCGTCGCGTGCGCCTCTATCAGGCCGTCACGCTCGGCGCCAAGCGCTTCACCCAAGGCGAGGACGGTTCGCTCGTGAAGGGCGAGCCACGACACCCGATCGTCGAAGACGATGTGGTGATTTACGCCGGGGCAACGGTGCTTGGCCGTGTCACCATCGGCCGTGGCTCCGTCATCGGCGGCAATGTCTGGCTCACGCGCAGCGTGCCCCCCGGCAGCATGGTGTCGCAGGCACTGGCCGTGACGGCGCCTGAGGTCGAGGTCGTGAAGATGCAAGCCGATGATGCCGAGCTGTGGAATGCCTTTGGCATCTGATTGTCTGACAACGAACGAACCTGCATGAGCATCCTGATCCAGAACCTGAACAAGCGCTTCGGCCAGACCGTGGTGTGTGACGACATTTCGCTGGCGATCGGCTCCGGCGAGCTGGTGGCCCTGCTCGGGCCGTCCGGGTCGGGCAAGACCTCGCTGTTACGCATCATCGCCGGGCTGGAGCAGCCCGACAGCGGCCAGGTGCTGTTTCATGGCAAGGATGCCACGCAGGACGATCCCCGCGCCCGCCAGGTCGGTTTCGTTTTCCAGCACTATGCGCTCTTCAACCACATGACGATCTTCGAGAACGTGGCCTTCGGGCTTCGGGTCATGCCGCGAGCCGTGCGGCCGACCGAGGCGGCGATTCGTGAGAAGGTGATGAGCCTGCTGCAACTCGTGCAGCTCGACTGGTTGGCCGACCGTTATCCTTCGCAGCTCTCGGGCGGCCAGCGCCAGCGCATCGCGCTGGCCCGAGCGTTGGCCGTGGAGCCGAGGGTGCTGCTGCTCGACGAGCCTTTCGGGGCCCTCGATGCGCAGGTGCGCAAATCCTTGCGTCGCTGGTTGCGTCGGCTACATGATGAGATGCACGTCACGAGCGTCTTCGTCACCCATGACCAGGACGAGGCAATGGAGGTGGCTGACCGCGTCGTGGTGCTGAACAAGGGCAGGGTCGAGCAGAATGGCAGCCCGGAGGAGGTCTACGACCGGCCGGCCACCCCTTTCGTGCTGAAGTTTCTCGGCGACGTGAACCTCTTTCGTGGGCATTTCGACAGCCGGGCAGGTGAGGCGGGCGGGGATCCGGCCCGCCCGGAGGAAGTGGTCTATGTGCGCCCGCACGAAATCGATGTGCTTGCCGAGCCGCAGCCGGGCACTCTGCCGGTGCGCTTTTCGCAGGCACTTACGGTCGGCCCGCGTACCCGGCTCGAATTTCGCCGTCAGGATGATGACAGTTTCATCGACGTGGAAATGTCACGGGCGGCTTATCTGGCCCTCAAGGCTCGCATGAGGCTCGAACGCGGTACGCCCGCCCACCTGCGCGCCCGTCAGGAAACCCGCTTCGAGGCAGGCGCCGACTGGGCTGGCAGCACGGAGCAGCCGGCCGACCCGGCCTCGATGATCTGAAGCCGATGCGTGTCATGCGCTGCTTCGTCCTGGCGACAGCCGCGCTGGGTGCGCATGGCACGCTCTAAATCTGAAAGTCGATGCCGGGTTCCTGGTTGGCGGCCTGTTCCACGACGGCCCTGGTCAGCGGGGAGGCAAAGGTTTCGATGAAGTCATAGACATAGCTGCGAAGGAAGATGCCACGCCTGAAGGCCAGTCGGGTCGTGTTGACCGGAAACAGCTGCCCCGCATCGATGGCTCGCAAGCGCGTGTCCCGCTCCTCGTCGAAGGCGATCGAGGCAATGATGCCCACGCCTAGTCCCAGCTCGACATAGGTTTTGAGCACGTCGGCGTCCATCGCCGTCAGCACGATCTCGGGTTCCAGTTGTTCACGCGCAAAGGCTTGGTCGATGTGCGTGCGGCCTGTGAAGCCAGTGCTGTAGGTGATGATCGGAAACTGCGCCAGTCGGCTGAGCGTGAGCTTGTCATCCGCCAGCAGCGGGTGTCCTGGTGGCACCAGCACGCTGTGCGTCCAGCGGTAGCAGGACAAGGTCACCAGCCCGTCGTAATCGAGCAAGCCTTCGGTGGCGATGCCGATATCGGCTTCACCATCGAGCAGCATCTCCGCCACCTGTGACGGTGAGCCCTGGTGCAGGTGAAGATGCACCTCCGGATAACGCTGCCGGAAATCCCGCACGGCATCCGGCAGTGCATAGCGGGCCTGCGAGTGGGTGGCGGCAATCGACAGTTTGCCGGCTGACTGTTTTGAATATTCCTCGCCGGTGCGCAGCAGGTTTTCCGCCCCGTTCAGGATGCTCTCGATGATCGGCACGGCCAGACTGCCGGCCGGGGTCAGTGAGGTCAGGCGCTTGCCGGCGCGCACGAACAGCTCGAAGCCCAGCTCGTGTTCCAGCTCACGGATCTGGCGGCTCACGCCCGGTTGCGAGGTGTGCAGTGCTCGGGCCACCTCGGTCAGGTTGTAGCCCCGCCGGATGGCCTCGCGAACGGAACGCAGTTGTTGAAGATTCATGGTGTATCGTCCGCCTCCGGTTGGGCGGTCGTGGTGCATGAGAGGCGCCGGACGGCTGCCGGTCGCCTTGCCACGACCCGGTTGTCGGCCAGCCGTGGGGCCGGACTCTGGTTGCCTGAAGCGACGATGATGATAGCGGATAGCGCGCGTTACACACGGATTCGTTGCACGCGCAGCCTCCTTGGTGTGCAGACAGGGCCGCATGTGGCCCCACGCCCCATGAGGGCATGAGTGACGCACGCGGGGGCTGGCCTTCGATGCTGGCCGGTATTGGGCTACTCAGAAGCGAACGGTCGTGGCGTCCGGTACAGGCTCCCGTCTGGTCGGTGCCGGGCGTGTGGCTGTCTTGTTGCCGTGCAGGATCACCTGATGCTCTGGTTGGGCCGTCACCACGTCACCGCTGTTGCCAGGTTCTTCGCTCAGGCGGGCGACGGCCGGATACTGGTAGGTGCTGGGCAGGCGCCGATCCCGCGGATAGCCGGCCACGTCCAGCAGTTTGTCCCAAGCCTTGGCTTCAAAGCCCACCTGACGGTTTTGCCCGATGCTGAGCGCCGGAAAGCCGTTGCCGGTGAAACCGAGCGTGCGGAACTTCTCAAAGTCGGCATGACTCGACACCAGCCATTCCTGGAACGGTATGCCACGGTTCTTCAGGTGCTGGCTGGCCTGTGCGCAGGGTTGGCAATCCTGCGCACTGTAGAGCACCACGGGCTGCGAGCGGGCAGCCGTGCGAAGGTCGAGTGGTAAGGCGAGCAGGGGATCGGGCTTGGCCGGATTGATCGTCTGGCTCACCGTGGTGCCTGTGCTGCGCAGTGGTGTGGCGCCTTCGGCTGGCGGGTTGTCGCCATAGACGACCCCGCCGTTGTCATCGAGCCATTTGTATTCCGCGCTCATGACGGACATGGCCGACAGCGTGCAAGCCGTGAGCAGAAGCATTTTTGCCGGTGTGTCCTTGATGTTCATGTCCATCCAGATCAGGGTTGGCTGATCAGACCATCCAGACAGCAAACGACAAGGGACACATCCGGATGAGCAAGATCAGGCGACGGTTTCTACCATCCCATTATGACGGAGCAGGGCATCCAGCTCGGGCGCCCGACCTCTGAACGCCTTGAATGAGTCGATGGCCGGTCGACTGCCGCCTACAGAGAGGATTTCCGTGAGGAATCGTTCACCCACCGTCGGGTCGGCCGGCGTGGCCTCCTCGAAGGCCGCATAGCAGTCGGCAGAGAGCACTTCGGCCCATTTGTAGCTGTAATAACCCGCTGCATAACCGCCGGCAAAGATGTGGCTGAAGCTGTTCTGGAAGCGGTTGAACGCAGGTGGCACCAAAACCGCCACTTCCTCGCGTACCCGGTCGAGCAGTTGCTGGATCGAATCGCGGCGGCCGGGGGCTGCTGTCGGCTCGGGTTGTCCGGTGCCGCCGTCGGGTGCGCCTGGCTGCCTGGCTTGCCCGTTGCTTGTGGTGTGAGGCTCACTGGTGGCTGCGGTGGTCTCTGCTGCGTGCTGAGCATCCTGTCCGGCCAGTTGCTGGTGCAGCAGCATGTCGAAGACGGCAAATTCGATCTGGCGCAACGTTTGCAGGCCGGCCTGGAAATTGCGGGCCGCCAGCATCTTGTCGAAAAGCGCGCGGGGCATCTTCTCGCCGGTGTCGACGTGGGCCGTCATCGACTCGACGATATCCCACTCCCAGGCCCAGTTTTCCATGAACTGGCTCGGTAGCTCGACCGCATCCCATTCCACACCCGAAATGCCGGAGACGGCCAGCGTGTCGACACGGGTCAGCAGGTGATGCAGGCCGTGGCCGAACTCGTGAAAGAGTGTCGTCACGTCATCATGCGTGAGCAGTGCCGGGCGACCGTTGACGGGTGCCTGGAAATTGCAGACCAGATACGCGATCGGGGTCTGCAGGCTGCCATCGAGCGTTTCATGGTGGCGGCCGCGGCAGTCGTTCATCCAGGCGCCGGGCTGCTTGGCCTCGCGGGCGTAGAGATCCAGATAGAACTGGCCGACCAGCTCGCCCGTCTTCGACTCGATCCGGTAAAAGCGCACATCCGGGTGCCAGCCCTCGGCCTGGTCATCCTTGATCACGACGCCGAACAGGCGCTCGATCAGCCGGAACAGCCCATCCAGCACGCGAGGTAGCGAGAAATATTGTTTGACCTCGTTGTCCGAGAAGGCATAGCGTGCCTGCTTCAGTGCTTCGCTGGCATAGGCCAGATCCCAGGCTTCCAGCGTGTCCATCCCCAGCGTCTCGCGGGCAAAGGCTCGCAGCTCGGCCAGATCCTTCTCGGCAAAGGGGCGGGCGCGACGGGCCAGGTCACGCAGGAAATGTTCGACCTCACCTGGTGAATCAGCCATTTTCGGCACGAGCGATAGCTCGGCGTAATGGTGATAGCCGAGCAATTGGGCCTTTTCCTGGCGCAGTGCCAGAATCTGGTGCATCAGCGCCGTGTTGTCCTGCTCGCTGCCTTCGGCCGCACGGGTGACATAGGCCCGATACAGCGTTTCACGCAGGCTGCGGTCGTGCGCGTACTGGATCACCGGGAAGTACGACGGAAAATGCAGCGTGAAGCGGTAGCCGCTTTTTTGCTGGCGTTCGGCATCCGCCCGGGCGGCCGTGACCGCATCGTCCGGCAGACCGGCCAGGCGTTCACGCCCTTCGGGCGTGTCGGGAATGATCAGCTCGAAGGCATTGGTGGCATCGAGCACGTTTTCGGAAAAGCGCTGGGTGAGTGCCGCCAGTTCTTCCTGAATGGCGGCAAAGCGTTCACGCGCCGGCGACTGCAGCTCCGCGCCACTCAAGGTGAAATCACGCACCTCGTTGTCGAGTGCCTTGCGGCGGGCGCCATCGAGTGCCTGATAGCCCTCACCGTGTTTCAGCGCCTTGTACTTGCTGAAAAGGGCACTGTTTTGCCCCAGCCGCGTCCAGAACTCCACCACACGAGGCAGGTTCTGGTTGAAGGTTTCACGCAGTGCGGGTGAATCCGCGACCGAATTGAGGTGCTGCACCAGCCCCCAAGCGTGGGAGAGCCGCTCCGTGCCACGTTGCAGCGGCAGGGCCACATCCTGCCAGGTGGCAGGCGTGCCGTCAGCCGTCACTTGCGTCAGGGCTTCTTCGGCTTCGGCCAGCAGCGTATCCAGGGCCGGGCTGACGTGCTCAGGGCGTACTTCACTGAAACGGGGCAAGGACTTCGGGCCGTCCAGCAGCGGGTTGTGGGGGGTGGCAGTTTGAGAGGCTGTCATCGTGTGCTCTTCTTGAGTCCCCTTCAAGGGACATGGATTGAGGGGGCTGGTCAGGTGTACGGAGATCGGGTCGGCTGATGCGAGGATGCTTTCCTGCCGGACACGTGCCCACGGATCCGTTGAGTGGTTCGAGTGTCGGGGCAAACAGCCATGATGCTGCCCGCTGTTTGCCATGTTCCCAGTTTGGGCCGTTTCTGGTGGATTGCAATGCCGGGTCACCCCAATGGCCGTCTGGGCAGCAGCATGGGGGAGGGCCGGGGTGCAGGCAGCTGATGGCAGCCCGGCCAGGCGAACCGATCTGCTCGACCTGATGCGGGGGCCCTGATTGCGTCGTTTGCGCTATCTTTTCATCATCTGGTGGCCTTCAGGCATCCGGCAGATTCAGATGACGGCGGGCGGCCGTGATCGTGTTCTGAAGCAGCATGGCGATCGTCATCGGGCCGACGCCACCGGGCACCGGCGTGATCCAGCCTGCCACGTCGCGGGCGGCTTCAAAATCCACATCGCCCGTCAGCTTGCCATCGGGCAGCCGGTTGATGCCCACGTCGATGACGACGGCGCCCGGCTTGATCATGTCGGCCGTCACCATGTTCGGGCGCCCAACGGCCACGACCAGAATGTCGGCCCGACGCGCCTGGGCAGCCAGGTCGCGGGTCTTGCTGTTGCAGAGCGTGACCGTGGCGCCGGCAGCCAGCAGTAGGTGCAACTGGGGCTTGCCGACCAGGTTGCTGGCGCCGATCACGACGGCTTCGGCGCCACGCAGCGGCACGCCGGTGTGCGCCAGCAGCCGCATCACGCCGAGCGGGGTGCAGGGCACGAGCTGAGGGGCGCCCGTCATCAGCGCGCCGGCGTTGCTGACGTGAAAGCCATCCACGTCCTTGTCGGGGGCGATGGCCTCGATCACGCGGCGCGTATCGATGTGGGGGGGCAGGGGCAACTGAACCAGAATGCCATCGACGGAGGGATCCTGATTGAGTTTGCTCAGGAGTGCGAGCAACTCGGCTTCGGTCGTGCTCTCGGGCAGGTGTTCGCTCACCGAATGAAAGCCGGCCGCTTCGCAAGCCCGGATTTTGTTGCGCACATAGACTTGGGAGGCGGCAGAGTCACCCACCAGGATCACGGCCAGGCCAGGGCGGCGCCCGGCCGTTTCAAGGATATGGGCCGCTGCCTGGCGGACTTCTTCCCGAACTTGGGCGGAGATGGCAACACCATCGATCAGTTGTGCGCTCATGATGCTTGAATGACTCTACAAACGGGTGAAAGGAAAGCGTGAGATGAAAATGCTTTGAAAATCAGCGGGTTGGCACTGTTCTGCAGACGTGAGCTACCTGGCGCGGAGCCTGCCCACCGTGACGAATGCCCTGGAAAAGGGGGCTTGTCGTCAGGGTGTTGCCAATCAGATCACAAAACGATTGGACAACAGAATAACTTGCAGTATAGAATCTTGGAATCGGTTGCCCGTTAGAGAATTTTTCGGCGGCTTTCATAGCCAAAACAGGTCGACAAGTTTTCTGGCAGGTTCGTTGTTCAGGTCTGAACTTCGCAAGAAAAAAGACTTGCACAACACAAAAAAATCGGTATATAATTTCATCTCTTGATCGCCAGGGGGTATAGCTCAGCTGGGAGAGCGCTTGCATGGCATGCAAGAGGTCAGCGGTTCGATCCCGCTTACCTCCACCATTT